>NZ_MKKH01000079.1 GCF_001942335.1 Cellulosimicrobium sp. CUA-896 | reverse complement strand
ACCCGTTCGCCACTAATCCACCCAGCAAGCTGGGCTTCATCGTTCGACTTGCATGTGTTAAGCACGCCGCCAGCGTTCGTCCTGAGCCAGGATCAAACTCTCCGTAAAAGAACAACGCCCACCACCAGCACGAAGCCGGCAGCAGACAATCCATACGAAGCGAACCCAACAGGTTCACAAAACTGGCTACACGAAAAACAATCCGACGATCATTCTCCGAAATCAACCAAAGGAATCCCCAGACACGACCAACCACCACCCCCGGACGGGAGCAACCAGCCAGCCATGCCCACGAGGACAAAAAATTTGGCATTGACTAACAAGCACACTGTTGAGTTCTCAAACAACCGACACACACCAACTCAGCTGGACCAACCGGCCCAACCTCGCTTGGGGCAACTTCTCAACCCTACCCGATCCCTCACGGCTTCTCAACCCCGGTTGCTCGCGTGGTGGTCGTGCTGTGAGGTCTCCGAGCGAGAGGCTCAAGGCCTCTCGGTGGAGAAGGATTCCGGCCTCGGGACCAGCCACCGTCGCGGTGTCTGTTCCTCCCTGTCGGGCCGACCTCGAGAACATTACGCGCCCTCGCGGACGAGGGTCAAGCCGGTCGGTGGTGACCCGGCTCACCGCCCGTCGGTCCCCCGGCCCCGGCCGGGACGCCCTCCGGCCGGAGCCGTACCGCGTCCCCGGGCCTCAGCTGCGCCGCCCTGTCGACGTCGTCCTCCGGCACGACGGCGACGACCGGGTACCCGCCGGTGACCGGATGGTCGGCGAGGAACAGGACCGGTCGCCCGTCGGGCGGCACCTGGATCGCCCCGCGCACGAGCCCCTCGGAGGGCAGCTCGCCCGTCGCCCGCGGCACGGTCGGGCCGTCCAGCCGCAGCGCGACGCGGTTGCTCTCCGGGCTGACCGACCGCGGGACCGCGAGTGCGCGCCAGGACTGCGGGGTGAACCAGTCCGGGCGCGGGCCCGGGAGCGCACGCAGCACCGTCGCGTCCCGCTCCCCCGGTCGTCGAGCTCCCGCCGGGAACCGCACCGGAGTCGGGTCGTCGAGGGGCCACGGGGGCGGCGGAGGTCCCGCGCCGAGCACGTCGCCGGCGCGCAGCGGGCGAGGCCCCAGCGCGGACAGGACGTCGTGCGCGCGCGAGCCGAGCACCGGCTCGACGAGCACGCCCCCGCGCACCGCGACGTAGGTGCGCAGACCGTGCTCGGGCGCTCCGAGCCGGAGCACGGAACCTCCCGCGAGCCGCAGCGCAGCGCCCTGCCCGACGGGCACGCCGTCGACCGTCGCGGGCACGACGGCTCCCGCGAGCGCGACGACCGCCGGGCGTCGGCGCGCAGCACCAGCCCGCCGAACGTCACCTCGAGCAGAGCGGCGTCCGGGGAGTTGCCCACGACACGGTTGGCGAGCGCGGCGGAGCCCCGGTCCGCCGCACCCGACCGTCCGACACCGATCGCCGCCCACCCGGGGCGCCCCTCGTCCTCGACCAGCGTCAGCGGTCCCGGCGAGAGCACCGTGAGCGCGCGTCCGTCGCGTCCCTGCGTCTCGCCCACCCCATGCGTCCGCGCCTCGCCCACCCCGCGCGCCGCGGACCGGCCGTCGACGGCTGGTGCCGCACCCCCTCGTGCGGTGCCGCGGACCGTGCGGAAGCGCACGAGGTCACCGGGGGCGACGAGCGCGGGAGGGTCCCGGTCGACGTCGAACATCTGGCGGTCCGTACTGCCCAGGAGCCGCCATCCCCCGGGCGAGGCCGAGGGGTAGACCGCCGTGAGGTCGGCGGCGAGGGCGACCGCGCCCGCAGGCACCCGGGTGCGCGGCGTGGCCAGCCGCGGCGCCGCGATGACCGGGTCGACGCCGGTGAGGTACGCGAACCCGGGCGCGAAGCCCCCGAACGCCGCCTCGTACGTGCGCCCGGTGTGCCGCGCGACGACCTCGTCCACGCTGACGCCCGCCCACGCCGCGACGTCGGCGAGGTCCGCGCCGTCGTAGACGACGGGGATCTCGACGGGCGCACCGCGCCGGGCCGGAGCGTCGTCCGCCGGGCCCGTCGTCCTCCGGGCCCGGTCGAGCGCCGCGTCGAGCCAGGCCCGGACGGCCGCGGCCCCGTGCGACCGCGCGTACGTCACGAGCACCGTCCGGGCCGCCGGCACGACGTCGAGGACGTCGTCCGGGGCGTCGGCGACGAGCTCCCGGTGGAGCGTCCGCACGGCGTCGAGCCCCGGCAGGTCGACGAGGAACGCCGTCTCGCCGTACGGGCGGACCGCGGACGCGCCGTCGGCCAGCCCTCGCCTCATGCGGAGCGGCCCGTGCCCGCGAACGGCTGCACGCCGACCCCCAGCTCCTCGAGCGCGCGCCGGACCGCGACGAGCAGCCCCACCGCCCCGGGTGTGTCGGAGTGGACGCACACGGACGCGGCGTCGACCCGCACGCGCGTCCCGTCCACGGCGAGGACCGTCCCGCCCGTCACCAGCTCGACGACGCGCGCGGCGACCTCCTCCGCGTCGTGCAGGACGGCGCCCGGGTGCCCGCGCGGCACGAGCGCCCCGGTCGGGAGGTAGCCGCGGTCGGCGAACGCCTCGTGCACCGTGGGCAGACCGGCCTCCTCCGCGAGCCGCAGCACGACCGAGCCCGGCAGCCCGACGAGCGCGAGCCCGGGGTCGTAGTCGCGCACCGCGTCGACGACGGCGCGCGCCTGCTCCTCGTGGTGGACCACCGCGTTGTAGAGGGCGCCGTGCGGCTTGACGTAGCGCACGCGGTCACCCGCGAGCCGTGCGAAACCGTCGAGCGCGGCGACCTGGTAGACCACCTCGTCCGCGAGCTCGGCCGGGGGGACCTCGAGGAAGCGCCGGCCGAAGCCCGCCAGGTCGCGGTAGCTCACGTGAGCGCCGACGCTCACCCCGCCCGCGACCGCGTCGCGCACCACCGCACGCATCGTGCTGGCGTCGCCCGCGTGGAACCCGCAGGCCACGTTCGCGCTGGAGACCAGGCCGAGCAGCGCCTGGTCGTCGGCGAGCGTCCAGCGGCCGAAGCCCTCGCCGAGGTCCGCGTTGAGATCGATACGGGTCACTCCCCCATCATGGCGCGCAGGCGTAGATTCGCGGGCGTGACCCACCTCGACCTGTCCACGACGCGCGTGCGCGCGGCGACGTCCGACGACGCCGAGGCGCTCGCCGGGCTCGCCGCCCTGACGTTCCCGCTCGCGTGCCCGCCGGGCGCGTCGGCCGACGCGATCGCCGCGCACGTCGCCACGCAGCTCTCGCCCGACCGGTTCCGCGCCTGGGCCGCGAGCGCCGCGCACGCGCTGCTGGTGGTCGAGGAGCCCGGTCCGCCCGCGCGCCCGCTCGGGTACGCGCTGCTCGTGGTGGGCGTCCCGGACGACGCGGACGTCGCCGACGCCGTCGGGCGCGACGAGGTCGTGGAGCTGTCGAAGATCTACGTCCACCCGGACGCGCAGGGCACCGGTGTCGCCGGTGCGCTCCTGGGCGCGGCGCTCGACGCCGCCACCGTGCTCGCACCGGGCCGCACGCTCTGGCTCGGCACGAACGGGCTCAACGCGCGGGCGCAGGCCTTCTACCGCAAGCACGGGTTCGTCCTCGTGGGCGAGCGGACGTACGTCGTCGGGGGCGAGCGCCACAGCGACGTCGTCATGGTGCACAGCGCCTGAGGCACGACGGCGCACCGGGCGTGACGCGTGCGGTCAGTGGTCGTGACCGTCGCCGTCCTCGTGGGCCGGCTCCTGCTCGCCGCTGCCGTGCCCGTCAAGGCCTCCCTCGAGGGAGTCGCCGGGGCGGACCGGCAGGAAGACGTGCACGTGCCCCTGTCCGCCGGAGGTCGAGCGCAGGTCGAGCTGGATCGCGGCGAGCCCCCACGTGTCGACGGCGCGCGTGCGCAGCCCGCCCGCGAGGGCGTAGAGGTCCGGCGCGGTGCTCGCGTCCGCGGCCCGGGCGAGGTCGACGGCGTCGACCGTGTCGCCCAGCAGCTCCAGCGACGTCAGCATCCCGTTGCGGACGATGTTGTGCTCGGACGACCCGGTCGCGAGCGACTCCGTCTCCGCCACGAGCCCGTCGACGACGGTGCGCCACGCGGCGACCTCCTCCGCCGTGGGCGGCGTCGCGGTCGTGCCGTCGACCGGCAGGACGCCGTGGAGGTCGTGCAGCACGGGGACGAGCTCGGCCTGGAGGGCCTGGGCGTGCTCGATCGAGGCGGTGAGGTTCTCGGCGTCCCGCGCCTCCTCGGCGGCCTCCAGCTCGGCGACGCGAGCCGGGTCCACCGCGAGCGCGTCGTCCGCGGGGCCCTGCCCGGCGCCGCGCGTGAGCGTGACCACCAGCACGGCGACGAGGACGACGACCGCGAGCGCCGCGGCCCCGAGGAGCACCCGGCCGCGCGCGTCGAGCGCCTGCAGCCACCGGCGCACGCGGACGTGCGCCGGCGGCCGAGGCTCGGGACGGCCGGCACCGCCCCGGTCGTCAGGACGGGAGCGGGCGGACGCCGCAGGCGTCGCCCGGCCCACGGGGCGCGCCGCCGTGCCGGTGCCGGTCCTCGACCGTCCCGGGGCGCCTGTCGTGCGCCGGTCCGCCGTGCCATCTGGTGCTCCTCGTCCTGTGGTCCGGTGGGTCCGCGCCCGTCCGCGTGACGCGGACGGGCGCGGCCGCGGCGGGCACGCCGGGTGCCCGCCGCCGGCCTGCCGTCAGCCGCAGCTCACGGCGTCGTACGGCGCCTCCACGGTGGCCGTCCGGTCACCGATCGTGGCCGTGACCGTCGCGGCGCCGGCCGCGACCTCCGCGGCCCGCACGGCGAACGCGTGGTACGCGTTCGCCCCGACCGCGACGTCGGCGACCTCCTTCGAGCCGTACGCCGTGGCGAGGGTGATCGCCGCGGCCTCCTCGTCGGCGTTCGTCGCCCGGACGGCGACGTACGCCTTGCCGGCGAGGCAGCGCACGGAGACCTCGGCGTCGACCGCGACCTCGGGCTCCTCGTCGCCCGACGTCAGCCGGAACCAGTCGAACGCCACGGTGACCGGCGTCTCCTGCTCCGGGCCGATCGCCATGAGGCCGACCGACGTGAGAGGCACGTCGTTGGTCACCGGCTCGCCCAGCGACTGCCAGCTCACGCCGCCGTCGCTGACCCAGCCCTGGTACGTGTCCCCGACCTTCGCCAGGCGCAGGTACCAGTACCCGGACTCCGTGGAGTCCGCGATGTCCAGCGCACGGTTGCCACCGTTGCCGAACTGGGCGTCCTTCTCGGAGACGAGCTCCGCGCCGAGGTCCAGCGCGCGCCCGGCTCGTTCCGGGCGACGACGTCGAGCTTGACGTAGTTGTCGTCGTCGCCGTACGCGAGCAGCCCGGCGAGCTGCCAGCGGTGGGCGAGCGGCGCCTTCATGCGCGTCTCGGCCACCCAGTCGCCCTCCGGTGCCTTCTGGAGGACGAGGTTGCGCGGGTCGCCGTTGTCCGTGCCGTTGATGTCGCCCGGCTGCGTCGTCATGCGCAGCTCGCCGTCGGCGACGGCGACCTCGGACTCGTCGTACCGCGTGACGGCGTCCCAGCGGCAGCCGTCGAGGGCGTCGCCCTCGAACTCGTCGCCCGGCTCGCGCACGCCGTCGTCCGGCTCCGCGCCCGAGACGCGGACCCAGTCGACCTCCGCGACGGTGTCCCCGGTCGCGGTGTCGCCGCCGGCCATGACGCCGAACGTCGCACCGTCCTTCACCGGGGCGGCCCCGTCGAGGTCGGTCCACGTCTCGCCGTCGGCCGAGTAGGCCGCCGTGATCTGCTCGCCGTCCGAGACGAGGCGCAGGTGGATCGTCGTCGGGAAGTCCTCGGCGACGTCCTCCTGCCCGTGCCACGTCCGGGTCCCGCCGGTCTCGGTCTGGAACTCGAGGAAGCGGGCACCGTTCTGGTTCTTCGTGACGCGAGCTTGGTGTACTCGTCGTCGTCCACGTGGACGAGGAGACCGGCGTGCTGCCAGTGCCGCGTGAGCGGCACGTCGAGCTTCGTCTCGAGCGTCCAGGCGCCGGCCGGGGCCGGCTGTCCCAGGTAGCTGATCGGACCGGCCGCGGCCTCGTTGATGTCGCCCTGGACCACCGGCAGGACCGCGTGGCCGTCCGCGACCGAGATCGCCGCGCCCTCGGCCTGGCGGACCGTGGTCCACCGGGCGTCGAGTCGTCGCCGTCGAACTCGTCCGACGCGTGCGCGAGGCACTGCGGCGGCACGTCGTCGCCGGGCTCCTCGGGCGCGACCGGGTCGTCGTCGAACACGAAGTCCTGGAACTCGACCGCGCTCGTCGCCGTCGTGGAGTGCGCGGTGACGAACATGCCGACGTCCTGGACCGCCGCCGCCCCCGGGAGGGTCTGCGGCTCCCCGATCTGGGTGAACGTCGCGCCGTCCTTGCTCCAGAACGCCGTGTACAGGTCGCCGTCGCGCACGATGCGCACCCACGCGGGATAGCTCGTCGTGCTCGCGCTGCTCGACGTCGCGAGCTGACCGCTCGCGTTGCCGCGCAGCCACTCGAAGCCCCCGCTCGGACGCATGCCCAGCGCGGCGTAGCCGAGCGAACCGCTCGTCTGCGCGACGTCGTTGCGGACGATGATCCCCGCCTTGGCGGACCCGTTCGAGTTGCCCTGGCTGTTGATCCGCACCGTCGCCGACCAGTTCGCGTCGGCGTCCTGCTCGCGGTAGATGGTCGAGTACTCGTTGGTGCCCTGCCACATGTTCGCGCCGCCCGACGTGATGAGGTACCTGCCCTCGGCGAGCTGCTCGAACGTCCCGTTCGCGTTGGTGAAGGTCGACATCCCGGCGAACAGGTCGCCGACCTGCGCGACCACGATGCGCGAGCGCGTGTACAGGCCCTTGTCGTTGGTGGCGACCGCGGTCAGCTCGTAGGTGTTGTCCGCCGTCACCTCCCACGTCGCCTCGTACGGCGCCTCGGTGTCCGTGCCGATCGAGGTGCCGTCCACGAAGAACTCGACCTCGGTCACCGTGTTCTCGGTGTCCTCGGCCTCGGCCGCCACCGTGATCTCGCCCTGCTCGAGCTGGACACCCGCCTCGGGCGCGGTGATCCGGACCTTCGGGCGCGTCGTGTCGGAAACGGCCTTGCCGTCCGCCTCGATGAAGTTGAGGCGGCGCTCGCCCGCGCCGGGGAAGACCACGTAGAGCGTGAACGGCTCCATCGGGTCGGTGACCTCGACGCGGACGTCGGTGAACGTCCCGAGCCCCGTCTGCGGCACCTCGGCGGTGCCGAGGAGCTCGCCGTCGGCCGCGCCGCGACGCAGCTCGACGGTGCCCGCGTCCGCCGCGGCGACGCGCAGGTTCAGCGCCTCGACGCCGTACAGGCTCACCGGGTCGTACGACGCCCACGCGCCGTCGGCGCCGGTGATGACGGAACCGCCACCCTCGACGTCACGGCTCGGGATCGTCGTCGTGCCCTCGCTCGCCGCGGTGAACTCGGCCTCGCGCTTCTTCGGGAAGATGAGCGTCGTGTCCGAGCCGGTGAGCGCGGGCACGCCGCCCTCGCCGCCGTCGTCGGTGTAGCGCGCGTCGATCACGTAGAAGACGTTCATGTCCTCGCTGTGACCGCCGCCCAGGCTGGTCTGGATCGTGCCCGTGCGTCCGTGCAGCGGCTCCGCCGGGTGCGCGTGCGCGTCGTGACCGAGCGCCGGCTGGATGATGACCTGCTCGTCGTCGATCGTGTCGCCGTCCGGCGAGTCCTCCGCGTCGGTGACCGACACGTCCCACGTGATCGCGTCGCCGAAGTTGAAGAACGACCCGGTCGGCGGCAGGCCGAAGTCGACCTCGGGCCGGGTGTTGCCCACGGTGATCGGCACCGTGGCGGTCCCGGTCTTCCCCGCGGGGTCGGTCACGGTGAGGCGGGCGTCGTAGACGCCGTTCTGGGTGTACGTGTGCGTCGGGGCGACGTCGGTCGAGTCCGTCTCGCCGTCGCCGTCGAAGTCCCACGCGTACGTGAGCGTCTCGTTCTCGGGGTCGGTGCTGCCCGACCCGTCGAAGGCGATCTCGAGCGGCGCGATGCCGGAGTCGGGGGTCGCCGTCGGCACCGCGGCCGGGGACCGCGAGCCGGAGACGTAGTCGATGCGGTGCAGGCCCGAGCTCGGGTTGTCACGGCCGAAGCCGCCGCCCCAGTCGAGCACGTACATGGAGCCGTCCGGCCCGAACTTCGAGTCGATCGGCGCGAGGAACTCCTCCTCCGGGAGGAACGGGTTGACCTTCTCGACGTCCGTGGCGCCGGTCCCGGCACCGCCCTCGACGAGGTCGATCGAGTACATCTTGTTGCGCGCCCACTCGTAGAAGAAGGGCTTGCCGTCGTAGTACGCGGGGAACTTCGTGTCCGACTCGAGCTCGGGGTCGAACTGGTAGAACGGGCCGCCCATGGGGGCCAGGCCGCCACCGGCGTGATGGCGCCCGGGACCGACGAGCGCTGGTAGCCGTACCAGAGGTCGGCGGGCTGCGCGGGAGGCAGCTCCGTCAGGCCGGTGTTGAGGATCGAGTCGTTGACCGGGGCGTCGCAGTCGAAGAAGTCGCCGACGGTCACCGGGCTCGTCCGGTAGTCCACGTCACGGAACGGCTCGTTGTTCCCCATGCACAGCGGCCACCCGAAGTTGCCCGCCTCCGTGACGTAGTTCCACTCCGCGATGCCCGCCGGGCCGCGGTTCGCCAGGTTGTCCGACCCGTTGTCGGGCGAGTAGTCGGCGACGCCGAGGTTGCCCGTCGAGGGGTCGACCGTGAAGCGGAACGGGTTGCGGAAGCCCATCGCGTAGATCTCGGGCAGGGTCTTGTCCGCCGTGTCCGCCGACTCGTCGAACAGGTTGCCCTCGGGGATCGAGTACGTGCCGTCCGCCTCGGGGTGGATCCGCAGGACCTTGCCGCGCAGGTCGTTCGTGTTGGCCGACGTCGCGCGCGCGTCGTGCAGGCGTCCGGGACGCTCCGACAGCGGCGCGTAGCCGCCCGAGGGCTCGGAGTGCGGGTTCACGTCGTCGCCCACGCCGATGTAGAGGTCACCGCTCGCGGGGTCGACGATGAGACCGCCGCCGGTGTGCCCCGGCTCGTCGGGCAGGCGCCCGGCCGGGATCTCGATGACCACGACCTCGGACGCCGGGTCGATCGCCGTCGAGCCGGGGCCGTCGGACGTCACGGTGAACCGGGAGACGCGGCTGACGAAGTTCGCCGGGTCCGTGTCGTCGTCGCTCGCCGGCGAGTAGTACTGGTACAGGTACCCGTTGGTGGCGAAGTCCTTGTCGAGCGCGAGCCCGAGCAGGCCGTCCTCGCCGCCGGAGTACACGGGGATCGTCAGCGCCGTCGTCGTGTTCTGCGTCTGCGGGTCGTAGACGCGGATCTGCCCGCGCACGAGCTCGGTGTAGAACACGCGGCCGTCGGGCGCGACGTCCATGCCGAACGGCGCGCTCGTGTTCGTGTCGAGCGCGATCTTCTCGAACTGGCCCCAGTCGGTGCCGCCGCAGTCGCCCTCGACCATGCCCGCGGCCCACTCCACGCCACCGACGATGTGCTGGACGAACTCCGGCTCCTGCGTGTAGTGCGCGCCGAAGTGGCCCATGCCCGTCATCCAGGCTCGGCCGCCGTCGTAGGGCTTGCACCACGAGATCGGGTGGTCGTAGCCCATGGCGTTGCCGCCCGGGTCGTACGTGGACTCGTCCATCGTCGCGAGCACGTGCGCCTCACCGCGCACGTTCGCCGAGAAGTTGTACCACTCGTCCGCACGGTCCCAGCGCTGCGGCAGGTGCTCGGTGGACGGGTGCGTGCGGTCCTCGACCCGCACCGTGCCCGGCAGGCCCGGGCTGGAGCCGGTGGCGGCATGACCGGGCATCAGCGCGCCGATCATCTCGTCCCACCAGTCGTAGCTGCCGCGCATGTCGGTGGCGTTGTGGATGGCGACGATGCCACCGCCCGCCTGCTGGTAGCGCTCGAGCGCCGCCTTCTGGTCCGCGTCCCACGGGTCGCCCGAGGTCTGGAACATGACGAGCGCGTCGTACTGCGCGAGGTTCTCGTCGGTGAAGACGGTCGAGTCCTCCGTGTGGTCGGACTCGATGCCCGCCTCGGCGAACGCCGCCTCGAGCACCGGGGTGCCCTGCGTGATCGCCTCGGTGTGCCGGAACTGGGTCGTCTTGGTGAAGATGAGCACCTTGTGCTCGTCGTCGGGTTCGCTCGGTACGACGTCGGCCGTGGCCATCGCGGCGGGTGCGAGCGTGAACGCCAGCGCGCCGATGGTCAGGGCCGCGACGGACCTCCCCCTGCGGGGACGTCGCGAGGTCATCATGGTGCCTCCAGGGGCATGACGTGCGGGCCCGGACGTCGTCGTCCGGGCAGGGTGGTCGTCATCCCGCGGCGTGCCGGCGCCGGCGGTCGTGCTACGACTACGGCTGTCAGGGCTCCGGCGTGGGCATCAGTCCCTTCAGGTAGGCGAGGCCGTCGACGGCGAGGGCGTCCTGGGTCGGCGCCAGCGGCCGCCAGATCGAGGCGGCCGTCGCGATCGTCGCGTTCTCGGCCGTGAACGACTCGATGACGAGCGGGCCGTCGTAGCCCGCGCCGTCGAGGGCCGCGAGGATCGCGGGCCAGTCGAGGTGGTCGGCGCCCGGTGCGCCGCGGTCGTTGCCGCACACCTGGACGTGCGCGATGCGCTCGCCCGCGCGCGCGATCGCGGCCGGCAGGTCCGCCTCCTCGATGTTCATGTGGTAGACGTCGAGCATGAGGCCGATGCCCTCCGCGGGAAGGCGCCCGACGACCTCCAGCCCCTGGTCCACCGTGTTGACGAGGCTCGTCTCGTACCGGTTGAGCGGTTCGAGGCCCACGACGACGCCGGCGGCGACCGCGTGCTCCACGACGGGGCCGAGGTGCTCCGCGAGCTCGTCGTAGGCCGCCTCGCGCTCGTCGGGACGCAGACGCCACGTGCGGCCGACCGACGCGTACGCCGGCCCGCCGATCACGGGTGCGCCCACCGTCGCCGCGGCGTCGACGACGCGGCGCAGGTAGTCCTGCGTGGACCGCACCGTCGCCGCGTCGGCGGCGACGAGCTCGCGCCCGTCGCCCATGACGAGCGACACGCTCGCCGTCAGGCCGTGCTCCGCGAGCACGCGCGCCGCGAGGTCCGGGTCCCAGTCGTCGGGGTGCTCCACCGGGAGCTCGATCACGTCGAAGCCCCACGCGGCGACACGCGGTGCGATCTCGCGCAGCGCGGTGTCGGTCAGCGGGGACGCCCACACCCAGGTGTTGACGCCGACGGCGCGCGGACGCAGGCGGGGGCGGTCGGGTAGAGCCACGTCGCTCTCTCTCGTCGGGCGGGCCACGGGACGGCGGTCCGGCCGGACCGCTCCCCGGTCCCACGCAGGGACGGGGAGCGGTCCGACGAACGTCAGCGGTCGGTCCAGGCCTGCGGGTAGCCGGGCAGGTCCTCGCCGCCGAACTTCGCGTAGTGCAGCGACGGCATCTCGGCGTTCGCCTCCAGGTAGGCGTCGAGCTCGTCCGCCTCGATGGGCTCCTGCGGCAGGACCCACTCCTCGGGCACCTGCTCGCCGGCCCAGATCATCTGCGCCGCGAGGATCGGCGTGCGCCACTGGAAGTTGGAGTACACCGCCGCGATGGCGTTCATGTCCGTCTCCTGCCACTTGCGCAGGAAGCTCATCTCGTCCTCGCCCATGAACACCGGGTACGGCTTGCCGGCGTCCTCGAAGGCCTCGACGGCCGCGACGGCGCCGTCGCCCGCGTCCATCCAGATCCCGTCGACGTCGCCGCGCTGCAGGTACTGCGTGACGATGTCCTTGATCTGCGCGGCGTCGCCGCCCGTGAACTCCTGCCCGACGACCTCGAGGCCCGACTCGGAGAAGATCTTGTCGGCCGCGGCCCACCGGTTCTCCAGGACGTCGACGCCCGGGAGGATGCGCAGCGCGAGGACCGTCGAGCCCTCGTCCAGGTTGTCGACGAGGTACTCGGCGCCGTCCGCCCCGTAGGCGTAGCCGCCGATCGGGTGGATGAAGGTCACCATGCAGTCGGTGTTGACGCCGCGGTCGAACACGATGACGGGCTTGCCCGACTCGCACGCGGCCTCGACCGCCGGGGTCAGGGTCGCGGTCGTCGACGGCGACACGATGATCGCGTCGCAGTCCCCGGCGGCGACGAACGCCTGGATGTCGGAGATCTGCTTGTTGTCGTCGTCCGCCGCGTCGGAGACGCGGAACTCGCCGATGACGCCCTCGTCCTGGAGGACCTGGACCTGCTGCTCCATGGTGATGAAGCCGGTCACGCGCCACGGGTTGGAGACCGACGCGTTGGAGAAGCACAGCGTCTTGCCGCCGCCCTCGCTCGCGAACTCCGCAGTGTCGACGTACTCGGGCTCGATGGCCTGCAGCCAGGGCTGGTCGGCCGGCCCCTCGGGCTCGACGTCGCGCTGCGCGAGCTGGCGGTCGTAGTCGGCCTGGACGAACCACTCGGAGTCGGCGCCGCCGGTCTCCTCGCCGTCCTGGGTCTCCTCGGCGGAGGTCTCGCCGCCGCCCTCGGGGGCGTCGGTGGGGGTGTCCGTCGTGCAGGCCGCCGTGGCGAGCAGTGAGGCCACTGCCGCGCCGGCGAGGAGTGCTCGTGTACGTCGCATGTCCTTCTCTCCTTGGTGAGACGTCGTCGTCCCGCGGGTGCGGGGGAAGGTCGTGGTGCTGTCGAGGGATCTCGGGTCTGGCGTCAGACGGTCGCGGGGGCGGGCTCCTTCGGCTCGGCGGGGCGTCCCGCGGCGGGCGGTGCCCCCGTGGACGGACGCCGGCGCGACCGCCGCGGCAGTGCGGCGTAGGCGACGGCGGCGATGATGATGACCCCCTGGACGGCGGGGCGGATGGTCGACGGCAGGCTGAGCTGGTTGAACAGCGTGAAGAGCGCCTCGAGGGTGAGCGCTCCGGCCATCGCCGCGACGACGGTCCCCCGCCCCCCGCCGAGCACGACCCCGCCCAGCACGACCGCCGTGATCGCCATGAACTCCAGGCCCTGGCCGACCTGCGCCGTGACGCCGGCGTAGCCGCCGATGAGCACGGCGGCGACCGTCGCCATGAAGCCGGAGAGGAGGAACGCACGGGTGCGCACCCACCAGACGGCCGACCCCGAGTAGGACGCCGCGACGTCGTTGTCCCCCGTCGCGACGAGGGTCCGGCCGAACGGTCGGCGCATGAGCACGGCGGCCGCCACACCGAGCACCACGACGATCATGAGCGCCCACGGGACCTGGAACTGGCCCGGGGTGTCGGGCAGACCCCCGCGCCCCCACTGCCGGAACCCCTCGGTGAGCGCACCCGTCGGCGCGCCGCCGGTCCAGAGACGGATCGCGCCGTACAGCACGAGCATCATGCCGAGCGTCGTGATGAACGACGGCACGCGCAGGAGCGTCGTGACGAGGCCGTTGACGAGGCCCACGGCGAGACCGAAGAGCAGCATGAGCGCCATGACCGGCCAGGTCATGGAGTCCTGGCCGTCCATGAGCTTGGCGGCGATGACGACCTGGGCACCGACGAGGGACCCGACCGACAGGTCGAACTCGCCGGACACGATGACGAAGTACTGGCCGATCGCGAGGATGACGAGCGGCGCGGCCTTCTTGACGAACGCCATGAGCGACATCGGCTCGCCGAACGACGGGTTGATCACGAGGATGACGGCGAACACGAGCACGAGCAGCGCGAAGACCGTCCAGCTCCCGCCGGCCGTGAGCCGCTCGAGGAGGCCGGCACGGGGTGCGCGCGCGGGGATGGTGCGGCGCGGGGCGTCGGTGGTCATGCGGACGCACCTCCTGCGGTGGTCGTCGGGGCGTCGGTCCGGGAGGTCCCGGGCCCGGGTGGCGCCGCTCCTCGTCCACCGGCGCCGAACCGCGTCCGGCTGCTCGCCGGGTCGATCTGCCGGCGGGCGTACAGGGCGACGGCGGCGATGATGACCACGCCGCGCAGCACGTCCTTGAAGAACGGGTCGACGTCGAGGACGTTGAACACCGTGTCGAGCACCGCGAGGATGAGCACGCCGCCGACCGTGCCGACGACCGACCCGCGGCCGCCCAGGAGCAGGGTGCCGCCGAGCACCACCGCGGCGATCGAGTCGAGGTCGAGGCCGTAGGAGTACACGAGCGCGTTGCCCGTCCCGAAGCGCGCCGCGATGAGCAGGCCGGCCACGCCCGCGCACATCGAGCACAGCACGTGCGCGAGGAGCACGGTCCGGTCGGTCCGGATGCCCGAGAGGCGCGCGACGTCGGCGTTCCCCCCGACCGCGAACATGTGGTACCCGGAGCGGGTGCGGGCGAGGAGCACCACGCCGGCCGCGGCCACGAGGAGCATGACGACCGTCGAGACCGGCACGGGCCCGATGCGCGTGTAGCCGAACATCTGGAACGACGCCGGGACGTCGCCCGCGGGTCCCTTGAACTGCGTGTCGAGGTAGCCCTTGACGATGAGGCCGACGCCGAGCGTGGCGATGAACGGGTTGACCCGCAGCTTCGTGATCGCCAGGCCGTTGACGAGCCCGACGAGCGCCGCCACGCCGAGCGCCGCGAGCACGCCGATCCACGCGCGGGCCGGGTCCCCGGCCATGGTCGTCGCGCCCACGATCGAGCACAGCGCGACGACGTACCCGACGGACAGGTCGAGCGACCGGCACAGGATGACGAACGTCTGGCCGATGGCGACGAACCCGAGCAGGCTCGTCTGGGTCAGCATGTAGGCCGTGTTCGCCGTGCTGAACAGGTTGCCGCCGCCGAGCGCGACGAGCACGCCGGCGACCACGACGATGCCCACGAGGGCGAGGTAGACGATCTCCGTCGAGCCGATCCGGCGCCGGCGCCGCGAGGCGGGGCGTGCGGCGGGCGGGGCGGTCGCGACCGCGGTGCTCATCGGTCCTCCTGGGTGCGGTCGGTGCCGTCCGGCGCGCCGGCGCGGGCGTCGTGTCCGGGGAGGTCGTCGGTGCGCGCGGCCGCGGCGAGGTCCACCGCGAGATGCTCCCCCGACGTCGTGCCCGCCCCGGTGGCGAGCGCCATGACGGTCTCCTCGTCGCTGCCGTGGGGCAGCTCCCCGGCGAGTCGCCCGTCGCGCATGACGAGGATCCGGTCGGCCATGGCGACGACCTCGGGCAGCTCGGACGAGATCATGAGGACGGCGACACCGTTCGCGGTCAGCTCGCGCATGAGGTCGTACACGGCGCGCTTGGCCCCGACGTCGATGCCGCGCGTCGGCTCGTCGAGGACGATGACCTGCGGGTCGGTGACGAGCCACTTCGCCAGGACCACCTTCTGCTGGTTGCCGCCCGACAGGAACTGGACCTCCGCCTCCTGCGAGCTCGCGACGAGCTCGAGCGAGGACAGGATGCCCGGGATCCGGCGTGCCCGGCGGTCGGCGGACCCCGGCAGGACGGAGTCGAGGACGAGCCGCGCGTGGCGAGGATCGACTGGCCGAGCGCGAGGCCCTCCGCCTTGCGGTCCTCGGTGACGAGAGCGAGTCCGGCCCGGACCGCCTGGCGCGGCGAGCGCACGTCGACCGGCCGCCCGCCCACGAGCACTCGGCCGCGCGTGAACGCGTCGATGCCGAAGATGCCGTGGGCCACCTCCGTGCGCCCCGAGCCCTGGAGCCCGGCGAGCGCGACGATCTCGCCCGCGCGCACCGCGAGCGTCACGTCGTCGACCTGGCCGTTGCCGACGCCCTCGAGCGCGAGCCGCACGTCGCCCGGCACGACCGCCGCGTCCTTGTCCGGGAAGTAGCCGGCGAACTCGCGGCCCACCATCGTGCGCACGAGGCCGTCCGGGTCGATGTCGACCGTGGGGGTGGTGAGGACGTGGTTGCCGTCCTTGAGCACCGTGATGGTGTCGCAGAGGTCGAAGATCTCCTTGAGCCGGTGGGAGACGTAGAGGATCGCCACGCCGCGCCCGGAGAGCCGGCGCACGAGCTCGTAGAGCAGCTCGACCTCCTGGTCGGCGAGCGCCGCCGTGGGCTCGTCCATCGAGATGATCCGGGCGTCGTACGACACGGCCTTGACGATCTCGACGACCTGCTGCTGCGCGACCGACAGGGAGCCCACGCGCTGGGTCGCCGCCAGCGACGACAGCCCGAGGTCCGCGAGGAGCCGGTCCGTGTCGTCGTTCATGCGCCGACGGTCGACGAGGCCGCCGCGGCGCGGCTCGCGCCCGAGGTAGACGTTCTCGGCGACCGAGCGCTCCGGCAGCAGGTTGAACTCCTGGAACACCGTGGAGACGCCGGCGTGCTGGGCGGCGAGGGGCGAGGAGAAGGTCGTGACCTGCCCGTCGAGCTCGATCGTGCCGCCGTCGGGCCGGTGGACGCCGGCGATGATCTTCATGAGCGTCGACTTGCCCGCGCCGTTCTCGCCGACGAGCGCGTGCACGTCGCCCGCACGCACGTCGAGGTCGATGTCGCGCAGCACCGAGTTCCCGAAGAACTCCTTGCCGACGCCGCGCAGGCGCAGCACCGGCTCGCCGTCGCCCCCGCCGGGTGCGGGCGTCCGCGGCTCGTGGGTCGTGGTGGCGGTCATGCGGGCACCTCCACCCAGGACCGCGTGCGGTCCGACGCGCCGACGGCGGCGACGAGGCGCGCCGCCCGCAGGCCGTCGTCGAAGGTCGGCAGGCCGTCGGGCGCGGCCCCGTGGATCGCCGCCGCCGTGTCGGCCACGAGCGCGTCGAAGCACTCCTGGTACCCCTGCGGGTGGCCGGCCGGGACCCGCGAGTACCGCGCGGCGGCCGGGGAGAGCGTCTCCGGGTCGCGCACGAGCAGGCGCGACGCGTCGCGACGCCCCTCCCAGAGCCGCTCGGGCTGCTCCTGGTCGAAGGCGAGCGTCGACTCGGTGCCCGAGATCTCGAGGTGGAGCCGGTTCTTGCGTCCGGGCGAGACCTGGGAGACGACGGCGGCGCCCAGCGCTCCGCCGTCGGTCTCGTACTGCAGCGTCACGGCGTCCTCGGTCGTGACCGCGCGCTCGACCCCGTCGACGCCGTGGCGCCGCGGGTTGACCGTCGCCGACCGGGCGGACAACCGCACGATGCGGTGCCCGGTCGTGAACTCGAGCAGGTCGCACAGGTGCGAGCCGATGTCTCCGAAGGCGCGGCTCGCGCCGCCGAGCGTGGGGTCGACCCGCCAGTTGTCGTCGGACGCGCGCAGCAGCCAGTCCTGGAGGTAGGAGCCGTGGACGAGGGTGACCGTGCCGACGTCGCCCCGGCGCACCCGCTCGCGCGCCTCGCGCACCATGGGGTGGAACCGGTAGGCGAAGGGGACGACCGCGACGCGACCGTCGGCCGCACGGGCTCGTGCCGCGAGCCCGGCGAGCTCGGCCGCTCCCTCGGCGTCGACCGCGAGGGGCTTCTCGCACACGACGTGCTTGCCCGCCGCGAGCGCTGCGCGGGCGATGGGCACGTGCAGGTGGTTCGGCGTGCACACGTGCACCACGTCGACGTCCGGCGAGTCGAGCAGCTCGTCGACCGAGCCGGCGACGCCGCGCGCACCGAGCGGTCCGGCCGCGTCGCGCGCGGTCTCGACGTCGGACGCCGAGACGAGCGACACCGTGCCGCCCGACGTCCGCACCGCGCGGGCGTGGACGCCGCCCATGAACCCGACGCCGACGATGCCGGCGCGGTAGGTCGCGGGAGCGCCGGCGGGCGCGGGTGGCACGGTGACCGCGGCGGGTCGGCTGTCGGGGTCGGCGAGGGCCGTGGCGGCTCCTCGGGTGTGGTGTGCGTCCTGCTCCGGTGCAGGGACAGCACGGTGTTGCGCGTCGTCATCGGCTCGCATGGCTGACAACGTAGGGGCGCTTCTGACGGGGGTCAAGCAAAAGCCGAAAGTTCACCATCTCGTTTCGATAAAGCGCCCGGTAAAACAAATCAGAAGCGAACACGGCACCGCCCTCCCCCGGTTCCCGGAGGAGGGCGGTGCCGCGTCGGACGTCGTGGCGGCCGCGAGGGCGGCCGGCGCGCCTACTTCGTCGAGAAGGCGGCGTCGAACGCGGCGTCGGGCGCGTCGAACGCGTACTTCTTGACGAACTCGAGGGCCTCGGGGGCGCCGACGAGGCGGTCCATGCCGGCGTCCTCCCACTCGACCGAGATCGGACCCTCGTAGCCGATGGTGTTGAGCATGCGGAACGCGTCCTCCCACGGCACGTCCCCGTGCCCGGTGGAGATGAAGTCCCAGCCGCGGCGCGGGTCGGCCCAGGCCAGGTGCGACCCCATGCGGCCGTTGCGGCCGTTGTGCATCCGCTTCTTCGTGTCCTTGCAGTCCACGTGGTAGATGCGGTCCTTGAAGTCCCACAGGAAGCTCACCGGGTCGAGGTCCTGCCACACCATGTGGCTCGGGTCCCAGTTGAGACCGAACGCCTCCCGGTGCCCGATCGCCTCGAGCGTGCGCACCGTGGTCCAGTAGTCGTAGGCGATCTCGCTCGGGTGCACCTCGTGAGCGAACCGGACGCGACCTCGTCGAAGACGTCGAGGATCGGGTTCCAGCGGTCGGCGAAGTCCTGGTAGCCCGCGTCGATCGCCTCCTGGGACACCGGCGGGAACATCGCGACGTACTTCCAGATCGCGGACCCGGTGAAGCCCACCACGGTCTTCACGCCGAGCTTCGCCGCGAGGCGCGCCGTGTGCTTCATCTCCTCGGCGGCGCGCTGGCGCACGCCCTCCGGGTCGCCGTCGCCCCAGACCACGTCGGGCAGGATGTCGCGGTGGCGCTGGTCGATGGGGTCGTCGCAGACCGCCTGGCCCTTGAGGTGGTTGGAGATGGCGTAGACCTTGAGGTCGTACTTCGCGAGCAGGTCGAGCTTGCCCTGGACGTACGCGTCGTCGTCCCAGCGCCACGGGTCGAGGTGGTCGCCCCAGCAGGCGATCTCGAGCCCGTCGTAGCCCCAGCCCGAGGCGAGCCGGGCCACCTCCTCGAAGGGCAGGTCGGCCCACTGCCCGGTGAAGAGGGTGATCGGTCGTGCCATGGTCGGTCTCCTTCGTCGATCTCGGTTCTCCCCCGGGGTCGCCGGGCGGACGTGCTGGTTCTGGAACGGGTCAGGAACGGTGCGGGTACGCGTCACCGACGCGCGGCGGGGGTGCGGGAGCGGCGCCGCGCGAGCACGGCAGCCAGGGCGGCCGCGGCGGCGAGCACGACGGCGAGGACGACCCACAGCAACGTCGTGGAGCCGTCGTCGGAGCCCGCGTCGGCGGCGGTCGCCCCGCCGTCGTCGCGCCCGCCGTGGCACCGGCGTCGTCGACGTCGCCGGCCGCGTCCTGGGCGTCGCCGGCGGGATCGCCAGAGCCGGCTGTGTCGTCCGAGGGCGGCTCGGGCAGCGGGACGACGTCGACCTCGGCGGTCGCGGTGGCCTCGGCCGGCGTCGTCATGGTCGCGGTGAGGGTCCAGTGGCCCTCCGCGAGGAGGCCGGGGTCGGAGACGTACCAGCCGACGCCCTCGGACGCCGACCGCAGCGCGACCGGTCCGACGCTCTCCCCCGTGTCGGACACCGCGGTGACCGAGACGTCCGCGGACTCCTCGACCGGGTGCCCGTCGTTGTGGTACGTCAGGTTCGCCGTGATGCCGCCGGCGCCGTCGGTGCCCACGGAGATCACGATCGGCCCGCCGTGCGCGGCCGCCGGGGCCGCGAGTCCCAGCAGCGCGAGGGCTGCGGCGAGGGCCGCGACGACGAGGCCGTGGATCGCCCGTGCGCGCGGGCGCATGCCGGCCACCGCTCGTCCCGCGCGCGGGTCCGGCGTCTCGTGTCGGGTCATGTGCTGGTCACCTCGTCGTCTCGGAGGGGTCGGGGTCGTCAGGTCGGGGAGCTCGTCGGTTCCCGGGGTGTGCCCCGGCGTCCGGCCGGAGCGCGGTACCCGGCGCGGGGCCGGGCGACCTCGCGGTCGCCGTGGTGCTCGTCGAGCGGACTCAGGACGGGCGGCCCGGCCGAGGGCCGTCCGTCCGTCGCCGACCGCGCGTCGAGCGCCCTGCCCGGCGGGCCGGTGCGTCACCGGCCGCCGGGGGTCTGTCAGGCGCAGCTCTGCGCGGCGTGGTCCACCGTCTCGGAGAAGGTCCTCCCCTCGGCGTCGGTGGCGGTCACCGTCACGGAGCCTGCCTCCACGGCGGCCGCACGCGTCGCGAACGCCTGGTAGGCCGAGGAGCCCGGGGCGACGTCCGCGAAGGACTTCTCGCCGTAGGCGTCTCCAGGGTGACGGCGAGCGGGACCTCGTCGTCGTTGGACGCCCGGACGGCGAGGTAGACCTTGCCGCCCATGCAGCGCGGCTGCACGGTGACGGTCACCGCGGGAGCCTCGACCTCGTCCTCGACCACCCGGAAGCGGTCGAACGACGCCGGGGCCCCGGTGTCGGCGGACGCCCCCAGCGCGAACAGGCCCACGGGCGCGTCCGCGGCGGGCGCGTTCGTCACGGCCTCGTCGAACGTCGTCCAGGACTCGCCGTCGGCGCTGTAGGCACCGGTGAACGTGTCACCCGAGCGGGTCAGGCGCAGGTGCCAGACGTCGCCCTCGAGGTTGCCCGTCTGCGGCTGCGGGTTCTGCACGACCCCGCCGACCTCGCTGCGCAGCTCGATCCGCGACGCCCGGGCCTGGCCGGCCTGGTTGTCGACCACGAAGTCGAGCTTCACGTAGTCGTCGTCGCCGCCGTAGACGATCAGACCGCCCTGCTGGTACTGGCGGTCGAACGCCGAGCCGTCGACGACGGTCTCGACCGTCCACTCGTCGGCCGGCTGGTCCTGCAGCACGATGTTCGGCACCGGGCGGTTGTCCGTCCCGTAGATGTCCGTCGGGGTCGTGTCGATCTGCAGGGAGCCGTCCGTCACGCGGTACCCGGTCGGGTCCTCGTTGACGATCGACCAGCGGCACGTGTCGAGCGCGTCGCCGTCGAACTCGTCGTCGGGCCCGGGGGCCGGCGCCGTGTCGTCGGGCGTGATGTGGAACCAGTCGAACTGCGCGTCGAGCACCGGCGAGGCGGTGCCGTTGCCCTTGAGCGAGACGAGCCCGATCTGCGCGTTCTCCAGGTCGGCGATGGACTTGGTCTGCGGCATCGTCGTGAAGTCGGTGCCGTCGGCCGAGTACGCCGCCTGGAGGGACTCGCCGTCGCTGACGAACCGCACGTACACGGTGTCGGGGTAGTCGGCCCCGAGCGCCGCGCTGTTCGACTCGCCGACCTCGTTCGGCTGGGCGTTCTCCTCGCGGATGAACTGGAAGATGCGCGTCGCCGGGTCGGCCGCCTGCGACCGGCCCTGGATCACCATCTTCGCGTAGTTGTCCTGGTCCTCCCAGATGAGCAGACCCGCCTGCTGGTACTGCTGGCGTGCCGGCAGCGTCAGCTTCGCGGTGGCCGTGAACGGGCCGTCCGGCAGGTCCTGGAGCACCAGGTTGGGCACCGTCGTGTTGTCGGTCCCGTAGAAGTCGGTCGTCGTCGTGGGCAGGACGAGGTGACCGTCCTCGGTCGCGAGGTTCTGGTCACGGTTGAGCACCGTCCAGCGGTCCTCGTCGAGCTCGGCACCGAGGAAGTCGTCGGAACGACCCGCGAAGCACAGCCCCGGGCCCGTCTCCGGCGCCTCCACGGTCACCGTCGTGTACTCGACCGCGTACGCGCCCCGCTCGTCCGTGGCACGGACCTGGAGCCGGTACGTGCCCGGCTCGTCGTAGGTGACCTCGAACGCGTCCGTGCCGTCCACGAAGCCCTCACCGAGACCCGCGTCCCAGGCGAAGGTGACCGCCTCGTCCTCCGGGTCGGTCGCCGTCGCGGTCGCGGTGACCGTGAGCGGCGCCGTGCCCGACGTGGGCGTGACCTCGAAGGAGTCGATGGTCGGACGCACGTTGTCCGTCACGCCGCGACCGTTGACGACCATCCAGTTGACGTTCGAGCCGCCCTCGGTCTGGACGAGGTAGAGCGTCCCGGTGCCCTCGGGGACGTCGTGCAGCTCGGCCGTGACATCGGTGTAGACCTGCCAGTCGCCTGTCACCGGGACCGTCACGCTGCCGATCTCCGGCCCCTCGGGGTCGTCCCAGCGCAGCGAGATCGTCGCGCCCGCGCTCGAGGAGGCCGCGCGCAGCGTGATCGAGTCGACGTCGTAGAGCGAGACGGGCTCGTGCGCCCACCAGTCGCCGGGCTCGATGTAGCCGATGTTCAGCCCGCCACCCGCGGTGTCACCCGTGGTCTCGGTCTGCACGCCCGGGTCGCCCGTGCTCGTCGAGCCCTCGAGACGCCCGGTGGACGTGAAGAACTCCGACTGGAGCAGCTTCGGCTGCAGGATCTGCAGGTCGTTCGCCGTGAGCGGCGAGCCGACCTCCCCGCCGTCGTCGGTGTACGACGCCTCGATCACCCAGAAGATGTTCGACTCGATGCCGTGGCCCTCGTCGCGCAGCGTCTGGAACGAGCCCTCGCAGCCCTCGAGCACGTCCATGGGGTGGGCGTGCGCGTCGTGCCCGAGCGACGTGGAGAGCTCGACGTTCGAGCAGTCCACCTCCCCGTCCGGGTCGTCGACCTGGATCTCGTAGCGGACCTGGTCGCCCCACTCGAAGAAGCCGCCGTTGTCCGGGAACGTGATGGAGATCGTCGGGGCCTCGTTGCCGACCACCACGGTGACGTTGGCGACGCCGACCTCGCCCGCGGCGTCCGTCGCCGTGAGCTGGGCGGTGTAGACGCCGTTCTCCGTGTAGGTGTGGGTCGGGTTCGCCTCGCTGGACGGCTCGGACCCGTCGCCGAAGGTCCACTGGAGGGCGATCTCCTCGCCCGACGGGTGGCGCGTGCCCTCCGAGGAGAACTGCACCGTGAGCGGGGCGGGCCCGCTCGTCACGTCCGCGCTCGCGCGGGCGATCGGCGTCGGGTTGCCCTGGACGTAGCTGACCTTGTAGATGCCGCTCGAGTCGTTGTTGCCGCCGAAGCCGGAGCCCCAGTCGACGACGTACATCGCCCCGTCCGGACCGAAGTCGAAGTCCATCGCCCGGTAGAACCCGGCGCTCGGGTCGAAGATCCCCGGCAGGACACGGTTGATGTCGACGATCTCGTCACGGTTCTCGCCGGTGAGCTGGATCGAGTACAGCCTGCCCTGGTTCCACTCGCCCAGGAACGCCTTGCCGTCCCAGTACTCCGGCCACTTGACGTCCGAGTCGAGCTCGGGGTCGTACTGGTACACCGGGCCGCCCATGGGGGCGCCTCCGCCGCCGATCTCCGGGAACTCCGGGTTGCCGGCGTAGTTGTACCAGATCTCCGCCTCGATCGCGGGCGGCAGCTCCGTCAGGCCGGTGTTGTTCGGGGAGTCGTTGACCTGGCCCGCGCCGCAGTCGAACGCGCTGCCCGACTGGCCGGTCGCGAAGTCGTAGTCGATGTAGTTGGTGTTCGCCCCCGTGCAGTACGGCCACCCGTAGAACCCGGGCTCGCTCAGGACGTTCCACTCGACGGTGTTGCCCGGGCCCCGGGTCGGGCTCGACGAGCCCGCGTCGGGACCGTAGTCGCCCACGAGGATGTTGCCCGAGTACGGGTCGACACCGACGCGGAACGGGTTGCGGAAGCCCATGCCGTAGATCTCCGGACGGGTCTTGTCCTCCGTGTCCGCGGCCTCGTCGAAGAGGTTGCCCTCGGGGATCGTGTACGTCCCGTCGTCCTCCGGGTGGATGCGCAGCACCTTGCCGCGGAGGTCGTTCGTGTTGGCCGAGGAGCGCTGCGCGTCGAAGTCCTGACGCCCGGAGCGCTCGTCGATCGGCGTGTAGCCGCCCGACTCGAACGGGTTGGTGTTGTCACCCGTGACGAGGACGAGGTTGCCGTCGCCGTCGAAGACCATGTCGCCGCCGGCGTGGCAGCACGTGTTGCGCTGCGTGGTGACGGTGAGGATCTTCTGCTCGGTGCTCTGGTCGATCGTCCCGGTCGCGGCGTCGTAGACGTAGCGCGAGACGCGGTTGTGCGGACCGTCCTCGCCCGTCTCGGACGGGGCCCAGTACGCGTACACCCAGCCGTTGTCGGCGAAGTCCGGGTCGAGCACGAGACCGAGGAGACCGTCCTCGTTGGCCGTCGTCACCGGCAGGGTCGTCGCCGTGCTCGTCGTGCTCGTCTCCGGGTCGATCACCCGGATGCGGCCGTCGCGCTCGGCGTAGAAGACCGCACCGTCCGGCGCCACGTCGAGCATCATCGGGTTCTGGGTGTCGGTGTCGAGGGGGATCTGCTCGTAGCTCGACGTCTGCGTCGCGGTGCAGTCGGAGTCGACGACGCCGGCCGCCGTCTGGATGCCGCCCAGCAGGTGCTGCAGGAACTCCGGCTCGGCGAACGACTCGTTCGTGTGCCCGCCGCCGGTGTACCAGGAGCGACCGCCGTCGTAGACTGGCACCAGGCCGTCGGGTGGTCCGCACCCATGGCGCCCGAGCCGGCGTCGTACGAGGACTCGTCGAGGCTCGCCAGCACGTGCACGGTGTCGCGCGGGTTCGTGCGGAAGTTGTACCACTCGTCGTAGCGGTCCCAGCGCGCCGGCAGGTGCGCCGTGGACTCGTGCACCTGGTCCTCGACCTTGATGGTCGCGTCCTGGTTCTGCGGGTGGCTGTTGAAGTAGGCGCCGACCAGCTCGCCGTACCACGGCCAGTCGTACTCGGTGTCGGACGCGGCGTGGACGCCGGCGTACCCGCCGCCGTTCTGGACGTACCGCTCGAACGCGGCCTGCTGGTCGTCGTTCAGCACGTCGCCGGTCGTGGAGAGCCACACGACGGCCTCGTACTGGGCGAGGTTGTCGTCGGTGAAGGCGCCGGCGTCCTCCGTGGCGGTCACGGAGAAGCCGTTGTCGGCGCCGAGCTGCTGGATCGCCGCGATGCCCGCGGGGATGGATCCGTGGCGGAAGCCCGCCGTCTTGCTGAAGACGAGCACGTCGAACGGCTCGGTCTCCGCAGCGGCCGCCACGGGTGCCGCGGCGAGCGCGTCACCGGGGGCGGCCGTGGCCGACGCCGCGGTGGCCAGGGTCAGAGGGAGGGCGACTGCTGTCGCGGCGAGCGCCGCGACCGCGCGCTTCGTCGCGCGCGATCCTCCTAGCACGTTTCTCACAAGGTCTCCTCGTCGAGATCAGGAACTGTGCTGCGCTCCGCGGGACGGGCGTCGTCGGCCTTCCTGCCGTCCCGGACGTGGCGGACGATCCGTGCTCCGCCGGGCACCCACACCCGTCACCGGGCGTGCCGTGGGCCTCCTTCCTGTCGATCTCAGGACGTCGTCCCCTCACGTCAGCGGGAGGGGCACCGGGGCGAGGCCGTCTCCGGCCCCGCCCCGAGGTCTGGCTACGGCTCGACCCAGCCGCCGGTCGCCGCGCTGCGCTCGACCGCGTCGAGCACCCGCTGCACGGCCAGCCCGTCGGCGAAGGTCGGGGCCGGGTGCGTCCCCGCCGCGATGCCCTCGACGAGGTCCACGACCTGGTGGGTGAACGCGTGCTCGTACCCGAGCCCGTGCCCTGCCGGCCACCAGTGGCCGACGTAGGCGTGCTGCGGCTCGGTGACGACGATGCGGCGGAAGCCCGCCGTCGCCGGGTCCTCCGACGCGTCGAAGAAGTGCAGGAGGTTCATGTCCTCGAAGTCGAAGGCCAGCGAGCCCTTCGACCCGTTGATCTCGATCCGGATCGCGTTCTTGCGGCCGTGCGCGAACCGCGTCGCCTCGAAGGACCCGATGCCCCCGCCGGACAGGCGGGCGAGGAACAGGGCGGCGTCGTCGACCGTCACCGGCCCGCGCTCCGTGCCCCCGCTGCCGGAGAGGCCGGCGAAGTCGGTCGCGACCGGGCGCTCCTTGACGAACGTCTCGAGCAGTCCGCTGACGCCCGTGATCCGCTCGCCGGTGATGAACTGCGCCAGGTCGATGACGTGCGCGCCGATGTCCCCGAGCGCGCCGCTGCCCGCCTTGGACTTGTCGAGGCGCCAGGACAGCGGGGCGTCCTCGTCGGCGATCCAGTCCTGCAGGTACTGGGCCCGCACGTGACGGATCGTGCCGATCCGCCCGTCCGCGACGAGCTGGCGCGCGAGCTGGATCGCCGGGACGCGGCGGTAGGTGAAGCCCACCATGGCGACGACGCCGCGCTGCGCCGCGGCCTCGGCCGCGGCGACCATCTTCTCCGCCTCGGCCACCGAGTTCGCGAGCGGCTTCTCGCACAGCACGTGCTTGCCGGCCTCGAGCGCGGCGATCGCGATCTCGGCGTGCGTGTCACCGGGCGTGCACACGTCGACGAGGTCGACGTCGTCGCGCGCGACGAGCGCCTGCCAGCTCGTCTCGGTCGACTGCCAGCCGAGCCGGTCCGCGGCCGCCGCGACGGCCTCGGGCTTGCGTCCCCCCAGGACCCGCATCTCGGGGACGAGGGGGAGGTCGAAGAACCGGGGGGCAGTCCGCCAGGCCTGCGAGTGCGCTGCCCCCATGAACGAGTACCCGACCATGCCGACGCCCAGCGAGGCGCCGTTCTTCTCTGCCATCTCGATCCTTCCGGTACGCGCGCCGACGGCCCCGTCCGGGCACGGTGGGCCGGCCCGAACGGGGCCGTCGACGCGACGTGGTTCGTGCGCTACGCGATCAGGACTCGAACGCGAGCGGCAGGAACTCCTCGACGTTGTCCGCCGTCACGACGGGCGCGTAGAGCTGCACCTGGCGCGGCACCGTGGAGGACGCGAGGTCGCTCATGCTCTTGCCCTGCGCGACGAGACGCGCGAGCTTGATGCCGTCGGCCGCCTGCGTGGACGGGTAGATGACGGTCGCCTGGACGACGGAGTCGCCCTCCTGGATCTCGCGCATCATGTTGGCCGAGCCGGCGCCGCCGACGAGGAAGAACTCGTCGCGGCCCGCGCTCTCGATCGCTGCGAGCACGCCGACGCCCTGGTCGTCGTCGTGGTTCCAGATGGCGTCGATCTCCGGGGCCGCCTGGAGCAGGCTCGCGGCGGCCTCCTGGCCGCCCTGGACCGTGAAGTCCGCCGCGACGCGGTTGGAGACCTCGAGGCCGCAGTCGGACAGCGCGTCCGCGAAGCCCTGGCTGCGGTCCTGCGTCAGCGGCAGCGAGTCGATGCCGGCGATCTCCGCGACGACCGCGTCCGGCTGGTCGCCGAGCTGCTCGCAGATGTACGTGCCCGCGGACACACCCATGCCGTAGTTGTCGCCGAGCACCGTGGTGCGCGCCGCGAACGGGCTGGTGAACTCGCGGTCGACGTTGATGACCGGGATGCCGGCCTCCATCGCCTGGGTCGCGACGTCGGTCAGCGCGGCGCCGTCGAACGGCAGCAGGACGATCGCGTCCACGCCGTCGTTGATGAAGCCCTGGATCTGGCTGATCTGCACGGCGACGTCGTTGGTGCCCTCGGCGACGCGCAGCTCGACGTCCTCGTAGTTCTCGGCCTCGGCCTCGGCCGCGGTCGTGATCGCGCCCATCCAGCCGTGGTCGGCGGCCGGCGCCGAGAAGCCGATGACGACCTCGTCGCCGGCGGCGTCGTTGTCGGACGCGGCCTGGTTGGTCCCGCCACCGCCGCCGTTGTCGCCCTCGCCCTCGTCCGCGGGGGTGTTCGAGGTGCACGCCGTGGCGAGCAGCGCGAGGGACGCGGCGGTGACGGTGGCGACCGTGAAACGGCGGCGCAGGCTGGTGCGTGCGGACATGAGATCTCCTTCGATACTGGTCCCGCAGGTGCGGACTGGGTGGAACGGTCGTGCGGTGGTGGCCGGTGCCCGGCGTCCGGGCGCCGGCCGTGGGTGAGGTGGGGTACGCCTGGCGGCGACCTCGGGAGCGCAGCTAGCTGCGCCGCGCGAGACGCTGCTGGAGCAGGACGGCGAGGATGATGATCGCGCCCTTGGCGATGGCCTGGACGGAGCTGTCGAGGTTGTTCTGGATGAAGAGGTTCGTCAGCGTCGCGAAGATGAGGACACCGAGCACCGTGCCGACGATGGTCCCGCGGCCGCCGGCGAGCAGCGTCCCGCCGACGACGACCGCGGCGATCGCGTCGAGCTCGAGCAGCGTGCCGTTGGTCGAGGAGCCCGCGGTCGTGAGCGCGAGGATCATGATGCCGCCGATCCCCGCGGTCAGGCCCGAGAGCCCGTACAGGAACATCGTGTGGCGCTTGACGTTGATGCCCGCCAGGCGAGCCGCCTCGGGGTTGCCGCCCACCGCGACGGTGCGACGGCCGAACGTGGTGCGGTTCAGGAGGAACCAGCCCAGGACGGCGACGAGGAGGAAGATCCACACGATCTTGGGCAGGCCGAGGAAGTCGCCCTTGAACGTGTCGTCGAAGGAGTCCACGTCGACGATCTGCGTCCGGCGGTTCGCGATGAGCTCCGCCAGGCCTCGCGCCGAGACGAGCATGGCGAGCGTCGCGATGAACGCGACCACTTTTCCGTAGGCGACGAGCACGCCGTTGATCAGGCCTGCCCCGAGGCCGACGGCGAGCGCGCAGAGGACCATGATCCACCAGCCGAGCTCCCGGGCCATGTCCTGCGTGGCGAGCGTCGTCGCCCACACCGACGCGAGACCCAGCACCGACCCGACGGACAGGTCGATGCCGCCACCGGTGATGACGAACGTCATGCCGATGCTCACGACGCCGGTGATCGCGGCGAGCTGGAGGATCACCGTGAAGTTGTTGAAGCTCAGGAACCGGTCGCCCGCGGTGAAGTACCCCACCGCGAACAGGGCCAGGAGGGCCAGGACGAGGCCCCCGTTGCGACCGAAGGACCCGGCAGTGATCCTGCTCCGGCGTGACGAGGACGCCGGGACGTTGTCCTTGCCCCCCGCGTCGTGCGACTCGCCGGCCGGCGGCTGCTGCGCCGCATCCCCGACCGACACCTTCTGCTCGCTCACGCGACACTTCCTTCCATGACCATGTCGAGCACCTGGTGCTCGTCGATCGATGCGGCGGGTCCTTCGTGCACCACGCGGCCCTCGGAGACGACGAGGACGCGGTCGGCCAGACCCAGGACTTCGGGGATCTCGCTGGAGACGACGACGACGGCGGCGCCCTCGTCGGCGAGGCGACGGATGAGCGCGTAGATCTCGGCGCGGGCACCGACGTCCACGCCACGCGTCGGCTCGTCCAGCAGCAGCACGCGGCACCCGTGGACGAGCCAGCGGGCGAGCATCGCCTTCTGCTGGTTGCCGCCGGACAGGGTGCGGATGGCCCGGTCGACGCCCTTCGGGCGCAGGTCGAGGTACCGCGCCTGCTCGTCGGCGGCCGACCGCTCGGCACGCTCGTCGAGGAACCCTCCGCGAGCGAAGCGGGAGAACGTCGACAGCGTGACGTTGCGGTAGACCGGCTCGTCGAGCAGCAGCCCCTGGCTCTTGCGCTCCTCGGGGGCGAGGCCGATGCCGGCCCCCACCGCGCCGGCGACGGAGCCCGCGCGCAGCCGGCGGCCGTCGACGTGGACCTTGCCGGCGCTCGCCTTGCGCGCGCCGTAGACGGTCTCGAGGATCTCGGACCGCCCCGAGCCGACGAGCCCGGCGAGCCCGACGATCTCGCCCGCGCGCACGGTGAGGCTGACGTCCTCGAACACGCCGCGCAGCGCGAGGCCCTCCACGTCGAGCACCACCGGCGCCTCGTCCGGCACACCGTCCGTCTCGGGGAACACGTACTCGACGTTGCGGCCGGTCATGAGGGTGATGAGCTCGGCGGTGGGCGTCTCGGACACGGGGAGGTTCTGCGCGACCGTCTTGCCGTCCTTGAGCACGGTGATGCGGTCGCCGATCTCGCGGATCTCCTCGAGGCGGTGGGAGATGTAGACGACCGCGACGCCCGCCGAGGTCAGCTCCTTGACCACGCGGAAGAGGTTCGCGACCTCCTCGGAGTCCAGCACCGCGGACGGCTCGTCCATGATGATGACGCGCGCGTCGTGCGAGAGGGCGCGCGCCATCGACACGATCTGCTTCCCCGCGGCCGAGAGGTTGCCCACCTCCTGGCGCGGGGAGATCTCGGGGTGGCCGAGACGGCGCAGGATGTCGCGCGTGTGCTTGGTCGCCTCGCGACGCTGGGAGAAGCCCATCGTCGAGAGCTCGTGACCCAGGTACACGTTCTCCGCGACCGTGAGCCCGTCCACGACGTCGAGCTCCTGGTACATCGTCGCCACGCCGTGGCTCAGGGCCGCGACGGGGTTGGAAATGGTGATGGGCTCGCCGTCGAGGAGGATGCGCCCCTCGGTCGGCTGGTGAGCACCGGCGAGGACCTTGATGAGGGTCGACTTGCCGGCGCCGTTCTGGCCGAGGAGGCAGTGGACCTCACCGGGCAGGATCTCGAGGTCGACCCCGTCGAGCGCTCGCGCGCCGGGGGAAGACCTTGACGATGCCCTGCATGTGCAGGAGCGGCTGGGGAGGGTCTGCGTTGACCATGTCCGTGAACCTAGGGGACCTTTTGACGGACGTCAAGCAGAAGATGCGCAACGCCCGCACTGTTACGCGTTCGTGATGTCAAAAGTCACGAGGGTGCGAGATTGAAGATCAGGGAGCGACGACGATGCGCGACGGCCGGAGAGGTTTCGCAGTGCCTGGCGTGCTCGGTGGGCGTCCAGCGCCGGACGGGAGACCGGCTGGCCGGCCTCCGGACGGAGAGGCGACCGCAGTGTCGCCTTGACCGGGGAGCGTAGTGGTACCTTTTGTCGATCGTCAAGCAAAAGACGACGTTGTCACCCTGCTGAGCAGACGATCGACGAGAGGCTTCGTGATTCACTGTGCCCATGGAGGAGCTCCTGAAGTTCGCGCCGCGGCCGACCGGTGCGGGCGACATGTTCCAGCTGCTCAGGGACGGGCAGCCGCGCACCCGCGCGGACCTCGCCGCCGTCACGGGGCAGGCGCGGTCGACCATCGCCGCCCGGATCGACCTCCTGATGGCCTCCGGGCTCATCGCGCCCGCGGGTGAGGCGAGCTCCACCGGCGGCGCCCGCCGGTCACCTTCGCGTTCAACCCGGGCGCGCGCATCGTCCTCGCCGTCGACCTCGGCGCCACGCACGCCCGCCTCGCGGTCACCGACCTCGGCTCGAACGTCCTCGCGGAGACGGACGCGGCGCTCGCCATCGCGGACGGGCCGGACGTCGTCCTGTCATGGGTCGCGCAGACGGGCGAGAAGCTCGTCGCGACCGCCGGCCGCACGATGGACGACCTCGTGAGCGTCGGCGTGGGACTGCCGGGTCCGGTCGAGCACTCGACGGGTCGCCCCATCAACCCGCCGATCATGCCCACGTGGGACGACGTCGACGTGCCCGGGATCCTCGCGAAGCGCCTGGGCGCCGCCGTCCTCGTGGACAACGACGTCAACATCATGGCGCTCGGTGAGCACCGCACGGCCTGGCCGAACGTCACCGACATGCTCTTCGTCAAGGTCGCGACCGGCATCGGCTCCGGGATCATCGCCGACGGAGAGCTCCGCCGCGGCGCGCAGGGCGCCGCGGGCGCATCGGCCACGTCGCGGTGCCGAGCGCGGCCGACGTGCCCTGCCGCTGCGGCAACGTCGGCTGCCTCGAGGCCGTCGCGAGCGGTCAGGCCGTCGCCCACGCCCTCGCGAAGACAGGCCTGGACGCGACCTCGAGCAGCGACGTCGTGTCCCTGGTGCGCTCCGGCGACCTCGCGGCGAGCCAGGCCGTACGGCAGGCGGGCCGGGACATCGGCTCGGTCCTCGCCGCGTGCGTCAGTCTCCTGAACCCCTCGCTCATCGTCATCGGAGGCGTCGTCGCGGAGGCCGGCGAGCACCTCATCGCCGGGATCCGCGAGATCGTCTACCAGCGTTCGCTGCCCCTCGCGACGCAGCACCTGCGCATCGTGACCTCCCAGGCCAGGGGCCAGGCCGCCGTCCTCGGTGCGAGCGCCATGGCGGTCGATCACGTACTGTCTCCCGCAGCGATCGACGCCCTCATCTCCTGAGGCGGTCGCCCGACCGTCCGGACGCCCACGGCGACCGGACGGCGCACCAGTGTGACGATGCACGAGGAGGATGCATGACCGAGCGGGGCCGTCGGGCGCTCGTGGTCCGTGGCGGCTGGCCGGGACATGCCCCGGAGGAGGCCGCGGAGCTGTTCGTCCCCTTCCTGGAGGAGTCCGGGTTCGAGGTGACCCTCGAGGGGTCGCTCGAGGCGTACGCCGACACGGCGTTCATGGAGCAGGTCGACCTGGTCCTCCAGAGCTGGACGATGGGCGAGATCCTGCCCGACGAGATGCGCGGCCTGCGGACCGCCGTCGCCAACGGCACGGGGCTGGCCGGGTGGCACGGCGGGATCGTCGACTCGTTCCGGCTCGCGACCGACTACCTCCAGCTCGTCGGCGGGCAGTTCGCCGCGCACCCGCACGACCTCGTGGACCACACGGTCGAGGTGGTCCCGGAGCGCGCCGACCACGAGGTCGTCGCGGGCATCGGGACGATCTCGCTCCACTCCGAGCAGTACTGGGTGCTCGCCGACTCCTACAACGACGTGCTCGCGACGACGACGATCCGGGCGCGCGAGGGCGACCCGTGGCACGAGCCCGTGGTCTCCCCCGCCGTGTGGACGCGGCGCTGGGGCGCCGGGCGGGTCTTCGTGAGCACGGTGGGCCACCAGCTCGCCGACCTGGAGATCCCGGCCGTCCGCACCCTCGTCGAGCGCGGGATCCTCTGGGCCGCGCGCTGACCCGGCCCGGTCCGGCAGGTCAGTCCGGCGCCCCGGCGTCACCGCCGGGAGCGGCGGCACCGTCGTCGGCGGCGGTGCCGGCGGCGGTGCCGGCGGCGTCGCCCCCGGCGACGAGGTGCGCGACCGCCCCGGGCCCGCCCGCGAGCAGGGCGACGAATCCCTCCTCGTCGAGGATCGGCCGGCCCAGCTCGCGCGCCTTCGCCTCCTTGGACCCGGCGTTCTCCCCCACGACCACGTAGTCCGTCTTCTTCGAGACCGAGCCCGACGCCTTGCCGCCCGCCGCGAGGATCGCCTCCTTCGCACCGTCCCGGCTGAAGCCCTCCAGCCCACCGGTGACCACGACCGTCAGCCCGGCCAGCGGACCGGTCGGCCCGGCCGCCGCCTGCTCGGCCATCGTCTCCGGCCCCGGATGGCCCGGTGTCTCGAACCGCACGCCCGCGCGGGCCCAGGCCTCGACGATCTCGCGGTGCCAGGGGACCTCGAACCACGCGATCAGCTCGTCGGCGATCACCGGGCCCACGCCCTCGACGGCCGCGAGATCCTCGCGCGACGCCGCGCGGATCCGGTCCAGGGAGCCGAACCAGTCCGCGAGCGCCCGGGCCGCGACGGGCCCGACGTGCCGGATGTTGAGGCTCACGAGGATGCGCCACAGCTCCTTCGTCCTCGCCCGCTCGAGCTCGGCGACGAGCGTCTCGGCGGTGCTCGACGGCCCGTAGACCGGGAAGTCCTTGCGCACCCCGGCCGCGCGGCGCTCGGCGGCCGTCGCGTCCTCGTACCCGGGCGGGTAGGTCCGGCTGACGACCTTCTGGAACGGGCGCACCACCTTCGCGCTGAGCACCGATCCGTCGGACATCGTCACCTCGGCCGCCTCTCCCCTGCCGTCGCTCGGACGCGGGAGCCCGGTCTCGGGATCGCGCACGACGACGCGAATGGGGGCGAGCTGGTCGACGGTGAGGCCGAACAGGTCCTTCTCCGTGCGCAACGGCGGCTCGGCGGGCTCGTACGGCTGGGTGAGCGCGGCCGCGGTGACCTCGCCGAGCGCCTCGACGTCGAGCCCGCCGCGCGAGCCGATGTGCTCGACGCGCCGCGCACCTGCGCGGGGCACGACTCGGCGTTCGGGCAGCGCAGGTCGACGTCGCCCTCCTTCATGGGGCGCAGCGGGGTGCCGCACTCGGGGCACTCGGCGGGCATGACGAAGTCCTGCCGCGGGTACCCGTCGTCGGCGAGCGCCGCGACCGGGCCGAGGATCTCGGGGATGACGTCGCCGGCCTTGCGCAGCACGACCATGTCGCCGATGCGCACGCCCTTGGCACGCACGACGTCCTGGTTGTGCAGCGTCGCCTGGCGCACGGTCGAGCCGGCGACCTTGACGGGCTCCATGACGGCGTACGGCGTCGCACGGCCCGTGCGCCCGACCCCCACCTGGATGGCGAGCAGGCGCGTGTTCACCTCCTCGGGCGGGTACTTGTAGGCGATCGCCCAGCGCGGCGCGCGGCTCGTCGCGCCGAGCCGTCGCTGGTGCGCGAGCTCGTCGACCTTGACGACGATGCCGTCGAGCTCGTGCTCGATGTCGTGCCGGTGCTCGCCGAAGTACGCGATCATCTCGGTCACGCCGTCGAGGCCGGGGACGACCCGGTTGTGCGGCGAGACCGGCACGCCCCACCCCTCGAACAGCGCGTACGCGTCGGACTGCCGCCCGAGCTCGGCGTGCTCGCCCTCGCGCCACTGGAGGGCGCCGACGCCGTGCGCGTACATCCGCAGGTTGCGGCTCGCGGTCACGGCCGGGTCCTTCTGGCGGAGCGAGCCCGCCGCGGTGTTGCGGGGGTTGGCGTACGGGTCCTGGCCCGCGGCGACGAGGCTCTCGTTGAGGCGCGCGAAGTCCTCCACGCCCATGAACACCTCGCCGCGGATCTCGATGACGTCCGGGTGGGTGGCCGGGTCGCCGGCGAGCTGCTGCGGGATCGAGCCGATGGTGCGCACGTTCGCGGTGACGTCCTCGCCCGTGCGGCCGTCGCCGCGCGTCGCGGCGCGCACGAGGCGGCCCTTCTCGTACAGCAGGGCGATCGCGAGGCCGTCGATCTTCACCTCGCACAGGTACTCGACGCCCGCGTCCGGCGCGACGCCCAGGTCGCGGTGCACGCGCGCGGCCCACGCCGCGAGGTCCTCGGCGCCGAAGGCGTTGTCGAGCGAGAGCATCGGCTCGAGGTGCGCCACCGTCGCGAAGCCCGCGGCGGCGCGCCCGCCGACGCGCTGGGTCGGGGACTCGGGCGACGCGAGCGCCGGGTGGGCGGCCTCGAGCTCCTGGAGCTCGTGCATCCGCGCGTCGTACTCGGCGTCCGAGGAGACCGGCTGGTCCTGCTCGTAGTACGCGCGCTGGTCCTGCTCGACCTGCGCGACCAGCTCGACCCACCGGCGCTGCGCCGCCGCCTCGTCGAGCGCGGCGGCACCGGGCGCCGCGGCACCGGGCGCAGCAGCACGGTCGGGGGCGGTCGGGTCGGCGGGTGCGTCGGTCCTCTCGGTCACCGAGCCATCATCGCGTGAGCCGCCGACACCCGCCGACCGGCACACCGGTGCACCGGTCCACCACGCCGACCGGCCCCGCGATCCCCGCCGCACCGGTCCTCGTTCCCCGGCGACGAGGCCGCCCCGCGGGCCGTCGCCCGTCCCCGTAGGGTGGGCCCATGACGACCGAGCACGTGACGGACGCCCTCACCCCGGCGACCAGCGACACCGACCCGTACCTCTGGCTCGAGGAGGTCGAGGGCGACGAGTCCCTGGCCTGGGTGCGTGCCCGCAACGCCGAGGTCGCCGCGACCCTCGAGACCCACGAGGGGTTCGCCGCCACCGAGTCCGCGATCCGCGAGGTCCTCGACTCCGACGCGAAGATCCCCGAGGTCTCACGCATCGGCGACCACCTGTACAACTTCTGGCGCGACGCGACGCACGAGCGCGGCCTGTGGCGCCGCACCACCCTTGAGTCCTACCGCACGCCCGAGCCCGCGTGGGAGACCGTCCTCGACCTCGACGCGCTCGCGGCCGCCGAGGACCGGAGCTGGGTGTGGCACGGCGCGAGCGTGCTGCGCCCGACGCCGGAGCAGCTCGCGGCGGGCGAGCCCTGGCGGCACGCGCTCGTCGAGCTCTCTCCCGGCGGGTCCGACGCCGACGTCACGCGCGAGTTCGACCTCGTGGAGAAGCGGTTCGTCGACCCGGCCGACGGCGGCTTCCACCGCCCGGAGGCCAAGGGGTCGCTCGGCTGGGTCGACGCCGACACCGTCTACGTCTACACCGACTTCGGGCCGGGCACGCTCACGCCGTCGGGCTACCCCCGCGTGGTCAAGCGCTGGACGCGCGGCACGCCGCTCGCGGACGCGGTCACGGTCTACGAGGGCACCGACGAGGACATGTACATCTCGGCGTGGCGCTCGCACACGCCCGGGTTCGAGCGCGACCTCGTGCACCGCTCCAAGGCCTTCTACTCCGACGAGCTGTACCTCGCCGAGGACGTCGGCACGCCGGAGCAGCGCCTGACGAAGATCGACGTGCCCGACTCCGCCGAGGTCGGCGTGCGCCGCGAGTGGATGCTCGTCGAGCTGCGCGAGGACTGGACGGTGGGCGACGCCGCGGGCACCACCTACCGCGCGGGCTCGCTGCTCGCCGCCCGGTTCGACGACTTCCTCGCCGGCGGCCGCGGTTTCACGGTGCTGTTCGAGCCGACCCCGAGCACGTCGCTCGCGGGCGCCACGTGGACGCGCCACCACCTCGTCGTCAACGTGCTCGAGGACGTGAAGAACCGCCTCCACGTCCTCACGCCGCCCGAGGGCACGGCGGGCGACGCTCCGTGGGTGCGCAGCGAGATCGGCGGGCTGCCCGCGCTCGGCACCGTCGGCGTCAGCGCCGTCGACCCGGTCGCGTCCGACGACCTGTGGCTGGTCACGACCGACTACCTCACGCCCACGACGCTGTCGCTCCTGCGGCTCGGGGACCGTCCCGGCGAGGCGCAGGAGCCCGAGGTCCTCAGGTCCAACCCGGCCTTCTTCGACGCGTCGGGGATGACCGTCGCCCAGCACTTCGCCGTGTCCGACGACGGCACGCGCGTGCCGTACTTCGTCGTCGGCCGGGCGGACCTCGTGGAGGGCACCGGCGCCGCACCCACCCTGCTGTACGGGTACGGCGGGTTCGAGGTGTCCCTCACGCCCGGCTACTCCGGCACCCTCGGGCGCGCGTGGCTGTCGCAGGGCGGCGTCCACGTCGTCGCGAACATCCGCGGCGGGGGCGAGTACGGCCCGGCGTGGCACCAGGCCGCGCTCAAGGCCGACCGCCACCGCGCCTACGAGGACTTCGCCGCCGTCGCGCGCGACCTCGTGGCGCGCGGCATCACGACGCACGAGCACCTCGGCATGGAGGGACGCTCCAACGGCGGGCTGCTGGCGGGCAACATGCTCACGCAGTACCCCGAGCTCTTCGCGGCCGTCATCGTCGGCGTGCCCCTGCTCGACATGCGCCGCTACACGCAGCTCCTCGCCGGGGCGTCGTGGGCCGCGGAGTACGGCGACCCCGACGACCCGGACCAGTGGGCGTTCATCCGCACGTTCTCGCCGTACCACCTGTTCGACCCCGAGCGCGACTACCCGCCCGTGCTGTTCACGACGTCGACCAAGGACGACCGCGTCCACCCGGGCCACGCGCGCAAGCTCGCCGCGCTCATGCTCCAGGCCGGCAAGGACGTCACCTACTACGAGAACGTCGAGGGCGGCCACGGCGGCTCCGCCAACAACGCCCAGGCCGCCCACATGGCGACGGTGCACTACCGCTTCCTCGCCGAGCGCCTCGCCTGAGGTTGTCGCACGGTCCGCGCGGATCAGGGACGGGCGGGTGCGGGTCTACCATCCGCCCGCTCGTCCCTCGCGGGTTCCCGCCAGACCCGCCACGACCCGCACCCGCCCGTCCCCGCTCCGCGCTCGGTCCCAGTCCTGCGGTACCGCGGTCGACGACCCCGGTACCGCAGGGCGAGAGCTTCAGGAGTGCGGGACCGTCGCGGTGATGAGCGTGCCGTCGTCGCGGCGGTTGCCCGACAGCGCGCGCAGGCTCGGGCGGCCGGGGCGCACCGGACCCTGGCCGTCCAGCGGGACGCGCGTCACCTCGCCCGGGACGACCTTGACCTGCTCGCCGCGCACGCCCACGTGCGTGCCCTCGCCGGTCTCCGCCTCGATCTCCAGCGCGTCGGGCAGCACCGTGACGCGCAGGCGCGTCCCGTGCCACGTGACCCGGTACGTGAGCGACTCCCAGGACTGCGGCAGGCGCGGGTCGAACGTCAGCTCGCCGTTGTAGTCGCGCATGCCGCCGAACCCGCTCGCGAGCGCCGACCACGTGCCGCCCGCGGAGGCGACGTGCACGCCGTCGGACGCGTTCGCGTGGAGGTTCGCGAGATCCACGTACAGGGACGAGACGAAGTACTCGAGCGCGAGCTCGTGGTAGCCGACCTCGGCGGCGACGATCGACTGCACGACGCCGGACAGGGTCGAGTCGCCCGTGGTCAGCGGGTCGTAGTACTCGAAGTCGGCGAGCTTCTCCTCGGCGGTGAAGTGGTGCCCCTGGAGGAAGAGGGCGAGCACGACGTCGGCCTGCTTGAGCACCTGGTAGCGGTAGATCACGAGCGGGTGGTAGTGCAGCAGGAGCGGGCGCTTGTCCGCGGGCGTGTGGGCGAGGTCCCACAGCTCGCGCTCGAGGAAGTGCGAGTCCTGCGGGTGGATGCCGATGCCCTCGGCGAACGGGATGGACATGTGGTCCGCCGCGCGCCTCCACTCCGTCGCCTCGGACACGCCGAGCTGCAGGCGCTCGACGAGCGCCGCGTGGTCCTCGGGGTGCTCGTCGCGCAGCCGCTCGACGACGTACGCGGCGGCGCGGAGGTTGAACCGGGCCATCACGTTGGTGAACAGGTTGTCGTTGACGACGGTCGTGTACTCGTCGGGCCCGGTCACGCCGTGGATGTGGAAGTTGTCGTCGCCGTTGGCGCGCCAGAACCCGAGGTCCTCCCACATGCGCGCCGTCTCGACGAGGATGTCGACGGCCTCGCGGCGCAGGAAGTCGCGGTCGTCCGTCGCCCGCACGTACTGCACGAGCGCGTAGCTGATGTCCGCGTCGATGTGGTACTGCGCGGTCCCCGCGGCGTAGTAGGCCGAGGCCTCCTCGCCGTTGATGGTGCGCCAGGGGAACAGGGCGCCCTTCTGCGACAGCTCGCGCGCGCGCCGGCGGGCGGCGTCGAGCATCTGGTAGCGGAACCGCAGCGCGTTGCGCGCGTACCGCGGGCTCGTGTACGTGAGGAACGGCAGGACGTAGATCTCGGTGTCCCAGAAGTAGTGCCCGCTGTACCCGGAGCCGGTGAGGCCCTTCGCCGGCACCCCGCTGCCCTCGGCCCGTGCCGTGGCCTGCGCGAGCTGGAACAGGTTCCAGCGCACCGCCTGCTGGATCTCCGGCTGGCCGCCGATCTCGACGTCGGAGCGGGCCCAGAAGTCGTCGAGCCAGGCGCGCTGCTCGGCGAGCTGCGCCGCCGTGCCCGCGTCCGCGCGCGGTCGAGGGTGCGGCGGCACCGGTCGACGAGCTCGCGCGAGGGCACGCCGCGCGACGTGTGGTAGGCGACCGTCTTCGTCAGGCGGACGGGCTTGCCGGGCTCGGCGTGGACCCGGAAGACGTGCTTGGCGAGGTCCTCGTCGACCTGCGTGCGCACGTCCCACTCGTTCTCGGTCTCGAGGTGGTCGTCGGCCGCCACCGCCAGGGTCATGCCGGAGTTGTGGCACCGGTACGACAGCACGAGGCGCTCGTCGTCGCCCCACTGGGTGCGGGGCTCGAGCACGCGCCCCGCGAACTGGTTCGACTTGCGCGGGTCGAAGCCCTCCCCCAGCGACGCGGACCGCACGTGGTACTCGTCCTGGCCGTCCTGGCGGTTGAGGATCTGCGACGAGATCGCGACGGGGGCCGCGTCGTCGAGCAGCGTCACCTCGAACGTCATGACGGCCAGGTGCCGCTCGGCGAACGACACCATGCGCTCGGAGCGCACCTGCACGCGCTTGCCCGACGGCGTGCGCCACAGCAGCTCGCGGCGCAGCACGCCGTCGCGCAGGTCGAGCGAGCGCTCGTAGTCGACGAGGTCCGCGACGGGCAGCAGCAGCGGCTCGTCGTCGACGTAGAGCCGGATGACCTTCGCGTCCGGGACGTTGACGATCGTCTGGCCGACGCGGGCGAAGCCGTACGCCTCCTCGGCGTGGCGGATGGGCCACGTCTCGTGGAAGCCGTTGACGAACGTGCCGTGCGTGTGGGACTCGCGCCCCTCCTCGACGTTGCCGCGCATGCCGAGGTAGCCGTTGGCGACGGCGAACAGCGTCTCGGTCACGCCGAGGTCGTCGGCCGAGAAGCGCGCCTCGACGAGGCGCCACGGGTCCGCGGGGAAGCGCGTGCGGTCGACCGTGCTCTTCTCGTCGGCGGTCTTGCGGATCACGCGCCGGCCTCCTCGTGGCGACGGCCGCCCTCGAGGACCGTCACGTCCAGCTCGCCGAGGTCGCTCACCACGACGTCCGCGCCGTGCGCGCGCAGGGCCTCGGCGCCGACGCCGCGGTCCACGCCGACCACGAGGCCGAAGCCGCCGGCCGCACCGGCCTGGACGCCCGAGATCGCGTCCTCCACGACGACCGCCTCGGCCGCCGGCACGCCGAGCAGGTCGGCGGCGCGCCGGTACGTGTCCGGGGCAGGCTTGCCGGCGAGGTGCTCGCGCGCCGCGACGTTGCCGTCCACGACGACCTCGAAGCGCGCGGCGAGGCCCGCGGCCTCCAGGACGGTCGGCGTGTTGCGCGACGACGAGACGACGGCGACCTCCACGCCCGCCGCGGTCACGTCGTCGAGGAAGCGCACGGATCCGGGGTAGGGCGCGATGCCCTCCTCGGCGAACATGCGGTTGACGATCTCGTCCTTGCGGTTCCCGAGCGCGCAGACCGTGTCCTCGCCGGGCGCGTCCGTCGGCTCGCCCCACGGCAGCTCCACGCCGCGCGAGCCCAGGAACGTCGCGACACCGTCGTAGCGCGGCTTGCCGTCGATGTGGGCGAAGTAGTCCGCCTCCGTGTAGGGAGCGAGCCCGCGCGCGGCGCCGAAGGGGGCGAAGAGCCGCTCCCAGGCGCGCATGTGCAGGGCGGCGGTCGGCGTCAGCACGCCGTCGAGGTCGAAGAGCACGGCTCGCAGCACGGGCAGAGGTCCTTCGCGGTGGAGAGGGGTGACGGGGGTCCCGCACGGGACACAGGTCGGCCCGCGGCAGCGGCTCGCGACCCGGGACAAGCGTACGCACGCCGGAGCCCACGGTGAAAGCGCGTCAGGCGTGCGCACGCTCCCCCAGGGCCTCGGCCACACGGCCGAGGTTCGCGAGCAGCGCGCGGTGCTCGTCCGGCGTCCCGGCCACGGTGCGAGCCGGACCTGCCCCGACGTCGCGCGGCGCGGTGAGGAGGGTCACGTCGTCGAGCGCGGCGGCGGGCAGGCCGATGCGGCGCCACGGGACGCGACGAGGTCGGCGAGCTCGCCGAGCGCCGGGCCGGCGCACTGCGAGACCCGCGCCGGCGGCAGGGCGAACCACAGCCCGACGCCCCGCTCGGACGCCCGCGCGATCAGCTCCCACAGGCGCTCGTCCCACGCCCCCGGGGCGAGGCCGACGGCGTCGGCGCCCGCGAGGACGGCCGGGGCCAGACCCGCCCGTGCCGGCCCCACGTGGACGACCGTCGTCGCGCCGGCACCGCGCGCCGCGTCGAGCACGGGTCGCAGCCCGTCCACGAGGTCGGGGCCCGGGACGGCGCGCAGGCGCGCGTAGCCGGAGAACGTCGGCAGGACGCCGGCGCGACCTGGGCGAGCAGCGGCTCGTCGAGCTGCACGACGACGTCCGCGCCCGGCACCTGGCGGCGCACCTCGCCGACGTGGTCGGCGACGCCGGCCGCGAACGCCTCGACGAGGTCGCGCACCGCGCCGTGGTCGGACAGCACGCGGTCGCCGCGCGCGAGGTACAGCTCCGCCGCGAGCGTCCACGGCCCCCGGACGGCGAGCGCGAGCGGTCCCGCGTACCCGGCGGCGGCGATGGCCAGCGCCTCGAGGTCCTCGCGGCGGAACGCCTCTGCCCGGCGCTCGTCCGCGCCGGCGTGGTCGGCGAGCTTCCAGCCGTGCGGCCCGAGCTCCACCGGCATGCCCGGGAGCAGCGCGGCGGCGCGACCGGTCGCGTCGGCGCCGGGCCCGCGCGCGGGCAGCTGGACGAGGAACGGCACGCCGCGCACGCCCGTGGGCAGCTCGGCGAGGTCGCCGAGCACCGTGAGCTGTGCCTGCAGGGCGTCGGCGTCCTGGCCGCCGGGCCACGGGCCGAGCCCGCTCACCGCGGGCATCGTGCCCCCTGCCTCGCCGCGACGGCACGCGTCGCACCGGTGTCGGTGTCGCTGTCGGCGTCGGTGTCGCTGTCGGTGTCGGTGTCGGTGTCACGGAGCACGGACCGCTCTCCTCTCTCCTGAGGAACTCGGGGAACGCAGCCGCGCCGGGGCCCCGCCGGGGCCCGGGGGCCGCACGGCTCGCCCTGCGCACGGACGAGGTCGACATGACGGACAACAAGGCGGTCGCGATCGCGGTGCACACCCAGGCGATCCCCGGCAACCACGCGCAAGCCCTCACGACGCTGCTCGCGCCCGGCTTCCACGACCACGACCCGGCGCACGGGCGCGCCGGCGGCGTCGAGAGCCTGCTCGCGACGATGCACTGGTACTCCGACGCGTTCGCCGACCAGCGCGTCGAGGTGCGGCACGCGATCGCCGAGGGCGACCTCGTCGCCCTGCACCTCGAGCTGAGCGCGCGCCACACCGGCTACTACCGGGGCGTGCCGCCGACCGGTCGCCGGTTCACGGTGCGCGAGATGCACGTCCTGCGCTTCGCGGACGGGCGCGAGGCCGAGCACTGGTGCGTGCGGGACGAGGCCGCGCTCGTCCGCGCGCTCGCGGCGCCGCCGGGTCACGTCCGCGCCGGCTGAGGGGCGCGGGCGGCGTCCCCGCCGTCCGCCCCGCCCCGGCGCGCCCGGGACGCGCGGTCGACCGTGGCCTGGCCCAGCACCCGTGTCCCGGCGTAGACGACGAGGGACTGGCCCGCGGCGACGCCGCGCAGCGGGTCGCCCGTGAGCTCCACCTCGGCGAGGGCTTCGCCGGCGGGCCCGGCGGTCGCGCGCACGCGGGCCGGGACGGCGCTCCCGTGCGCCCGCACCTGCACCTGCGCGTCGAACGGCTCGCCGGGGGCCGCGACGGCACCCGGGCCGTCGAGCACGCCGTCGAACCAGACGGCTCCCCCGGCCTCGATCCGGTCGACGCCGAGGAGCTCGGCAGGGCCGACGACGACACGGTTCGCCGCGGGCTGGACGTCCAGGACGTAGCGCGGCCGCCCGTCCGGCGCGGGCCGGTCGATGCCGAGGCCCTTGCGCTGGCCGACCGTGTACGCGTAGGCGCCGTCGTGCTCGCCCAGCACGCGGCCGTCGACGTCGACGACCTCGCCCGGGCGGGAGCCGAGGCGCTCGCGCAGGAAGCCCTGCGTGTCGCCGTCGGCGACGAAGCAGATGTCGTAGGAGTCGGGCTTCGCCGAGACCGACAGGCCGCGCCGCGCCGCCTCGGCGCGGACCTCGTCCTTCGACGCGAAGTCCCCGAGCGGGAACATCGCGCGCGCGAGCCGCCCCGGCCCCATGACGGCGAGGACGTAGGACTGGTCCTTCGCGGTGTTCGGCGAGCGGTGCAGCTCGCGCACGTCGCGCTCGACGACGCGCGCGTAGTGCCCGGTCGCGACGGCGTCGAAGCCGAGCGCGGTCGCCTTGTCGAGGAGCGCCTCGAACTTGATGTGCTCGTTGCACCGCACGCACGGGTTGGGGGTGCGGCCCGCCTCGTACTCCGCGAGGAAGTCGGCGACGACGGTGTCCTCGAAGCGCTCCGACAGGTCCCACACGTAGTACGGGATGCCGAGCACGTCGGCCGCGCGCCGCGCGTCGCCCGCGTCCTCGATCGAGCAGCACCCGCGCGAGCCGGTGCGGAACTGGTCCCGGTTCCGCGACAGGGCCATGTGCACGCCCACGACGTCGTGCCCGGCCTCCACCGCGAGCGCCGCGGCGACGGCCGAGTCCACGCCCCCGGACATGGCGGCCAGTACCCTCATGCGGCACCTCCCGCCATGCCGGCGGCGACGGCGCGCGACGTGCCCGACGACGCGAGACCGGCCGCCCGCGCGCGGTCCACGGCGGCGGGCAGCGCCTCGAGCAGGAGGGCCACGTCGTCGGCCGTGGACGTGACCCCGAGCGAGAACCGCAGCGCGCCACGCGCGACCGGCTCGGGCACGCCCATGGCGAGCAGGACGTGCGAGGGCTGCGGCACGCCGGCCTGGCAGGCCGAGCCGGTGGACGCCTGGACCCCCGCGGAGTCGAGCAGGTAGAGCAGCGAGTCGCCCTCGGCACCGGCGAACGTGAAGTGCGCGTTGCCGGGCAGGCGCGGGGGCAGCACGCCGGCGGTGCCGTCCGTGTCCGTCGAGGCGGGCTCGGGCCCGCTGAGGACCGCGTCCGGGACCCGTCGGCGGACGCCCGCGACGAGCTCGTCGCGCAGGGCGGCGAGGTGGCGCGCACGCTCCTCGCGGTGGACGACCGCGTCGCGACCGCCACGCCGAACGCGCGGATCGCCGGGACGTCCAGCGTCCCCGAGCGCACGCCGCGCTCCTGGCCGCCGCCGTGCAGCACGGGCGTGAGCGGGGCGTCGCGGCGCGCGACGAGCGCGCCGACCCCGACGGGGCCGCCGAGCTTGTGGCCCGAGACCGTCATCGCGTCGAGACCGCTCGCGGCGAAGTCGACAGGGACCTGCCCGACGGCCTGCACGGCGTCGGAGTGCACGGGGATGCCGTGGGGCCGTGCGAGCTGCACGACCTCCTGCACCGGCTGGAGTGTGCCGACCTCGTTGTTCGCCCACATGACGGAGATGAGCGCGATCTCCTCGGCGTGCTCGGCCAGCTCGGCCCGCAGCGCGTCGAGGTCCACCCGGCCGAGGTGGTCGACGGGGAGCAGGACGATCTCGGCGCCGGCGTGCTCCGCCATCCAGAACGCCGGGTCGAGCACCGCGTGGTGCTCGACCGCCGAGACGACGATCCGCCGGCGACGCTGGTCGGTGGTCCTGCGGCCCCAGAACAGACCCTTGACGGCCAGGTTGTCCGCCTCCGTCCCGCCCGCCGTGAGGACGACCTCGCTCGGGCGCGCCCCGAGCGCGGTCGCGACCGCCTCGCGCGCCTCCTCGACGGTGCGTCGCGCCGCCCGCCCGGCGGCGTGCAGGGAGGAGGGGTTGCCGGTGCGCGAGAGCTCCTCGACGAGGGCGTCGCGGGCGCGTCCGTGAGGGGGGTCGTCGCGGCGTGGTCGAGGTACGCGACGCGCGGTGCGGGCCGCGGCCCGCTCGTCGCACGGCGCGACGGGCCGGAAGGCAGGGTCACGGTCACCCAGTCTACGGAGCCCCCGGCGCGACGCGCTCCGGGCGCCCGGACCGGTGCTGGACATCCGTCGTGGACGCGCTACCTTGTCAGGGGTCTGTGCCCGGCCGCGACCCGGCGGGCACGGCGCCGGGACCGCGGCAGCCGCGACGCCCGACCGCCGCGCGACCTGCTCCGCCCGGCGGGCGCCGGCACGCCGAGCCATCGACCGAGGAAAGCACCACCACCATGTCCGACGAGCTCTCGACCGCCGTCGAGGAGGCCGACGACGTCCCGCTCGCGCGCCACCGCGTGCTGCGCTGGAGCGACCTGCCGCCCACGGTGCGCGCCGAGATCGAGGCCACGGCCGGGGCCCGGGTCGTCGCGGAGACGCCGTACCCGGCGTCGTCGGTGTCGCAGGTGGCGTCGCTCCTCGAGCTGGAGGACGGCGCCCGGTACTTCGTCAAGGCGACGCGGGTGACGGACAGCCCCGCCGTCATCGCCCGCTACCGCGCCGAGGTCTACGTGGCCCGGCACCTGCCGCGGGCCATGCCCACCCCGCGCCTGGCGTGGGCGCTGCGCGACGAGGACTGGGGGATGGTGGCGTTCGAGGTCGTCGACGGACGCGCGCCGGCCACGCCGTGGGACCCGGACGAGCTCGACCTCGTCCTCGTGGCGCTCGAGACGGCGGCTTCCCTCCCGGGCGCGCGCGAGGCGCGGCTGGCGCCCGCCGGCCCCGAGCTCGCCGACCTCGCGACCGGGTGGCGCTCCCTGCGCGACGACCCGGAGCCCGACCTCGCCCGGCTCGTGCCGTGGGCGGCGGACCACCTGGACGCGCTCGTCGAGGCGGAGCGCGGCGTGCTCGTCGCGTGCGAGGGCGAGTCGTTCGTGCACGGCGACGTGCGCGCCGACACCCTCGTGCTGACGCCGTCGTCCGCCCTCCTCGTCGACTGGGCGTACGCCTCGCGCGGGGCTCCGTGGCTCGACCTGGCGATGTTCCTGCCGGGCGTCGTGGTGCAGGGGGTCGCGGACGTCGTCGAGCCGGTGCCGGTCACCGCGGACGCGGCGCGGCGCGCCCGCGGTGGTGCGTGGGCCGCCGCGACGTTCGACGCCCACCCGCTCGGGCGCGGCGTGCACCCGGCCGACGTCCGGTCCGTCGTCGCCGGCCTCGCGGGGTACTACCTGCACCACGCGCGGCGGCCCGCCCCACCGGGCCTGCCGCACCTGCGTGCCTCGCAGCGCGCCCAGGGAGCGGCCGCCGTGGCGTGGCTCGAGCAGATCGGGCTCTGCGACGGCTGAGCCTCCCGTCGGTCCCGTCAGTCCTGCCAGACCTGCACGACGGCGGGCCGCGGCCCGGCGAACGCGCCCGCCGGCACCGGCGCGCCCGGCGTGACGTAGTCGGGGAAGTACGAGGTCTGGGCCGCGAACGTGCCGTCCTCCCCCGGGTGCTGGACCGCGACGTACACCATGCGGTCCTGCGAGTCGACGACGGGGCCGCACGTCTCGGCGTCGCGCGGCACGGACAGGAACTGCTGGACGTGCCCGCGCTCGCGCCCGGTGAGCGGCACCTTGAACAGTCCGTCGCACCTCTGGATCGTGCCCGGCTGGCCGTCGGTGGAGATCCACAGGTTTCCCTCGGCGTCGAACGCGAGGTTGTCGGGGCACGAGATCGGCGAGACCTTGTCCGTCGGGTAGCCCGCGAAGTAGGTCGAGCCGTTGGTCGACGGGTCGCCCGCGACGAGCAGCAGGTTCCACGAGAACGTGCGCGAGGCGGCGTCGTCACGGTCCTCGACGATCTCCACCACGTGGCCGTCGCGGTTGGCGTTCCGGGGGTTCGGCTCGGTGGCGGCCTCCGCGCCCGCCGGCCCGCGCGCCGTGTTGTTGGTGCACGCCACGTACACGCGTCCGGTCACCGGGTTCGGCTCGACGTCCTCGGGGCGGTCCATCTTCGTCGCCCCGACCCGGTCGGCCGCGAGGCGCGTGTGCACGAGCACCTCCTCGACCGACATGCCCTCGACCGCGCTGCGCCCGTCGACGACGAGCGGGAGCCACTCGCCGCGACCGTCGAACGCGCCGTCGGACGGCAGCCGGCCCGAGCCGTCGATCTCCACCGCCGGCGAGTCGCCGCGGAACCGCGCGACGTACAGCGAGCCCTCGGTGAGCAGCGCCTTGTTGTGCCGGCGCGCCCACGCGCTGGTGCCGGAGCGCATCGTCCGCGACGAGACGAACTTGTACACGTAGTCGAAGCGCTCGTCGTCGCCCATGTACGCGACGGCGTGGCCTCGGCGCGACAGGATGACGTTCGCGCCCTCGTGCTTGAAGCGGCCGAGCGCCGTGTGCTTGACCGGCGGCTCGTCCGGCGCGTACGGGTCGATCTCGACGACCCAGCCGAAGCGGTGCGGCTCGTTCTCGTACCCCGGGTTGCGGGCGTCGAAGCGCGGGTCGTCGAGCTCCCAGCCGTAGCCCGTCGGGGCGTCCCGCAGGCCGTAGCGCGCGTCGGCGCCTGGCCTGCGGTGCGGAAGTACCCGTGGAAGTTCTCCTCGCCCGACAGCACCGTGCCCCACGGGGTCGTGCCGCCGGCGCAGTTGTTCAGCGTGCCGAGCACGCGCGTGCCGGTCGGGTCCGCGACGGTCCGCAGCAGGTCCGAGCCCGCCGCCGGCCCCGTCATGCGGAACTCGGTGCCCAGGTGCACGCGACGGTTGAAGCGGCTGCGGCGCTCGTGCTCCCACGGCTCGCCCGTGCGGCGGCGGCGCACCTCGACGACCGACATGCCGTGCGCGGCGCGCTCGATGGCGCGGCGCGTCGGGGCGTCGTAGGAGTCGTCGAACATGATCGCGGGGTTCGTGTACTCGTGGTTGGTCACGAGGAGCCCGCGCGTGCCACGGCCGGGACCGCGCCCGGGGGTGCGGCAGTTGGCGAGATGGTGCGAGCGCTCGAGCGGGAGGATGTCGAGGTAGTCGTTGTTGTAGCCGAACTGGCGGGCCTGCCGCTCCGGTGTCTGACGTGCGACGTCGAAGTCCTCGCCCCCGGGCAGGATCGGGTCGCCCCACCGGATGATCGGGCGCCAGGCGTAGCCGTCCGGCACGACCAGCGCGTCGGTCGTGGCGGCCTGCGGCGCGATCGGACCGAAGGCCAGGCCGCGGGGCGGGCGGCCGTGGCCGTGCCCGTGGCCACGGCCGGTCGCGACCGCCCCCTCGGCCGCGGCAGGCGGTGCGGCGACCGTCTGCGCGCCGACCACGACGCGGCCGCGCCCACGGCGAGACCGCCGAGCAGCGCGCGGCGGGACAGCGCGCGGCCCGCGACGTCGCGGAAGTACTCGTTGTCGCTCGCGTTCGGCGCCGCGTGCGAGCACGCGTCGGCGCACTTGAGCCGGCACGTCACGGGGCTGCGCTTGCCGCGCGCGTGGGGGGCGAGGGGCAGCAGCGAGCGCTGCTCGGGGGCGGGAGTGGTCGTCATCGGTCGTCTCCACGAGGTGGGGGGACTCCTCGCGGCCGAGGAGCTGCCCCGCACGCTAGGGACGTCGGATGACGCCACCCCGGCCGCCGGGCGACCAGCGGGTGAACTCTGGGCGCGCGCTGTGCGGCAGGGCGGCTACCGCGGCGTCGACCGGTGCTCGCGGATCGCCTGCGCGGCCTGGGGCAGCACCTCGGCGAGGTCCCCCACGACCGCGAAGTCGGAGATCTCGAACAGCGGGCACTCCGGGTCGTTGTTCACCGCGACGACGACCTGCGCCGCCTGCATGCCGCCCCGGTGGTGCGGCGCGCCCGAGACGCCCGCGCCGATGTACAGGCGCGGGGCCACGGTGACGCCGGTCTGCCCGACGAACTGGTCGTGCCAGCCCTCGTACACGGCGTCACGCGTGGCCCCGACCGCGGCGCCGAGCGCGTCGGCGAGCTCGACCACGGGGGCGAAGTCGCCGTTCGTGCCGCGCCCGCCCGTGACGACGATCGCGGCCTCCCCGAGCGCGGGACGGCCGCTGCCCGACGTCTCGTGCGCGGTGCGAGAGACGACCCGCGCCGCGGTCGCCGCCGCCGAGACCTCGACGCCGAGACCCACGACCTCGACCGCGACCGCCTCGGGCGCCGGCTCGGGCACGACGGCGTTCGCGCGGACCGTCAGGACGGCGAGCTCCGTCGTCACGGCGCTGCGCACGTCCCACGAGCCGGCGAAGACGCGCTTGTCCGCGACGAGGTGCGTGCCGTCGTCGTGCAGGCCGGAGGCGTCGATCACGAGCCCCGCGCCCGTGAGGTGCGCGAGCCGCGCCGCGGCCTCCTTGTTCGGGAACGACGAGGTGAGCAGGGCGGCGTCGGCACCCGTGGTGCGCGCCGCGGCGGCGAGCGCCTCCGCGACGACCGGCGTGAGGTGGAGGGCGTCGCCCGTGACGGCGTGCCCGTCGGCGGAGGGCTCGGCCTGGCGCACCGTCCCGACGCCGTACGCGCCGAGCTGGGCGAGCACCTCGAGGCTCGGGGCCTCGAGCGCGACCGCCTCGACGCGGCCGACCCGGCGCGCGAGGGTGATGAGCTCGAGCAGGGCGAGCGCAGCTCGGTCCCGGGCGTGTCGAGCAGGACGAGGACGGTGCGGTTGCCGGTGCTCTCCGGGGTGGCCACGGAGGTGGTCTCAGGGGTGCTGGTCACGGTCGCGTCCTCTCAGACCAGGTCGTTGCGGATGAGGTAGTCGGCGAGCGCGCGCCCGCCCTCGCCCTTGTCGACGACGATCTCGGCCTCGGGGCGCGGCGGGCGCGGCGCGGCGTCGAGCACGCGGGTGCGTGCCCCCGCGTCCCCGACGTCCGCCGGGTCCACGCCCACGTCCGCGAGGCTCCACGCCTCCACGGGCTTGGAGCGTGCGGCCATGATGAGCGTGAAGTTCGGGAAGCGGGGGTCGTTCGCGTGGTCGGTCACGCTGACCACCGCGGGCAGCGGTGCCTCGAGCACCTCGTCGACGCCGTCCAGCTCGCGCGTGACGCGCGCGCCGCGCGAGCCGGGCTCGCCCGTGAGCTCGAGCCGGCCCGCGAGCGTGAGCTGCGGCAGGCCGAGCTCGGCGGACAGCAGCGTCGGGACGACCGAGCCGAGTCCGTCGAGCGCCGCCATGCCCGTCACGACGAGGTCGACGGGGCTCTCCTCCGCGAGGCGGCGCACCGCGGCGGCGAGCACGCGCGCGGTGCCGAAGTAGTCCGAGCCCGCGACCGCGTCGTCGCTCACGCGCACCCCGCGGTCGACACCGAGCTGGAAGGCCTTCTTCACCGCGGCGTCGGCGTCGGGGCCGGCGACCGTCACGACGACGACCTCGCTCGCCGCACGCTCGTCGTCCGGCAGCGACTCGACGAGCCGCAGGGCCGCCTCGACCGCGTTCTCGTCGAGCTCGTTGAGCGTCCCCTCGTCGGGCCGGCGGACCACGCGCCCGCCCTCGAAGCCCCGGTCGGCGTGGATGTCCGGGACGTACTTGACGGCGACGACGATCCGCATCGGGCTCGCTCCCTGTGCTGGCGGTCTGTGGGCAGGTCGGTGGACGGTGACGTGGCCGGTGCGCCTGGCCGTCGGAAACGGCGGCGCGCCGGGTCCGCTCAGGGCAGCGTACCGGCGGGCGCGGGGCCTGGTCGGTGACAGGTCGGTGACTGCGGCCACAATGGACACGTGCACGCTCCACCTCACCGCCCGGACCCCGACCTCCCCGCGACCCCCGCGCCCGGCGCAGACGCCGGGACGCCGCCCGAGACCGACCGGCACGCGCCCCAGCCGCGGCTCGGCGTCCACCTCGCGGGCGACGGCGTCGACGTCGCGGTCCTCGCGTCGCACGCGACCGCCGTCGAGCTGTGCCTGGTCGACCGCCTGGACGAGGTCGACGAGGCCGTCGACGGCACCGGGGACGACGGCGCCCCGGCGCGCTTCCGCGAGCGCCGCGTCGCGCTGTCGGGCCCGGCGTACGGGGTCTGGCGCGCGCACGTGACCGGCGTGCGGCCGGGGCAGCGGTACGGGTTCCGAGTGCACGGGCCGTGGGACCCGGCGGCGGGGCTGCGGCACAACCCGGCCAAGCTGCTCGTCGACCCGTACGCGCGCGGCCTCGTGGGCGAGCTCGTCGACGACCCGGCGATCCGCGGCCACGCCGGCCCGGACGCGGACGGGCCGGCGGACGACCGGGACTCGCTGCCGTACGTGCCGCACTCCGTCGTCGTGCCGGAGCCGACGGCTCCCCTCGCACCGCGGCCCCGGGTGCCCTGGTCGCGGACCGTGGTGTACGAGGCGCACGTGCGCGGCCTGACGCAGCGCCTGGAGGCGCTCCCCGAGCACCTGCGCGGCACGTACGCGGGCGCCGCGCACCCGGTGACGATCGCGCACCTGCGCGAGCTCGGCGTCACGACGCTCGAGCTCCTGCCGATCCACGCGAACGTCCCCGAGCCGCACCTGCTGGCGGCCGGGCGCACCAACTACTGGGGCTACTCGACGCTCGGGTTCTTCGCGCCGCACGCCGCGTACGCGACGCGCGCCGCCCGGGAGGCGGGCCCGGAGGCCGTGCTCGACGAGGTGCGCGGCATGGTGCACCTGCTGCACGAGGCGGGGATCGAGGTGCTGCTCGACGTCGTCCACAACCACACGTGCGAGGGCGGCCCGGACGGCTACCACCTGTCGTGGCGGGGGCTCGACAACCCGCTGTACTACCTGCACGACGGCCGATCGCCCGCGCGGCTCGCGGACGTCACCGGGACGGGCAACAGCCTGGACTTCCGCCGCCCGGCCGTGGTCCGCGCCGCCCTGGACTCGCTGCGGTACTGGGCGCAGGTCGTGGGCGTCGACGGGTTCCGCTTCGACCTCGCCGTGACCCTGGGGCGTGGGGTCGACGGCTTCGACGCGCACCACCCGTTCCTCGTCGCGCTCCAGACCGACCCCGTGCTGTGCGGGCTCAAGCTCGTCGCCGAGCCGTGGGACGTCGGGCCGGGCGGGTGGCGCACCGGGCAGTTCCCGCCGCCGTTCGGGGAGTGGAACGACCGGTTCCGCGACGCGGTGCGCCAGTTCTGGCTCGCGGACGCGCGCGAGGCGGCGCACGGGCGCGCCGGGCACGGCGTGCGCGACCTCGCGACGCGACTGGCCGGGTCGGCGGACCTCTTCGGGCACAGCGACCCCCCGCTGCTGCGCGGCCCCGTCGCCTCGATCAGCTACGTGACGGCGCACGACGGCTTCACGCTCGCCGACCTCGTCGCGTACGAGCACAAGCACAACCTGGCCAACGGCGAGGGCAACCGCGACGGCACGGACGACAACCGGTCGTGGAACCACGGGCTCGAGGGGCCCGTGGGGGACGCCGTCGACGCGCTCCCGGACGACGCACCGGGAGCCGCGGGGCCCGGCCTCGAGATCGCCCCGCTGCGGCGCCGCTCGATCCGCAACGTCCTCGCGACGCTCCTGCTCTCCGCGGGGACGCCGATGATCACCGCGGGCGACGAGATGGGCCGCACGCAGCGCGGCAACAACAACGCCTACGTGGTCGACGACGAGACGTCGTGGGTGTCCTGGGACCTGTCGCCGTGGCGCAAGGACCTGCTCGCCACGGCCCGGCACCTGCTCGCCCTGCGCCGCGAGCACGCCGCGCTGCGCCCCGACGCGTTCTACACCGGGCGCCCCCGGCCGACCGGGCCCGGTGGCGTCCCGGACGGCGTGCCTGACCTCGCCTGGTTCGGCGCCGACGGCGCCGGGCTCGACCACGCGACGTGGCACGACCCGGGCGTGCGCACGCTCCAGATGCTGCGCACCGCGCCCGCCCCCGGCGCGAGCGACGTGCTCGTCGTCCTGGCGGGGGGCCTCGACCCGGTCGACGTCACGCTGCCGGGGCTCCGCGCCGCGGCCGGCGGCGAGCCGGAGCGGTGGACGCTCGCCTGGGACTCCGCGTGGGAGCATCCCGGCGACCGCGCGGACGTCGACGGCGACGGGCTCGCGCGGCCGGGCGACGTCGTCGTGCTCGAGCCGCTGAACCTGCGCGTCTACGTGTCCACCGCGACGCCCCTGCCCTCGCCGCCGCCCGTCCTCTAGTCTTCGCCCATGAGTGACACCGATCACACCGAGGTGGCCGGGCCGGTGGACGTCGTCGTCGTCGGTGCGGGCCTCGCCGGGCTCGTCGCCGCCGGCGAGCTCACCGCGGCGGGGCGCCGCGTCGTCCTGCTCGACCAGGAGCCCGCGGCGAGCCTCGGCGGCCAGGCGTGGTGGTCGTTCGGCGGGCTGTTCCTCGTCGGCTCGCCCGAGCAGCGGCGCATGGGCGTGCACGACTCCGCCGAGCTGGCGTTCGACGACTGGCTCGGCTCCGCCCAGTTCGCGCCCGGCGCCGACCGCGGCGAGGGCCCCGACCGGCACGGCTACGCGTGGGCGCGCGCGTTCGTCGACTTCGCCGCCGGCGAGATGCGCCCCTGGCTGCACGCCCGCGGCGTGCGGTGGTTCCCGCTCGTGCAGTGGGCCGAGCGCGGCGGCTACCCGGTGCAGGCCGGCACGAACGGGCAGCCCGGGTCCGACGGGCAGGTGGGCGCGCACGGCAACTCCGTGCCGCGTTTCCACGTCACGTGGGGCACCGGCCCCGCCGTCCTCGAGCCGTTCGTGCGCGCCGCGCTCGACGCCCGCGCCGCGGGGCTGCTCGACCTCCGGTTCCGGCACCGCGTCACGTCGCTCGTCGTGACCGACGGGGCGGTGACGGGCGTGCGCGCGCAGGTGCTCGCGCCGTCGGACGCCGAGCGCGGCGCGCCGTCCTCGCGCGACGTCGTCGGCGAGGTCGAGATCGCGGCGGGCGCCGTCGTCGTGACGTCCGGCGGGATCGGCGCGAACCACGCGCTCGTCGCGTCGCGGTGGCCCGCGTCCGCCGGGCGGCTCCCGGGGCGCATGCTGTCCGGCGTGCCGGACTCGACCGACGGCCTGGCGCTCGCTGCCGCGGCCGACTCCGGCGCCGCGCTCGTCCACGAGGACCGCATGTGGCACTACCCCGAGGGCATCGCGAACCACTCCCCCGTGTGGACGAACCACGGCATCCGCATCCTGCCCGGGCCCAGCTCGCTGTGGCTCGACGCCGACGGCAACCGGCTCCCCGCCCCCCTGTTCCCCGGTTTCGACGCCCTCGGGGCCCTGCGGCACCTCACCGAGCGCGGCGACGACCACTCCTGGTTCGTGCTCAACAAGGCGATCATGGAGACGGAGTTCGCCCTGTCCGGCTCGGAGCAGAACCCCGACCTCACGGGCAAGGACGTGCGCCTGCTGGCCCAACGCGTGCTGCCGGGCGCCGTCGGACCGGTCGCGCGGTTCGCCGAGCAGTCCCCCGAGTTCGTCTGGGCCGACACCCCGGAGGAGCTCGCCGGCCGCATGAACGCTCTCGTCGACGCCACCCCCGGTTCGCGCGGCCACGTCGACCCCGACGCCCTCGCGAGCCTCGTCCACCGACGCGACGAGCAGGTCCGCACCGGCCTCGGCAAGGACCCGCAGGTGGTCGCCACCGCCATGGCGCGCCGCTACCGCGTCGACCGCCTCATCCGCGTGTCCCCGCCGCGCCCGCTCACGACGCCGAAGGACGGGCCTCTGCTCGCCGTCCGGCTGTCCGTCCTCACGCGCAAGACGCTCGGCGGCCTGTGGACCGACACGTCCGGGCGCGTGCTGCGCGCCGACGGCGCCGTCCTGCCCGGCCTGTGGGCCGCCGGCGAGGCGGCCGGGTTCGGCGGCGGCGGCGTGCACGGCCACCGCGCGCTCGAGGGCACGTTCCTCGGCGGGTGCCTCTTCTCCGGCCGCGTCGCCGGCCGCGCGCTGGCGGCCGAGCTCGCCTGAGCTCCTCGCCCAGCCGCTCGCCGGGGGCGCACTCACTCCCGGGTCGCGACGTAGAACCCCAGGTCGCGACGTAGAACTACCGGTCGCGACGTAGAACCCGCGGAGCCCTATCTCGCGACCCATGCTTCTACCTCGTGGACGTCCGGACGAGTTCCGCGTCGCGGGACCGCCGCGCGAGCGCTGACCGGACCCGGCGCGCGACGACGTCGGGATCGGTGAGGTCGTCCCACGTCACGCGCAGGACGAGCCATCCGGCCTCCACCAGCGCGTCGTGACGGGCCTTCTCGGCGAGGAGCCGGCGCTGCGGGTCGCCGTACTCCCCGCCCGAGTACTTGATCGCGCCGTCGAACTCGACCGCGACGCGGTGGGCCGTCCATGCGAGGTCGAGCCGGTACGCGCCCCGCCAGGTCGGCACGGTGACGTTCGGTTCCGGGCGGGGCAGGCCCGCGTCGACGACGACCCATCGCACCACGCTCTCCCCCGGGGACTCCGAGCGACCGTCGGCCTCGGTGAGAACCTGACGCGCCCGTCGGACACCGCGGCCACCCGCCGCGGCCTCGAGGACGACGGCGATCCGGTCGCGGTCCGCACCGGCACGCAGACCGGAGTCCGCGACGACGAGCCCGGCCACGGGCGGCAGGGAGCGGGCGCAGTCGACGATCGTCCGCTCGAGCGACGTGACCGGCAGACCGCCGACCACGTCGCGGTCCTCGTCCACCAGCGCCGTCCAGTGCCGCCTGACCCCGTGATCGGTCCGGCGGCGCACGGACGGGTTGCCGAGCTGGGTGACGTGCACCTCGTCGGCGAGCCGCCACGTCCAGAGCCCGTGCAGGACGGCAGCGGTCGAGTGGCTGAACCAGTACTCCGTGGTGAGCCGTGCCGCGAGCGCGACGGCGTTCGTCACCACGGCTTCGCGGCGGCGCCGGCCGGGGAGGAGAACTGGTCCGGTGGGCGTACGTAGACCCCCTGCCGGGCCCGGACCAACGCGCCGCTGCGCACGGCGGCGGCGATCTCCGCGCGTCGCTCCGGGGAGGACCGGGTCACCGACGGCAGCCACGACAGGTCCGACGTGCGGTCGGTGCGCTCACGCGAGCGACGGGATCGCTGGTCACTCGTCCGGACGGTTCGTTCGTCGGTGCTCACACGGCCCAGCCTGGCGGAGCACCGGTGCCTCGGCCACGATCCCGCAAGAGCCTGTGGACAGTCGCGACGCGGCCGAGAGCCACCGACCCCGATCCAGGACAACCGCGGCGTCGTGAGGTAGAACCCGCGGTCGCGAGATAGAAGCCGTGATGTTCTATCTCGCGACCGCGGGTTCTACCTCGCGGCAGGTGGGTGCCGGAGGACGTCAGGCGTTGGCCACCAGGCCGAGCTCCGCCGCGCTCGGGAGCCCGTCGTGCTTCGGCACGACGCGCACGGTGTAGCCGAACGGGCCCGACGCCTCGAGCACGACCTCGCCGGCGAACGCGTGCCGCCCGGCCTCGTACGTCTCGGCGAGGGCGATCGGCTGCGCCGTGAACTCCTCGATGACGTCGGCCTCGGTGACGCGCCCGTGCACGACCTGCACCTCGACGTCGTCCGGACGGAGGTCGCCGAGCGAGACGTACGCGCGCACGGTGAGCCGGTCGCCGACCTGCGGCACCTCGCTGACGCCGCTGGAGTCGACGTGGTCGACGCGCACGCGCGACCAGCCGTCGCGCACCGACCGCTTCCAGTGCGCGAGCTCGCGCGCGGGGGCGAGCGCGTCGGCGGCGAGCGCACGCCCGGCGGCGGCCGCGGGAGCGTAGAGCCGCGTGACGTACTCGGCCACCATGCGCGTCGCCTGCACCTTGGGCCCGAGCGTCGCGAGCGTGTGGCGGACCATCTCGAGCCACCGGCCGGGGACGCCGTCGTCGGTGCGGTGGTAGAAGCGCGGCGCGACCTGGTGCTCGACGAGGTCGTAGAGGGCGGCGGCCTCGAGGTCGTCGCGCCGGTCCGGGTCGTCGACGCCGTCGGCGGTCGGGATCGCCCAGCCGTTCTCGCCGTCGAACCACTCGTCCCACCACCCGTCGAGGATCGAAAGGTTCAGCCCGCCGTTGAGCGCCGACTTCATGCCGGACGTCCCGGACGCCTCGAGCGGGCGCAGGGGGTTGTTGAGCCACACGTCGCAGCCCGGGTAGAGCGACTGCGCCATGCCGATGTCGTAGTTCGGCAGGAAGACAATGCGGTGGCGCACCTCGGGGTCGTCGGTGAACCGCACGAGCTGCTGGATGAGCCGCTTGCCCTGGTCGTCCGCCGGGTGCGACTTGCCCGCGACGACCAGCTGGACGGGACGCTCCGGGTGCAGCAGCAGCGCCTTGAGCCGCGCGGGGTCGCGCAGCATGAGCGTGAGCCGCTTGTACGTGGGCACGCGGCGCGCGAACCCGATGGTCAGCACGTCGGGCGAGAGCACGTCGTCGATCCAGCCGAGCTCGGCGGGGCTCGCCCCGCGCTCGCGCCAGGACCGGCGCAGGCGGCGCCGCGCCTCCTCGACGAGCCGGCCGCGCATCTCTCGGCGCAGGGCCCACAGCTCGTCGTCGGCCACGGCGGGCCCGTCGCCGGAGCCGGACGTGCGCAGCCAGCCCGACGACGCGGTGTCGGCGGTCAGCTCGTCGAGCCCGAGCCGCTCGGCCTGGACGGCCGCGAGCGCCGGGTCGACCCACGTCGGCGAGTGGACGCCGTTCGTGACGGACGTGATCGGCACCTCGCGGGCGTCGAAGCCCGGCCACAGGCCCTCGAACATGCCGCGCGACACCTGGCCGTGCAGCAGCGAGACGCCGTTGGCGCGGCCGCCGAGCCGCAGCCCCATGACCGCCATGTTGAACACGGTGGGGTCGCCGCCGTCGTAGTCCTCGGCGCCGAGGTCGAGGACGCGGTCGACCGGCAGCCCCTCGACCGTCATGTCTCCGCCGAAGTACTGGGCCACGAGCTCGCGCGCGAACCGGTCGATCCCGGCCGGGACGGGCGTGTGCGTCGTGAACACGGTCGCGGCCCGAACCGCCTCGAGCGCCTCGTCGAAGGTCAGCCCGCCGTCCACGAGCTCGCGGATGCGCTCCACGCCGAGGAAGCCCGCGTGCCCCTCGTTCGTGTGGTAGACCTCCGGCTCCGGTGCGCCGGTGAGCCGCGACCACAGGCGCAGCGCGCGCACGCCGCCCACGCCGAGGAGCAGCTCCTGCTGCAGCCGGTGCTCGCCGCCACCGCCGTAGAGGCGGTCCGTGACCTTGCGCGCGGCCTCGTCGTTGCCGGGCACGTTCGAGTCGAGCAGCAGCAGCGGCACGCGGCCGACCGCCGCGACCCACACGTGCGCGTGCAGCGCGCGCCCGCCGGGCAGGCCGAGCGAGACGCGCGCGGGCGTGCCGTCGTCCTCGCGCAGCAGCGTCAGCGGGAGACCGTCCGGGTCGAGGAGCGGGTAGGTCTCGACCTGCCAGCCGTCGCGCGTGAGGGACTGGCGGAAGTAGCCCGCGCCGTACAGGAGGCCGACGCGACGATCGGCACGCCGAGGTCGCTCGCGCTCTTGAGGTGGTCGCCCGCGAGGATCCCCAGGCCGCCGGAGTACTGCGGCAGCACGGAGGTGATCCCGAACTCCGGGGAGAAGTACGCGATCGCCGTCGGCAGCGAGCCGTCGCCCGCCGCGGCGCGCTGCTGGTACCACAGGTCGTCCTGCAGGTAGTGGCGCAGGTCGTCCGCCGCGGCGCGCACGCGCTCGACGAACGCGGCGTCGCCCGCCAGCGCGGCGAGCCGGTCCGGCCCGAGCGCGCCGAGGAGCGCGACCGGGTCGCCGTGCACCTGCTCCCACAGCTCCGGGTCGATGCCCACGAACAGGTCGCGCGTCGGCGCGTGCCACGACCAGCGCAGGTTGTGCGCCAGCTCGTCGAGGTCGCGCAGCGGGGCGGGCAGCAGGGTGCGGACGGTGAACCGTCGGATCGCTCTCACGGGGACGAGCGTACGCAGCCGGACGGGACCGCACACCCCGCGTCGCCGTCGTGGCGTCGCGCGCACGCGGACGTCCGCCACGCGCCCGCGTCGCCGGTCCGGCAGGCCCGACGACCTCTCCCCAGGTGCCTGCCCCCCGCAGGCTCGATACGTTGTCCGTGTGACGTCGACCCCACCGGCCAGCGCCCCCCTCCGTCCCCCGTCGCCCACCCCTGCCGCCCCCATCGGCCGCATCCCCGTCCTCGAGGTGTCGCCCGTCGTCGAGGGCGGCCGCTGGCCGGCGAAGGCCGTCGTCGGCGAGATGGTGCCCGTGGAGGCCACCGTGTTCCGCGAGGGCCACGACGCCGTCGCCGCGACCGCCGTCCTCGTCGCGCCCGACGGGTCCGAGCGCACGGCGCGGATGGTCGACGTCGCACCCGGCCTCGACCGGTTCCGCGCGACCCTCCACCCCGACGCCACGGGTGACTGGTCGCTGCGCGTCGAGGCTGGAGCGACCCGTACGGCACGTGGGCGCACGACGCGACGGTGAAGATCGAGGCGGGCGTCGACGTCGACCTCATGCTGGCCGAGGGGGTGCGGCTGTTCGAGCGCGTCCTGGCCGACGACGTCGCGCGCGAACCCGCCGACGCCCGCGCGCTCGCCGACGCGGAGGCGGCGCTCGCGGACGCCACGCGGCCCGCGGCCGCGCGTCTCGCCGCGGCGACGTCGCTCGAGGTGCGCGAGGCCCTCGGGCGCGCACCCCTGCGCGACCACGTCACCGCGTCGGCCACGTACCCGCTGCGCGTGGACCGCCCGCTCGCGCTCGCGGCGCGTGGTACGAGATGTTCCCGCGCTCCGAGGGGGCGCGCCGGCTCAAGGACGGGCGGTGGCGCTCGGGCACGTTCACCGCCGCGGCCCGCCGGCTGCCGGCGATCGCGGCGATGGGCTTCGACGTCGTCTACCTCACGCCGGTGCACCCGATCGGCGCCACGCACCGCAAGGGCCGCAACAACTCCCTCACCGCCGTGCCGGGCGACCCGGGCAGCCCGTACGCGATCGGGTCGGCGGACGGCGGCCACGACGCGATCCACCCGGAGCTCGGCAGCGAGCGCACCTTCCGGGCGTTCGTCAAGGAGGCCCGGCGCAACGGGCTCGAGGTGGCGATCGACCTGGCGCTGCAGTGCTCGCCCGACCACCCCTGGGTCCGCGAGCACCCGGAGTGGTTCACGACGCGCGTCGACGGCTCCATCGCCTATGCGGAGAACCCGCCCAAGAAGTACCAGGACATCTACCCGCTGAACTTCGACAACGACCCCGCGGGCATCTACGCCGAGGTGCTGCGCGTGGTGCGCGTGTGGATCGAGCGGGGCGTCACCGCGTTCCGCGTCGACAACCCGCACACCAAGCCGCTCGACTTCTGGGAGTGGCTGCTCGCGGAGGTCCGCCGCACGAACCCCGAGGTGATCTTCCTGTCGGAGGCATTCACCAAGCCCGCGATGATGCACACGCTCGCGCGCATCGGGTTCCACCAGTCGTACACGTACTTCACGTGGCGCAACACGCGCGAGGAGCTCGCGGAGTACCTCGAGGAGGTCTCGGGACCGGCGGGGAGCTACATGCGCCCGTCGTTCTGGCCGACCACGCACGACATCCTCCCGCCCTACCTCCAGCACGGCGGCGTCGCCGGGTTCGCGGTGCGCGCGGTGCTCGCCGCCCTCGGCTCGCCGACGTGGGGCGTGTACTCCGGGTACGAGCTCGTCGAGAACGTGCCCCGGCCGGGCGTCGAGGAGCAGATCGACAACGAGAAGTACGAGTACAAGCCGCGCGACTGGGCGGCCGCCGACGACATCGGCATCGCGACGCTGCTCACGCGCCTCAACGAGGTCCGCCGCGACCACCCCGCGCTCCGCCAGCTGCGCGACCTCACGGTCCACCCCACGACGAACGACCAGGTCCTCGCGTTCTCCCGGCACCTGCCCGCCGAGCACTCCCCCACGGGGGAGGCGGACACCGTCGTCGTCGTCGTCAACCTCGACCCCCAATCGCCGCAGGAGTCCACCGTGCACCTCGACCTCGCCGCGCTCGGCCTGCCCGAGCCCCCGCCGGGCCACGACCCGTGGTCGCCGTCGTTCGTCGCGCACGACGAGCTGTCGGGCGAGAGCTACGGCTGGGGTCAGGACGTGTACGTGCGTCTCGAGCCGTGGCGCCAGGTGGCGCACGTCGTGCACGTGAGGCCCGCATGACGACGCCGCCGACCGCACCGCGCGGCGTGTCCGCCGGCCCCGCCCCCGTGCCGCCCGTGACGGCACCCGTGCCGATCGCGGCGCTGCCCCCGCGCCGCCAGCCGGTCCCGCCCGTCGACGCGCGCCCCGGCCTGTCCGACGACCCGGAGTGGTACCGCACGGCGGTGTTCTACGAGGTCATCGTCCGGGCGTTCTCGGACTCCGACGGCACGGGGACGGGCGACCTGCGCGGCTCATCGACCGCCTGGACTACCTCCAGTGGCTCGGGATCGACGCGCTGTGGCTGCCGCCGTTCTACCCCTCGCCGCTGCGCGACGGCGGCTACGACGTCTCGGACTACACCGCGATCGCCCCGCAGTACGGGTCGACGTCCGACTTCGCCGAGCTCGTCAGCGAGGCGCACGCGCGCGGGATCCGCGTCGTCATCGACCTCGTCATGAACCACACGAGCGACCAGCACCCCTGGTTCCAGGCGTCCCGCGCCGACCCGGAGGGCCGTACGGCGACTTCTACGTGTGGAGCGACGACGACTCGCGCTACCCGGACGCGCGCATCATCTTCGTCGACACCGAGACGTCGAACTGGACCTTCGACCCCGTGCGGCGCCAGTTCTTCTGGCACCGGTTCTTCTCCCACCAGCCGGACCTCAACTTCGAGAACCCGCGCGTCGCGGACGCCATGCTCGACGTCGCGCGGTTCTGGCTCCAGATGGGCGTGGACGGCTTCCGGCTCGACGCCGTGCCCTACCTGTTCGAGGAGGAGGGCACGAACTGCGAGAACCTGCCGCGCACGCACGACTTCCTGCGGCGCGTGCGCACGATGGTGGACACCGAGTTCCCCGGCCGCATCCTGCTCGCCGAGGCGAACCAGTGGCCGCGCGAGGTCGTGGACTACTTCGGCACGGAGGAGGAGCCGGAGTGCCACATGTGCTTCCACTTCCCCGTCATGCCGCGCATCTACTACGCGATCCGCGACCAGCGCGCGAACCAGCTGCTCGAGATCCTGGCGGACACGCCCGAGATCCCGCGCGGCGGCCAGTGGAGCACGTTCCTGCGCAACCACGACGAGCTCACGCTCGAGATGGTCTCCACCGAGGAGCGCGCGTCGATGTACGGCTGGTACGCGCAGGACCCGCGCATGCGCGCCAACGTCGGCATCCGCCGACGGCTCGCGACGCTGCTCGACAACTCGCGCAAGGAGGTCGAGCTCGCGCACGCGCTCCTGCTGTCCCTGCCGGGCAGCCCGTGCCTGTACTACGGCGACGAGATCGGCATGGGGGACAACATCTGGCTGCCCGACCGCGACGCCGTCCGCACCCCGATGCAGTGGACGCCGGACCGCAACGCGGGGTTCTCCACCGCGGACCCGGGCAAGCTCTACCTGCCGCTCATCCAGTCGCTCGTGCACCACTACGGGTACGTCAACGTCGAGGGCCAGCTCGAGCAGTCGACCTCGCTGCTGCACTGGGTGCACGGCATGCTCAAGGTGCGCCGCCGCCACCCCGGCTTCGGCACGGGCGACTTCGTCGCGCTCGAGTGCGACAACGAGTCGATCATCGCGTTCCTGCGCCGCACGCCCACCGAGACGCTGCTGTGCGCCGCCAACCTGTCGGCCACCGCGCGGTCCGCGACGATCCGTCTCCCCGACCACGTCGGCGCCGACCTGCTCGACGTCTTCGGCGGGGCGCACTTCCCGCGCGTGAGCGAGGACGGCGAGGTCGTGATGACATGGGGCTCGCGCGACTTCTACTGGCTGGTGGTCGCGCCCCCGACGGAGGACGACTGACGGCACCGGGGCGGACGACGGGACGGGAGCGACAGGTGACGGCACGGCGCACGAGCACCCCCTCCCCCGACCTGCTCGCGCTCCTCGACGCCTGGCTGCCCGCGCGGCGCTGGTACCCGGTCAAGGGCGTCGCCGTGCGGCACGAGCCGTGGATGTCCTTCGCGCTCGACGTCCCGTCGCCCCCGCCGCCCGGGACCGGTGACGTCCCGGCGGGGACGCGGGTCGACCTGCACCTCGTGCGTCTCGTGGGCGAGGGCGTCGACCTCGTCGTCCAGGTCCCGCTCGTGCTCGTCCCCGCCGGCACGGCCCGCGCGACGACGCCCGGGCCGGCCCCGATCGGTGAGCTCGTCGAGGACGGTGCCACGTGGGCCGTGCACGACGGCGCCGCGCACCCGGCCTGCTGGGCCGCGCTCCTCGCCGCCGCGACGTGGGACCTGCCGGACCCGACGGACGACGGCGACCCCGCCGGCCCGCGCGTCGACCTCACGGACGGGCGCGCGCTGTCCGTCGAGCAGTCGAACAGCTCGGTCCTGCTGCCCGCGACCGCGGGCGGGACGATGCTCAAGGTCCTGCGCGCCATCGCCGTCGGCCCCAACCCCGACGTGACGATCCCGCACGCCCTCGCCCGGCAGCTGGACCGGCGTGCCCCGTCCGCTCGCGTGGCTCGAGGTCACGTGGGACGCCGCCGACGACCCCGGCCCCGCCCCGCCCACCCGGTCCGCCCACCTCGCGATCCTCGGCGAGTTCGTCCAGGGCGCTCGCGACGGGTTCGACCTCGCGTGCTCGTACGCCGGCCAGGGGGCCTCCTTCGCCGAGCTCGCGGCCGACCTCGGACGCGTGCTCGCCGACCTGCACGCCGCGCTGCGGGAGGCGTTCGGCGTCGGGCAGCCCGTGGACGCCCGGTGGCTCGTCGACGACCTGCGCCGCCGGTCCGACGAGGCGGTCGCGTCGTCGCACGCGCTCGCCCGGCGCGCCGACGAGATCGCGGCGTTCTGGGACCGGACGGCCGAGCGGCTGGCCGGGGTCGCGCACGTCCCCGACGCCCTGCCGCGGCTGCAGACCGTGCACGGCGACCTGCACCTCGGCAGGTGCTGCACGCGCGCCGGTTCGGCTGGAAGGTTCTGGACTTCGAGGGCGAGCCGCTGCGTCCCGTGGCCGAGCGCACGCGTCCCGACCTCGCGCTGCGCGACGTCGCGGGCGTCGTCCGCTCCTTCGACTACGCCGCGGCGGTCGGCAGCGCGCCGGACCCGGGCTGGGCGGTGCAGGCCCGCACGGCGTTCCTCGAGGCGTACGAGCGCGCCGACACCGCCGGAGTCGACGCCGCGACGACGCAGGCCCTCGTGCGCGCCCTCACGCTCGACAAGGCGCTCTACGAGGTCGTCTACGAGTCGCGCAACCGGCCCGACTGGGAGCCGATCCCGCTCGCCGCCGTCGACCGGCTCCTCGCCGGGGCCGGATGACGGCCCCGCGCCCACCTCGGCCGGGCTCGCCATGTGGACGACGGGCAGACGTGGAAAGGTTGCCCCATGACCGGGCCGGACTCCACCCCCACGCCTCTTCCCGTCGTCGTGCAGCCGGAGGCCCTGGCTGCCGCCTCGGCCGGACGCACCTTCGACCCGCACGCCGTCCTCGGCCCGCACCTCGTCCCCGACGTCGACGACGCGCGCGCCGTCGTCCGGGTGCTGCGGCCGCTCGCCGACGAGGTCGTCGTCGTCACGACCGACGGCGAGCACGCCGCCGTCCACGAGGTCGACGGCGTGTGGGCGGCCGTCGTCCCCGTCCCCGTGGACGCCGACGGCGCGCGCCACGCGCCCGACTACCGCGTGCGCGCCCGGTACGGCGAGCACGTGACGACGGCCGACGACCCCTACCGCTTCCTGCCCACGCTCGGCGAGGTCGACCAGCACCTCGTCCGTGAGGGCCGCCACGAGGAGCTGTGGCGCGTCCTCGGCGCCAACGTCCGCACGTACCCCAGCGTGCTCGGCGACACCACGGGCACGGCCTTCGCCGTGTGGGCGCCGAACGCGCGCGCGGTGCGCGTCATCGGCGACTTCAACGGGTGGGGTGCCACGCACCCCATGCGCTCGCTCGGGTCGAGCGGCGTCTGGGAGCTGTTCGTCCCCGGCGTGCGCGGCGGCGAGCGCTACAAGTACGAGATCCTCGGCCCCGACGGGTCGTGGCGGCAGAAGGCCGACCCGCTCGCCAAGGGCGCCGAGGTCCCGCCCGCGACGGCGAGCGTCGTCGTGGAGTCCGACCACGCGTGGTCCGACGACGCCTGGCTGGCCGCGCGCGCGTCGAGCGACCCGCACGACGGTCCGCTGAGCGTCTACGAGGTCCACCTGGGGTCGTGGCGCCAGGGCCTCGGCTACCGCGAGCTCGCGGACGAGCTCACCGCGTACGTCGTGGAGCAGGGGTTCACCCACGTCGAGCTCCTCCCCGTCGCCGAGCACCCCTTCGGCGGGTCCTGGGGCTACCAGGTCACCGGCTACTACGCCCCCACGTCGCGCTTCGGACACCCCGACGAGCTGCGCCACCTCGTCGACGCCCTGCACGCCGCCGGAGTCGGCGTCATCGTCGACTGGGTACCCGCCCACTTCCCCCGCGACGAGTGGGCGCTCGCGCGCTTCGACGGCACGCCGCTGTACGAGCACGCCGACCCGCTGCGCGGCGAGCAGCCCGACTGGGGCACGTACGTGTTCGACTTCGGGCGCAACGAGGTGCGCAACTTCCTCGTCGCCAACGCGACCTACTGGTTCGAGGAGTTCCACGTCGACGCCCTGCGCGTCGACGCCGTCGCCTCGATGCTCTACCTCGACTACTCGCGCGGGCCCGGGCAGTGGCACCCCAACGTGCACGGCGGGCGCGAGAACCTCGAGGCCATCTCGTTCCTCCAGGAGGCCAACGCCACCGCCTACCGGCGCACGCCCGGCGTCATGATGATCGCCGAGGAGTCCACCGCCTGGCCCGGCGTCACGCGGCCCACGTCGTCCGGCGGTCTCGGGTTCGGGCTCAAGTGGAACATGGGCTGGATGAACGACTCCCTGCGCTACGTGGCCGAGGAGCCCATTAACCGGCGCTACCACCACCACGAGATCACGTTCTCGATGGTCTACGCGTACTCCGAGCAGTTCGTCCTGCCGATCAGCCACGACGAGGTCGTGCACGGCAAGGGCTCGCTGTACGGCAAGATGCCCGGCGACGACTGGCAGAAGCGCGCCGGGGTCCGCTCGTTCCTCGCGTACCAGTGGTCGCACCCGGGCAAGCAGCTGCTGTTCATGGGCAGCGAGATCGGGCAGCACACCGAGTGGAACGAGGGCCGTTCGCTCGACTGGGACGGCCTCGCCGCCGACCCCGGCCGCGCCGGCATCCAGCGCACCGTGCGCGACCTCAACGCGCTCTACCGCGCCACGCCCGCGCTGTGGGAGCTCGACCACGACCCGGCCGGGTTCGAGTGGCTCGACGCCGACGACGCCGACCACAACCTGCTCGCCTTCCTGCGTCGCGGCCGCGACGGGAGCCAGGTCGCCGTCGTCGTGAACTTCGCCGGGACGCCGCACGAGGCTTCCGGCTCGCCCTGCCCTCCGACGGCGCGTGGCGCGAGGTGCTCAACACCGACGCGGAGGTGTACGGCGGGTCCGGCGTCGGGAACCTCGGCGAGGTGCAGGCCGAGGCCGTGCCGTGGAAGGGGCGCGCGCACTCCGTCGAGCTGCGCGTGCCGCCGCTCGGCGCGCTCTACCTCGTGCCGGCGTGAGCGTCCTCGTGGCTCGCCCCGGCTGACGGGTCGCTGGTCAGCGCGCGAGGTCGCGGCGGCGGAACCCGGCGAGCCCGAGGAGGACGAACCCGAGGGTGAACAGGCTGACCCAGCCGAGCCCGGTGAGGTCGACGTCGGGCGCCGCGACGTCGGGGACGTGCCAGAACGGGCTGATCCCGAGGACCCAGTCGTCGAGCCCGAAGGTGGGGCCGAGCAGGGTGAGGGCGAACGAGGCGAGGACCCCCACCCACGCCACGAGGCTGACCGCGGGGCGCGCGCCGACCGCGGCGACCGACACGGCGGCCACGGTCCAGACGGCCGGGACGGTGGCCACGGCCTGCAGCAGGGCGTCGCCGAACCGGACGCGACGTCGGCGCCGGCGGCGAGGCACGCGACGAGCAGGCCGGCGACGAGGACGTTGAACCCGTCGGCGGTGGTGAGGTCGTAGGCGGGGCCGAAGATCAGCCCGAGGGCGGGGTTGGACCCGACGGCGGCAGCCAGTCCTTGGCGGGCCTCCTGGGTGGGGAACACCCACGGGTAGACGAGCACGGAGGACGCGGAGAGCACGGTCACGGCGACGATCCACGGGGCGAACCTCCGGCCGTCGTGCTCGAGGGTGGTGCGCAGCAGCAGCGCGGTGCCGGTGAGGCTGTCGCCCGCACCGCGCGTGGGACGGCGGCGGACGGCGGAGGTGGTCGAGGTCATCGGCTCACCTCGGCGGGGCCGGACGTCGACGGGGCGTCGTCGTACAGGCGCAGGAACAGGCTCTCCAACGAGGGCGGCTCGACCGTGAGCGACACGAGCCCGTACCCGGTCAGCACGGTCATGGCCTGCCCGATCCGGTCGGACTCGATCGTCGCGGACAGCGTGCGGCCGTCGAGGCGGACCTCGTGCAGCGCGGCCAGGGTCCGTCCGTCCGGGACCCGCTCGAGGACGGCGTGCACCGTGGTGCGGGCGTCGCCGCGCAGGTCGGTCAGGGTGCCGGTCCGCACGACCCTGCCGTCCCGGATGATGCTGAGCCGGTCGGCCAGGGTCTCGACCTCGGCCATGACGTGGCTGGACAGCAGCACGGTCGCCCCCCGCTGCTTCGCCTCGCCGATCACGTCCTGGAACACGGCCTCCATCAGCGGGTCCAGCCCGCTGGTGGGCTCGTCCAGGATCAGCAGCTCCGCGTCCGAGGCCAGGGCCGCGACGATCGCGACCTTCTGCCGGTTGCCCTTGGAGTACTGCCGGCCCCGCTTGGTCGGGTCCAGCTCGAACCGCTCGACCAGCTCCGCGCGCCGCTCCTCGTCCAGCCCGCCCCGCATCGACCCGAGCAGGTCGATCGCCTCGCCGCCGGTCATTCCCGGCCACAGCGACACGTCGCCCGGCACGTACGCGAGCCGGCGGTGCAGCGCCACGACGTCCGACCACGGGTCCTCGCCCAGGAGGCGCACCGTCCCGCCGTCGGCTCGCAGCAGGCCGAGCAGCACCCGGATCGTGGTCGACTTGCCCGCACCGTTCGGGCCCAGGAACCCGTGCACCTGCCCGCGCTCGACCACCAGGTCCAGGCCGGTGAGCGCCGGGAACCTCCCGTACGACTTCGTCAGGCCGTGGACGTCGATCACGGCATCGGCAGCACTCATCGTCGTCTCCCCCGGGGCGCCACGACCCTGTGACAGGACCAGCCAACTCCACGGCGGGGAGCTCGGCAACCGTGGACCGTGGTGCCCTCGTGGACGACCGCGCCGCCCGCCGGAGCGGACGGGGCGCGGGTGCCAGGCTGCCGGGGTCAGTACAGGCTGATCGCGAGGCGCTGGCGGGCCTTGCCGACGCGGGGGTCGGTCGGTCCGACGACCTCGAAGTAGTCGAGGAGGCGCACGCGCAGCTTCTCCTTGCCGTCGGCGTCCGCGGACGGCAGGAGGTCGAGGAGACGCCCGAGGCGTCGTCGACCTTGCCGCCGAGGAGGTCGAGGTCGGCGACCGCGAGCTGCGCGTCGACGTCGGCCGGGGCGTCCGCGGCCGCGGCGCGGGCGGCCGCCAGGTCCGCGTCCCGGGTGCGCTGGAGCAACCGGACCTGGGCGAGGCCGGCGACGGCGAGCGCGTCCTTCGGGTCCTGCTTGATCGCCGTCGTGTAGGCCGCGGCGGCGGACTCGAGGTCGTCGCGCTCGATGGCGTCGTAGGCCTCCTGGTGCAGCGGGGGAAGCTCCGGCTCGGGCTCCGGTGCCGGTGCCGCGACGTCCTCGGCGGGCGTGCCGTCGCCGCCCTGCGCCGGGGCGCGGCCGGTCACGCCGTTGGCCTCGGCCGCCTCGAGCACCTGGTCGAGGACGGAGCGCACCTGCTCGGCCGGCGCCGCGCCCTGGAACAGCGGCACGGGCTGGCCCTGCAGCACCGCGACGACCGTCGGCACGCCCTGCACCTGGAACGCGGCGGCGACTTGCGGGAACGCCTGCGCGTCGACGCGGGCCAGCAGGAACCGGCCGGCGTACTCGTCGGCGAGGGCGCGAGCTCGGTGCCGAACTGGGCGTTCGCCTGGTCGGTCGGGATCCACAGGAGCACGACGACCGGGTACTGCGCGGAGTCCTGGACGAGCTGCGGGAACGTCTCCTCGGTGACGTCGACGACGTACCCGCCGGCCGCGGGCGCGCCGCCGTCCTGTCCCGGCGGGGGCGCCTGCGGCCGGTTCAGCGCGGAGAGGTCGACCGCGCCTCGCACGTCGAACGTCGGCTGGGTGGGTTCGCTCATGGGTGCATCCTACGGAGGGTCAGGAGGTGGCGATCGACGTCGCGACGTGCTCGGTGCCGAGCACGCGGACCTGCTCCTCCGAGCCCGCGGGCGGCACGTACATGGCGACGACGTCGACGTAGCCGACCTTGAGCACGTTCGTGGCCTCGGTGTCGCCGAACAGCGCCTTCTCGGTCTCCGTCGACGGCGGGACGACGGCGCCCTCCTCCGCCGTCATCGACTCCGCCGAGGTCATGGCGCCCACGACGAGCGCGCCGCCGTCGGCGGTCCGCACGGCGCGCACCGGCTCGTCCGGGTCCGGCGTGAACGTCAGGGAGTACGACCCGGCCGCCGGCGCGAGGGCGTCGTTCCACAGCTTCGCGCGCTCCGCGAGGAGCGCACGGAACGGGTCGTCCGGGAACGTGCCCGCGAAGCTCGACGACGAGCCCACGTTGAGGACGTCCGCGTACTGCGCGAGAGCGTCCGTGGGCGGGACGAGCAGCGAGTCGTCGTCGGGCGCGACGGCCTCGCTGCCGAGCGTGGGCGCGGCGAAGCTCGGGAGGGTCGTGCTCGGGAACAGCCGCACCCACCCCCACAGCTCGTACTGGTCGCGCGGACCGGCCTGCTCGTAGACGGTCAGCCGTAGGGACTGCAGGCTCTCCGGCTGCACGCTCACCGCGTAGGAGGTGCGCGGCCACGTCTGCGTCGTCGGGAGGACGACCTGCTGCACGTCGGTCGGCAGCTCGGTCACGAGGTCGCCGTCGCCGCGCGCCTGCGCGACGGCGAGCTGGCTCGTGCGGATGTCCAGCGCGGGGCCCGTCAGCCGGTCCTCGAGCAGCGCGGGGTCGTTGGCCGCCCCGGCCTCCTCGAGGGCGGCGCCCACCGCGGCGAGCACCTCGGACTCCTGGCCCTCGTCGAGGACCGGCGGCGGGGTGGCGGGGCTCTCGTCGGGCTCGGGCGTGGGCAGCGGCGACGCGCAGCCGGCCAGCAGGACGACGCCCGCGACCGACGCGACCGCGCCGAGGCGAGCCCGGCGCGCGCGCGGGGCGGTGCGGTGGGTCGTGCTCATCGGGTCGTGTCCTTCGTCTCGTCCGTGTCGTCGGCAGGAGGGGCCGGCTGCGACGGGCCGGCGCTGAAGCCCCACGCGCGCCGCCAGGCGTCGGCCCTCGTCGTGGCGCTGTCCTGCTCGGTGGGGTGCTCGGGCTGCGGCTCGACGACGGGCTGCGCCGCGGTCCTCGGCCGCTTGTCGCGCGGCACGACCGGGATCTGGCCCGTCAGCCACGCGCGCCGCGGCTTCTGCGGCCGGGACTGCGCCTGCTGGGCCAGGCGCTCGGCCTCCTCGCGCTCGCGCAGCTGGCGGCGCGTGAGGGTACGCACCTCGGCGCTGTCGGTCGGCGGCTCGTCGTCGCCGGTCGACGTGCCGGACGACGGACGCTCCTCACCGACGGGGTCGGCGGGGTCGGCGGGCGCCACGACCGGTGTCGCCCCGTGGCCCCCCGGCGGCCGGACGTCTGCCGACGCCCCGGCCGCAGCGCGGCCACGCCGATGCCCAGGCCGAGCAGGATCAGGACGACGCCGCCGATGACGCCGGGCCACAGGTACGGCGTGTCGACCTCGCGCGGCCACGAGAGCTCGAGCGTCGGCGCACGGCCTCCTCGCCGACCCCGGCGGCCAGCAGCTGCCAGCGGCCGGGCTGGTCGGACCAGCGCAGCGACACGGACCCGGCGTCGGAGGCCTCGGCGACCCACATGTCGGAGCCGGCCGGGTCGACGCCCACGACGGGCGCCTCCTCGGCCGGCGCCTCGGCGTCGTCCGCAGGGGTCTCGGCATCCTCGGCGGGCGTCTCCCCTCGGCCGGCGCCTCGGTCTCGCCGTCGGACGTGGCGGCCTCCTCGGCGGTGACCTGCTCGGTGGCGAGCCGGTCCCAGTCGGCGAGCCCGGTCACCGCGCCGTGGGGCTCCGCGCCGACCCATCCCGTGACGTCGACCTCGCGGCCGATCGCCAGGGTCACCTCCTGCTCGCCGGGAGCGGTCGCCCGGATGGTGACGTCCTCGTCCACGAGGTCGAGCACGCCGGGCTCGGTGACGAGCATCGTCCCGTCGCCCGTGAACGCGGTGGTCGCGGTGACCGTGTCGCTGTCCCGCCACACCGTGGCGGACGCGATGCCCAGGCCGACGGCGACGAGCCCCGCCACGACCAGGACCGCGGCGATGATTCGTTGCAGCACCGAGCTTCCCTTCGTCGATCGACGTTCCAGGATAGGTGCGGATCGTCCTCGGGATCGAGTACGGGGCCGTCGTCGGGGATCCTCACCAAGTGTTCACGTCGCGGCCCCGCGGCGCCCCCGACCCCGCCCCACCCGGACGCGCCGGGTGAGCCGATCCGGGTATTCAGGGCGCACGCCGGGCCGTATCCTGGGTCGGACGCAGGGGGCCTCGGCGCGGACCGTCGCCCTCCGACCACGCTGGGGGAGCTCGGTCGCCCCGCGGTGGTTGCTCAGGACGAACCACACCGGAGGTCATCGACGTGTCCGACGAGCGCACGCTCTTCCCCATCACCATGCGCGGCTACGACCGTGTCCAGGTCGAGGCTCAGCTCGCGAAGCTGGAGAAGGCGCTCGACGACGCCCGCACGCGGCTCGAGTCGTCCGACGCGCGCGTCATGCAGCTCACGACGGACCTCGGGGACGCCCAGCGCCAGCTGCGCGAGGCGGACCGCCCCTCCTACGCGGGTCTCGGGTCCCGCATCGAGCAGCTCATGCGCTCCGCCGAGGAGCAGTCGGCGGACATCCTGTCGCAGGCGAACAGCCAGGCGGCCGACATCATGGCGCGCGCCAAGCTGTCGGCGGGGCAGGTGCGCTCGCGCGCCGAGAACGAGGTCGCGGAGCTGCTGAACAGCGCGCGGCTCGAGGCCGAGGAGATCCGGTCCACGAGCACGTCGGAGGCGGAGAGCACGCTCGTGGGCGCGCAGCGGCGCGCCGAGGAGCTCGTGGGCTCCGCCGAGCGCGAGGCCGCCCGCATCCAGAGCGCCATCGCGACCGAGGAGAGCGAGCGCCGTGCGTCGCTCGAGCGCGAGCTGGGGACCCTGCGGGCGTCGGTCGAGCGCGAGACGACGGAGCTGCGCGTCACGACGGAGCGCGAGGCCGCCGAGCTGCGCGCCCGCGTCGCCGCCGAGACCGCCGCGCAGCGCGAGACGGCAGAGCGCGAGTCCGCCGAGCTGCTGGAGAACGCGCGCCGGGAGGCGCAGCGCCAGGTCGACGAGGCGCAGCGCAAGGCCACCGAGGCGGCCAACGCCGTCACCTCCGAGATGGAGGAGCTGCGCGACCAGGCGCGCACCGCGCTCGCCGACGCCGAGCTCGACGTCGTGCGCCGCCGCGAGGAGGCCGAGCGCGAGAACGCCGAGCGCCACGCGACCGCGAAGGCCGAGACGGAGAAGCTCGTCGCGACGGCCGAGGAGCACGCGACGGAGGCCGAGAAGCGCGTCGCTCTCGCGCTCGAGAACGCCGAGAAGGTGCGCGCCGAGTCCGACGCGTACGTCAAGGACCTCATGTCGACCGCGCGGCGCAACGCCGACCGCATCGTCGCCGAGGCCCGCGAGTTCGCGGAGCAGACGGTCGGGGACGCGAAGGCCGAGGCGGAGCAGCAGCGCGCCGTCGCGCAGCGCCAGCTCGAGGACCTCACGCGCCAGCACGACTCCATCAACACGTACCTCGACGAGCTCCGCGGTCTCCTCGGCGACCAGGAGAGCGCGAAGGTGGCACCGCGTCCCGCACCGGTCCCCTCGGCGACGCCCGCGCAGCAGGCCCGCGCGGCGCAGCTCCTCACGGCCGAGTTCCCCGTCGTCCCGGAGGACGCGGTCCAGAAGGTGGGCACGGTGGAGGCGCCGCAGGAGGACGCGACGACGGGCACGGACTCGGGCAAGAGCAAGGGCACGAGCACCGACCGACGCGACACGGGTACACCCGCCTCGGCGTGATCCGGGCGACGGACCACAGGACGACCGCCGGATGAGCGACACGAGCCCTCGCCCCGCTGCCGACGCCGAGGCGTGGCGTCGGCAGCGGACGGAGGCGGCCGAGCACCAGCAGCGCGAGCTGGACCGTCGCCGCGCCGCCGAGAGCACGGCGGCGCGCGCGCTCGTCGCCGACTTCGTCGCGGCGGCACGGGAGCGCGGCGTGGCGCCCGAGCCGTTGCGCGCGCGAGCGTTCACGGGCGGCGCGACCTACCGCACCGACGTCGAGGGCTGGTACCTGCGCCGCAACCGCAGCGTCGCCGTCGGGACGGACGGCGAGTTCTACGTCCTCGGTGTCCCGGCGAGCCTGGTGGCGCGGCTGCGGGGCGCCCGGCTCACGCCGTCCGACCCGCCCCTGGTGCTCGGCAAGGGCGGCCGCGACGGCGAGTCCGTCGACCTCGCGGACGCGCTGGCCGGCGTGCTCGACCGGCCCTGACCGACCGGCCCCTGACCGGCCGGCCCTGACCGGCGCGGCTCAGGAGGCGCGGGCGACGAGGTCGGCGAGCGTGTCGGCGACGGCGGCAGCGTCCTCGACGGCGCTGAGGTGACCCGCCGCCTGGACGCGCACGAGCTGCGACCTCCTGGCCGCGCGCGCCATCCGCTCGGCCTCCTCGGGCGGCGTCACGCCGTCCTCCTCGCCGACGACGACGGCCACCGGCCCGGCGAACGCCTCCAGCACGTGCGTGCGGTCCGGGCGCGCCGCCATCGCCCGCTGCGACCAGGCGACGCCCTCGGGGCGCTGCTCGCGGATCCACTGCTCGAGGCGCGTCGAGAGCTCGGGGCGGACGGCGCGGCTCGTCTCCCCCAGCAGGCGGCCGGCATCCCGAGCACCGCGTCGACCGACTGCGCGGACTCCGCCTCGTCGGCGATGCGCAGCCGGTTCGCCCGCGCCTCCTCGGTGTCGGCGGTCGACTTCGTGTCGACGAGCGCCAGGGCCCGTACCAGGTCCGGGTCGCGCTCGGCGATCGCGAGCGCGACGTACCCGCCCATCGACAGCCCTGCGACCACGGCGCTCGCGACGTCCAACCGCCGCAGCGCGGCGACGGTCGCGTCGGCCGCGGCCTCGATCGTCGGGGGCTGCGGGCCGTCCGGGCTCTTCCCCATCCCCGGGAGGTCGACGGCGAGCACGCGCTGGTCGTCGGGCAGCGCCTCGACGACGTCGTCCCACATCCGGTGGTCGACCGGGAAGGCGTGCAGCAGGACGAGCGGGGTGCCGCTCCTCTCCTGCAGCGTGTACGTCTCGAGCTCGGGCGTCGTCACGTGGTCTCCTCTCGTGCTCGGGTCCTCGGTCGCGCGTCCCACGCTGCCATGCCCGCACGCGCCGCGCGACGCCGCACGCGGACGGTCACGGGTGGCCCGGCGGGCGGCCGGCCGGTCAGTCGGCGACGCCGTCCTCGCGGCTCGCGTCGTAGCTGGCCTGGTCGCTCGTCTCGGTGTCCTGATCCGCGTCGCGCACGGACCCCGGGTCGCTCCCGGTCCACGTCGTGGGCAGCGGCAGAGGATGCCCGGGGCGCACGTGCCCCACGATCTCGTCGAGCACGCGGCGCACCGACGCCTCCCCCACCACAGGTGCTTGGCACCCTCGACGCCGATCACCTCGGCCTGGCGCACGCGCGCGAAGCGGCGCCGCGCCTCGTCCGGGCGCAGGTAGTCGTCGAGCTCGGGCACGAGCACGACGAGGGGCTTGCCGAACGCGTCCCACCGGTCGAGGTCGTCGTCCGTCGCACGGTGCAGCGGCGGCGACAGGAGGATCGCGCCCTCCACGGCCGGGTCGGCGCCGTGCTTGAGCGCCAGCTCGGTGCCGAAGGACCAGCCGACGAGCCACGGGTGCGGCAGGTCGTGGAACTCGGCGAACTCGATCGCGGCCGCGACGTCGAACCGCTCGGCCTCGCCGCCGTCGAAGGCGCCCTCGCTCGAGCCCCGCGGCGACGACGTGCCGCGGGTGTTGAAGCGCAGCACCGCAAGGTCTGCGAGCGCCGGCAGGCGCCACGCCGCCTTCCGGTACACGTGGGAGTCCATGTACCCGCCGTGCGTCGGCAGCGGGTGGAAGGTGACGAGGGTCGCGACGGGTTCGCGGTCCTCGGGGAGCGCGAGCTCGCCGACGAGGGTCAGCCCGTCCGCGGTGTGCAGCTCGACGTCCTGGCGGCGCGCGGGCAGGACCGTCAGCGACCGGATCGGTGTGCTGCCCTCGGCGGGGGCGGGCACGGGCTCGGACGAGGCGGGGTCGGACGGCGCGGCGTCGGGTGCGGTGCTCATCGTCGTCGAGCCTAGTTCCTCCCGCGCGCAGCGCCCCTGCGGCGCCGTCGCCGCGCGGGACCGCTCAGCGGGGACGACGACGCTCGCGCGCCTGCCAGCACGACGTGTGCCAGTGGCGACGGTGCTCCAGCGCCGTCTCCGTGCCGAAGAACGAGTCCTCCTGCCACGCGACGACGTGCCCGGTGCCGGGCGGGATCTCCTGCCGGCACCCCGGGCACAGGTATGTCTTCTCGCCGCCGCGTACGGTCCGGACCGACCACTCGCCGTCGGACCCGGACTCGCGGCGCGCACCGCCGAGGGCGCGGTCGAGGTCGAGCGGGGCGGGCTCGGCGGCCCACGGCCGCTTGCGGGAGGGTCTGCGGGACGGCACCCCTCCATCATGGCCCGGGACAGGGCGCCGCCCGAACTCGGACCGCTCCCAGCGGGCGTCCAGAGCGGACGGCTAGAGTGTCCGGGCCGGTGCTGCACCGTGGCCGAGACCGTCGTCGCGGCTCGACCGGCTGCGGCACAGACCTCGACGGCGCGAGCGCCGTCCCCTCGACCGAAGGACCCCCTCGTGAAGCACCGCACCCTGCGCGGCGTCGCCGCGCTCACCCTCGGCGCCTCCCTCCTGCTCGCCGGCTGCGCGTCGGGCGACGGCGGGTCGGAGGACGAGAACTCGCCGAGCCCTTCCGCGAGCGACGCGGCGGCCTCCGCTCCCGAGGACGTCGCCGCCCTGGAGTCCGTGACGGTCACGGGCGACCCGGGCTCCGAGCCCACGCTCGAGTTCGAGACGCCGTTCGAGGTGAGCGGCCCGGTGGCGATCTCGCTCGGCGAGGGCGACGGCGACCCCATCGAGACGGGCAAGCAGATCACGATGCACACCGCGGCCTACTCCGGCGCCGACGGCAGCAAGCTCGGCTCCACCTGGGAGGCCGACACCCCGGAGCAGCTCGTGCTCGACGACACGCTGTACCCGCAGCTGCTGGACGTGCTCGAGGGGACGAACGTGGGGACGCGCTTCCTCTTCGCGAGCCCCTCCCCCGACCAGGCGACGGGCGAGACGGTCACCTACCTGACCGTCGCCGAGGTCACGGGCGTGCAGGACGCGCCCGTCACGCCGGACCCGGCGGACGTGCCCGACCGCGCCGAGGGCGAGGCCGTCACGCCCGCCGAGGGCCTGCCCGTCGTGACGCTCGACGACTCCGGGAAGCCGAGCATCGAGATCCCCGAGGGCTACGAGGCACCGTCGGAGCTCGTCGTCCAGCCGCTGATCAAGGGCTCCGGCCCCGAGGTCACGGCCGACCAGACGGTCATCGCGCACTACACCGGCTGGAAGCTGGACGGCGAGCAGTTCGACTCGTCGTGGGACCGCGGCGAGCCCGCCACGTTCCCGCTCAACGGCGTCGTCGCCGGCTGGTCGCAGGGCCTGACGGGCCAGACCGTCGGCTCCCAGGTGCTGCTGGTCATCCCGCCGGAGCTGGGCTACGGCGCGAGCGAGGGCCACGAGCTGCAGAACGAGACGCTCGTGTTCGTCGTCGACATCCTCGCCGCGTACTGACGAGGGTCTGACGGCAGCCACCCGCAGGCCGCCACGCACGAGGGCCGCTCCCCGTTCCCGGGGGGGCGGCCCTCGTCCTCGTCCGGCCCGTGGTGGTGCGACGCGCCCGGTGACAGGGTGGTGGTACGTAGGCTCGTGGGATGACCGAGTCCTCGACGAACGCCTCCCCGGGCACGCGCCCGGCGTCTCCCGCGCCCGACGGCGCCGGTCCGGCCGCGGTCGCACCGGAGCGCGAGGTGCTCACGTGGGACGCGTTCGGGGTGGCGGCGCGCGAGCTCGCGGAGCAGGTGGTGGCGAGCGGGTTCCGGCCCGACGTCGTCGTCGCCGTGGCGCGCGGCGGCCTGCTGCCGGGCGGCGCGGTCGCGTACGCGCTCGGCACGAAGGGCGTGGGCACGCTCAACGTGGAGTTCTACACCGACATCGGCCAGACGCTCGCCGACCCGAAGGTGCTGCCGCCGCTCATGGACACGTCCGACCTGCCGGGCGCGCACGTCCTCGTGGTCGACGACGTCGCGGACTCGGGCCGCACGCTCGCCCTGGTGATGGAGATGCTGAACGAGCACGGCGCGGAGGCCCGGTCGGCCGTGCTGTACACGAAGCCGCGCACGATCATCCAGCCGGACTACTCGTGGCGCGACACCGACCTGTGGATCACGTTCCCATGGTCGGCCGACCCGCCGGTCGAGGCAGTGACGACGCCTCCGGTCGGATGACGGAGGTCTGCCGACGGACGACGACGGCCGCCGCCCTTCGCGGGGCGGCGGCGTCGTGCGTGGTGGTGGGCCGGGTCAGAAGTCCCAGTCGTCGTCCTCGGTGTTCACGGCCTTGCCGATGACGTACGAGGAGCCGGAGCCGGAGAAGAAGTCGTGGTTCTCGTCGGCGTTCGGGGACAGCGCGGACAGGATCGCCGGGTTGACATCGGTCTCGTCCTTGGGGAACAGCGCCTCGTACCCGAGGTTCATGAGCGCCTTGTTGGCGTTGTACCGCAGGAACTTCTTGACGTCCTCGGTGAGCCCGACGCCGTCGTAGAGGTCCTCGGTGTACTGCACCTCGTTGTCGTACAGCTCGAAGAGCAGCTCGAACGTGTACGCCTTGAGCTCGTCGCGCTGCGCGGGCGCGAGCTTCTCGAGGCCCTTCTGGAACTTGTAGCCGATGTAGTACCCGTGCACGGCCTCGTCGCGGATGATGAGGCGGATGAGGTCGGCCGTGTTCGTCAGCTTGGCGCGGCTCGACCAGTACATCGGCAGGTAGAAGCCGGAGTAGAACAGGAACGACTCGAGCAGGGTGCTCGCGACCTTGCGCTTGAGCGGCTCGTCGCCCTTGTAGTAGTCCATGACGATCTCGGCCTTGCGCTGGAGGTTCGGGTTCTCCTCCGACCAGCGGAAGCGTCGTCGATCTCGCGCGTGGAGCACAGCGTCGAGAAGATCGACGAGTAGCTCTTCGCGTGCACCGACTCCATGAACGCGATGTTCGTGTACACCGCCTCCTCGTGCGGCGTCAGCGCGTCCGGGATGAGCGAGACGGCGCCCACGGTGCCCTGGATCGTGTCGAGCAGCGTCAGGCCCGTGAACACGCGCATCGTGAGCTGCTGCTCGGACTCGGTGAGCGTGTGCCACGACTGGATGTCGTTCGACACCGGCACCTTCTCGGGCAGCCAGAAGTTGCCGACGAGCCGGTCCCAGACCTCGAGGTCCTTGTCGTCCTCGAGACGGTTCCAGTTGATCGCGCTCACGCGATCGATGAGCTTGAGCTTCCCGGTGGGCGACATCTGCCTTCTTCTCTCCTGCTGACCCCGGACCGACCGGGACGTTTCGACTGACCGGACCCTACGCCGTCGGGCACTGCTGCCGACAGTGAAGGTGAGCCGCACGGTGAGCGGCGGGAGGAGCGAGGGGCGCCGGTCGTGGCGGGCCTGGCGGGAGGCCGCGAGGCACGAGCGGCCGGATGGTAGACCGGCGCCCCTCGCTCCGGACGTCGCGGCGCCGAGGCCCGCGACGGCAACCGCAAACGGTTGCCTCAGGCGACTAGAGCATGCAGCTGACGCAACCCTCCACCTCGGTCCCTTCGAGGGCCAGCTGGCGGAGGCGGATGTAGTAGAGCGTCTTGATGCCCTTGCGCCACGCGTAGATCTGGGCGCGGTTGACGTCGCGCGTCGTGACCGTGTCCTTGAAGAACAGCGTGAGGCTCAGGCCCTGGTCGACGTGCTGCGTCGCGGCGGCGTAGGTGTCGATGATCTTCTCGTACCCGATCTCGTACGCGTCCTCGTAGTACTCGAGGTTGTCGTTCGTCAGGTACGGCGCCGGGTAGTAGACGCGACCGATCTTGCCTTCCTTGCGGATCTCGATCTTCGACGGCACCGGGTGGATCGACGACGTCGAGTTGTTGATGTACGAGATCGAGCCGGTCGGCGGGACGGCCTGGAGGTTCTGGTTGTAGATCCCGTGCTCCATGACGGAGGCCTTGAGGGCCTTCCAGTCGTCCTGCGTCGGGATGTGCACGCCGGCGTCGGCGAAGAGCTGGCGCACGCGCTCGGTCTCGGGCTGCCACACCTGGTCGGTGTACTTGTCGAAGTACTCGCCGCTCGCGTACTTCGAGTCCTCGAAGCCGCCGAACGCGCGCCCGCGCTCGATCGCGAGCCGGTTGGACGCCGCGATGGCGTGGTAGGCGACCGTGTAGAAGTAGATGTTCGTGAAGTCCACGCCCTCGGTGGAGCCGTAGTGGATCCGCTCGCGCGCGAGGTAGCCGTGGAGGTTCATCTGGCCGAGGCCGATCGCGTGGCCCATCTCGTTGGCGCGCTTGACGGACGGCACCGACTCGATGCTCGTCTGGTCCGACACGGCCGTGAGGGCCCGGATCGCGGTGTCGATGGACTTGGCGAAGTCGGGCGAGTCCATCGTCTTGGCGATGTTGAGCGAGCCGAGGTTGCAGGAGATGTCGCGGCCGACGTGGTCGTACGAGAGGTCCTCGTTGAACGTCGACGGCGTGGAGACCTGGAGGATCTCGGAGCACAGGTTCGAGTGGGTGATGCGGCCCTTGACGGGGTTCGCCTTGTTCACCGTGTCCTCGAACATGATGTACGGGTAGCCGGACTCGAACTGCAGCTCGGCGATGGTCTGGAAGAAGTCGCGCGCCTTGATCTTCGTCTTGCGGATGCGCGAGTCGTCGACCATCTCGGCGTACTTCTCGGTGACGGAGATGTCGGCGAACGGCTGGCCGTAGACGCGCTCGACGTCGTACGGCGAGAAGAGGTACATGTCCTCGTTCTTCTTCGCGAGCTCGAACGTGATGTCGGGGATCACGACGCCGAGCGACAGCGTCTTGATCCGGATCTTCTCGTCCGCGTTCTCGCGCTTGGTGTCGAGGAACCGCAGGATGTCGGGGTGGTGCGCGTGCAGGTACACGGCACCGGCGCCCTGGCGCGCACCGAGCTGGTTCGCGTAGGAGAAGGAGTCCTCGAGGAGCTTCATCACGGGGATGACGCCCGACGACTGGTTCTCGATGTGCTTGATCGGGGCGCCGTGCTCGCGGATGTTGCTCAGCAGCAGCGCGACGCCGCCGCCGCGCTTGGACAGTTGCAGGGCGGAGTTGATGCCGCGCGCGATGGACTCCATGTTGTCCTCGATGCGCAGCAGGAAGCAGGACACGGGCTCGCCGCGCTGCGCCTTGCCGACGTTGAGGAACGTGGGCGTCGCGGGCTGGAAGCGACCCGAGATGACCTCCTCGACGATGTCGAGGGCCTGCTGCTCGTCCCCGTCCGCGAGACCGAGCGCGACCATGCACACGCGGTCCTCGAAACGCTCGAGGTAGCGCTTCCCGTCGAACGTCTTGAGCGTGTACGACGTGTAGTACTTGAACGCGCCGAGGAACGTCTCGAAGCGGAACTTCTTGGAGTACGCGAACTCGAAGAGCGACGTCACGAACGCGCGGTCGTACTTCGCGAGCACGGCCGGGTCGTAGTACTTGTTCTCGACGAGGTAGTCGAGCTTCTCGGCGAGGTCGTGGAAGAAGACCGTGTTCTGGTTGACGTGCTGCAGGAAGTACTGCCGCGCGGCCTCGCGGTCCTTGTCGAACTGGATCTCGCCGTTCGGGCCGTAGAGGTTGAGCATCGCGTTGAGCGCGTGGAAGTCGAGCTGCGTGCTCGCGAGCGCCACCTGCGGTGCCGAGGCCTCGGCACCGTCGACGGCGCCGCCCTCCGCGATCACGCCGGAATCTGTGACTGTCGTTGCCAAAATCGTCCCAATCCGTCGCGGACGCGCGCGGCGTCCTCGGCTGTCCCCAGGAGTTCGAAGGCGTACAGGTAGGGCACCTGGCACTTCGCGGAGATGATGTCGCCGGCGATGCAGTAGGCCTCGCCGAAGTTGGTGTTGCCCGCGGCGATGACACCGCGGATCAACGACCTGTTGTGCACGTCGTTGAGGAACTTCACGACCTGGCGCGGGACGGCACCGCCCTCGTTGCCGCCCCCGTAGGTCGGGACCATGAGCACGTAGGGCTCGTCCACCCGCAGGAACCCGTCGGTGGGCCGCAGGGGGATGCGCTGCACGTCGATGCCGAGGCCCGGCAGGCCGAGCCGCTGGACGAAGCGGTGCGTGTTCTCGCTGACGCTGGAGAAGTAGACGAGCGACCCCACGGGGACGCACCTCCGTCCTGCTCTGCGTGCCGCCTGCTGTGCGCTGGTGCCGGGGCGGTCACCCGCCCCGGCGGTGTCGGGCCGGCCGTCGCCGGCCGGCCCGTCGTCCGTCCGGTCAGGCGACGACCGGGGCGACCTTCTGCGCGAGGGCGTTGATCTGGTCGGGGCGGAAGCCCGACCAGTGGTCCTCGCCCGCCACCACGACGGGGGCCTGCAGGTAGCCGAGCCCGCGCACCAGCTCGAGCGCCTCGGCGTCCTGGCTGATGTCCACGACGGTGTACTCGACGCCCTTCTTGTCGAGAGCGCGGTACGTCGCGTCGCACTGAACGCAAGCCGGCTTGCTGTAGACCGTGACGCTCATGGTGGGGGACTCCTCGTCTCTCGCTCTGGGCCCGGTCCTCGGGGAGGGAGACGTGTCTCTGACCTCGAAGAACACCGGTGGAACTACGTATGTGTCAGCCTCGGGAGGCTCTGCGCCCCCTCGGTGTGCCAACCACTATACCTAGGGGTCGATCGAGTGCGAGCCCACTAGATGTCGTGTCGCGGCCCATCGGCAACTTCACCCGCCGAGCCGTGGTAGCCGGTGATCTCTATGCTCCCAGGCACCCCTGACAGCCTGCTCCGCACCCCCTCGTCCACCGGTCCGACGACCGCGGATCGGCCTGGTGTCGCGCCCCGCGAGCGCCGGTCCACAGCCTGGGGACGGCTCCCGTCCACACCCTGTGCAGGGAGAGAAACGGCCTCCGCGGCGCCGCGGCGTGTCACGACGGAATCGCACGAACCGGGCAAACCGACGTCGGAACTCGTCACCGACTCGTGATCCTCCGGCGTGTCGCGCCCCGGTGCCGCGGTGCGAGAAACGTCACCGCCACGGACGCCGTCCGCCGGCCGACAGTGCTCGGTCGCACGTCCCTGTGCGGTCGACGGAAGCCGACGCGCGGACCGGAGCGGGCGGACCGGAGCGGGCGGACCGGAGCGGGCGGACCGGAGCGGGCGGGTCGCGGGTCGTGGTGGGTCTGGCGGGAGCCGCGAGGCACGAGCGGCGGATGGTAGACCCGCGACCCCGCCCGCGGAGGTCCACGCGCGCAGGCTCGCCCGAGCCCCCTACCGCGCAGGCCCGCCCGCGGACGCACGAAGGCCCGCCCGTGGGGAATTCACGGACGGGCCTCGGCGACGGGTCAGAGCGTCTCGTCGACCCCCGGGAGCACGGACGACGTCGCGAGCCGGCGGTACCAGTGCGCGGAGTCCTTCCACGTGCGCTCGAGCGTGTCGTAGTCGACGCGGATGATGCCGAAGCGCCGGTCGTACCCGTACCCCCACTCGAAGTTGTCGAGCAGCGACCACGCGAAGTACCCGCGCACGTCGGCCCCGGCGTCGATCGCTGCGCCGACGGCGTCGACGTGGTCGTGGAGGTAGGCGACGCGACGGTCGTCGTGGACGCGGGGCGTCCCGTCGGCGTCGGTGGTGACCTCGTCGTGGAACGCGGCGCCGTTCTCGGTGACCATGAGGGGCTGGGTCGGGGTAGTCCGCGCGACGGAGACGAGCAGCTCGGTCATGCCGGCGGGCTCGATGTTCCAGCCCATCGCGGTGTAGGGCCCGGGCTGCTGGACGAACTCGACGTCGGTGACCCCGATCCACGGGCTGTGGCTGGAGGCGCCGTGGCCGTCGTTCTCCGACCGCTCCCCCTCGCCGGAGTAGTGCCGCACGCGCACGGTCGAGTAGTAGTTCACGCCGAGGACGGACAGCGGCTGGCGGACGAGCTCGAGGTCGCCGTCGCGGACGAACGACCAGTCGCTGACGTGCGCGGTGTCGTCGAGGAGGTCCTGCGGGTAGGCGCCGTCGAGCACGGGTCCGAGGAACGCGCGGTTGGCGAGCGCGTCGATCTTGCGCACGGCGTCGCGGTCGGCGTCGGACTCCGGGTCGTCGGGGCGGATGACGTGGAGGTTGAGCGTGATGGAGGTCTTGGTGTCCTCCCCCAGCTCGTCGCGGATCGCGGCGACGGCGAGCCCGTGGGCGAGGTTGAGGTGGTGCACGGCCGCGAGCGCCGCCTCGGGCTCGGTACGCCCGGGGGCGTGCACGCCGGAGCCGTAGCCGAGGTACGCGGTGCACCACGGCTCGTTGAGCGTGGTCCACGTGTCGACGCGGTCGCGAGCTCGCGCGCCATGTGGCGGGCGTACTCGGCGAAGGCGAGTGCGGTGTCGCGGTTGGCCCAGCCGCCGGCGTCCTCGAGCTCCTGGGGCAGGTCCCAGTGGTAGAGGGTGACGACGGGCTTGACGCCCTTCTCCAGGAGCGCGTCGACGAGGCGGGAGTAGAACGCGACGCCCTCGGGGTTGAGGGGCCGGTGCCGCCGGGCTGCACGCGCGACCAGGAGATGGAGAAGCGGTACGCGCCGAGCCCGAGGTCGGCGATGTGCTGCACGTCCTCGGCCCAGCGGTGGTAGTGGTCGTCGGCGACGTCGCCGGTGTCGCCGTTGAGCGTGCGCCCGGGCGTGTGGGAGTACGTGTCCCAGATCGACGGCGTGCGGCCGCCCTCGGCCGCGCCTCCCTCGATCTGGTAGGCGGCCGTCGCGGAGCCCCACACGAAGTCGGTGGGGAAGGTGCGCGCGCCCGAGCGAGCGGGGGCGGTCTCGGCGCCCGTCGCGGACGGGGTGGTGGTGTCGGTGGTCACGGGGTACCTCGCTGGTCGGTCGCGGTGCGGCGACGGTAGTTCTGGCAGTGCGGGCGGGCGGCGGCGTGGAAGCGCTCCCACGCCGCCGGCCTCCAGGATACGGGGTCAGCGCCCGTCGGTCGGGACGTCGACGGAGATGCGGCCCGCGCCGTTCGCCTCGTCCGTGGCGGCGCCGCAGCGCAGCGCCCAGCGGCCCGGGGCGTCGTCGGACGTCGCGGTGACGACCGAGCCGGAGCGAGAGACGCGGAACGTCGCACCGGCGGCGCCGTCGGGACCGGGCACGACGACCGTGCCGTCGTAGCCGTCGGGGAGCTCGTACGCGTACAGGGTGACGCCGTCGGCCCAGTCGTAGTCGGGCCGGTCGGTGCGCGCGCCCACGGGCAGGACGGTGCCGGGACGCACGAGCACGGGCAGGGAGTCGAACCCGTGGGTCTCGGTGACCCAGCGCGGCCCGGTCACGGTGGCCGGGAGCGCACCGGCGGGCCCGTCGGCCGCCCCGTCGACGAGGCGGGTCCACGTGCCCTCGGGGACGTAGTACTCCACGCGGCCGTCGGCGCGGAACACCGGCGCGACGAGGAGCGCGTCGCCGAGCAGGTACTGCGTGTCGGCGGTGTGCGCGCTGCGGTCGACCGGGAACTCGAGCAGCATCGGACGCATCATGGGGTGGCCCAGCGCGTGCGCCTCCTCCGCGACCCGCCCGAGGTACGGCATGAGCGAGAGCTTGAGGTGCGTGAAGCGGCGCGTGACGTCGACGGCCTCCTCGTCGAACGCCCACGGGACGCGGTACGAGCCGGACCCGTGCAGGCGCGAGTGCGACGACAGCAGGCCGAAGGCGAGCCAGCGCTTGAACACGCCCGGGTCGGGCGTGCCCTCGAAGCCGCCGATGTCGTGGCTCCAGTACCCGAAGCCCGACATCGCGAGCGACAGGCCTCCGCGCAGCGACTCGGCCATCGACGCGTACGTGGAGTCGCAGTCGCCGCCCCAGTGGACGGGCAGCTGCTGGCCGCCGGCGGTCGCGGAGCGGGCGAAGAGCACCGCGTCCCCCTCGCCGCGCCGCCGCTCGAGCAGGCGGAAGACGGCCTCGTTGTACAGCTGCGCGTAGTAGTTGTGCATGCGCTGCGGGTCCGATCCGTCGTGCCACACGACGTCGTCCACCGGGATGCGCTCGCCGAAGTCGGTCTTGAAGCAGTCGACGCCCTGGTCGAGCAGCGCCTCGAGCTTGCCGACGTACCACGCGGTCGCGTCGGGGTTGGTGAAGTCGACGAGGCCCATGCCGGCCTGCCACATGTCCCACTGCCACACGCTGCCGTCGGTGCGGCGCAGGAGGTAGCCGCGCTCGGCCGCCTCCGCGAACAGCGGGGACCGCTGCGCGACGTACGGGTTGATCCAGACGCACACCTTGAGGCCGCGCTCGTGCAGGCGGCGCAGCATGCCCTCGGGGTCGGGGAACGTGCGCGGGTCCCACTCGAAGTCGACCCACTGGTACTCGCGCATCCAGAAGCAGTCGAAGTGGAACACCGACAGCGGCAGGTCGCGCTCGGCCATGCCGTCGATGAAGCCGGTGACGGTCTCCTCGTCGTAGCTCGTCGTGAACGACGTCGACAGCCACAACCCGAAGGACCACGCCGGGACCCGCGCGGGCCGGCCGGTGAGCGCCGTGTACCGGGTGAGGACGTCCTTCGGCGTCGGGCCCTGGATGACCAGGTACTCGAGGGACTGGCCCTCGACCGAGAACTGCACGCGCGTGTTCATCTCGGAGCCCACCTCGAACGACACGCGTTCCGGGTGGTCGACGAACACGCCGTAGCCCTTGGTGGTCACGTAGAGCGGGACGTTCTTGTACGCCTGCTCGCTGGACGTGCCACCGTCCTCGTTCCACACGTCGACGGTCTGGCCGTTCTTCGCGAGCGGGCCGAACCGCTCCCCCAGGCCGTAGACCAGCTCGCCCGGGTCGAGGCTCAGCTGCTCGTGGACCCACGCGCCGCCGTCGTCGGACGTCACGGCCGCGACCGACTTGGGCAGCGACGACGTGAGCACCTCGCCGCCGGACTCGAAGTCGACGCGCCAGCGACCGCCACGGTGCACGCGCACGGCGAGGTCCTTCGAGCGCAGGACCGCGACGTCGTCGTCCACCTCGACCTCGGGGCGGAAGCCCGCCTCGCCGGCCACGGCGAACGACGGGCCGCGGCGCACCGCGCCCGCGTGGTGCTCGACGCGCACCCGGATGACGCCCGGCGCGGGCGACGAGTACGTCGTCGTGAGCATCGGGCGGTTGAGCGTGTCGCCCCGGCCCCGGATGCGCGACGTCGGCGCGTACACGGTGAGGGTGCCCGCCGCCTCGTCCGCGCGGACGTCGTCGACCTCGACCGCGTAGAGCGGGTGCATGCCGGGCCGGACCTGCCAGTACCCGTCGGTGAACTTCATCTGGTGGTGCTTCCTTCGTGTGGTGCCGGTCAGGGGTGCGCGGCGCGGAGGTCCGCCGGGCGGGCGGTCACTTGACCGCGCCCGCCGTCACGCCGCGCGTGAGGGTGCGCTGGAAGATGAGGAAGAAGATCACCGCCGGGATCAGCGAGACGAGCGCGCCCGCGTTCGTCGTCGGGGCGTCCATCATCCGGTCGCCCTGGAGCGACGCGAGCGCGATCGGGATCGTCTGGGTGTCGTTGGTCGTGAGCATGACCAGCGGGATGAAGAACTCGTTCCACGTCCAGATGAAGAAGAAGATCATGAGGACGCCGAGCGTCGGCCGGACGATCGGGTAGACGACCTGCCACAGGATGCGCCAACGGCTCGCGCCGTCGAGCGCCGCCGCCTCCAGCAGCGCGGGCGGGAACGTGCCGAGCACCGACGCGAGCAGGTACGTGCCGAACGCCGACTGGATGACCGTGAAGATGATGATCACCGACACTGCGAGTTCGACAGCCCCACCTGCTGCGCCATGTCGAACAGCGGGTAGATCAGCGCCTCCTGCGGCAGCATGTTCGCGACGAGGAACAGCGTGACGATCCACAGGCGGCCCTTGATGCGCCCGACGCCGATCGCGTAGGCGTTGAGGAGCGACAGCAGCGTCCCGAAGACGGCGACGAGCGCGGAGATGAAGACCGAGTTCCACAGCTTCTGCGGGAAGTTCGTGCGGGTCCAGAAGTTCTGGACGCCGTCGAGGTAGAGCTGCGTCGGGATGCTCAGGGGACCGTCCTGGGAGTACTCGGACGGCGACTTGAACGCGTTGAGCACCATGATGACGAACGGCGCGAGCATGAGGAGCGCGACGACGACGGCGAGTGCCAGGACGATCCAGCGGCCCACGCCGCGCTTGTGGCGGGCGTCCTCCTTGCGGCGGGACGACTGCGGCCTCCTCGTGCCCGTCGCGTCCGGGGTGGGTGCGGGGACGGCGGTGGTGGTGGTCATCAGCGACCCTCCAGCTCTCGGCGCTCGGCCCGGTTCTGCAGACCCAGGATCACGACCGCGACGACGATGATGACGACGGTGAGGACGGTGGCGACCGCGGCGCCGTAGCCGACCTTCGACTTGTCGAAGAAGTTGAGGTACGAGTAGTAGCTCGGCACGAGCGTCGAGCTCTCGGGGCCGCCGCGCGTGAGCACGTAGATGGGGCCGAACACCTTGAGCGCCGCGACGGTGCACGTGAGCGTGACGACGAACGTCTCGGGGCGGATCTGCGGGATCGTGATGGCCCGGAACCGGCGCCACCACCCCGCTCCGTCGAGCTCGGCCGCCTCGTACAGCTCGGGGTCGACGCGCTGGAGCGCCGACATGAAGATGACGACGGGGTACCCGATCTGCACCCAGATGAGCACGAGCATGACGCTCGGCAGCGCGGTGGACGGGTCGCCGAGCCAGTTCGGCGGGTCCTCGATGCCGACGCCGCGCAGGATGACGTTCAGCGCCCCGGTCTGGGAGTTGAGGATCCAGTTCCACAGCACGCCCGCCACCGCGACGGGCAGGATCTGCGGCAGGTAGTACGTCGCGCGCAGCACCGTGGACACGCGCGGCCCGAACCTGCGCCCGAGGACGTCGAAGAGGACGGCCGCGAGGATCAGCCCGACGAGCGTCGGCACGACCACCATGGCGACGATCATCGCGATCGAGTTCTGGAAAGACGTCCAGAACGCCGCGTCGTCCATGAGGTCGGCGTAGTTGCCGAGGCCGTTCCAGCGCAGGGGCGCCATGCCGCCACGCCACTTGAACAGGCTGTAGTACACGTTCATCGCGAACGGGTAGCCGATCACGACGACGAAGGCCACCGCGCCGGGGATCAGGTAGGGCAGGTACGGCACCCAGGCGGCACGGCGCCGCCGGCGCGGGGTCGCCGTCGCGCGGCCGGTCGTGCCGGGGGCCGCGTCGGTTCGGGTGGGCATGACGGTCTCCTTCGCCGAGGGCGTGAGGTGTCGAGGGCGAGACGTGTCGGGAGGGGCGCGCCGGGGCGGAGCGCCTCGTGCTGTCGTGCGGGCCGTGCTGTCGTGCGGGCCGTGCTGTCGTGCGGGCCGTGCTGTCGTGCGGGCCGCGGGGCCGACCCACCGGGTGGTGGCGGCCGGCCCCGCGGGCACCGGGACGGGCCCGGTCAGCTGTCGAGCAGGTCCGCCTTGCCCTCCTCGTAGGGCGTCTGCAGCCCGTCGAGGACCTCGGACGGGGTCTTCGACTGGTTGATGAGCGACTGGAGCTGGCTCACGACGACGTCGTAGTAGCCGGGCACGGGCCAGTCGGGGTAGAACGCGAGGCCGTCCTCGTCGAGGATCGCCTGGAAGTTCTCGGTGAGCTCCTTGGTGCGCTCGTCGCTGATGACGGACGCGTCACCGGCGACGGGGAGGCCGCCCTTCTCGGCGAGCACGTTCTGCACCTCGGGGCGCAGCGTGATGTCGATGAACTCCTCGGCGAGCTCGGGCGAGTCCGCGTTCGTGGGCACGACCCAGAGGTTGCCGGACGAGCCGACCTGCAGCGTGTTGCCCGGGAAGTTGAACTGGCCCCAGTCGGCGTCCATCTCCTCGACGACGCGGCCGAACCACCAGGAGCCGGAGACCATCATCGGGTAGGTGCCGTTGATGAACGACACGCCCATGTCCTCCGCGGTCAGCGCGGCGGAGTCGTCGGCGACGTAGCCGGCCTTGATCCACTCGTCGAGCTTCTCGGTCGCGGCCGTCATCTCGGGGCCGTGGAAGTCGACCTCGCCGTCGAACAGCTGGTAGCGGTCGACGAACTCGCGGTCCGCGTTCGCGAGCACGAGCTCGTACCAGAGCTGGCCCATCGGGTACTCGGCGCCGGCCTCGGCGAGCGGGGTGATGCCCGCGTCCGTGAACGCCTGCATGACGTCCTCGAACTCCTCGAGCGTCGTCGGGACCTCGAGCCCCTGCTCGGCGAACATGTCCTTGTTGTAGTAGACGCCCACGAACTCGCCGTAGTTGGGCACCCCGTACCAGTCGCCCGACCCCATGAGGCCCTGCTCGTCGTACGTCGCGGTGGTCTGGAGCGACCCGCTGAGCTTGTCGGCCCAGCCGCGCTCCTCGGCGGCGTCGGTGAGCGGGGTGATCAGGCCCTGCGCCGCGAGCTGGCCCGCGGTGGCGTTGCCCTTGTTGTACTCCATGAGGTCCGGGACGTCGTCGCCGGTCAGGACGATCTTCGCGTTCTTCTGGATCTGCTCGAAGGTCTGCTTCTCGACGACGACCTCGACGTCGGGGTTCTCCTCCTCGAAGATCTCGATCGCCTTCGCCCAGGCCTGCCCCATGGCGGAGTCGTCGTTCTCGTAGTGCCAGATGGTCAGGGTCTGGTCGTCGGACCTCCGCTGCCGCCGCTGCCGCACGCCGCGAGGGCGAGCGGGAGGGCTACCACGGCAGCGACGAACGGGGTCTTCCGGGATCGCAGCATGTGCGTGTCCTCCTCATCGAGTCTCCGGCGCACGCGGCCGGACGAGCGACCGGGTCCGGGCCCGGTCAGGTGTGGTCAGCGGGCCGGGAGCCCGCCGTCGGGACGCCCGTCGCCGTGCGTCGCGGGTGCGACGCTGCTTCCGGGCTCGAGGGCGCAGGGGATGAGCACGTTCGGTGTGCTCGGACGGGAGCCGTCCACGAGGGACAGCAGCTTCTGCACGCCCAGGCGACCGAGCTCGGCCCCGGGCGCGTGCATCGTGGTCAGCGGCGGGTTGCTCATCGCCCCGACGCCGGGCGACGTGACGATCGACAGGATCGACATGTCGCCGGGGATCGCGATGCCCCGCTGCTGGAGCTCGGCGACGACGCCGAAGGTCGCGATCTCGTTCATGGTGACGAGGGCCGTGAGCCGCGGCTCCGCGTCGAGGAGCCGCCCGACGGCCGTGCGGCCCGCCTCGGGCGACTCGTCCACGCGCAGGCTGAGGGGCTCGAGCCCGCGGGCGCGCATCGCCGCGTCGAACCCCTCCTCGGCGCGGAACGTCGGCGCGTACCCGTCCTCGACCGTCGCCTGGGAGTGGTTGACGAGCGCGATGTGGCGGTGACCCAGGTCGACGAGGTGCCCCACGGCGTCATCGGTCGTGCGGCCGAAGTCGATGTCGACCGACGGACGGTCCGTGACGTCGCGGGTGCGCCCGATCATCGTGTAGGGCACGCCCGCCTCGTGCAGGACGTCGACGCGGTCGTCGTCGAGGGCGACCTCCATGAGCAGGACGCCGTCCGCCATGCCCTGGCGCACGAGGTCGCGGACCTCCGACGCCTGGGTCGTGCGGAAGGGCCACAGGACGAGGTGGTACCCGTTCTCCCGCGCCGTGTCGGCCGCGCTCGAGACGAACTCCGCGACCGTGCCGCCGAGCCCCTTCTCCATGGCGGGGTAGATGAGCGCGAGCACGTTGCTCCGGCGCGACGCGAGGCCGCGCGCCATCGCGTTCGGCTGGTAGCCGAGGTCGGCCATCGCGTCCTCGATGCGCCGGCGCGTCGCGTCGGACACCGGGCGCGTGCCGGACAGTGCGTAGGAGACCGTGCTCAGCGAGACCTGGGCGCGTCGCGCCACGTCCTGCATCGTCGCCATCTCGCCACTCCCCTGTGGTCGGCCTCGGTCGTGCCCGGCGTCGCCGTCGGGCGGAAGCGCCGTCGAAGCGCTTCGTCGAAACGCATCGTCGAAGCGCTTCGCTGAAACGAGTATTGGATGAACAAATGGGGTTCGTCAAGCCCGCCGCACCCCGGAGGTCGGCGCGGGCGCGGTGCTGGGCGGGTCAGCCGCAGGTCAGCGGCGGTCGGCGGCGGGTCAGGAGCGGGTCAGCCGCGCGCCGTCGTGACGGCGGGCACGGGCCGCCCGGCCCGCCGGACCTCGCGCACGCGCAGGTCGGCGTCGGTCACGACGAGGTCGGCCCGGCGCCCCGCGACGAGGCCGCCGACGTCAGTGAGTCCGAGGACCTCGGCCGGGGTCCAGGAGGCCGCGCGCACGGCGTCGACGAGGGCGACGCCGGCGGCCACGGTGGCGCGGACGACGTCGAGCAGGTGGCTCGTCCCACCGGCGATCGCGCCGCCGTCGGTCAGGCGCGCGACGCCGTCGGCGACGGTGACGTGCATCGGGCCGAGGTCGTACGCGCCGTCGGGCATGCCGGCGGCGGCCATGGCGTCGGTGACCAGCGCGACGGCGTCCGCCCCGCCCACCTGGCCGGCCGCTGCTGCGACGCGGGGTCCGACCAGCTCCATGACGCTGCGCACCGTGCCGGGCGCGAGGTGCGCGCCGTCCGCGACGAGCTCGACGACCATCTGCCCACGGGCCGCGGCCGCGAGGCACGCCGCGACGGGCCCGGGCTCGCGGTGGTGCAGCGGGCGCATCCCGTTGAACAGGTGCGTGGCGGTCAGGCGTGCACCCGGCCGCCCCGCCGCCGCGAGCGCGGCCAGGGCCTCCTCGATCGCGGCCTCGGTCTGCTCGGTGGTCGCGTCGGTGTGCCCGATCGAGGGCACGGCGCCGACGTCCGCGAGGGCCTCGATCACGCCGCCGCGCCCGACGACGCCCGGCACCTCGGGCGCGACGGTCATCGTGCGCAGGTGGCCGCGGGCGGCGGCGGCGAGAGCCCGCACGAGGGCGGGGTCGCCGTCGCGCATGTCGTGGGGGTTCTGCGCGCCACAGCGCACCGCCGACAGGAACGGTCCCTCCAGGTGGATGCCGGCGAGCTCGCCGTCGTCGGCGAGGTCGGCGAGGGTCGCGGTGCGCGCGAGCAGGACGTCCGGTGCGGCGGTCACGAGCGAGGCGACCAGGCTCGTCGTGCCGTGGCGCAGGTGCTCGCGCGCCGCGACCTGCGCCTCGTGCGCGCTCGTCGCGTCCGGGAAGCTCGCCCCGCCGCCGCCGTGGTCGTGCAGGTCGACCAGCCCGGGCAGGATGGTGCGCCCTTCACCGGGCCCGGCGTCCGGCGCGGCATCCGGGTACCCGGCCGCGGTGAGGTCGCGTCGCGCACCCACCCAGGCGAGGCGCTCACCGTCGAGCACCACCGCGCCGTCGTCGAGCACCGCGGCCGGGAGCACGACGCGCCCGGTGAGGACGTCGGGGCGAGGCGTCCGACGGGCGGGCGGGGGGCGCAGGTCGCGGTCGGCCATGACGCCATTCTGGCGCACTTCGTATACCTCGCGCACAAACTCGCCGCACCCGGTGCCCGCTCAGCCGGACCGGCGGGCGAGGAGGCGCGCCGCCCCGCGTCCCAGGCGGTGCGCGAACGTCCGCTGGGCGAGCGGGACGACCCGGGCGAACGGGCGGAGCCACCACGGCGCGGGCCGGCTGAAGACCTCGATGCGCCACCACAGGTCGCCGGCGGCGTCCCGCTCGACGGCGAACATCTCCTCCCCCACGAACGCGTGCCCCGGCAGCGTGCCGTACCCGAACGCGACGCGGTCCGCCCCGCGCTCGACCCACACCACCTCGCACGCCTCGCGGAGCACGACCGGTCCGGCGCCCAGGAGGGTCGTCACGCGCACGCCGGGCGCCGCGGCGGGCGCGTCGGCCTCGAGACGGACCCGTGCGGCGGCGTGGACGCGCCACGTGAGGAGCTGCTCGCCGAGCCACGCCAGGTCCTCGGCGGGGTGGGCGTGGCGCGAGACCCGGCGCCGGAGGGTCAGGTGCCGGTACCCGTCCGGGCGCGTGCCCGACCGCGTCGCCCCGACCTCGGGGTAGGTGAACGTCATGCGACCTCCTCCGCTCCGGGCGGCACGGCACCGCCGTCGTGCGCGCGCGGCACGAGCGCCGGCGCACCGTCGTCCCTCGCCCCGCGCCGGACCAGCCGTACCGCGACGAGCGAGCACAGCACGAAGCCGAGGGCGTTCGCGACACCGTGCGTCGCGGCCATCGCGTCCAGCCCGGGGTGCGGGAGACCCGTCGCCTCCCCCACCGCCCACCACACGGCGAGGACCATCGACGCGCCGACGGCGACCGCGCCCGTCGCGAGCAGCACGCGCGCGGCCGGCGGCGTGCTCCTCCCCCGGACGAGCGACCGCGTCGTCGCCCACGCCGTCGCCCACAGGCACCGGCGAGCACCAGCGCGCGACGAGCTCGGCGGCGTCGCCCACGAAGTAGCCCGCCAGCACGAGCGCCGTGCCCACCGGGACGCCCCAGGCGCCGGCGACGGCGAGCGGGTCCGGACCGCCGGCCCGCCGCGCCAGCGCGGCCACCGCGCCGGCGACGAGCGCGGCGCCGAACCCCGCGTACAGCATGTGCGGCACGGTGAGCGCGAGGTACGTGCCGCCGAACCCGAGCAGTCCCCACCCGCCACGCTCGGCGACGAGCGCGGCCGCGCCGACGGCGGGGAGGACGAGCGCCACGGCGGTCGCCGCGGTCGACGCGGCACGGGCCGACGACGCCGGGCCGGTCGCCCCTCCCCGGGAGAGCGCCCGCACGCCGAGCCGGACCGCCGCCACGACGAGGACGGCCGCCACGGCGGCGAAGCACGCCGCGAGCCCCACGGCGAACCACCCGCGCGGCACGACGAGGCTGACCGCGCCGGCGAGCCCCGCGGCGGGCCACACGAACGACCTCGGTGCCGGGACCACGTCGTCGAGGAGCCGCAGACCGAGCGGAAGGACGACGACCATGCCCAGCGCGACGAGCGCCGTCACCAGCACCGATCCGGCGGCGCTCATGCGCGTCCGTCCGGCACCGGGTGCACCGCCCGCAGCAGGCGCAGCGCGTCGTCGACCACCCCGCGCGCGACGGGGAGCCGCGCGAGCCGCACGAGGGTGCCGACGAGCGCGGACCCCTGGTCGACGAGGCGACGGGTGCGCGCGAACCCGGGCGAGGTGTCGTGGACCCAGAACAGCGTGATGCCGAGCTGGGCGAGCCACAGCAGCTCCGGCAGCCCGGCACGCAGCCGCGGCGGGACGGCCGGCGTCGCACCCTCGACCACCTCGTCGAACAGCGAGCGCGACAGCGCACGCGCCGGGCCCGACGCGGCGGAGAACGGGCTCGCGGCCGACCCCGGGCGGACGGCGACCGACACGAACTCGCCGCCGAACCCGTGGAACGGCCCGAACGCGTCGACCGCCGCACCCCAGACGCCGCGCAGCCGCTCCCCCAGCGTCCCGCCCGCGGCGAGGACCGGCGCGGCGCGGCGCGCGTGGTCGCGCTGCACCTCGAGGTACAGCTCCTGCACGAGCTCGTCCTTGGACGCGAAGTGGTAGTACGCGGTGCCGGTGCTCACGCCCGCGGCCTGCGCGACCGCGCGCATGGTGGTGCGCTCGTAGCCGACGTCGCGCAGCAGGCCGATCGCGACCTCGCGCACGCGCGCGCGGGTGCGCTCGGACTTGGGGGTCGAGCCGCTCATCTCACGGTTCCGCGAGAGGGTTTCTGAACATGTTCGAAAATTAGCACACGCGACCGCTCGCCAGGCCGGGAAGAGGGGAAGCGCCCCGACCGCGGGACGGGCGGCGGGCGGGTGGCTCAGAAGAGCCGCGACTCCACGTCGTCGACGCCGCGCATCGCGTCGTAGTCGAGCACGAGGCACCCGATGCCCCGGTCGGTCGCCAGCACGCGCGCCTGCGGCTTGATCTCCTGGGCCGCGAACACGCCCCGGACGGGCGCGAGCAACGGGTCGCGGTTGAGCAGCTCGAGGTAGCGCGTGAGCTGCTCGACGCCGTCGATGTCACCGCGCCGCTTGATCTCGACGGCGACCGTCGCCCCCGCCGCGTCCTTGGCGAGGATGTCCACCGGGCCGATCGCCGTCGGGTACTCCCGCCGCACGAGCGTGTGCCCGGTGCCGAGCAGCTCGATCTGCGCGGCGAGCATCTCCTGCAGGTGCGCCTCCACACCGTCCTTGACGAGGCCCGGGTCGACACCGAGGTCGTGCGAGCTGTCGTGCAGGACCTCGTGCAGCTCGATCTCGAGGCGGTCGTCGCTCTTGGCGTGCTGGACCGCCCACACCTCGCTCACCCCGCGCCCAACGGCCTCCTCCGACGGCTCGCGCACGGCGAGCGAGCACGGCGGGCTCATCCAGTTGAGCGGCTTGTACGAGCCGCCGTCCGAGTGGAGCAGGACGCTCCCGTCGGCCTTGACGAGGAGCACGCGGGTCGCGAGCGGCAGGTGCGCGGACAGCCGGCCGGTGTAGCGGGCGGAGCAGCGGGCGACGACGAGACGCATGGGTCCTTCCGGGTCGGGTCTTCCGGGCGGTGCCTTCCGGGGCGCGCGACCGGTGGAGCGGCGTCAGACGACGACGTCCCGCCGACCCGGCGGCGCCGCCTCGAGCCACGAGGCGAGGCCCTCGTACGCGGCCCGCGCCATGGTGAGCTCGAGCTCCTGCTCGCGGTAGCGGCACCGGACGAGGTAGCTGTCGGGGCGGGCGTCGGCCCCGCCGAACGGCTCGCGCCCGACGATCACGAGGTCGTGGCGCGACCACGTGCGCCCGGGACGCCAGGACAGCGACCACGAGCGCCACCAGTCGATGCGCCCGACGCCGTAGTGGGCGATGCCGAGCGTCCACGACGCGCTCTCCGCGCCCGCCGTCCGCAGGCCGCACTCGAACGAGCCGACGCGGCGCGAGAGCGCCCGCAGGCGCAGCGCGCCCAGCCCGGCCACGACCAGCGCTGCGAGGAGCAGGCCGAGCGCGATCCAGGCGGGGAGCGTCATCGCGGTCCCGGGATCAGCGGGACGGGACGGACTCGACGGAGTCCGCGACGATCGTGACCTGGTTCGAGTCCACGGAGAGGAACCCTCCGGACACGCGCACGGTGACCGGCGAGCCCGCCGGGAGCGCGATGCGCACCGTGCCCTCCCGCAGCACGGACAGCAGCGGCGAGTGCCCGGCGAGGATGCCGATCTCGCCGTCCGCCGCGGGAGCGCTCACCCGCAGGGCGGCACCCGACCAGATCTTGCGGTCCGCCGCCACCAGGTCGACGTTCAGCTCAGCCACTGCATCTCCTTCGTTCCCGGTGCTGGCCCGGATCAGGGGCCGGACCACGGCCTCTGCTCTCGCAGGGACCTCGTCCGGCGGACGTTCTGGGGCGGCCCGTCACCGGGCCGCGGACGACGACGCGCGGGGCCGTGCCGGACGGCCCGGCCCCGCGCGGACGACGCGTCAGGAGCCGTACTCCTCCTGGATGCGGGCCCAGTTGCGCTCGAGGTCCTCGAGGCCGCCGATGTTGTAGAACGCCTGCTCGGCGATGTGGTCGAACTCGCCGTCGGCGATCTTCTTGAACGCCTCGATCGTCTCGCTGAGCGGGACGGTCGAGCCGACGACGCCGGTGAACTTCTCGGCCATGTAGGTGTTCTGGGAGAGGAACTGCTGGATGCGGCGCGCACGCGCGACGACCGTCTTGTCCTCCTCCGAGAGCTCGTCCACACCGAGGATCGCGATGATGTCCTGCAGCTCCTTGTTGCGCTGCAGGATCGACTTCACGCGGGTGGCGACGTCGTAGTGCTCCTGGCCCACGTACCGCGGGTCGAGGATGCGCGACGTCGACGCCAGCGGGTCCACCGCCGGGTACAGACCGCGAGAGGCGATCTCGCGGGAGAGCTCCGTCGTCGCGTCGAGGTGCGCGAACGTCGTCGCCGGCGCCGGGTCGGTGTAGTCGTCGGCCGGGACGTAGATCGCCTGGAGCGACGTGATGGAGTGGCCACGCGTCGAGGTGATGCGCTCCTGGAGGAGACCCATCTCTCCGCGAGGTTCGGCTGGTAGCCCACCGCGGACGCATGCGGCCGAGGAGGGTCGAGACCTCCGAGCCCGCCTGCGTGAAGCGGAAGATGTTGTCGATGAAGAGCAGGACGTCCTGCTTCTTCACGTCGCGGAAGTACTCCGCCATCGTCAGCGCGGACAGCGCGACGCGAAGACGCGTGCCCGGCGGCTCGTCCATCTGGCCGAACACGAGCGCCGTCTTGTCGAAGACCCCCGCGTCCTCCATCTCGTGGATGAGGTCGTTGCCCTCACGCGTGCGCTCACCGACGCCCGCGAACACCGACACACCGCCGTGGTCCTGGGCGACGCGCTGGATCATCTCCTGGATGAGGACGGTCTTGCCGACGCCCGCACCGCCGAACAGGCCGATCTTGCCACCCTGCACGTACGGGGTGAGCAGGTCGATGACCTTGATGCCCGTCTCGAACATCTGCGTCTTCGACTCGAGCTGGTCGAACGCCGGGGGCTTGCGGTGGATGGGCCAGCGCTCGGTGATCTCGACGCGCTCCCCCTCCGCGGCGTTGAGCACCTCGCCCGTCACGTTGAACACGCGACCCTTGGTCACGTCGCCGACGGGGACGCTGATGGGCGCGCCCGTGTCGGTGACCTGGGCGCCGCGGACGAGGCCGTCGGTCGGCTTGAGGGCGATGGCGCGCACGAGCGAGTCGCCGAGGTGCTGGGCGACCTCGAGCATGAGCGTGAAGCTCTTCTCGCCCTCGCCCTGCGTCGACAGGTCGATGTCGACCTGGAGCGCGTTGTAGATGTCGGGGATGCGTCCGCCGGGAACTCGATGTCCACGACGGGGCCGATCACGCGAGCGACTCGGCCGATGCCCGGCTCGGTCGGGGCCGCGCCGTGTGCTGCTTCCACGGTGGTGGCGGTCATTGCTTGCCTCGCTTCGCAGTGCCGGATCGCTGCCCGGCGGTGTCGGTCATGATGTCGGTGATGGTGGCGGGCGCTGCGGCCCGGACCACCCGGCGGGGCGTCACGAGGCCGCCAGCGCGTCGGCGCCCGAGACGATCTCGCTGATCTCCTGGGTGATGTCCGCCTGGCGCGCCTGGTTCGCGAGCCGGGTGTAGGTGCGGATGAGGTCCTCCGCGTTGTCCGTGGCCGTGTGCATCGCCCGCTGACGCGCCGCCAGCTCGGACGCCGCGGCCTCGAGCAGGCAGCTGAAGATGCGGCTGCGCACGTAGCGCGGGAGCAGCTCGTCCAGCACGGCCTCCGGCGACGGCTCGAACTCGTAGAGCGGCAGCACGTCGTGCTTGCCGGCCGGCGCCACGCCCTCGACGACCTCGAGCGGGAGCATGCGCACCACCCGCGGGCGCTGCGTGACCATGTTGACGAACTGCGTGTGGACGATGTGCAGCTCGCTCACGCCGCCCTCGGCCACCGGGGCGAGGAACGCCCCGAGGAGCGCGTCCGCGATCTCCCCGGCCACGTCCGCGTCCGGCGCGTCCGACCCGTAGGACCACCGTCCCCGCGAGCTCGCGCCCGCGGAACGTGTAGAACGAGATGGCGCGGCGCCGACGCGTAGAGGACGACCTCCTTGCCCTCCGCCGTCAGCCGCTCCACGAGGCGCTCGGCCTCGCGGAGGATCGACGCCGAGTAGGAGCCGGCCATGCCGCGGTCGGACGCGACCACGAGCACCGCGACCCTGTTGGTGTCCGTCCGCTCGCTCGTCAGGGGGTGCTGCGTCGACGAGTGCGTCGCCACGGCCGAGACCGCCCGCGTGATCGCGCGGGCGTACGGCGTGGCCGCCGCGGTGCGCGCTCGCGCCTTGCCGATGCGGGACGCCGCGATGAGCTCCTGCGCGCGGAACATCTTCTTGAGCGACTGCGTCGACTTGATCCGCTGCTTGTAGACGCGCTGGGACCCAGCCATGCTCAGGCCCTCTTCTGGCGGACGATCTGCTCCTGCTCGACGTCCACGTCCGCGCCCTGCTCGTCCTCGCCGCCGACGAGCGGCGAGCCGTCGCCCTTGAGGAAGCCGTTGCGGAACGCGTCCACGGCCGACGCGAGCTCCGCCTCGGTCGCCTCCTCGAGCTTGCCGGTCTCGGCGAGCGTCGACAGGACGTCGGTGTTGCGGCGCAGGTGCTCGAGCAGCTCGGCCTCGAAGCGACGCACGTCCTCGACCGGGACGTCGTCGATCTTGCCCTTGGTGCCCGCCCAGATGGACGCGACCTGCTCCTCGACCGGGAACGGCGAGTACTGGCCCTGCTTGAGCAGCTCCATGAGCACCGCGCCGCGCTGCAGCTGGCCGCGCGACGCCGCGTCGAGGTCGGACGCGAACATCGCGAACGCCTCGAGCGAGCGGTACTGCGCGAGCTCCAGCTTCAGCGTGCCGGAGACCTTCTTCATGGCCTTCACCTGGGCGTCGCCGCCCACGCGGGAGACCGAGATGCCGACGTCCACGGCGGGACGCTGGTCGGCGTTGAAGAGGTCCGACTGGAGGAAGATCTGGCCGTCGGTGATGGAGATGACGTTCGTCGGGATGTACGCCGAGACGTCGTTCGCCTTGGTCTCGATGATCGGCAGACCGGTCATCGAGCCCGCGCCCAGCTCGTCCGACAGCTTCGCGCAACGCTCGAGCAGACGGGAGTGCAGGTAGAAGACGTCACCGGGATACGCCTCGCGGCCCGGCGGGCGGCGCAGCAGGAGCGACACGGCGCGGTAGGCCTCGGCCTGCTTCGACAGGTCGTCGAAGATCACCAGCACGTGCTTGCCGGCGTACATCCAGTGCTGGCCGATCGCCGAGCCGGTGTACGGGGCGAGGTACTTGAAGCCCGCCGGGTCGGACGCCGGGGCCGCGACGATCGTCGTGTACTCCAGGGCGCCGGCCTCCTCGAGCGCGCCGCGCACGGACGCGATCGTGGAGCCCTTCTGGCCGACGGCGACGTAGATGCAGCGGACCTGCTTGCTCGGGTCGCCGGACTCCCAGTTGGCCTTCTGGTTGATGATCGTGTCGATCGCGATCGCCGTCTTGCCCGTCTGGCGGTCACCGATGATCAGCTGACGCTGGCCGCGGCCGATCGGGATCATCGAGTCGATCGCCTTGAGGCCGGTCTGCAGCGGCTCGTGGACCGACTTGCGGGCCATGACGCCGGGCGCCTGGAGCTCGAGGGCGCGGCGGCCCTCGGTCTCGATGTCGCCGAGGCCGTCGATGGGGTTGCCCAGCGGGTCGACGACGCGGCCGAGGTACCCCTCGCCGACCGGGACCGAGAGGACCTCGCCGGTGCGGCGCACCTCCTGGCCCTCCTCGATGCCGGTGAACTCGCCGAGGACGACGACACCGATCTCGCGGACGTCGAGGTTGAGGGCGAGACCGAGGGTCCCGTCCTCGAAGCGCAGCAGCTCGTTGGCCATCGCGCCCGGGAGACCCTCGACCTGGGCGATGCCGTCGGCGGCCAGGGTGACCCGGCCCACCTCCTCGGACACGGCGCCCTCGGGCTCGTAGGACTTCACGAAGCTGTCCAGAGCGGCCCGGATCTCCTCCGGCCGGATCGTCAGCTCAGCCATTGCTCTTCTCCTGTCGTGGCCGCACCTCGTGGGTCGGGTGCGGTCGAACGGTTGTCGTTGTGCGGCCGGTGGCCGGCGGTCGGTCGGGGGACGTCGCTCCGCGAGGGTCAGCTCACGAGGCGTCGACGGGCGTCGGCGAGACGGGACAGCACGGTCGAGTCCACGACGTCGGCGCCGACCTGGACCCGCAGCCCACCGAGCACGGCCGGGTCGACCGTGACGTTGAGCTGCACGGCACGCCCGTAGGCGCGCTCCAGCAGGGTGCCGAGACGGTCGAGCTGCGCCTGGTCCAGCACGACGGCCGACGTCACGGAGGCGACGAGGCGCTGACGGCGCTCCGCCGCGACCTCGCCGAACCAGCCGAGCGACGCCACGAAGCGGCGCCCGCGCAGTGCACGCGTCGCGTGCTCCGCGAGGACCGCGGTGACGGGGTCGACCTTGCCGCCGACCAGCGCGCGGACGAACTCCGCGCGGCGTGCCGGGTCGGTCGTGCCGTCGGACAGGACCTGCCGTGCCTCGCGCTGCCCGACGAGCGAGCGCGAGACGCGGAAGAGCTCGTCCTCGACCTTCTCGAGGTCGCCGCGCGACTCGGCCGACGCGAGCACCGCGTCGAGGCCCAGGCGCTCGACGGCGTCCGCGAGGTCGTCGTCGTTCGACCAGCGCGACCGGACGAGGCCGGCCACGAGGTCGACGACCCGACCGTCGAAGCCCGACCCGAGGACGGCGGTCGCGAGACCGGCCTTGTCGTCGCCCGAGCGCGCGGGGTCGGCGAGCGAACGCCGCAGCGGCGCCGACTCGTCGAGCGCCGCGGTCACCGCGAAGAGCTGCTCGCCCAGCGTGAGGGCGTCCGCTCCCGCGGAGCGCAGGACCGGCTCGAACCGTTCCTGCGCCTGCGCCAGGGACTCTCCGCTCGTGCCCCGCATCAGCGCTCCTCGGCGGCCCGACCGCCCGCGGCGCTCGCCGCAGCCGGACCCGCGGCCTCGAGCTCGTCGAGGAAGCGGTCCACCACACGGCTCTGCCGCGCGGAGTCGCTGAGCGACTCGCCGACGATCTTCGACGCGAGCTCGGTCGCGAGCACGCCGACGTCGTTGCGCAGCGACACGGCCGCCTGCTGACGCTCCGCCTCGATCTGGCGGTGCGCCGTCTCCACGATGCGCGCGGCGTCGTCCGACGCCTTCGCGCGCAGGTCCGCGACGATGGCGGAGCCCTCGGCGCGCGCCTCCTCGCGGATCTTCGCGGCCTCGGTGCGGGCCTCCTGCAGCTGCTGGTGGTACTCCGCCAGCGCCGCCGCGGCCTCCGCCTGGGCGGACTCCGCCTTGGCGAGGCCGCCCTCGATCTTCGCGGTGCGCTCGTCGAGCACCGCCTGGAACCGGGGCAGGACGGCGCGGTAGAAGACGACCGCGATGACGGCGAGGATGACCGACGACCACAGGATGTCGTAGCCGGCGGGCAGGAACAGGTCGATGCCCGCGGGCTCCTCCGTCTCCGCCGCGACGACCAGCGCGGCGGGCGCCAGCGCGGACATCACGCGGTGAAGAGGAAGCCGGCGACCAGGCCGAGCAGCGCGAGCACCTCGACGAACGCGACACCGATGAACATGGTGGCGCGGAGCTGGCCGGCGACCTCGGGCTGACGGGCGATGCCCTCGATGGTCTTGCCGATGAGGATGCCGAGGCCGATGCCGGGGCCGACCGCGGCGAGGCCGTACCCGACGGTCCCGATGTTGCCGGAGACCTCAGCGAGAGTGGTGACGTCCACGATTGCTCGTTCCTTCCGTTGGGCGCCGGCCGGGCGGCCGGGCGTCGCGTGGGTGGTGCGCTTGATGGTGAGACTGGTGGTGCGGCGCTCGGTCGCGGTGCCCGACCCGGAGGTCAGTGCTCCTCCTCGAGCGACATGTTGACGTAGACCGTGGCGAGCAGCGCGAAGATGTAGGCCTGCAGGAACGCCACGAGGATCTCGAACAGCGTGATCGCGAAGCCGCCCGCGAACGTCAGCACGCCGAACGCCTTCATCGCCGGCACGGCCTCGAACACGAAGTACTGGGTCGCGGCGAAGCACAGCACGAGCATGATGTGCCCGGCGATCATGTTGGCCGCGAGTCGGATCGCCAGCGAGGCGGGGCGGATCACCAGGATCTGCAGCAGCTCGATGGGCGTCACGATGAGGTAGATCGGCCACGGGATCCCGGGCGGGAAGAGGTTGTTCTTCAGGTAGCCGCCGAAGCCGTGCTTCTGGATGCCCACCGCCCAGTAGGTGACGAGCACCCACAGCGCGAGGATGAGGGGGATCCCGATGCGTGCCGACCCCGCGAGGTTGAGGAACGGGACGACGCTCGTGAGGTTGAACGCGAGGACGGAGAAGAAGATGGTCGCGATCATCGGGACGAAGCGACGCGCGTTCTCCTTCCCCATGATCTCCTCGACGATCTGCACGCGCACGAAGTCGATGAGCATCTCGAGGGCGTTCTGGAACCGGCCGGGGACCAGGCGTGCGCGACGTGCGCCGACGACGAAGATCGTCAGGAGGGCGACGGTCGCGACGACGCGGATGATCCAGATGCGGTCGATCTGGAAGAGCGTGCCCTCGAAGAGGATGGCCGGCGGAAAGAAGTCGGCGATGGACGGCGCGTGGAAGCCACCTTCGCCCTCGGAGGCAGCGAGGAGCACGGGGGTCGCAAGCGTGGACAGGGTGGACTCCCAATGGTCGTGTGGCCCGGGCACTCTTCACGCGATCGTGGGCACGCCGTCGGACCTGGCGTCATGGATTCGCGGCTAGCCTAACCTATGGATCGGCGTGCTCACGCCGATCTCGGGCCGCTTGTGACATTCTGCTCATGCGCCCCGGGCAACCGTCCCGGGGCGCTCCGCGCCTCAGCGCGGGCCCGGCTCGACGTACGGGATCCGGCCGCGGTTGACGGCGCGGTAGTCCATCACCGCGGACCCGACCACGCCGACGAGCAGCACGCCCGCGAAGACCCACCGGTCGTAGAAGTCCGCGCCGCGCAGGACCACGAGCGCGACGATCAGCAGGACCATCTTCGCGAGCCAGCTGCCCATGACGACGGCGGCCGTCGTCGCGGGCGAGGCGTCGACGGTCCGCAGCATCGCCCACACGGTCGTCGCGGAGAAGACGAACGCCACCGCGACGCCGAGCAGCGCGCCCCAGACCCCCGGCAGGCCGGCGACGAGCGCGCCCACCGCGACGCCGAGCACGAGGAGCCCGCCGAGCAGCACGAGCACGTCGCGCAGGGCGGTCCGGAACACCGAGCGCACCGCGCGGCCGTGCGGTCCGACGGTCTGCTCCGCCGGCCCGTCGTCGGGTCGCGCGGGCTCGGGCACGTTCGAGGCCATCTCAGGACTCCTTCGCGGAGGTCGGGGTGGAGGGGTGCGGACGTGCGGCGCGCCCCGGCGCCGGCACGGGACCGGTCGTGGGGGCGGACGGCGCCGCGGGCGTCACCGTCGCCACCGGGAGCTCCGCGGCCCGCGGGTCCTGGTCGTCCAGGAACCGGCCGCGCGTGCGCAGCGGGCCGAGCGTCAGCACGAGCGCGACGACCGAGGCGATCCCGAGGCCGATCGCGACCGTCCGCGCGTCCCAGCGCACCAGCGCGACGGCGCCGAAGGCGAAGACCGCCGTCCACACGTAGAGGATGAGGACCGCGCGGCGGTGGGAGTGCCCGAGGGCGAGCATGCGGTGGTGCAGGTGCATGCGGTCGGGGTGGAACGGCGACTTCCCGGCGAGCAGGCGCCGCACCACGGCCATCCCCATGTCGAGCAGCGGCAGGAGGATCACCGCGAGGGGCAGCAGGAGCGGGATGAACGCCGGGAGGCGCTCGGCGCCCGACGTCTCCCCCGGGTCGATGTTCCCCGTCACCACGATCGCCGCGCCCGAGATGACGAGCCCCAGCACCATCGAGCCCGAGTCGCCCATGAAGATGCGCGCCGGGTTGAAGTTGTGCGGCAGGAAGCCGACGCACACGCCCACCAGTGCGGCGACGACGAGCGTCGCGAGGCTCGAGTAGTCGTCCGGGGTGGTGCGCAGCGTCAGGGCGTACGAGTAGAGGAAGAACGCGGTCCCGCCGATGGCGACGAGCCCCGCCGCGAGCCCGTCCAGCCCGTCGACGAAGTTGACGGCGTTCATCGCCACCACCACGACGAGGATCGTCACGGCGAGCTGCACGCGCGACGACGGCAGCGCCTGGAACCCGCCGACGGGCAGCGTGAACAGCACGACGCCCTGCGACGCCATGAGGCCGGCGGCGAGCACCTGCCCGGCGAGCTTCGTCATCCAGTCGAGGTCCCAGATGTCGTCCGCGACCCCCAGCACGCACACGATCGCGGCCGCGCCGACGATGCCCCACGCGCGCGTGTCCGCGATCGGCACGCCGTCGACGTCGCTGACGAACACGCCCTCGAGGAACGGCATCTGCGACGCGAGCACGATCGCGACCGTGAGGCCGAGCAGCATCGCGACCCCGCCGAGGCGCGGGGTCGGGATCGTGTGCACGTCGCGGTCGCGCACGGCGGTGATCGCGCCCGTGCGCGTGGCGAGCCACCGGGCGAACGGCGTCGTCAGGAACGTCACCGCGGCGGCGACGAGCATGACGAGCAGGTAGACCCTCACCCGCCGCCCGCCCCCGGCTCCTCGGGCCCCGGCGCCTCCTCCTCGGGCGCGTCCGCGCGGTCGTCCGGACCGTCCACGGGGGCGATCTCGCGCAGCCGCTCGAGCGGGACGGCGCCCGCGCGGACCACGCGCAGGGTGGCGGACGTCGCGTCGACGATCGTGGAGGCCACTCCCCCCGGCGCCGTCCCGCCGTCGAGGTACACGGAGACGGCGTCGCCGAGCTGGGCCCGGGCGTCCTCGACGTCGAGCGCGGCCGGGTGGCCGGTCGCGTTCGCGGAGGACACGGCGAGGGGACCGGTGCGGCGCAGGAGCGCGAGCGCGGCGTCGTGGTCGGGCATGCGCAGCGCGACCGTGCCGTGCGTCTCGCCCAGGTCCCACGCCAGCGACGGCTGGGCGCGCAGGATGATCGTGAACCCGCCGGGCCACAGCGCCTCGACGAGGCGGCGGGCGTCGTCGGGCACCTCGGTGGCGAGCCCGTCGAGCGTGCGTGAGTCCGGGACGAGCACCGGCGGCGGCATGTGCCGCCCGCGGCCCTTCGCCGCGAGGAGGGCGGCGACGGCGTCGGGGTCGAACGCGTCGGCGCCGATGCCGTAGACGGTGTCGGTGGGCAGGACCACGAGGCCGCCGCGGGACACGGCGTTCACCGCCTCGTCGATCCCGGCGCCCCAGCTGTTCGGGTCGGTCACGGGGTGGACGGAGCTCACGGGCCCATCCTTCCACGCCCGTCGGACCGCTCCGGGCCGACAGGGCCGACAGGGCCGAGCGGGCCGACAGAGCCGACAGAGCCGAGCGGGCCGTCGGACGTGCGGCGCGCGACGACCATGCGGTCGCGCCCGGTGAGGTCGGCGACGGTGCGCACGTCGGTGAAGGCGCCGGTGCCCTCGACCATCGCGCGCGCGTCCGCGGCCTGCACCTCCGCGTGCTCCATCACGTACACGCCGCCGCGCCGCAGCAGCCGCGCCGCCGCCGCGGTGACGCCGCGCGGGACCTCGAGGCCGTCGCTGCCGAGCCCGTAGAGCGCGACGGCCGGGTCGTGCTCGGCGACCTCCGGGTCGCGCGGGACCGCGTCCGGCGGCACGTACGGAGGGTTCGAGACGACGACGTCGCACGCGCCGTCGAGCCCGCCGTCCCCCGGGCCGCCGGCCAGCGCCCGGCGCGCGTCCCCCCGGACGAGGTGCACGACGGCGCCCGTCGCCTCCCGCACGGCGCTCACGTTGCGCGCGGCCCATCCGTGCGCGTCGGCGTCGAGCTCCACGGCGTGCACCGCGGCGCCCGGCACCTCGGTCGCGACGGCGAGCGCGATCGCGCCCGACCCGGTGCACAGGTCGACGACGACCGCCCGCCCCTCCCGCTCGACGGCCGCGCGCGCCGCGTCGACCGCGACCTGCGCGACCTGCTCGGTCTCCGGCCGCGGCACGAACACGCCCGGCCCGACGGCGAGCTCGAGGTGCCGGAACGGCGCCGTCCCGGTGAGGTGCTGCAGCGGCACCCGCTCCGCGCGCCGCGCGACGAGCTCCGCGAAGCGTCGCACCGCGTCGTCGGGCAGCGGCCGGTCCAGCACCGCCAGCCGCCGGACCTCGCCGCGCACCACGCCCAGCACATGAGCGAGCAGGATCTCGGCATCTGCTCGTGCGGAAGCCACCCCCGCGTCGGCGAGCGTCGCCGTCGCCCAGCGCGACCACGCAGAAGGACGGGGGTCCGACGGCGGAGGCGAAGCCGTCACGCCGTAGCGGAGCGAGCGCAGCGAGCGTGAGCGAGGCGAGCCGCCGCCGTCGGACCCCCGTCCGCCGGGACCGGCGAGGCGATCGGGCCCCGGCCCGCCCGCATGCTCAGGCATCGCCCGCCGCGGCGAGCCGCGCCGCCTCGTCCGCCTCGACCGCGGACCGCACGACGGGGTCGAGGTCGCCGTCGAGCACGTGGTCGAGGTTGTAGGCCTTGTAGCCCGTGCGGTGGTCGGCGATGCGGTTCTCCGGGAAGTTGTACGTCCGGATCCGCTCGGACCGGTCGACCGTGCGTACCTGGGAGCGGCGCAGGTCCGCCGCCTCGGCGGCCGCGGCCTCCTGCTGCGCGGCGAGCAGCCGGGCGCGCAGGACGCGCATCGCCTGCTCGCGGTTCTGCAGCTGCGACTTCTCGTTCTGCATCGAGACGACGATCCCCGTGGCACGTGCGTGATCCGCACCGCCGAGTCGGTGGTGTTGACCGACTGCCCGCCCGGCCCGGACGAGCGGTACACGTCGACGCGCAGGTCGTTCGGGTCGATCTCGACCTCGCCCGGGTCCTCGACCTCGGGGAAGACGAGCACGCCGGCGGCCGACGTGTGGATGCGGCCCTGCGACTCGGTCACCGGGACGCGCTGCACGCGGTGCACGCCGCCCTCGTACTTGAGGTTGGCCCAGACGCCGTCGGCGGGGTCGGCGGGCGTGCCCTTCGCCTTCACGGCGACCTGGACGTCCTTGTACCCCCCGAGGTCGGACTCGGTCGCCTCCAGCACCTCGGTCCGCCAGCCCCGCCGCTCGGCGAACCGCAGGTACATGCGCAGGAGGTCGCCCGCGAACAGGGCGGACTCCTCGCCGCCCTCCCCCGCCTTGATCTCGAGGATGACGTCGCGCCCGTCGTCCGGGTCGCGCGGCACCAGGACGCGGCGCAGGCGCTCGGACGCGGCGTCGGCGGCCTCGCGCAGCGCCGGGAGCTCGGCGGCGAACGCGTCGTCCTCGCGGGCCAGCTCCTCCGCGGCGCCCGCGTCCTCCGCGGCGTCGCGCCACGCGCGGTACGCGCCGACGACCTGGTTGAGCTCGGCGTACCGGCGCCCGAGCGTGCGCGCGCGGGCGGCGTCGGCGTGCACCGACGGGTCGGCGAGCTGCGCCTCGATGTCCGCGTGCTCGGCGAGGAGAGGCCGGGCGGCGTCGAACGGGTCGGTCACGGAAGGCTCCTCCGGAAGGGCACGGCCCGCGGCGCGGGACGGGTGCGTGTCTGCGGCGCCGGGGCCCGCGCGACGCGCGCCCCCGGGTACAGCGACAGCGCCGGCGGTCCGAGCTCGCCGACTGCCCCTGGAGAGGTTGTCGGGCTCGGACCGCCGGCGCTGCGGAGGTGCTACTTGCCGGAGGCCTTCTTGCCGTAGCGGGCCTCGAAGCGGGCCACGCGGCCACCGGTGTCGAGGATCTTCTGCTTGCCCGTGTAGAACGGGTGGCAGGCGCTGCACACGTCGGCGCTGATCTTGCCGGACGTCTCGGTGCTGCGCGTCACGAAAGTGTTGCCACAGGTGCAGGTGACCTCGGTGGCGACGTACTCGGGGTGGATTCCAGACTTCACGGATTCTCCTTGGGTGCGATGTCTCCGGGTCAGGCCGGGAGACCCCGGGCCTGTGAACCGCAGACGGGCCCGCGCGACGCGGGCCGACGAGCCATTGTGCCAGAACGCGGTCGCGCCCCGAAATCATCCCGGCGCCGGACGGCGTGGGAGACCCCGGGGCGCGGCGGCGTCCGCGACGGCGTCAGATCGTGCGGCCCACGTTCTCCTCGTCGGCGAAGCTCTGCGGCGTCGTCTTCTGGACCTGCAGGAGGAACTCGACGTTCGAGCGGGTGTCCTTGAGCTTGCCCAGCAGCAGCTCGATCGCCTGCTGCTGGTCGAGCGCCCCCATGACGCGGCGGAGCTTGTAGATGATCTTCAGCTCGTCCTGCGACATGAGGATCTCCTCGCGTCGCGTCCCGGACGCGTTGACGTCCACCGCCGGGAAGATGCGCTTGTCGGCGAGGTTGCGCGACAGCCGGAGCTCCATGTTCCCCGTGCCCTTGAACTCCTCGAAGATGACCTCGTCCATCTTGACCCCGTCTCGACGAGGGCGGAGGCGAGGATCGTCAGCGAGCCGCCGTTCTCGATGTTGCGCGCCGCGCCGAAGAACCGCTTCGGCGGGTAGAGCGCCGACGCGTCGACACCGCCCGAGAGGATGCGCCCCGACGCCGGCGCCGCGAGGTTGTACGCGCGCGAGAGCCGGGTGAGCGAGTCGAGCAGCACGACGACGTCCTGGCCGAGCTCCACGAGGCGCTTCGCGCGCTCGATGGCGAGCTCGGCGACGATCGTGTGGTCGGAGGCCGGGCGGTCGAACGTCGAGGCGATGACCTCGCCCTTGACCGTCCGCTCCATGTCGGTGACCTCTTCGGGCCGCTCGTCGACGAGCACGACCATGAGGTGGACCTCGGGGTTGTTGGTCGTGATCGCGTTGGCGATCTGCTGCATGATGATCGTCTTGCCGGCCTTGGGCGGCGCGACGATGAGGCCGCGCTGGCCCTTGCCGATCGGCGCGACGATGTCGATCACGCGCGGCGTGAGGCGCGTGGCCTCCGGGTTCTCCAGGCGCAGGCGCTCCTGCGGGTACAGCGGGGTCAGCTTGGTGAAGTCGGCCCGCTCGCGCGCCTCCTCGGGCGACATGCCGTTGACCGAGTCCAGGCGCACGAGCGCGTTGAACTTCTGCCGCGCGTTGCCGCCCTGCCCCTCGCCCTCGCGCGGCTGGCGCACGGCGCCGACGATCGCGTCGCCGCGGCGCAGCCCCGACTTCTTCACCTGGCCGAGGGAGACGTAGACGTCGTTCGCGCCCGGCAGGTACCCGCTCGTGCGGACGAACGCGTAGTTGTCGAGGATGTCCAGGATGCCGGCGACGGGCAGCAGCACGTCGTCGTCGCTCAGCTCGACGTCGTCGAGGCCGGCGACGTCCGGGCCCTGGCGGCCCCGCCCGCGCTTGCGGTCACGGTCGCGGCCGCGGTCCCGCCCGCGACGGCGGCGCCCGCCCCGCTCCTCGTCCCGGTCGGACGGGCGGTCGGACTGGCGCTCGGGCTGACGCTGGCCGGACGTGCGCTCGCCCTGCCGCTCGTCCTGACGGTCCGCCGGGCGCTCGCCCGTGCGCTCCGTGCGCGAGGTGTCGGTCTCGTCCTCGTCGACCTGCCGGGCGGCTCCGGCGGCGCGGCCCGCACGGCGCGAGCCCCGCTCGCCTGCGACGAGGCCGACGGCGGCGGCGGCGCGGGCGGCACGGTCGTCCTGGGACTCGCCCGCGTCGCGCGGGCGCACGCCCTCGCCGAGCGCCTCGCGACCGCGGCGGCCGCCTCGGAGCGTGCGTCGCGGGAGCGGTCGGCACGGGGCTCGGCACCGCTGGTCGCGGCGCGGACCGGGAGGTCGAGCAGCGGCGTCGCGCCGCGCTCGTCGCCGCTCGCCGGGGCCGTCGTCGTCTCGGCCGCGGCGCTCGCGGGCCGGTCGGCGCGGCGGCTGCGGCCGCGTCCGGGGGCGTCGGTCGCGCCGGAGGCCTGCTGCGCG
>NZ_MKKH01000078.1 GCF_001942335.1 Cellulosimicrobium sp. CUA-896 | reverse complement strand
TGAGGATCGTCCCCGTGACGGGACGGGCGACGGCCGCGCGCGCGGTGCGGGCGGCGCGGTCGAGCCCGGCGGCGAGCGCGGGCGGGTCGACGCGACCGTGACCCGCGAGCGCGACGGCGAGCCCGCGGAGGTACTCGCTGAGGATGACGCCGGAGTTGCCGCGCGCCCCGACGAGGGCCCCGCGGGCGAGGCGTCCGAGGAGTCGGCCCGCCCCGGCCTCGCCGGGCTCCGCCCCGGAGAGGGCGCGGGCACCGTCGAGGAAGGTCAGGTACATGTTCGTGCCGGTGTCGGCGTCCGCGACGGGGAAGACGTTGACGCGATCGAGCGCCGGACGCACCGCTCCGAGGGACCGCACGCCCTCGCGCGCCCACGCCGCGACGGCGGGCCCGTCGAGCACCCCGGTGGCGCGGCTCACGTCGGTCTGGCTCCTCGCTCGGGGACGGTGCGCCGCCCGGCGGGCGACGCCAACACCGTAGTCTGCGACGGCGGACCCCGGGCCGCGCCCTCACTTGAGCCGGCACCCGGGGATCGGCTACCCTGACGAGGTTGCCCGGGTGTTCGGCGTGCCTTCTGCCGCACGGACCACCGGGCGAGACACCCTCAGACCACTCATACGTCGCCGCTGCGTGCGCGACGTGCACAACGATCAGGAGAAACCGTGGCTGCCAACTGCGACGTCTGCGGCAAGGGCCCGGGCTTCGGGCACAGCGTCTCGCACTCCCACATCCGCACGAAGCGCCGCTGGAACCCGAACATCCAGCGCGTTCGCGCCGTCGTGGGCGGCACGCCCAAGCGCCTCAACGTGTGCACCTCGTGCCTCAAGGCCGGCAAGGTCACGCGCCCGGCCTGAGCCCGCGCGAACCCGCCTTCCTCGCAGCGCCCGTCGGCATCGCCGGCGGGCGCTGCGTCGTCCTCGGCACGCCACGGTCGGCACGCCACGAACCGTGCCCCCGCGGCCGCGGCGCGAGCACCGCCGCGCGATTGCGGAGATCCTCTGGAGCACGGACATTCCGGTTTGGCGGAACCGGGGGCCGGTGGCAGGCTTTGCCCATGGTGACGGAACTGAGCGAGGTAACCATCCGCCCTGCCGGTCCCGGGGACGCGAGCGCGATCGCCGCGGTGCACGTCGCCTCCTGGCGCGGCGCCTACGCGGGCATCGTCCCCGACGAGTACCTGGCCTCGCTCGACGTCGACCAGCGGGAGAAGCACTGGGTCGACAGCCTCTCCACCGCGGGGGCGCGGACGTGGCTCGCCGACGCCGACGGCCGCACCATCGGGTTCGCCACCCTGGGCCCGTGCCGCGACGAGGACGCGGAGCCGGGCGACCTCGAGATCTACGCGATCTACCTCGACCCGGAGTCGTGGGGCCGGGGCGTCGCCCGCGACCTCATGCGCACCATGCTCGCCGACGTCCCGCCGGGCGTGACCGTGACGCTGTGGGTCCTGGCCGACGCCGAGCGCGCGCTGCGGTTCTACCGGCGCCACGGCTTCTCGCCGGACGGCGTCGAGCGCCGCGACGACATCGGCGGCAAGGACCTGACGATGGTCCGCTTCCGGCGCCGCTGAGCCCCCCGGGGCGTCGCTCACTCGCCGAAGTGGTCCCAGCCCGTCGCCCGACGGCGCGGCGGCGCCCCGTCCACGGCCACGCCCGGTGAGCCGCCGGACGCCGCCACCGTCCCGATCGCCCGGAACGGCGCGGGCATGCTCGCCCCGGGCGGGAACGTCGCCAGCAGCGCGTGGTCCTCCCCCCCGGCGAGCACCCAGTCGTCCGTGAGGACGCGCCAGTCGTCCGCGCCCTCGACCGCGCCCTCGACCGCCACGACGGTCCCCGGCCCCCCGGCTCCCACCGGACCGCCCGCCGCGGCGACGCGGGCCGCGTCGGCGAGCGCGGCGCGGTCGGAGTCGAGAGCGGCGCTCGTCAGGTCGAGGCGCACGCCGCTGGCCCGCGCGATACGCCCGGCGTCGCGCAGGAGCCCGTCCGAGACGTCCATCATCGCGGTGGCCCCGGCGTCGGCGGCGAGCGGCCCGGCGGCGAGCGGCGGGTCCGGACGCAGGTAGGCATCGGCGAGCTCGGGGTCCGGCCGGCCGAGCTCGAGCAGCGCGAGGCCTGCCGCGGACCGGCCCAGCGTCCCGGCCATCGCCACGACGTCCCCCGGGCGTGCGCCCGAGCGCAGCACCGGCTCGCGCCCCTCGAGGTCGCCGTGGACGGTCACCGCGACCACCACCTGGTCCCCGCCGGACAGGTCGCCCCCCACGACGGCCGCGCCGACCGGCGTGCAGGCCGCCGCGAGGCCGCGCGCGAGCCCGGTGACCCAGTCGACCGGCAGGTCCCCGGGCATCACGAGCGACACGACGAGCGCAGCCGGCCGGGACCCCATCGCGACGACGTCGGCGAGGTTCTGCACGGCGGCGCGCCACCCGACGTCGTACCCGGACGACCACCGGCGGCGGAAGTGACGGTCCTCCACGAGCACGTCCGTGGACACCACGTAGCGCCCGTCGGGAGCGGCGACCACGGCGCAGTCGTCGCCGGGCCCGACGATCGTCGTCGGCGCGGCGGGCAGGAGGGGGAAGATCCGGGCGAGGAGCGCCTCCTCGGCCACGTCGCGGACCAGCAGGGGCGTCTCGCTCACCCGGTCACCCTAGTGCGCGTGCGGCGCACCCGCGCCGGGCGGCTACCGTGGTCGCGTGCCCGACGTGCTCCCCCGCTCCCTCGCCCGCGCGCTCGGCGCCGTCCTGGCCGTGGGCCTGGCCGGTGCCACCACCGGGTGCGCACCGCGCATCGGCGTCCCGGTCGCGGACGACGCGGCGGACCCGCTCTGCGCGGAGGTCGTGCTCGCGCTCCCCGACGCGCTCGGCGAGGACCTGCCGCAGGTCGGCACGACCAGCCAGGCCACGGCCGCGTGGGGAGCGCCGGGTGCCGCCGTCACCCTGCGGTGCGGCGTCGAGGTGCCCGGCCCGACGACGGACCTGTGCCAGTCCGTGGGCACGGGCTCGGGCACGGTGGACTGGCTCGTCGTCGAGGACGGCGAGGGCACGTGGACGTTCACGACCTACGGGCGCGACCCCGCGGTCCAGGTGGTCGTGCCGCCCGCCGTGAGCGCGAACCACTCGACGTCGTTCGTCGCCGACCTCGGACCGGCGGTCCAGTCCGTGCCCCAGACGCGCCGGTGCCTCGACGTGGCCGACCTCACCGGCTGAGGTCCCGCCGCTCCGTCCGCCCGTGCGGACGAGGGTCGGCTCAGCGCAGCCCGGTCGGGCGCTCCAGCGCGAGCGTGATGAGCTCGTCGATGAGGTCGGGGTAGTTGAGGCCCGACTTCTCCCACATGCGCGGGTACATCGAGAACGGCGTGAAGCCCGGCATGGTGTTGATCTCGTTGACGACGACCTCGCCGTCGTCCGTGACGAACACGTCGACGCGCGAGAGCCCCTCGGCGCCGACGGCCTCGAACGTGCGCACCGCGACGTCCTGCACCTCCTCGACGAGGCCGGAGGGGAGGTCCGCCGGGCACGACAGCTCGACGCCCGCCTCGTCGAGGTACTTCGCCTCGAAGTCGTAGAACGCGTGGTCGGCGCCGGTCACGACGATCTCGCCCGGCAGGGACGCGCGCGGACGGGAGCCGCCGCGGCCGCCCAGCACGGCGCACTCGATCTCGCGGCCGACGACGCCGGCCTCGACGAGCACCTTGGGGTCGTGGCGCTGCGCCTCGGCGATCGCCGCGGGCAGGTCGGCGAGGTCGTCCACGCGGGAGATGCCGAGGCTCGAGCCGGCGCGCGCCGGCTTGACGAACACCGGCAGGCCGAGCCCGGCGACGGTCTCGGTCCACGCCTGCGGGTTCTTCTCGAACTCGCCGGGCCGCAGCACCGTGTACGGCGCGACGGGCAGGCCCTGGCCCGCGAGCACGAGCTTCATGAAGTGCTTGTCCATCCCGACCGCCGACGCGAGCACGCCCGCACCGACGTAGCGCACGTCGCGAGCTCGAGCAGGCCCTGGACCGTCCCGTCCTCGCCGTAGGGGCCGTGCAGCAGCGGGAAGACCACGTCGACCTCGCCGAGCTCGCGCGGGATCTCGCCCGGCGCGAGGACGCGCACGTCGCGGCGGTCCGTCGCGAGCGGCAGCACGACGTCCTCCCCCGTCGGCTCGACCCGCGGCAGGCGTCCGGCCGTGATCTCCCACCGCGCGGGGTCGTCCGCCGCGAGGACCCACGCACCGTCGGGCGTGATGCCCACGGGGACGACGTCGTACCGCGTCCTGTCGATGGCGCGCAGCACCCCTGCCGCGGTCGCGGCCGAGATGGCGTGCTCGCCCGACCGGCCGCCGAAGAGCAGCAGGACGCGCACCTTGCGCGGTGCGGACGGGTGGTCGGCCGGTGCCTGCTCGGCGCGGTGCTGGGAGGGCTGCTCGCTGGACATCGCGGACGACCCTACCGTGGCTCCCCGCGGAACTCGTCCGCGGATCCGGGAACCTTTCCGGCGGCGCCGGCGTTGTAGGTGCCGTGGAAGAGATGACTCTCGAGGCCCCCGCGGCCGACGACCCCGACCATAGTCCCGGCCGCACCGGCCCCGGCATCACCAGGACGCGACACCGCGTCCGTGACGACCGAGGGGCGGTGCGGGCCCGGTGACGACATTCCTCTCCCTCCTCCTCGGACTCCTCGTGGTCCTCGCGATCACGGCGGCGACGGCCTACTTCGTCGCCCAGGAGTTCGCCTACATGACCGTCGACCGTTCGCGCCTGGGCGCACGGGCCGACGCCGGTGACGAGTCCGCGCGGCGCGCGCTCGCCGTGACGCGGCGCACCTCGTTCGTCCTGTCGGGCGCGCAGCTCGGCATCACCGTCACGGGACTCCTCGTCGGCTACGTGGCGGAGCCCCTCATCGGCGAGTCGCTGGGCACGATGCTCGGCGGCGTCGGCGTCCCGACCGGCGTCGGTGTCGCCGTGGGCACGGTGCTCGCGCTCGTGCTCTCGACGATCATCCAGATGCTGTTCGGCGAGCTGTTCCCCAAGAACCTCGCGATCGCGCGCCCCGAGCCGCTCGCCCGCGGGCTCGCCCGCTCGACGTCGGCCTACCTCACCGTGTTCGGCTGGCTCATCGCGGTCTTCGACAAGGCCTCCAACGCCCTGCTGCGCCTGCTGCGGATCGAGCCCGTGCACGACGTCGACAGCACCGCCACGGCGCGCGACCTGGAGCACATCGTCGCCGAGTCGCGCGAGAGCGGCGACCTGCCCGACGAGCTGTCGGTCCTGCTCGACCGGATCCTCGACTTCCCGCAGCGCGACGTCGAGCACGCGATGATCCCGCGCTCGCGCGTGGGCACCGTGCGCCCCGCGACCACGGTCGGCGAGGTGCGCGAGCTCATGGCGCACGCCCACACGCGCTACCCCGTGGTCGACGACACCGACCAGCCGCTCGGCGTCGTGCAGCTCGCGGACGTCCTGGACACGCCGCTGCCCGACGACGCGCCCGTCACCGACCTCATGCGTCCCGCGGTCGTCCTGCCGACGTCGATGACCCTGCCGGACGCCCTGGAGGCCCTGACGAGCACGAGCAACCAGCTCGCGTGCGTCATCGACGAGTACGGCGGGTTCACCGGCGTGCTCACCGTGGAGGACCTGGCGGAGGAGGTCGTCGGCGAGATCACCGACGAGCACGACCCCGAGCAGCCCGTCACGGTCACCGCGGAGGGCGACGACGTGTGGGTCATGGGCGGCGACGTCCACGTCGACGAGGCGGAGCGCGCCATCGGGCACGACCTGCCGCGCGGCGACCACGAGACCGTCTCCGGCCTGCTCATCGCCCAGCACGGGGCGCTGCCGCGCGCGGGCGAGACGATCGAGGTCACGCTGCCCGACGACCCCGCCGACCTCGTCCACGACGAGCCGGTGACGCGCACGCTCGTCGTCGACGTGCTGTCGGTCGAGCGCCACGTGCCGCGTCTGGTGCGCGTCCGGCTCGACGAGCGGCGCGGGGACGGGTCCGCCCCGGACGCGCCCGCGGGCGCACGGGGAGCCGAGCCCGACGAGCAGGACGCCGACCGCACCACCGGCGCGTCCGCGCGACCGACGACCGCCGGGGAGGAGACCCGATGAGCAACCCGTGGGTCGTCGTCGTGGCGACCGTCGCCATCATCGCGCTGAGCGCGTTCTTCGTCGCCGTGGAGTTCGCGCTGCTGGCCGCCAAGCGGCACCGTCTCGAGGACGCCGCCCCCACCAGCCGCGCCGCGCGGGCCGCCCTGCGCAGCTCCAACGAGCTCACGCTCCTCATGGCGGGCGCGCAGCTCGGCATCACGGCGTGCACCCTCGCGCTCGGCGCCATCACCAAGCCGGCGGTGCACCACTGGCTCACCCCGGTCTTCGAGGCGTGGGGCGTGCCGCTGTGGGCGGCCGACGTCGCGGGGTTCGTGCTCGCGCTCGTGGTCGTCACGTTCCTCCACCTCGTGGTGGGCGAGATGGCGCCCAAGTCGTGGGCCATCGCCCACCCGGAGCGCTCGGCGACGCTGCTCGCGCTGCCCATGCGCGGGTTCATGGCGGTCTTCCGCCCGCTGCTGCGCTGGCTCAACGCGCTCGCGAACCGGTGCGTGCGCGCCGTCGGCGTCGAGCCGGTCGAGAACGTCGAGGGCGGCGGCCAGGACCCGGCGACGCTGCGCCACCTCGTCGAGCACTCCGCCAGCGTGGGCGCCCTCGAGGCGTCCTACCGCGCGCAGATCTCCGGCGCGCTCGAGCTGCAGACCCTCACGGTCGACGCGCTCGTCCCGGCCGGCGGCGCCCCCACGGCGGTCCCGTCGCACGCGACCGCCGCCGACGTGCGGGCGGCGTCCGCGGCGTCCGGGCACCTGCGCATCCTCGTCCGCAACGGGAGCGTGGTGCCGCGCGTCGTGCACGTGCGCGACACGCTCCTCGAGCCGGACGACCGACGGGTGCACGACCTGGCGCGTCCCGGCTTCGTCCTCGAGTCGGGCACGACCGTGCACGCGGCGCTCGCGCGCATGCGCGAGTCGAGCGAGCACCTCGCGATCGTCATGGACGGCGACCGGTTCGTCGGCGTCGTCACGCTCGCGGACGTGCTGCGTCGCATCCTCCCGCGCCCGGAGGAGCCCGTGGCGACGCTCGTCGGCTGACGACCGCCGGTCGCAGCACGAGGCCCGGCAGCGCAGGCTGCCGGGCCCTCGTGCGTCCGGGGCCCCGCGCGACCGTGCCCTCGCGCGCTCGGTCCCTTGACACCGGGAAAGCCCTTTCCTAGCCTGCAGGAGTCGCGCACAGGGACGTGCACCCGACACGACAGGGGGCCGGACCCGCGGGGCTCACCGCGCGGCACCCACGGCGACGGCGCCGTGGCAGCACCGACGTTCAGGCAGCACCATCCGACGAAGTGGAGCAGACGATGACGTCTACGCGTTCCCGTCGCCGAGGCAGGGCCGCTCTCGCGGTCGCCCTCGCGACCGTCCTGGGCGGGACCCTCCTGGGCCCGCCGGCCGCCGCGGAGGTCGCGGCCGACGAAGGATTCACCGAGCTCCTCGACTTCGAGGAGTACGACCGCACCGCGCTCGACGGCCAGGACGGGTGGACGGCGTCGTCCGCCGCCCGGGTCGTGGCCGACCCGCTCGACGCCAACAACCAGATCCTCGAGATGGTCGGCGGCGGCCAGAAGTCCTACCGCGCCGTCCCGCCGGTCGCCGACGGCACCACCGGCACGCTGTTCTTCCGCTTCATGCGCACGGGCAGCGTCGACACGTCGTTCGGCCTCACGGACGTCGACGCGCCGTCCGACTACGTCAACAGCCGGGCGTACGTGAACAACCAGAACTCCGACGTCATGCTCGTGCGCGACGGCGGCGGGTTCAAGCCCGCCGGGGTGTGGTCGCGCGACACGTGGCAGTGCGTGTGGATCGTGGCCGACAACGCGGCCGACCGCGTGAGCGTGTACAGCCAGGGCGGCCCGTACGAGGAGATCACGCGCCTGCCCGAGGGCACCGAGCAGCAGTTCGGGTTCCGCCAGGGCGTGAGCACCGCGCTCGACCGGTTCTTCTGGATCAACGGCGCGAGCAGCGCCGGGCGGCTCATGCTCGACGACGTCGCCGTCGACCCGGCCGGCGAGAACCTCGAGATCGCCACCGGGAACCCGGGCGACTGCGCCGCCGGCGGGACCACCCCGAGCGAGCCGCTGCTCAACCCGCTCCCCGACCCCACGCCGTCGGCGCTGGGCATCGAGGTCACGGAGCTCGCCCAGCTGCCCGAGTCGCAGACGACGCCCGCGACGCAGGACCAGCGCCTCGTGCGGCACAACCGCATCACCCACCTCGACGAGGTGCCCGACGGCTCCGGCCGTCTCGCCGTGCCCGACATGAACGAGATCCTCTACATGGTCGACGAGGAGACCGGGGAGCACGTCGCCTACCTGAACGTGCGCGACCGGTTCGTCGACAACTTCCACAACCACGCGGGCCTGGGCACCGGGTTCGGGTTCGTCGAGTTCCACCCCGAGTTCGCGGACAACGGGGTCTTCTACACCGTGCACACCGAGGCGGGCAGCGCGCTGACCGAGGACACGCCGGACTTCCCGGCGTTCGGAGGGACGAACTACCACAGCGTGATCACGGAGTGGACGGCCACGGACCCCTCGGCCGAGACCTTCGCCGGCACGAGCCGCGAGCTCATGCGCGTGCCGTTCGCCGGGCGCGTGCACACCGTCCAGCAGATCGCCTTCAACCCGACCGTCGAGCCGGGCGACCCCGACCACGGCATGCTCTACGTCCTCGTCGGGGACGGCGGCAACGGTGTGGGCAACGGCAACCCGCAGGACCTGTCCACGCCGCAGGGCAAGATCTTCCGCATCGACCCGACGGGCGACGACAGCGCGAACGGGCAGTACGGGATCCCGGCGGACAACCCGTTCGTCGGCACCCCCGGCGCTCTCGGCGAGATCTACGCCGTCGGCATGCGCGACCCGCACCGCATCAGCTGGGACCCCGAGGGGGACCACGCGATGTACCTCGGGCACATCGGCGAGTGGCAGGTCGAGTCCGTCTACGAGGTCGAGGCGGGCGACAACTTCGGCTGGTCCGAGCGCGAGGGGCCGTTCGTCGCCGAGAACCGGCAGATCTTCCCCCTGCCCGAGGACGACGCCGACAACGGCTTCACCTACCCGGTCGCCGCGTACGACCACAACCGCGACCCCGGCCAGACCGGTGACGCGGGCGTGGCGCTCAACGGCGGCTTCGTCTACCGCGGCGACATCCCCGAGCTCCGGGGCCGCTACCTGTTCACCGACCTCGTGCGCGGCTGGGTGCTGTCGACGCAGGCCGACGAGATGCAGCGCAACGACGGCGACCCGGAGGACCTCGCGGAGATCGAGCACCTCAAGGTCTTCCACGACGGGCAGGAGACGACGTTCCAGGAGCTCGTCGGGGACGCGCGCGTCGACCTGCGGTTCGGGGCCGACGCCGACGGCGAGCTGTACCTGGTGTCGAAGGCCGACGGGAAGGTCTGGAAGGTCACGGGCGCGCGGTACGCCGGCGCCTCGTCGCCCGTCGCCCTGCCGGAGCTCGCACCGAACCTCGTCGCGCACTACGACTTCGACCACCCGGTCGCGGCCGACGCGACGTGGGAGGCCGACCAGGGCTGGTCGGGCACGGACGTGCAGCTGGTCAACGGCGGCACCGAGATGCGTGTCGCGGACCGCGCGTACCCCGGGGCCGGCGAAGCGCTCCAGACCCAGCAGATGAGCCCGGGGACGTCGTCCAACGACGACTGGAAGGCCGGGGTCTACGACGCTGAGGGGGTCGACTCGCTCGGGGCCTTCGCCGGCACGGACGAGATCTCCGTGATGGGCTGGTTCAAGCCGACGGGCGAGCACCCGGCGCTCAACTCGAGCACCGCGAACCCGGACGACCGCTACAACGCGATCGGCCTCGCGGGCGTCCTCAGCGGCGACTCCGACGGGCACGGCGTACGGGCGCTGCTCGAGGTCATCACCGTGAACGGCGAGCTCAAGCTCGTCGCGCTCGGCCGGCGCGTCGACGGAGCCGGCTCGTGGACGTTCGCCGCGGACCTGCCGTGGGACGAGATCCTCCGGCAGGGCGAGTGGGTCCACCTGGCCGCGACGTTCGACTTCGCGGGCGGCGAGATGCAGCTGTTCATGAACGGCGAGCGGCTCGAGGGCGAGTACACGTCCTCGACGAACCCGTGGGGCCCCGGCGCCACGTCACCGACGGACCCGGCCGGGATCAAGATCGGCGGCAGCTTCCCGCAGGACACGCGCGAGGCCAACCCGTTCCACGGCCGCATGGACGACCTCATGTTCCTCGACACGGTCCCCACGGCCGAGCAGGTGGCGGCGCAGTACGCGCTGTTCGCCGCCGAGCCGGCCGAGGAGCCGGCGCCGCCGTCGTGCGCGCCGGCGGGCGAGCAGGTCACGGACGTCATGGCGGCCGAGCACTGGGCGCCGCGCACGCCGTCCAAGTGGCAGTTCCCCGGCGACGAGGTCGTGCTCGCCGAGGCGGGCACCAACCCGGACGACGGCATCCGCCGCCCGTTCGAGTACGCCGTGCTCACCGAGGGGCCCGAGCTCGGCTCGTTCGAGCTGCAGGCCGAGGTGCGGCTCGACGCGCCGGCGTCCGTCAACAACCGCGACGTCATCGTCGTCTTCGGCTGGCAGTCGGACACGCAGTACTACTACGCCCACCTGTCGCAGGACAACACGATCTACGCCCACAACGGCATCTTCAAGGTCGACGGCCGGGACCGGGAGCGGATCGACGACCAGTGGGACGGGGGCGTCGGCGCGCCGCCGGCGGTCACGGACGAGGAGTGGCACGACGTGCGCGTCGTGCGGTGCGCGGACAGCGGCGACGTCGCGGTCTACGTCGACGGCCTCGACACCCCGCTGCTGACGGCGACCGACACGACGTTCGCCGAGGGCCGGGTCGGGTTCGGCTCCTTCGACAACACCGGGCGGCTGCGCAGCCTCACGGTCACCGCGGCCGAGGAGCCGGCGGGGGTCGAGCTCGACGTCCAGGTCGCGCCGCGGTGCCTCGCCGGGCGGGTGTACCTCGCGGTCGCGGCGACGAACGCGAGTGCCGCCCCGGCCGACGTGACGCTCGCGACCGCGTACGGCACCCGGACGGTGACGGACGTCGCGCCGGGCGCGGCGGCCTACCAGGCGTTCCCCGTCCGGGCGGCGGCGCTCGAGGCCGGGTCCGTCACCGTGACCGCGACCGCGACCGTGGACGGCGAGGAGGTGTCGTCCGAGGTCGTCGTCGAGCACGCGGCGCACGCCTGCGGCTGACGCCGACGGCGTTCTTCGGGACGAGGGGGCGTGCGCGGCGACGCGCACGCCCCCTCGGCCGTCCCCGGCGCCACCGGGGGCGTGCGTCGCGGGGGCCGGTCAGCCGCGCGGCGGGGGCGCCGTCGAGTCGCGCACGACGAGCGCGTGACCCGTGGTGCGCCGCCGCGGGCGCGCCGACGCCGGCCGCAGGGCCAGCTCGAGGGCGGCGGCGCCGATCTCGCTCATGGGCAGCCGGACGGTCGTGAGCGCCGGCGCGAGGTCCTGCGCCACCTGGATGTCGTCGAACCCCGTGACGGAGACGTCGTGCGGCACGGAGATCCCCCGCTCGCGCAGGACGGACAGCACGCCCGTCGCCATCGCGTCGTTGAGCGCGAGGACCGCCGTGGTGCCCGGGTGCTCGTCGAGGAGCCGGCGCGCCGCGTCCCGGCCGCCCTCGCGCGTGAAGGGCGCGTGCACGACGGGCAGCGCGTCCGGGTCGAGGCCGTGCTCCGCCACGGCCGCGCGGACGCCGGCGAGCCGGTCCGCGATCGTCGTGAGCTGTGCGGGACCGGCGGCCACGGCGAGGCGCCGGTGGCCGAGCCCGAGCAGGTGCTCCGCCACGCTTCGCCCGCCGGCGCGTTGTCGGGCAGGACGGCGTCGCAGCGCAGGTGGTGGCGCCCGACCACGACGACGCGCCCGCCGCCCTCCTGGTACGCGGTGAGCTCGCGCGCCGCGTCGGACTCCAGCGCGGCGTCCACGTAGCCCGACCCGGCCATCACGATCGCGCCCACCCGGTGGGCCCGCATGAGGCGGATCTGGGCGACCTCCGCGTCCGGGTCGCGCTCGGTGTGGCTGATCTGCACGCTCCACCCGTGCTGCGCCGCCACACGCACGACTCCGCTCGCGATCTCGGAGAAGTACGGGTCGCCGATCTCGTAGACGACGAGACCGGCGACCGACGTCGCGCCGCCCGCCAACGTCCGCGCGTGCGGGTTGGCCACGTAGCCCATCTCGGCCGCGACCTGCCGCACCTGTGCCGCCACCTGCTCCGAGACGCCCTGGCGTCCCGCGAGCGACCGCGACGCGGTCGCGAGGGACACCCCGGCCCGCTCCGCGACGTCGGCGAGCCGGAGCCCGTCACGACCTGCTGCCCTGCTCTCGCGCCGCACGCGGACCTCGTTCCTCCCGGCGCCACGGCGGCCCGTCTCCCTCGACCGGCTCCGACGTGATGCTTGCCACGACCCTGCAGAGCAGCGTAACCTGACGGAAGCGCTTGCGAAAGCGCTTACGTACACAGAGGTACGCACCACGTACTCACTACGACGAGGTAGGGAGAACCCGTTCCATGTCCCCACGCAAGGCATCGCGGCCGTCACCGCGCACCCGCAAGCAGCGCGCGCTCGCCGTCACGGCGGGCCTGTCCGCGTCGGCGCTCGTGCTCACCGCCTGCTCCGGCGGCGGCTCGGGCGGAGGCGGCGACGCCGCCGACGACCCCATCGTCATCGGCATCTCCCTGCCCCTCACCGGGGACTTCTCCGAACCCGGCAAGGGCGTGCAGCGCGGCTACGAGGCCTGGGCGCAGTTCGTCAACGAGGACGGCGGGCTCCTCGGGCGCCAGGTCGAGCTCAAGATCCTCGACGACCAGTCCAACGCCGACCGCGTGGTCCAGGACTACGAGGCGCTCATCGCGCAGGACGAGGTCGACCTCGTCTTCGGCCCGTTCTCGACGCGCCTCGTGGTGCCGAGCGCCCGCGTCGCCGAGGAGTACGGCATGCTCTTCGTCGAGCCGGCCGGCGCCGCGAACGAGGTCTTCGAGCAGGGCTTCGAGAACCTCTTCTACGCGGCACCCGCGGTGGCGGACGACCACTACAACTACCTCGCGGACCACATCCTCGCGATGCCCGAGGACGAGCGGCCGGCCACGGTCGCCGTGGCGGCCATGGACGACCCGTTCGCCCAGGGCACCGCCTACGGCCTGCGTGACAAGCTCGCCGACGCCGGCGTCGAGGTCGTCGTCGACGAGGTCTACCCGCCCAACACGACGGACTTCTCGTCGATCGCGGCGAAGATCGCCGACTCCGGGGCGGAGATGGTCGTCGGCGGCACGCAGTACCAGGACGCCGTGAACCTCATCGTCGCCCTGCAGCAGCTGGACTACCAGCCCGAGATGGCCGCGTTCTCGACCGCCCCGACCAACCCCGAGTTCTCCGCGGCCATCGGCGCCAAGACGGAGGGCATCCTCTCGCCGACCGGGTACACCGAGACGGCGAGCTGGCCGTCGAACGTCGAGTTCGTCGAGCGGTACACCGAGCTCCACGGCAACCCGCCCGGCGAGGACGAGGCGAACGCGTACACGACCGGCCAGGTCGTCGCCGCGGCCGTCGAGGAGGTCGGCTGCGCGGAGCAGGGCGAGTGCCAGCAGCAGCTCGTCGACTGGCTGCGCGACAACGAGGTCGAGACGGTCGTCGGGCCGCTCACGTGGGACGAGACGGGCAAGCCGCAGGGCGCGCACCTCATCCAGCAGTACGTGGACGGCGAGATCCAGATCGTCCTGCCCGAGGACGCCCAGGAGGCCGAGATGGTCTTCCCGAAGCCGGCGTGGTGATCCGTCCGTGACGGTGTCGCTCCTCTTCCAGAGCCTCATGCTCGGCGTGCTGCTGGGAGGGCTGTACGCCCTCCTGGCAGCGGGCCTGACCCTGTACTTCGGGGTGATGCGGGTCGTGATGATCGCCCACTCGGCGTTCCTCATCCTCGCCGCCTACCTCGCGTGGTACTTCAACCAGCAGACGGGGATGGACCCGCTCCTGTCGCTCGTCGTGACGGTGCCGCTGTTCTTCGCCGTGGGCGTCGGGATGCAGCGCCTGCTCATCACGCGCCTGCGCCCCGCGACGCTCACCATGATGTCGGTCCTGCTGACGTTCGCCGTCGCCCTGTTCATCGAGGGCATGATCGGGTTCGTCTGGAGCGGCACCCAGCGGCGCATCCAGCTGCCGTACTCGGGCGCGAGCGTCGAGTTCTTCGGCGCGCGGATCGCCGTCGTCAAGCTCGTCGCGTTCGCGCTGGCCGCCCTGTCGCTCGCCCTGCTGTACGTGCTCATGAAGCACAGCCGCTTCGGCCAGGCGCTGCGCGCCACGATCCAGCACCGCGAGGCGGCGCAGCTCGTCGGCATCAAGACCGACCGCGTCGCCGGCTTCGGCTTCGGGCTGGGCCTCGCGACCGCGGCGATCGGCGGGACGGCCCTGTCGCTCGACGCCACGATCTACCCGTCGCTGCACTGGCACTGGATCGGCCCGCTCATGGCGATCATCGTCGTCGGCGGCCTGGGGTCGATCCCCGGCGCCGCGATCGCGGCGCTCGTCCTCGGCGTCGGGCAGAGCCTGCTCCAGGTGCCGCTCGGCACGACGTGGGCGCAGACCATCTTCTACGTCGCGCTGTTCGCGACGCTGATGCTGCGGCCCCAGGGATTCTTCGGAGGTCGTCTTGCGCAACGCTTCTGACACCCGTCCTGCGGTCGGTCCCGCGGGTCGTCCCGCGGGCACCACGCCGCCACGGGACGACGTGGCCGACGGCGCGCGGGCCACCACCGCTCCCCCGGCCCCCGGGCCCGCGCCGGTGGGTACGCGTCGCCCGGCTCGCCGCGCTCGCGGTGGGGGTCGCGCTCGTCCTCGCGTTCCCGACGATGGCGCCCAACGCGTACATCCTGTCGGCCGGCATCGTCGTCGCGAGCTACGCCTGCACCGCGACCGCCTGGAACTTCATGGGCGGCTTCACGGGCTACGTCTCGCTCGGTCACGCCGCGTTCTTCGGCCTGGGCGCGTACGGCACGGGCATCCTCATCCGCGACCTGGGCCTGCCGAGCTTCGTCGCCTGGCTCCTCGCCGGGGCGATCGTCCTCGTCATCACGATCCCGCTCGGCATCGCGGCGCTGCGCGTGCGCGGGGCGTCGTTCGTCATCGTGTCCATCTCGTTCGTGCTCATCCTGCTGCTCGTCTTCCAGGCCTGGGGCTCGTTCACGGGCGGCTCGGACGGCCTCGTCGTCCCGCGCCCGTTCCCGGACCTCCTGCGGCCGGAGCACCACCGCGTGTTCTTCTACCTGTTCGCCGCGCTGCTCGCGGTCATGCTGCTCGTCTGGTGGGCGATCGACCGTTCCCGCTTCGGCACCGGCCTCAAGGCGGTGCGCGAGGACGAGGACAAGGCCCAGGCCCTGGGCGTGCCGACGCGCAACTACAAGCTCGTCGCCTACGTCGTCTCGGCCACGTTCACCGGCCTCGCCGGCGGGATGTACGCGCTGTGGTTCGGCGATCTGGACCCGATCTTCCAGTTCTCGATCATGCTCGGCTCCTACATGGTGCTCATGGCCCTCTTCGGCGGCGTGCGGCACCTGTTCGGCCCGCTGCTGGGCGCCCTCGTCGTCGGCACGGGCCTCGAGTACTTCAAGCTCGAGTTCGGCGACACCCAGTTCCACCTCGTCGCGACCGCGATCCTGCTCGGCGTCGTCGTGCTGTTCATGCCCGACGGGATCATCCCCGCCGTGCAGTCCCTCGTGCGCCGGTTCGGCCCGCAGGACTCCTCGATCCGCGAGATGACGGCGGCCGAGCTCCTCGAGCACAACCGCGCCGTCGCGGCCGGCGGCGCGACCGCCGAGGGGACGACCGCCGTCGGCCACCTCGAACGACGCGGCGGTGCGACGCCCACCGAGGGCCAGGGAGAGGACGTGGGGCCGCGTCGTGGCGGGCCTGGCGGGAGCTCGCGAGGGACGAGCGAGCGGATGGAAGACGCGGCCCCACGTCCCCGGACGGGCCCGGAGGAGGAACGATGACGACCACCGCGACCGAGCAGAGGACGCGCAACCTCGAGACCGTCGGGCTCACCAAGTCGTTCGGCGGCGTCCACGCCGTGCGCGACGCGACGGTGACGTTCCAGCACGGCAAGATCAACGCGCTCATCGGCCCGAACGGCTCGGGCAAGACGACGTTCTTCAACTGCGTCACGGGCATGATCAAGCCGGACTCGGGCACGGTCACGTTCCGCGGCCACGACATCACGCGCAAGGCCCCGCACACGATCGCGCGGGCCGGGATCGGGCGCAGCTTCCAGCTGTGCCGCATCTTCCCGCGCATGACCGTGCTCGAGAACATGCTCGTGGCCGTGCGGCCCCCGCGGCTGCGCGACCTGCTCGGCGGCGCGCGCAACCCCGAGGAGATCGACAAGGCGCGCGCGTTGCTCGTGCGCGTCGGCATCGACCACCTGGAGAACGCCGAGGCGCGCAACCTGTCCTACGGGCAGCAGAAGCTGCTCGAGCTGGCGGGCGTGCTCATGGGCGACCCGGACACGATCATGCTCGACGAGCCCGCCGGCGGCGTGAACCCGGCGCTCATCGGGCGCATCGGGACGCTCGTGCAGGAGCTCAACGCCGAGGGGCGCACGTTCCTCGTCGTCGAGCACAACATGGACATGGTGATGAGCCTGTCCCACCACGTCATCGTGTTCGACCGCGGCCGGCCCATCGCCGAGGGCACGCCCGCCGTCGTGCAGTCCGACCCCCGAGTGCTGGAGGCCTACCTTGGTGTCTGAGCGGACCCCCGGAGCGGGGGCGCAGCAGGAGTACCTGCTCGAGCTGGACGACGTCCAGGCCGGGTACGGCCGCGCGGCGATGGTCCTGCGCGGGCTGACGATCCAGGTCCCGGCCTCGACGGTGGTGTGCCTGGTCGGGCCGAACGGCGCCGGGAAGTCCACGGTGCTCAAGGTCGCGTCCGGGCTGCTGAAGCCGCGCTCGGGCCGCGTCCTCGTGGGCGGGCGGGACGTCACTGGCCAGGGACCCCAGGAGATGCTCTCGTCCGGCCTGGCGCACGTGCTCCAGGGGCACAGCGTGTTCCGCGAGATGACGGTCGCGGAGAACGTGCTGCTCGGCGCGTACACGCTGCGGGACAAGGCGCAGGTGGCCGAGCGCGTGGCGTTCGTGCAGGAGCTGTTCCCGATCGTCGCGAGCGGTGGAAGCAGCTCGCCGGTCTGCTGTCGGGCGGCCAGCAGAAGCAGGTGGAGTTCGCGCGCTCGCTCATGGTCAGCCCGCGCGTCGTGCTCCTCGACGAGCCGTCGATGGGGCTGGACCCCAAGACGACCGCGACGGTGTTCGAGCAGGTCGTGCGCATGCGCGACGCGGGCGTCGCGGTGCTGCTCGTCGAGCAGAACGCGCGCCGCGCCCTGGAGACCGCGGACATCGGCTGCGTGCTCGACCTCGGCCGGGTGCACATCTCCGGGCCGGCGCCGGAGCTGCTCGCCGACCCCCAGCTCTCCGAGCTCTACCTCGGGGGCCGGCCGGGCGAGCACGCGGCGAGCCCGCGGGGCTGAGGCGGCGGTCCGGCCCGCGCGGTGACGGACCGCCGGCGGCGTACGGTGGAGGGGCTCGGCGGCACGTCCGCCGGGCCCCTCGCTCGCGTCCCCCGACCCGACCCGACCCGAAGGCAGGCCATGCCGACGCCCTTCCCGTTCCCCGCTCCCCGCACGCTCCTCGACGACGACCTCCTCGAGACCGTCCGGTCCCGCGCCGCCCGGCACGACCGCGAGAACACGTGGTTCGACGACGACATGGCGGACCTCAGCGAGGCGGGGTACCTGCGCGCGCTCGTCCCCGAGTCGTTCGGCGGGGCCGGCCTCGGCCTGCGGGAGACGGCGCGCGAGCAGGCGCGCCTCGCCGGTGCGGCACCCGCGACGGCGCTCGCGGTGAACATGCACCACGTGTGGACGGGCGTCGCGCGCTACCTGCACGAGCGCGGCGACTCCTCGCTCGACTGGCTGCTCGAGGAGGCGGGCCGTGGCGAGGTCTTCGGGTTCGGGTACTCGGAGGCGGGCAACGACCTCGTCCTGCTCGGCTCGCGCACCGAGGCCCGGCCGGACGGCAGCGGCGGCTACACGTTCCACGGCCGCAAGATCTTCACCTCCAACTCCCCCGGCTGGACGCGCCTCGGCGTCCTGGGTCTCGACACGGTGTCCGACGACGCGCCGCGCCTCGTGCACGCGTTCGTCACCCGGGACGGCGGCGGGGTCGAGATCGCCGACGACTGGGACACGATGGGCATGCGCGCGTCGCAGTCGTGCTCGACGCTGCTCGACGGTGCCCCCGCCCCGGCCGACCGCGTGGTGCGGCGGCTCGCGCCCGGGCCCAGCCTCGACCCGCTCGTCGTGGGCATCTTCACGACGTTCGAGATCCTCCTCGCGTCGGTGTACACGGGCATCGCCGACCGCGCGCTCGAGCTGGGCGTCGCCGCCGCCCGGCGCCGCACGTCGATGAAGAACGACGGCGCGCCGCTGTCCCAGGACCCCGACATCCGCTGGCGCCTGGCCGACGCGGCCCTCGAGCTCGACGGGATCTGGCCGCAGCTCGACGCGGCGGCCGGCGAGATCGACGCGCTCGTCGACCGGGGCGCGGGCTGGTTCCGGGCCACGGCCGGGCTCAAGGTGCGGGCGACGGAGACGGCGAAGACGGTCGTCGACCAGGCCGTGCGCGTCGCCGGAGGGTCGAGCTACTTCGCGGGGAACGAGCTCGGCCGGCTGTACCGCGACGTGCTCGCGGGCCTCTTCCACCCGTCCGACGACGAGTCCGCGCACTCGACGGTCGCGCAGTCGCTCCTCGGCCCGCTCGAGTAGCTCCTCGACGCTCTCGAGCGGCTCCTCGCGGGGTGGTCGCCCGGGGCACGCGACCGCGGCGGCGGCGTAGCCTGCCGCCATGACCCAGCACGCCCTGCCCGACGACCCGCGCCCCGCGCCCGGCACGCGCCCGGGCGGCCCGGCCGGACCCCACGACGCCGACCTGTCCCCCGCGACCGTCGTCGTCGCGGCGGGACGCCCCGAGCGCGCGCAGGGTGCGCCGGTCAACCCGCCGCTCGTCCTGTCCTCCACGTACGTCTCGCAGGGCGTGCAGGGCCCGGGCGAGCTCCTCTACGCGCGCATGGACACCGAGACGTGGCACCCGTTCGAGGAGACGCTCGCGGCGCTCGAGGGCGCCGGGCGGCCCGCGGTCGCCTTCTCCTCGGGCATGGCCGCGATCGCCTCGGTCTTCGCGTTCGTCCCGGCGGGCGGCACGGTCGTCGTCCCGCGCCACGCCTACCAGGTGACGCTCGGGTTCGCGGACGACCTCGCGCGGCGGGCCGGTGTGACGGTCGTGCGGGTGGACGTCGCGGACACCGAGCAGGTGGTCGCCGCGCTGGACGGCGCGTCCCTGCTGCTGCTCGAGTCGCCCACCAACCCGATGCTCGAGGTCGCCGACCTGCCGACGCTCCTCGGCGCGGCCCGCGAGCGCGGGGTGCTCACGGCCGTCGACAACACGTTCGCCACGCCGCTCGGCCAGCGCCCGCTGGACCACGGCGCGGACCTCGTCGTGCACTCGGTGACCAAGTACCTCGCCGGGCACTCGGACGTCGTGCTCGGTGCCGTCGTCGCGTCGACGGACGAGCTGGCGCAGCAGGTGCGGGCGTACCGCACGCTGCACGGCGCGGTCCCGGGACCGTTCGAGGTGTGGCTCGCGCTGCGCGGGCTGCGCACGCTCGCGCTGCGGGTCGAGCGCTCGCAGGCCAGCGCCGCCGAGCTCGCGCGCCGCCTCGCCGCGCACCCCGGCGTGGCCGAGGTGCGCCACCCGAGCCTGCCCGACGACCCGGGGCACGAGCGCGCCGCGCGGCTCATGACCGGGTTCGGGTCGATCCTCGGGCTCCGGCCGGTCGGCGGGCCGGCGGCCGCGGACGCCGTCGTCGCGGCGGTCCGGCTGTGGGTGCCGGCGACCAGCCTGGGCGGCGTCGAGTCGAGCATGGAGCGCCGACGGCGGTTCGCCACCGAGTCGGCGACCGTCCCGCAGGACCTGCTGCGACTCTCGGTCGGCATCGAGGACGTCGAGGACCTGTGGCGCGACCTCGACCGCGCGCTCGACCAGGCTCTCGACGGGACTCTCGATCAGGCACGGCGGGGCGCGACGACCTGAGACCGCCCGACGCGGGTCGGCACGGGCGGACACCGGGGCGCCGACCGGCCCGTCTCGTCGTGACCGGATCGAGACGGGACCGAGACACGCCCGTGGCCGCGCCTCCGGGCGGGTGCGAGGGGCCGTCCCTACGATCGTGGGCATGGCTCACGACACCAGGACGACGACCCTCGCCCGCCGGGCCCCTGCGCTGTGGGCGGTGCCGCTGGCGCTCGCCCTCGGGCTGACCGCCTGCGCCGCCGACGAGCCGGCGGACGACGCGACCGTCACCGAGACCACCACGGAGACCGAGACCGTCTCGCCCGACCCGACGGACGACGGCACCGACGCGCCGACCGACGACGAGACCGCTCCCGCGGACGAGTCCGAGGAGCCGTCGGTCCCGTTCCCCGCGAACACGGAGCCCGACGTCCTCGAGCCGTCGGAGGGCGCGATGCTCACCGTCACGGACATCCGGCTCGGGCACCACGAGGACTACGACCGCGTGGTGTTCGAGATGGGCGGCGAGGGGACGCCGGGCTGGCGCGTCGAGTACGTCGACCAGCCGGTCGAGGACGGCAAGGGCACCGTGATCGAGATGGACGGCGACGCCTACCTGCAGGTGATGATCTCCGGCTCGGGCTACCCGATGGACACGGGCGTGGAGGAGTACTCCGAGCCGAACCCGGTCGAGGCCGAGGACGGCGAGATCGACGAGGTGCTGCTGCGTGGCGTCTTCGAGGGGTACACGCAGGCGTTCATCGGGGTCGACGACGAGCAGCGGCCCTTCCGCGCGTTCCTCCTGGAGAACCCGACGCGCGTCGTCGTCGACGTCCGTCACGCCGGCTGACGCCCCGCACGCCCGGGTCGGGGGGCTCACCGCTCGGCGGAGAGCCCCTCGGCCTTCTGCGGCCGGGACAGCAGGCCGCGGGCCATCTCGTCGACCGGCATGCCCTCGTGCAGCACGGCGACGACCCCGGCGGTGATCGGCATCTCGACGCCGACGGACTGCGCGAGCTCGAGCACCGACCGGCACGACTTCACGCCCTCGGCGGTGCCGCCCGTGGCGGCGACCGCCTCGTCGAGGGTCCTGCCCTGGCCCACGTGCCGGCCCAGGGTGTGGTTGCGCGACAGCGGCGACGAGCACGTCGCGACGAGGTCGCCGAGCCCCGCGAGGCCCGGGAACGTCTCGGCGTCGGCCCCGAGGGCGAGGCCGAGGCGCGTGATCTCGACGAGCCCGCGCGTGATGACGGTCGCGGTCGTGTTGTAGCCGAACCCGCGCCCCTGGGCGATGCCGACGGCGAGCGCGATGACGTTCTTCACCGCCCCGCACAGCTCGACGCCCACGACGTCGTGGTTCGTGTACGGGCGGAAGTAGGCGGACGAGCACGCCCGCGCCACGTACCGCGCGACGTCCTCGTCGGTGCACGAGACGACGGTGGCGGTCGGCTGCCGGTGCGCGATCTCGCGCGCCAGGTTCGGCCCGGAGACGACGGCGACGCGCTCGGCCGCGATCTGCAGCGACTCCGCGATGACCTCGCTCATGCGGCGGTCGGTGCTCAGCTCGACGCCCTTCATGAGCGAGACGGCGACCGCGCCCGGCTCGACGTGCGGTCGCAGCTGCTCGAGCGTGCCGCGCGCCACCTGCGACGGGATCGCGACGACGACGAGCCCCGCGCCGCCAGGCGCCTGCGCCGCGTCGGTGGTGGCGACGATGCCGGCGGGAAGGTCGATGCCGGGCAGGCGCTTCTCGTTGCGCCGGCGGGTGTTGACCTGCTCCGCCACGTCGGGGTCGCGGCCCCACAGCCGCACCTCGCACCCGGCGTCGGCGAGGACGGCGGCGAACGTCGTGCCCCAGCTGCCCGACCCGAGGACGGCGGCGACCACGGGCTCGGCGCGGTCCTCGGCCACGACCGCGTCGGCGGCGGTTCCCTGCGCCGTCACCGGCGGCGCTCCGAGCCGGGGTGCTTGCGCATGTCGAACCGCTCGGCGGGCGCCGTCTCACCGCGGATCTGCTCGACCTGGGCGGTGATGGCCGCCATGATGCGCTCGGTGGCCTCGCGCAGCGTCGCGGTGTCGAGCGGACGCTCGTAGAGGTCGTCGAGGTCGACCGGCGGGCCGGCGTGCACGGCGACGCGCTTGGGCGGGAACGGCTTGAAAACCTTGCCGTAGGGCGCGAGCAGACGGTGCGCGCCCCACTGGCCGATCGGGACGACGGGCGCACGGCTCGTCAGCGCGAGGCGCGCGACGCCGGTCTTGCCGACCATCGGCCAGCCGTCGGGGTCGCGCGTCAGCGTGCCCTCGGGGAAGAACACGACGCACTCCCCCTCGTCGAGACGAGCCGTCGAGTCGACGAGCGCCTGCGCGGCACCGCCGGTGCCGCGGTGCACGGGGATCATGCCCGTGCGCGACAGGGCCGCGCCGACGACGGGGACCTTCCACAGCGACGCCTTGGCCGTGATCTTCGGTGCGCGGCCCTGGTCGTACAGGAAGTGCGCGAGCGTCACGGGGTCGACCTCGGTGACGTGGTTCGCCGCCGCGATGAACCCGCGCGGCGGCAGGTGCTCGGCGCCCTGCCAGTCCCGGCGCGTGATGAGGAACAGCAGCGGGCGCAGGAAGAACGCGAGGACGCGGTACGCGCGCGGCGTGGGGGGGAGGCTCGGCACGATCACCGAGCCTACCCGCCGGTCAGATCCAGCCGTGCCGTCGGGCGACGTGCGCGGCCTCGTGGCGGTTCGCGGCGCCGAGCTTGGCCGCGGCCGACGAGAGGTAGTTGCGGACGGTCCCGGGCGCGAGGTGCGCGCGCGTCGCGATCTCCTCGACCGGCGCGCCGCCGGCGGCGAGCTCGAGCACGTCCGCCTCGCGCGCGGTGAGCGGGCTGGCCCCGGCCGCGATCGCCTCCGCGGCGAGCTCGGGGTCGACGTAGCGCCCGCCGTCGTGCACCTGACGCACCACCTCGGCGAGCACGCGTGCCGACACGGTCTTGGGCAGGAAGCCGCGCGCGCCGGCCTCCAGCGCGCGCTTGAGGTACCCGGGGCGCCCGTGGCTCGTGACGACGACGACCCCGCAGGCGGGCAGCTCGGCCGCGAGCCGCTCGGCGACCTCGACGCCGTCGAGCCCGGGCATCTGCAGGTCGAGCACCGCGACGTCGGGTCGCAGCTTGAGCGCGGCGGCGACGGCTTCGGGGCCGGAGGCCGCCTGCGCGACGACGTCGAGGTCGTCCTCGAGGGCGAGGAGGGACGCCACGGCGTCGCGGATGAGGTTCTCGTCGTCGGCGAGGAGGATGCGGATCACGCGTCGGTGGTCCTTCCGAGGGTGCGGGCGGGACGTCGTCGGGCACGCGGGCCACGAGGCCGAACCGGCCGTCCTCGACCCAGGTGTCGAGCGACCCGCCGGCGCCGTCGAGGCGCTCGGCGAGGCCGAGCAGGCCGGAGCCCGGGGCCGCGCGCGTCCCGGGCGGGACGCCGTCGTTGACGACCTCGAGGACGCTCTCGCGGCCGTCGTGCTGGAGCGTGATGGTGCACGACGACGCGGTGGAGTGCCGCACGACGTTCGTGACGCCCTCGCGCACGACCCAGGCGAGCGCCTCCTGCGCGGCGGGGCCGACGGGTGTCTCGTCGCCGTGGACGACCGTGTCGACGCCGGCGGAGCGGAGCACGGAGCGCGCCCCGGCGAGCTCGGCCGCGAGGTCCGCGGAGCGGTAGCCGGCGACGACGGCGCGCACCTCGCGCAGCGCGTCCTGGGCGATGCGGCGCACCTCGAGCATCTGCTCCTCGGCCCCCGGGCGTCCGCGCGCCGCGAGCTCGGCCGCGAGCTCGCTCTTCACCGCGACGACGGACAGGGTGCGCCCGAAGACGTCGTGCAGGTCGCGCGAGAACCGCAGCCGCTCCTCCGCGACCGCGAGCCGGGCGTGCAGCACGCGGTTGCGCTCCTGCTCCCACACCACGCCGAGCATCCAGACCGACGCGCGGTACGAGCCGAACAGCGCGAGCAGCATGAGCGCGAACGACAGGGCGAGGCCGACCGCCATGCCGATCGTCGTCGCCGAGATCGGGCCCGTGCCGATCCACGCGGAGCAGCCGAGCCCGACGGCGAGCACGAGCGCCACGAGCGCGAGCCGGCCGTAGGCGACGAGGGGCGTGACGGCGAGCACGCCGAAGCCGGGACCGAGCAGCAGGGCCCAGAAGCGACCGCTGCCCGCGACGCCCTCGGGGCCCTCGACGGGGAACGTCGGCAGGGCGAGGACGGCGAGCGCGATCGAGAGCACGGCGAGCGCCACGAGCTGCCAGGGCGGGACGCGCGGGCCGCCGAGGAACTGGTCGATCCCGCGGCGCAGCACGACGACGCACGCGACCGTGTGCACGAGCGCGAGGAGGACCCACGCCGCGACCGTGGACCGGGAGAACCCCGGGTCGGCCCCGACGACGAAGAGCGCGACGAACGGCTCGCTCGCCGAGAGCACGTACAGGGACCAGCGCGTGTACGCGTCGAACCGCGCGGGCGCGGACCGTCGGGTCCACGCCTCGAGGAACGTGCGCGAGGGACTCACGACGTCAGCCTGTCACGACGTCGGCGCACCCCCGTGACACGCGTCATGAGGGTGGGCGTCGCGCGCGTCCCGGGCCACCCGCGAGGGGTGCCCGACGGCGCGGTCAGCCGCGCGAGACGTCGGCGCCGAGCGCGGTGAGCTTGTCCTGGAAGTTCTCGTAGCCGCGGTCGATGAGGCTGATGCCGCGGACCGTGGACGTGCCCTTCGCCGCGAGCGCGGCGATGAGGTGGGAGAACCCGCCGCGCAGGTCCGGGACCTCGATGTCGGCGGCCTCGAGCGGCGTCGGGCCGGACACGACGGCGGAGTGGTGGAAGTTGCGCTGGCCGAACCGGCAGTCGCGCCCGCCGAGGCACTCCTTGTAGACCTGGATGGTCGCGCCCATGCCGCGCAGCGCGTCGGTGAAGCCGAAGCGGTTCTCGTAGACCGTCTCGTGGACGATCGACAGGCCCTTGGCCTGGGTGAGCGCGACGACGAGCGGCTGCTGCCAGTCCGTCATGAAGCCCGGGTGCACGTCCGTCTCGAGGACGATCGGCGTGAGGTCGCCGCCCGGGTGCCAGAAGCGGATGCCGTCGTCCTGGACGTCGAAGCGGCCACCGACCTTCCGGAAGGTGTTGAGGAACGTCATCATCTCGGGCTGCGTCGCGCCCTTGACCATGATGTCGCCGCCGGTGGCGAGCGCCGCCGAGGCCCACGAGGCCGCCTCGATGCGGTCGCCCAGCGCGGTGTGCGTGTAGCCCTCGAGGCGGTCGACGCCCTCGATGCGGATCACCCGGTCGGTGTCGACCGAGATGATCGCGCCCATCTTCTGCAGGACCGCGATGAGGTCCATGATCTCGGGCTCGATCGCCGCGTTCGACAGCTCGGTGATGCCCTCGGCGCGCACGGCGGTGAGGAGCAGCTGCTCGGTCGCGCCCACCGACGGGTAGGGCAGCTCGATCTTCGTGCCCTGGAGGCGGCGCGGCGCACGGATGTGGATGCCGTTCTCGCGCTTGTCCACGACGGCGCCGAACTGGCGCAGGATGTCGAGGTGGTAGTTGATCGGCCGGTCGCCGATGCGGCAGCCGCCGAGGTCGGGGATGAACGCCTCGCCGAGACGGTGCAGCAGCGGGCCGCAGAACAGGATCGGGATGCGGCTCGAGCCGGCGTGGGCGTCGATGTCCGCGACGTGCGCAGACTCGACGTTCGACGGGTCGAGGTCGAGGATCCCGGCCTCCGGGTCGGACTTCACCGCCACGCCGTGCAGCTCCAGCAGGCCGGTGACCACGCCGACGTCGCGGATCTGCGGGACGTTGCGCAGCACGCTCGGCGACTCGCCCAGCAGCGACGCCACCATCGCCTTGGACACGAAGTTCTTCGCGCCGCGCACGGTGATCGTCCCCTCGAGCGGGGTCCCGCCGTTCACGTACAGCACGTCGTTCATGAGCTCAGGTCGCCCTCTCGCAGATGCCAGGTGGTGTGGAGCCGGTGACCGGCCCGGGGTCCGGGCGCGGTGCACCGTGTCGACCCGGTGGGGCCAACGCGCGGCACCCGAGGATTATTCACCCCGGGGCGCGTCACGACCCTCCGGACGGTGGAGGACCCGTGGAGGTGTCGCGAGGCGCCGGCACGCGAGGGGCGCGGGAGCGCGGGGATCCGCGGCGCGACCGGCGCGGACGCGCCGGGCGTGAGGCGGACCACGACACGCCGGTGGCCGCTCGGATGATGAGACGGTGAGTTCGGCATGCGAGAAGCGTGGTTACCGTCGGGGCAGCGTACCCGTCGGTACGCCCTCGTTCCGCAGCGTCTTGCAGGAGACCCCCGTGACCACCACGACCGGCACCCCGGCCACACCAGTTGCCCCGAGCAACTCTCGCGGCCGTGTCATCTTCGCCAGCCTCATCGGCACGTCGATCGAGTTCTACGACTTCTACGTGTACGCGACCGCGGCCGTGCTCGTCTTTCCGACCGTGTTCTTCGCGAGCGAGGACCCGACGTACGCGCTCCTGCAGTCGTTCGCCGTCTTCGGCGTCGCGTTCGTCGCCCGCCCGGTCGGCTCGGTGCTCTTCGGCCACTTCGGCGACCGCGTCGGCCGCAAGGGCACGCTCGTCGCCTCGCTGCTCACCATGGGCGTGGCGACGTTCCTCATCGGCGTGCTGCCGCCGTCGAGCACGCCCGGCTGGGCGATCCTCTCCCCCGCGCTGCTCGTGCTCATGCGTTTCTGCCAGGGCCTCGGGCTCGGCGGCGAGTGGAGCGGCGCGGCGCTGCTCGCGACGGAGAACGCCCCGGAGGGCAAGCGCGCCGTGTGGGGCACGTTCCCCCAGCTCGGCGCGCCGATCGGCTTCATCCTCGCCAACACGGTGTTCCTCGTGCTCGCGGAGACGCTCGACGACGCGCAGTTCCAGGCGTGGGGCTGGCGCGTGCCGTTCCTCGCGAGCGCGGTGCTCGTCATCGTCGGCCTGTGGGTGCGCCTCAAGCTCATCGAGACGCCCGCGTTCCAGAAGGTCGTCGAGGCCGAGGCCGTCGCGAAGGTGCCGGTCGCGCGCGTGTTCCGCACCTCGTGGCGCCAGATCGTCGCCGGCACGTTCATCATGCTCGCGACGTACGTGCTGTTCTACCTCATGACGACGTTCACCCTGACGTACGGCACCGCGGCCGACGACGCGTCGCCCGCCGGCCTCGGGTACGAGCGCACCGACTTCCTCATCATGCTCATCGTCGGCGTCGTGTTCTTCGGGGCCTTCACCCTGGCGTCGGGACCGATGGCCGAGCGGTTCGGGCGGCGTCGACACCTGCTGTGGACCACCGTCGGGATCATCGTCTTCGGTGCGCTGTTCGTGCCGCTGTTCTCCGGTGGGACGGTGGGCGTCATGGCGCTGCTCGTCGTCGGGTTCTCGCTCATGGGCCTGACGTTCGGCCCGATGGCCGCCGTGCTGCCCGAGCTGTTCCCCGCGAACGTGCGCTACACGGGCTCGGCCGTGGCCTACAACGTCTCGTCGATCCTCGGCGCGGCCGTCGCGCCGTTCATCGCCGTGGCGCTGTGGACCGCCGCCGGCGGCTCGACCGTGCTCGTGGGCGTGTACCTGTCCGCGATGGCGGTGATCACGCTCGTCGCGCTGCTCGTGTCGAAGGAGACGAAGGACGTCGCGTACAGCGACTACGTCTCCTGACGCCCGCAGGCTGCCGGCGTCGAGCACGCCGAGCCATCGACGCGGTGCCGCGACGTAGAACGCATGTCGCGAGATAGAGCTCTGGGAGTTCTACCTCGCGACGTGCCGTTCTATCTCGCGGGTCGTGTGCGTTTGTCAGACGGCGTCGGCCTCGTACGCGGCCACGTAGCCGTCGATGTCGGCGAGGTAGGCCGCGCGCTGCTCGTCGGTCAGCCACGACGCCTCGAACGAGTTGCGCGCGAGCTGGACGACCTCGACCGTGGTGAGGTCGGCGGCCTCCGCGAGAGCGACGTAGTTGTCGGCGACGTAGCCGCCGAAGTACGCGGGGTCGTCGGAGTTGAGCATGACGCGCACGCCGTCGCGCAGCAGGCCGGCGATCTCGGTGGCCTTCATGTCGTCGGTGACGAACGAGTTGGAGATCGGGCAGCACGTGAGCCCGAGGCCGCGCTCGCGCACGACGTCGACGAGCGCCGGGTCCTCCACGACGTTCGTGCCGTGGTCGACGCGGTCCACACCGATGCGGTCGAGCACCGTGCGGATGTTGTCGATGCTGCCCTCCTGGTCGATGTCGCAGTGCGCCGTCAGGCGGTAACCGAGGTCGCGGGCGCGGTCGAAGACCTCGGCGAACTTCTCCGGCGGGTTGCCGCGCTCGTCGGAGTCGAGCCCGACGCCGACGATCTTGTCCCGGTACGGCACCGACGCCTCGAGCGCCTCCGCGGCGCTCTCGGCCGACATGTCGCGCAGGAAGCAGAGGACGAGGTGCGCGTCCACGCCGTGCTTCTCCGGGGCCTCGGCGGCCGCGCGGTGGTAGCCCGTCACGACGGCGTCGAACGACACGCCGCGCGACGTGTGCGCCTGCGGGTCGAAGAACATCTCGACGTGCTTCACGCCGTCGGCCGCTGCGCGCGCCAGGTACGCGTCGGCGAGCTCGTAGAAGTCGTCCGGCGTCTGCAGCACCTCCATCGCCGGGTAGTACACGGCGAGGAAGCTCGCGAGCGAGTCGAACTCGTACGTCGCGCGCACCTCCTCGACCGTCGTCTGGCCGATGTCGATGCCGTTGCGCTCCGCGAGGCGCAGCTTGAGCTCCGGCTCGAGCGTCCCCTCGAGGTGCAGGTGCAGCTCGGCCTTCGGCAGGCCGGTGATGAACTCGCGCGTGGGCGTGGCGGGCAGGGGCATGGGTCTCCTTCGTGGTCGGTCCGCCCATCTCATCATCCCGGACGGCGCCCTCGCCCCGCGGCGCCGTCGACCGGACCCGCGTCGCGGGGCCGGCCCCGCTGGCACGGCGCCGTCGCGGTGCCAGACTGGGAGGGCAGGGAGGACGGGAGGAGGTCCCACCGTGCCGCTCTTCATCGTCGAGCGCGAGTACGCGGAGCGCGTCGAGCCGTACCTGGGCGCCTTCGAGGGGCTCAACGAGGTCAACGCGACGGAGGGCGTCCGCTGGCTGTTCTCGTTCCTCTCGCTGGACCGGCGCAAGACGTACTGCCTCTACGAGGCGCCGACGGCCGAGATGATCCTCAGCGCCGCCGCGGCGGCGGGCATCCCTGCGGACCGCGTCGTCGAGGTCGTCGGCCGTGTCCTGCCGACCGGCGCGCTCGAGCCGGTCGTCTGAGGTCGAGGTGCCGCTCAGTCCAGCAGGCCCTGGGTCGCCGCGTACCGCGCGGCGCGGGTCCGGTTGTCGCAGCCGGTCTTGAGGAGGATGCTCCGGACGTGGTTGGCGGCGGTGTGCTCGCTGATCACGAGTGAGCGTGCGAGCGCGCGGTTGCTGAGCCCCTGCGCCACGAGCCGCAGCACCTCGACTCGCGCTCGGTCAGGCCGTCGGCACGCCGCGACCGCGTCCCCTCGACCTCGTCGAGCATGCGCAGCACGCGCCGCGAGCCGATCGACGTCGCGATACGCCGCGCCTCGGCGACGAGAGCGCCGACGTCGCAGCCGCTCGCTCCGGTCGTACGGTGGGCCGACGCGTGCGCCGCGAGCGTGTGCGCGACGTGCAGGTCCGCACCCATGTGCCGGTCCATCGCCTCGGCCCGGGCGAAGTCCGCCTCCCAGTCGCCCGTGGACAGCAGCGCGTCGAGGACCCGAGGTAACGGTCGGCGCTGCCCATCGCGGTGACGAGCGAGCCGAACATGAGGTTGAGCCCCGTGTAGGGGGCGATGGCGGCCCGCACCCGTCCGGCCGCGTCCTCGTCGCGCAGCGCGACCGCGGCGTCGGCCACGATCGTCAGGACCCCCACCCGGGCACCCGGCGACGAGTCGATCGCCCCGGGCTCGAGCAGCCACCGCAGCGCTCGGCGGGCGGCGTCGTGCATGCCGAGCTCGACGTAGAGCGCGAGCAGGCCCGGGACCCACCGCTCGCCGAGGTCCTCGTCCTCGCTGACGAGACCGCGCACGTCGTCGAGCCCACCGGCCTCCCGGCGGAGCACGAACTGCTGCACCCCGTACTGCCCGTCGGGTCCCACGTCCTCGTCAAGCTCGACGGCGGCACCGATCTCGAGCAGCGTCTCGGACGTCTGCGCGGCTCGGTCCAGGCGGCCGGCGGCGAGGTGGCGCGAGAAGTCGACGCAGCCCCCGAGGTAGGCGAAGTACGGCTGGTGGGTGCCTTCGGCGACCAGCCGCAGGTCGTCACGCCCCGACCGGACCAGGGCCTTGTCGCCCCGCTGGTACCCGAGCAGCGTCCGGTACGAGGCGGCGGGCCCCAGCCTCCAGAGGTCGCCGGTCCGCAGGCAGACCTCCGTGACCTCGGCGGCGCAGGCGAGCTTGAGGTCGGCGTCGTCGACCGAGTTCCCCTGGACGAGCGCGGCGACGAGGACGTCCAGGAGGAGGTCGTCGCCCCCGTGCTCGCGGGCGCGTGCGACGGCACGATCCGCGAGCGAGCGCCCCTGCGCGTCCTTGCAGTCGAAGGCGAGGGCCCGGGCGAGACCGGCCAGCGCCCGCACCTGGAGCTCCTCGTCGTGATCACCGGGCGCCTCGAGAGCCCCCTGCAGCAGCGCGACCGAGCGCCCACCGACCAGGTTGCTGCGCCAGTTGGCGTCCTCGTACTGGACGGCGGCCCGCAGCCGGTGCGGGGAGGTCACGTCGGCCGCGATCGGCTCGGCGAGCCGTCGCGACCGCACGAGCGCGCCGGTCAGCAGGCGTTCGCGGGCTGCGAGCAGGACGGCGTCGTCGGCGTCCGCAGGGTCGTCCTCGATCGCGGCGGCGCGCTCGTAGAGGTCGGCTGCCTCGTCGTGCGCCAGTCCGTCCGCCGCGAGCGCGGCCGCGAGGCGCAGGTAACGGACGGCCTCGACGCGGTGACCGAGGATGTGCGCGGCCTCGAAGTGGTGCGCGACCTGGGCGACGTGCGCCGCACCGCGGCCTCCGCGTGCCTCGAGCGCGCAGGCGACGTGCAGGTGGAGCTCCGTGCGGCGCGAGGACGACATGGCTCCGAGGACGACCTCCCGGGCGATGGCGTGCCGGAACCGGACCCGCGTCGGCGTCCCGTCGACGGGCTCGAGCAGGTGCGCGTCGAGCGCGGCGTCGAGGTGCGCGAGGGCCTCCTCGGGCATCACGCGGCCGGTGGCGACCAGCAGGTCGACGTCGACGACGTCGCCGATCACCGCGGCGAGCTCGACCGTCGCACGCGCGCCCGGGTCCAGCGTGCCAAGGCGCGCCTCGACCGCGTCCTGCACCGACGGCGGCGTGCGACCGTCCGGGTGGACGAATCCGGACGGGCCGCGGGCGCGAGGGTCTGGACCAGCTCCCGGACGAAGTACGCGTTGCCGCCGGTGCGGTCGTGCACGTCCGGCGCCACGGCCCGCGCCAGGGTGGGTGGTACCTGCGACTCCCGGACGAGGTACTCCTCGACGTCGTCGGTCGCCAACGGGGGCAGGTCGATGCGCCGCACCCCGTCGAGGCGGTAGAGGCGCGCCACGTGGTCGAGGACGTGACCGACCCGGTCGGGTCCGGTCGTGCGCTGGGCCACCACGAGCAGGAGCTGCAGGTCCGCCGTCTGCTCCACGAGGAAGGAGAGCAGCTCCCACGCCGTCTCGCCGGCCCAGTGGGCGTCGTCGAGCAGCAGCGCGAGCGGCCCGATGGCCGCGGCGGAGCGCACCGCGGTGACGACCGCGTCGAGCAGGTCGCGCCGGGACGCACGACCCGCCGGACGTTCGCCCGCCACCGTGTCCAGGAGCGCGACCGTGCGTGCCAGGTCGGAGCGGTCCGTCTGACCGTCGGCCGGCGCGAGCGAGCCGTCGGCGATCGCCGTCCGCAACGTGACGACCGGTGCGACGAACGGCTCGTAGGGTGACGCGAGCGTGCTGGGGCACGTACCGGTGAGCACGGTTGCGCCCTGGGCCGTCAGCTCGGCGGCGAGCTGCACCAGCAGACGCGACTTGCCCGCGCCGGGCTCTCCGCCCACGAACCGGACCTGGCGCGTCCCCCGGCGCGCCGCGGCCCATGCCTCCTGGAGCTGGCCGCGCTCGGCCCTCCGCCCGACGAAGCAGCTCTGCGCCGCGTCGCTCCAGCGCCGTGACCCCGTCGACCAGCTGGACACGCCGACAACGCTACGCCGGGCGTCGGCACGGGTCGATGGTCCATCTTGACCATGCGCGGCGGCGGGCAAGATGGTCCTTGCCGGTCATGCTCCGCTGCGACCGTCGTTCCTAGCGTGGCGTGCAGAGGGCCCCGGCAGAGGGCCCCGTCCCGAAGGAGTGGGAGCCATGACCGGACGGAGCACGCCACGGGGCTCGACACGTGCCGACCTGGCCGTGCCGAGCGGGCGGACACGGAAGGGCGGGCGCGGCGCCCGTGGTCTCGTCGGCGTCCTCGCCGCGGCGTGCGGCGCGTCGCTCGCGGTGACCGTCCCGGCCTCCGCGCAACCGTCGGGCGACGACGAGGGCACCGGGCAGCGGACCGTGCTCGGTGGCCGCGCCTCGCTCGCCGCCGCGCAGCTGGCCGACGGCGGCTGGTCGGTCGTCACCGACCGGTCGGACCGCGCCGTGCTCGTGGCGCAGGGGGCACGGGTGCGCGTCGTCGTCGACGCCGCGGTCGGCCCGGACGCCGGCGCGGCCGACAGCTCGAGCCTCGTGGCGGAGCTGTCGGACACCGCCGGCCTCGGGCTGCCGCGGTCCGTGAGCGGGGACGCAGGGATCCTCGTCGTCTTCGACGCCGACACACCCGCGGCGGCCGCCGTCGGGCAGGGAGCGCCGCCGTACGCGACGACGTCGCGGTGCACGTCGCTGCCGTGGACGCAGGCCGTGACGCCGCGGACCACGCTGACGGGCGAGGGCGACGCCAAAGTCGTGCTGGGCACACCCTGCACCGTCGAGCGCGTGTACGTCGTCGAAGGCGGTGCGGGCAACCTCCTCGTCGAGGCGCAGGCTCCGCGGGGCACGGACGGCGGAGCGGCGTCCCTGGCCGCGATGGAGGCGCTGGTGACGACGCTGGTCCCGGACGACGCGCACGTCGGCACGCACGGGCCGCAGCACCTGCAACACCGGTGACGCACGTCTCGGTCGACGGGAGAAGGCCCGGACCTCCAGAAGTCTGCAGGTCCGGGCCTTCGGTCGTGCGTTCGTCGCCCGCACCTTCCGGACCGGGGACTCGCCTGTCCGACTTCCCGCCCACACGTCCTCCGATCTGTTGCCCAACGGGCTCTGACGTGCACGAGGGGAACCCTTGACAGCAACCTTGCTGTCAAGGTGTCGGTACGCGGCGGCCGGTCCCACGGGACGGGCGCGCTCATGGACGCGCGGATGATGCCGGGGAGGCCCGACCCGCCATCGCCAGGCCTCGACTCGCCGTAGGAAAACCTCTACAGTACACCCGTTGGTGTAGAGGTCGTCCTACGGAGGTGATCGTCGTGTCCGCGGACCTGCTCACCGCCCTGCCGCCGACGTTCCGATATTCCCAAGCTCGGGAGCTCCTCAACGAACGGCAGTTCCGGAAGCTCGTCGACGAGGGTGAGATCATCGCGATCGCCCGCGGCCTGTACCGCAAGCGCGGCCTCACGGGCGACGACGACCTCATCGAGATCGCTTCCCGCACCCCCGATGCGACCCTCTGCTTACGTTCGGCCCTGGCGCGTCACGACCTCGTCGACGACATCCCCGCCGAGATCGACATCGCGATACCTCGCGGAGCATGGACGCCGAGAACAGAGGCGCCTGTTCGCTGGCGACACTTCGCTACCGGGACATTCCGCATCGGTAGGGTCCTGCTGGACATCGGGGACGAGTCGACCATCGGGCTGTACTCGGCCGAGCGCAGCATCATCGACGCGTTCCGGATGCGGAACCTCGAGGGTCCTGAGCTCGCCAACGAGTCCCTCAAGCGGTGGCTGCGGAGCGGCGGCCAGCCATCGGAGCTGCTCCGCATGGCCCGCGACTTTCCTCGCACCTTGACCCCTCTGCGACAGACCATGGAGATCCTGCTGTGACCCGACCGACGCACGGCACGCCCGCAGGAGATGCCTACCTGGGTCTGCAGAACCAAGCCCGCCGCGCCAAGCGGCCCACCCCAGGAGCTGCACCAGCTGTACGTGCTCGAAGGATTCCTCGCCCGACTGGCCGCGAGCTCCGAGCGCGACCGCTTCGTCCTCAAGGGTGGCGTGCTGCTGGCGGCCTTCGGGTCGCGCCGCCCCACCAAGGACATCGACCTCGCAGCGCTCGAGACCGCCAACGATGTCGACACCGTCAGGGCACTCGTGGCCGACGTCGCCGCGACCGTGTTACCGGAGGACGACGGAATCGAGTTCCTGCCGGAGACAGCGCGAGCGGAGGCGATCCGCGAGGACGACGAATACCAGGGCGTACGCGTGCACGTCGACGCACGCCTGGCCACAGCCCGCCTTCCCTTCCACGTGGACGTCAACGTCGGCGACCCGATCTGGCCTCCGCCCTCAGACGTCGCCGTCCCACGCCTGCTCGGCGGCGAACCGATCACCCTGAGCGGCCACCCGATCCACATGGTCTACGCCGAGAAGATCGTCACCGCCGTCCAGCGCGGCCTGGCCAACACTCGATGGCGCGACTTCGGCGATGTGTGGAGCCTGTCCAGGAACCACGCTGTCCACGCGGACGACGTCATCCGCGCCGTCGACGTCGTCGCGCGCTACCGCAAGGCGACGCTGCACCCGCTGGCCGACGTGCTCGACGGGTTCGCTCCGCTCGCCCAGGCGCGTTGGTCGCGTTGGCTACGCGGCTCGGGATCGCCTCACCTGCCGGCCGACATCGCACCCGTGCTCGACGACGCCGTCGCGTTCGCCGACCCCGTGCTGACCCGCCAGGCCGCTGGCCTCGCGTGGGACCCGGCCGAGTCCGTCTGGCACGAGCTCGGTAGCTTGACGCCCGCGCTCATGCGCGCGGCGAGCTCGACGTCGCGGACCAACGTCGCCTTCTGATGGCGCAGCACCACCTTGACATCGGCGTGGCCGCCCCGACGCGTGCGCGTCGCTCCTCCCGTCCCCGGCCGACTCCGGTTGTCCACCGTGATCGAGGCACAGAAAGAGGCCTTGACCTGCGGCGGTAGCGCAGGTCAAGGCCTCTTGGCCGGACGGTCGAGCCTGTCCGCTGTGTTCCGGGCGTCAGAAGTTGATCATGTGCCCCGCGAGGCCGTGGATCGACTCCTGGACGGCCTCGGACAACGTCGGGTGCGTGTGCACGTTGCGAGCGAGCTCGTTGACGGTGAGGTCCCACTTCTGCGCGAGGGTGAGCTCGGGCAGCATCTCGGAGACGTCGGGGCCGATGAGGTGGCCGCCGAGCAGCTCGCCGTAGGTCTCGTCGGAGATGAGCTTGACGAAGCCGACGGGGTCGCCGAGGCCGTGGGCCTTGCCGTTCGCCATGAAGGGGAACGTGGCGACCTTGACCTGGTAGCCCTCGTCCTTGGCCTGCTGATCGGTGAGGCCAAAGCTCGCGACCTGCGGCTGGCAGAACGTGGCGCGCGGCATCATGCGGTAGTCGCCGAGCGTGAGGGTCTCGGCGCCGCCGATCGTCTCGGCCGCGACGACGCCCTGCGCCTCCGCGACGTGCGCGAGCATGAGCTTCGCGGTGACGTCGCCGATGGCGTAGATGTGCGGGACGTTGGTGCGCATGACGTCGTCGATCGCGATGGCGCCGCGCTCGGTGAGCTCCACCCCCGTGTTCTCGAGGCCGAAGTTCTCGACGTTCGGCGCGAAGCCGACGGCCATGAGCACCTTGTCGACGACGATCTCGCCCGGCTTGTCGTCCTTCACGCCCTTGTAGGAGACGGTCACCGACGACCCGTCGTCCTTCACGGTCTGGACGGCCGTCGACGTCAGGATGTTGACGCCGAGCTTCTTGTACTGCTTGGCGATCTCCTTGGAGACGTCCGCGTCCTCGTTCGGCAGCGCACGGTCGAGGAACTCGATGATCGTGACGTCCACGCCGTAGTTCTTCATGACGTAGGCGAACTCCATGCCGATCGCGCCGGCGCCGACGATGGCCATCGACTTCGGCAGCTCGCGCGTGAGGATCTGCTTCTCGTACGTCACCACGTTGTCGGACAGCTCGACGCCCGGCAGCAGGCGCACCTTCGACCCGGTCGCGATGATCACGTTGTCGAACGTCACCTGGTCGCTCGAGCCGTCGGACAGCTTGAGGTCGAGCGTGTTCGCGTCGCGGAACGTCCCGCGCGCGTCGTACTCGGTGATCTTGTTCTTCTTCATGAGGAAGTGCACGCCCTTGACGCGGCCCTCCGCGACCTGGCGCGAGCGGTCGAACGCCGCGCCGAAGTCGAAGCTCACGTCACCGGACATGCCGAAGGTCTTCGCGTCGTGCGTGAACAGGTGCGCGAGCTCGGCGTTGCGCAGGAGCGCCTTGGACGGGATGCAGCCCACGTTGAGGCACACCCCACCCCAGTACTTCTCCTCCACGACCGCGACCTGCAGGCCCAGCTGGGCTGCACGGATCGCGGCCACGTAACCACCGGGACCTGCACCGAGGACGACGACGTCGTAGTGGGATGCCATGGCGACCAGCCTACTGGCGCGCGGCTCGCCGCGGACGAGGTGCGCGGGCGACGTCCGCCACACTGCGCCGCTCCCCAGGGCCACCTCCGGGCCTTGACCCGCTGCACCGCCCCGCGTCACGATGTCCGGGATGCGACGCATGCGGCTCCTCCTTCGCCGGCCGCGCTGAGCCCGCCGGGCGGGCACGCTCAGCGCGGCGGTGCCTGCACGTCCCGGTGACGACCCCCGGTGAGCGCACGGCGAGTGCCCGACGGCGAAGCCACCGTCTCGAGGAGCCCCACCGTGGACGCTGCACACCCTTCCCCCGTCGACGCACCTGTCGACACCCCGCAGAACACCCGTCCGTCGACCGCCGAGACCGAGGACCGCTGGCAGCGGTACTGGTCCGAGCACGACACCTTCCGCGCTCGCGACGACGGCACCCGCCCGCGCCGCTACCTGCTGACGATGTTCCCCTACCCCTCCGGCGACCTGCACATGGGTCACGCGGAGGTCTTCGCCCTCGAGGACGTCGTCGCCCGGTACTGGCGACTGCGCGGGTACGACGTGCTCAACCCGATCGGCTGGGACTCGTTCGGGCTGCCCGCCGAGAACGCCGCGATCCGCCGCGGAGAGAACCCCGCCGTCTTCACCGAGACCAACATCGCGACGCAGGCCGCGACCGCGCGCCGGTACGGCGTCTCGTTCGACTGGTCGCGCCGACTGGAGACGCACCGGCCCGAGTACTACCGCTGGACGCAGTGGCTGTTCCTGCGCCTGCTCGAGCGCGACCTCGCCTACCGCGCGACGGCGCCCGTGAACTGGTGCCCGCAGGACCGCACCGTCCTGGCGAACGAGCAGGTGGTCGGCGGACGGAGCGAGCGCTGCGGCACCCCCGTCGTGCAGCGCGAGCTCACGCAGTGGTTCGTGCGCGTCACGGCCTACGCCGACCGCCTGCTGGACGACATGGCCGCGCTGGAGGGCGCGTGGCCCGAGCGCGTGCTCGCCATGCAGCGGCACTGGATCGGGCGCAGCGAGGGCGCCCGCGTCCGGTTCGACGTCACGGGTCCCGACGGCGCCCGGCTGCCCGGCGCCGATCCGGTCACCGTTTTCACCACGCGCCCCGACACCCTGCCCGGCGCGACGTTCCTCGCCGTCGCGCCCGAGAGCCCGGTCGCGTCCGCGCTGTGCACGCCGGAGAGCGCCGACGCGCTCGCCGCCCTGCGCCGCGACGCCCTCGACGCGGGCGAGATCGCGCGGTCCGGCCCGGGGCGGGGCCGCGGCGTGTTCCTCGGCGTCTGGGCGGAGCACCCGGTGACGGGCGCGCGGCTGCCGGTGTGGGCGGCCGACTACGTGCTGCCCGGGTACGGGACCGGCGTCGTCATGGGCGTGCCCGCGCACGACGAGCGCGACGCCGCCTTCGCGCGTGCCCACGGCCTGCCCGCGGGCGACGGCGCGACGTGGCCGTCCGTCGACTACGCGGTCGACCGGATGGAAGGGGCCGGCCACGGCGAGCGGGCGACGTCGTACCGGCTGCGCGACTGGCTGGTGTCCCGGCAGCGGTACTGGGGCGCCCCGGTGCCGGTCGTGCACTGCGACGCGTGCGGCGTCGTGCCCGTGCCCGACGACGCGCTGCCCGTGCGCCTGCCCGACCTCGCGGGCGACGACCTGCTGCCCCGCGGCCGCTCGCCGCTCGCCTCCCCCGCGGCCGACGCGTGGCGCCGCGTGCCGTGCCCGCGGTGCGGCGCCGACGCCGAGCGCGACCCGGACACGCTCGACACGTTCGTCGACTCCTCCTGGTACTTCCTGCGGTACTGCTCGCTCGGCGCGTCCGGTGGGCCCGGCGCGGCCGACGACGTCCCCTTCCGACCCGGGGACGCGCGCCGCTGGATGCCTGCCGCGCAGTACGTCGGCGGGGTCGAGCACGCGATCCTGCACCTGCTCTACAGCCGGTTCGTCACCAAGGTGCTGCACGACCTGGGGTGGGTCGACGTCGTCGAGCCCTTCGCGACGCTGCTCAAGCAGGGACAGGTGCTGAACGGCGGGCGCTCGATGAGCAAGTCCCTCGGCAACGGCGTCGCGCTGGGCGAGCAGCTTGACCGGTGGGGCGTGGACGCCGTGCGCCTCGCGATGGTGTTCTCCGGGCCGCCGGAGGACGACGTCGACTGGGCGGACGTCGACCCGGCGGCGATGCGCCGCTTCTGCGACCGCGTGCTGCGGCTCGCCGACGCCGCCGCGGCGTCAGGGAGGGCGTCAGGGACGGCGTCGAGGCCGGCGTCGGGCACGGCGTCGGAGCTCCGGCGTCCGACGGCCGGGGCACGGCAGGCGACGCGCGTCCCGGCACGCGCGCGCACGCCCTCCGGCGCGCGTCGCACCGCACGGTGCACGACGCCGAGGGGCTGCTCGAGCGCTCGCGGTTCAACGTCGTCGTCGCGCGCGTCATGGAGCTCGTGACGACGGCCCGGCGCGCCGCGGCCGACGGGCCCGCCTCGGGCGAGGACGGTGCGGCCCATGCCGCCGCCGTGCGCGAGGCGGCCGACGCCGTCGCCGCTCTCCTCGGCCTGTTCGCCCCGTACACCGCCGAGGAGGCGTGGGAGCGGCTGGGGCACGCGCCGTCGGTCGCGGACGCCGGGTGGCCGCGCGTCGACCCCGCGTTGCTCGTCGACGACACCGTCGAGGCCGTCGTCCAGGTCGACGGGAAGGTGCGGGGCCGCGTCGTCGCGCCGGCCGACGTCGACGACGCGACGCTGCGCGACCGGGCGCTCGCCCTGCCCGCGGTGGCCCGGGCGACGGGCGGGCGCGAGGTGGTGCGCGTCGTCGTGCGCGCGCCACGCCTGGTCAACGTCGTGACGCGCACGACGGCCGGCTGACCATGACACCCAGCCCCGCCGAGCACGGGATCGTCCACCGGGATCCGGCCGGGACGGTGGGAGGTCCCGTGCTCGGCAGACACGTCGGCGGCGACGACGGACGCGGCGGCGCGAGCGGACGCCCCGGCGGCTACGATGCTGCGGCCGCGCCCCGACTCGACCCGGCGGACCCGACCGCGGCACCACGGGCCCGCGGACGGAGACCCCCTCATGGCCGTCGGACTCGCCGCCCTCCTCGACGACATCGCCGCGTTCGCCAAGCTCGCCGCAGCGTCGGTCGACGACATCGGTGCCGCCGCCGGGCGCGCGAGCGCCAAGGCGACGGGCGTGGTGATCGACGACACGGCCGTCACCCCCCGGTACGTCGAGGGGCTGGCCGCCAAGCGCGAGCTGCCCGTCATCCGGCGCATCGCGACCGGCTCGCTGCGCAACAAGCTGCTGTTCATCCTCCCGGCGGCGCTGCTGCTCAGCCAGTTCCTGCCGTGGCTGCTGACCCCGCTGCTCATGCTCGGCGGGACGTACCTCGCGTTCGAGGGCGCCGAGAAGCTGTGGGAGGCGGTCTCGGGCCGGCACCACGCCGCGGCGGAGGACGTGGCGGCGAAGAAGGCGGTGGACGAGGACCGGGTCGTGTCCAGCGCGGTGCGCACCGACTTCATCCTCAGCGCCGAGATCATGGTCATCGCGCTCAACGAGGTCGCGTCGGAGGGCTTCTGGTCGCGTGCGATCATCCTCGCGGTCGTGGCCCTGCTCATCACGGTGCTCGTCTACGGGATCGTCGCGCTCATCGTGAAGATGGACGACATCGGCCTGCACCTCGCCAGCCGGCGCACCGGGTGGGTCCAGTCGTTCGGGCGCGGGCTCGTCGTCGCGATGCCGCGCGTCATGGCGGTGATCTCGACGGTCGGGATCGCCGCGATGCTGTGGGTCGGTGGCCACATCCTCCTGCAGGGGACGTACGACCTCGGGTGGCACGCGCCGTACGACCTGCTGCACCACCTCGAGGACGGCGTGCACGGGGTGCCGGGCGTCGGCGGTCTCCTGGCCTGGCTCGTCGACACCCTGGGCTCTGCGGTCGTCGGCGTGGTCGTGGGCGCGGTCGTCGTCGCCGTCGTGCACCTGGTGCACAGCCTGCGCCACCGTCGCGCGCACGCCTGATCCTTCCCCGGCCCGCGGGACCGCTCCCCGCCTGCTTGGATGGATCGATGGACTCCGGTACATGGACCAACATCGCCCTCGTCCTCGTGTTCGTGCTCGTCGGCGGGGTCTTCGCCGGGACCGAGATCGCGCTGGTGTCCCTGCGGGAGAGCCAGGTCGCGCGGCTCGAGCGGCGGTCGGCCCGTGGCGCGCGCGTCGCGTCCGTCGCACGTGACCCCAACCGGTTCCTCGCGGCCGTCCAGATCGGGGTGACCGTCGCGGGCTTCTTCTCCGCCGCGTACGGCGCGTCCACGCTCGCCCCCGACCTCGCGCCCGTGCTCGAGGACCTCGGGCTCCCCGAGTCGCTCGCCTCGACCGTCGCCCTCGTCGTGCTGACCCTGCTCGTCGCCTACCTGTCGCTCGTCCTCGGTGAGCTGGTCCCGAAGCGCATCGCGCTCCAGCGCTCCGAGCGGGTCGCGCTCGTCGTCGCGCCCCCGCTCGACCGCTTCGCGACGCTCGCACGCCCCGTGATCTGGCTGCTCTCGCGCTCGACCGACGCCGTCGTGCGCCTGCTGGGAGGGGACCCGTCCGCGCGCAGCGAGGAGATGAGCGAGGAGGAGCTGCGCGAGCTCGTCGTCGCGCACGAGGCCCTGCCCGAGGACGAGCGGCGCATCCTCGACGACGTCTTCGCCGCGGGCGACCGCTCCCTCGCCGAGGCCATGACACCGCGCGGCGAGGTCGCGTTCATGCCGGGCGCGACCACGCTCGCCGAGGCAGCGAGGACGGTCGCGGAAGGACACTACTCGCGCTACCCGGTCACCGGCGAGGACTTCGACGACGTCCTCGGCTTCCTCCACGTGCGCGACCTCCTCGGCCGCGACCGCCCGGAGCACCCCGAGACCCACGCGGCGACGGGCGAGCCGGTGCGCGTGCGCGACGTCGTGCGCCCCATCCTCGAGCTCCCCGCGACGAACACCGTGCTGCCCGCGATGTCCCGGATGCGCCGCGAGGGCGTGCACATCGCGGTCGTGGTGGACGAGTACGGCGGGACCGACGGCATCGTCACGCTCGAGGACCTCGTCGAGGAGCTCGTCGGCGACATCCGCGACGAGTACGACCCCGACGAGCCGTCGGCGGCGCGCGAGCACGGTGGCGCGACGAGCGTCGACGCCGGCCAGACCATCGAGGAATTCGCCCGGCGGACCGGTGTCGAGCTGCCCGACGGCCCGTACGAGACCGTGGCGGGCTACGTCGTCGCGCAGCTCGGGCGGCTCGCCGCCGTGGGCGACCACGTCGACGTCGGCGACCACCGCCTGACCGTCACCGACGTCGCGCGGCGCCGGCTCGTGCGGCTCGACCTCACCGACCGCGCCTGAGCGGGTGCGGCCCGGGTGTCGGTGGCGGCGTCTAGCGTCGCCGCCATGGACGCGTCGACGCGGCTCGAGGCAGGAGCCACCGGGTCAGGGCTGAAGGTGGGCGTCGTCGGGAGCTTCGGCTCCGCGGCCGAGGTGGTCGAGATGGCCGTCGCCGCCGAGCAGCACGGCTGGGACGGCTTCTTCACGTGGGACGGCATGAGCATCATGGACGTCGACACGTTCGACCCGTGGGCGGTCCTCGCCGCGGCCGCGGTGCGGACCGAACGGGTCACGCTCGGCGCGATGGTCTTCGCGCTCCCCCGCCGCAGACCGTGGGAGGTCGTGCGGCAGTCCCTGACCGTCGACCACCTGTCCGGGGGGCGGCTCGTGCTCCCGGTCGGCGTGGGCGTGCTCGACGACGGCGGGTTCTCCGCGGTCCCCGACCAGCCGCAGCCGCTGCGCGACCGGGCCGAGCAGCTCGACGACGCGCTGGCGTTCCTCGACCGCGCGTGGACGGGCGAACCGTTCTCCTTCTCCGGCACGCGCCTGCAGACGGGCGAGATGCAGTTCCTCCCCCGCCCCGTCGACCGCCCGGCCGGGGGCCCGCGCGTCCCGGTCTGGCCGGTCGGCGTCTGGGACGCCGAGCGCCCGCCCCGGCGCTCGCTCGACCGCGCGCTGCGCCACGACGGGATCGTCGTCCAGCTCGGCGGAGAGCGCGGGTTCGACGTCCCGACGCCCGACGACGTCGCCGCCCTCGTCTCCTGGCTCATCACGCGCCGCGCCGAGCTCGGCCTCGTCGACCGTCCGTTCGACGTCGTGCTCCAGGGCGAGCTGCCCCCGGATCGTGCCGCCGCCGCGGACCAGCTCGCGGGCCTCGCCGAGGCGGGCGCGACCTGGTGGGTCGAGTCCCGGTGGAACCCGGACAGCGCGACCCCGGCGTCGCTCCTCGACGCGATCCGCCGGGGCCCGCCGCGCTGACTCAGCCGACGGGGCGCGCCGCCTCGATCTCGACCTTCGGGAGGGTCTTCGCCGGCAGTGTCCTCGGCCGCCACGCCGCGCGCGTCGCCTCGAACGCCGCGATGGCGTCCTCCTGCTGGAGCGTCAGGCCGATGTCGTCGAGGCCCTCCATGAGGCGCCAGCGCGTGTAGTCGTCGATCTGGAACGGCACGGTGACGTCGAGCGCGGACGCGGTGCGCGCGACGAGGTCCACCGTCACCTCGGTGCCGGGGTTGGTCTCGAGGACCTTCCAGAGCAGCTCGACGTCCTCCTGCGCGACGATGCCCGCGACGAGCCCCTGCTTGCCGGAATTGCCGCGGAAGATGTCGGCGAACCGCGACGCGAGGACCACGCGGAAGCCGTAGTCCTTGAGCGCCCAGACGGCGTGCTCGCGCGAGGAGCCGGTGCCGAAGTCCGGGCCGGCGACGAGCACGGACCCGGTCCGGTAGGCGTCCTGGTTGAGGACGAACGTCGGGTCGCCGCGCCACGCCGCGAACAGCGCGTCCTCGAAGCCCGTGCGGGTGACGCGCTTGAGGTAGACGGCGGGGATGATCTGGTCGGTGTCCACGTTGCTGCGGCGCAGCGGCACGCCGACGCCGGTGTGGGTCGTGAACTTCTCCATGGTGAGCCTCTTCGGGGTGCGGGGGACGACGGGGCGCTTGCCGGCTCGCGGCGGTGGTCGGGTCAGACCTGGACGAGGACGCCCGGGTCGAGCGGCGCGAGCGGCGTGCCGTCGAAGGAGGTGAGGTCGACGTCGGCGGGCAGGTCGAGGTCCGAGACCGACGACAGGGTGCCGCGGATCGCCGTGGCCGCCGCGACGAGCGGCGAGACGAGGTGGGTGCGCCCGCCCTTGCCCTGGCGTCCCTCGAAGTTGCGGTTCGACGTGGAGGCCGCGCGCTCCCCCGGCTGCAGCTGGTCGGGGTTCATGCCGAGGCACATCGAGCAGCCGGCGTTGCGCCACTCGGCCCCGAACTCCTTGAAGATCACGTCGAGGCCCTCGGCCTCGGCCTGCAGGCGCACCCGGGCGGAGGCCGGGACGACGAGGACGCGCACGTCGTCGGCCTTCTTGCGGCCCTGCAGCACCTTCGCGACGGAGCGCAGGTCCTCGATGCGCCCGTTGGTGCACGAGCCGATGAACACCGTGTCGACGGTGATCTCGCGCAGCGGCTGCCCCGGCGTCAGGCCCATGTACTCGACGGCGCGCTCGGCTGCGACGCGCTCGTTCTCGTCCGCGATCTCCTCGGGGACGGGCACGGTGGCCGAGATCGGCAGGCCCTGACCGGGGTTCGTGCCCCACGTGACGAACGGCTCGAGGTCGGACGCGCGGAGCGTCACCTCGGTGTCGAACACGGCGTCGTCGTCCGAGCGCAGCGTGCGCCAGTACTCGACGGCCGCATCCCAGTCGGTGCCCTCGGGCGCGTGCGGGCGGCCCTTCAGGTACTCGAACGTCGTCTCGTCCGGGGCGATCATGCCGGCGCGCGCACCGGCCTCGATCGACATGTTGCAGATCGTCATCCGCGCCTCCATGGAGAGCCTGCGGATGGCCTCGCCCCGGTACTCCAGGACGTAGCCCTGGCCGCCGCCGGTACCGATCTTCGCGATGATCGCGAGGATGATGTCCTTGCTCGTCGCGCCCGGGGGCAGCTCGCCGTCGACGTTGATCGCCATGGTCTTGAACGGCGCGAGCGGCAGCGTCTGCGTCGCGAGGACGTGCTCGACCTCGGAGGTGCCGATCCCGAACGCGAGGGCACCGAACGCGCCGTGCGTCGAGGTGTGGGAGTCGCCGCAGACGACCGTCAGGCCGGGCATGGTCAGGCCGAGCTGCGGGCCGACCTGGTGGACGATGCCCTGGTCGGCGTCGCCCAGCGAGTGGATGCGCACGCCGAACTCGCGCGCGTGTTGCGCAGCGTGTCGATCTGCGTGCGGCTCGTGAGGTCGGCGATCGGCAGGTCGATGTCGAGCGTCGGGGTGTTGTGGTCCTCGGTCGCGATCGTGAGGTCCGGCCGACGGACCTGACGGCCGGCGAGACGGAGCCCCTCGAACGCCTGCGGGCTCGTGACCTCGTGCACGAGGTGGAGGTCGATGTAGAGGAGGTCGGGGGACCCGTCGGTACCGCGGCGCACGAGGTGCGCGTCCCAGACCTTCTCCGCCAGCGTGCCGGCCATGCTGCTCAACTCCTCGTCGTGTGTCACGGCGTCTCCCGCGGGGGCACGGGCACCGCTGGACCGATCGTCCGCCCTTCGAGCACCGCCTCGGGAAACCGTCCAGCGGGTGGACCGTGCCCGGCCGACTTGCATCTCATTGCGTGAGACGTCAATATCGACCTATGGACAATACTAGCGGAGTCGGCGTCCTGGACAAGGCCGCCTCGGTCCTCGGCGCCCTGGAGTCGGGACCGGCCACCCTGGCCCAGCTCGTCACGGCCACGGGCCTCGCCCGCCCGACGGCGCACCGCCTCGCCGTCGCCCTCGAGCACCACCGCATGGTCGCGCGCGACATGCAGGGGCGCTTCGTCCTGGGGCCGCGCCTCAACGAGCTCGCGACGGCCGCGGGCGAGGACCGCCTGCTGGCCGCCGCGAACCCGGTGCTCACCGCGCTGCGCGACCACACCGGGGAGAGCGCGCAGCTGTACCGCCGCCAGGGCGACCACCGCATCTGCGTCGCCGCGGCCGAGCGGCCCGTGGGTCTGCGCGACTCGATCCCCGTCGGCGCGACGCTGACGATGAACGCGGGCTCCGCCGCGCAGATCCTCCTCGCGTGGGAGGAGCCGGACCGCCTCCACCGCGGGCTGCGCGAGGCCGTCTTCACCGCGACCATCCTCTCGGGCGTCCGGCGGCGCGGCTGGGCGCAGTCGGTGTCCGAGCGCGAGCTCGGCGTCGCGTCGGTGTCGGCGCCCGTCCGCGGGCCGTCGGGGCGCGTCGTGGCGGCGGTGTCGATCTCCGGGCCGGTCGAGCGGCTCTCCCGGCAGCCCGGTCGCCTGCACTCGGGCTCGGTCGTCGCCGCGGCGAACCGCCTCACCGAGGTGCTGCGCCGCGCGGGCGAGTAGGCGACACACCGGCGCGCACGGGTGACCCAAACGGGACACCCCTGTCAAAATCACCTCGAATGCTGGCATGCTGTGCGGACCGCCCCACGCGGTCCGAAGGGGGCGTACGTCTGCCGAGCCGACCCCCGACACGGGAGGACCCTGATGCATCCGAAGGTGAAGGCGATCCTCATCTGGGCGCTGGTGATCTTCGCGCTGTACGCGATCGTCACGAGCCCGGAGCGCGCCGCCGACATCCTCGAAGGGATCTGGGACGTCGTCCTGGGAGCCTTCCGCAGCATCGGCCAGTTCTTCAGCTCGCTCCTGGACTGACACGGTGGCTGCCGCCCGTGGCCGGCCCCGCAGCCGGATCCTCGACCGCTACGTGCTCGGCGGCGAGCGGGTCGTGGTCGCGACGCGCCACCACTGGGGCATGCTCATCGAGCCGGTCGCCACGACGGTCGGCGCGCTGCTGGTCGTGGGGTGGCTCGTGGCGCAGGCCGGCCCGACGGTGGGCGACGGGGTGCTCGTGCTGGGGTGGCTCTGGCTGGTCGTCGCCGCGCGCCTCGTGTGGAAAGTGTTCGAGTGGCGCAACGAGTGGTTCGTCGCCACCGACAAGCGCCTGCTGCTGCTGTACGGGCTGATCACGCACAAGGTGGCGATGATGCCGCTCACGAAGGTCACGGACATGAACTACGGGCGCTCCCCCGCCGGCCGCGTGCTCGGGTACGGGCAGTTCCTGCTCGAGTCGGCGGGTCAGGACCAGGCGCTGCGGCAGATCGACTGGGTGGCGCGCCCCGAGGCGACCTACCGCCAGATCTGCGACACCCTGTTCGGCCCGACGGGCGTCGCGTCGCGCCCCCGCTCGCCGGCCGCCGCCTTCACCGATCCGCTCGGGACGCCCGCACGCGACGACGTGGGCGCACCGCCACCGGCTGCTCCGCCGACGCCGTGGGGCGGCCACCCACCGGTGCCGCTCCCGCCCGTGCCGCCGCTCCCGCCCGTGCCGCCGCCCCCCGCGCACGCGGCCCGTCCCGACCGCTCCGACGGCCCGGCGAGCGGCCCCACGCAGCCGCTCGCCGCCGTCGGGCACGGACGCGGCGCTCCGGGGACCGGCGGCGGCCCAGAGGACGAGCCGGGGTGGACCGTCTCGGACGAGCAGCGCGCGCCGTACGTGCGCGTCGACGAGGCGCGCTCGACGCTCCCCCGGCCGGACGAGGCGCGCCCCGGGCGCGACGACGCCTCCTGACCGGGCCACGCGGGCCGTCCGGCCCCCACGGCTCGTCGCCGCTCCGCGGTCCGTCAGCCCTGCGCCCGCGCCACCGGGCCGCCCCCGTCGCCGCGGCGCTCCCCGAGCTTCTCCTTGAGGAAGAACATCGGCAGCAGCAGCGTCGCGAGGGCCGTCACGAGCCAGACGACGAGCGTGGCGAGGATCCACGGCACGACACCGCCGGTGATGCGGAGCCCGTCCCCGACAAGGGACGCGACGAGCAGCGCGACGAAGGTCGAGACGAGCCCGATCCCGCCGAGGAAGGCCGGGGCGTAGCGGGCGGCGGTCTTGGCGATGAACGGGGACAGCACCGCCTGGGCGACCGTGAAGACCGCGACGGCGACGACGAACCCCGTCGCCGTGATCTCGACGCCGTCGATGACCCACGAGGCGACGAGCAGGCCGAGAGCGGCCGACGCCAGCAGGATCACGAGGCGGATCAGCAGTCGCACCATGCCACCGAGAGTAGCGACGTGCGTCACACCCGGCGCGGGGAACGCCGCCCCGGCCCGGTGACCGCGCCGTCGGCCCACGACGAGAAAGGCGCGGTCATCGTGAGATGACCGCGCCTTTCCGATGTACCCCCAACGGGATTTGAACCCGTGTTACCGCCGTGAGAGGGCGACGTCCTAGGCCGCTAGACGATGGGGGCCTGTGGCTGCTCGATCCGCTGGGACCGTTTCACCGGTGAGAACTCTACCTCATGTCCGGAGCGGTTCTGACCGCTCGTTCCAGGAGCCGGAGCTCATCGCTGGGGTACCAGGACTCGAACCTAGACTAAGTGAACCAGAATCACTCGTGCTGCCAATTACACCATACCCCATGGTGGTATATGAGTCCTCGGAGAGCGGGTCGCGGAGCGGACTGACACCCGTCCCCTCGCTCCCTCCCGTGGAGGTCTCACCGGCCGAGAACATTACCGGAGAGGCGGGCCGGGACCAAATGCGCCGCGCGCCCGTCCCGCCCCGGACCTGCGCCGGTGCCGGACGGGTGCGACGGCGGGCGTGACGGCGAGCGCGACGCGTCAGGCCGCACGCCGCAACCGGCGCCGCACCGAGCCGCGCAGACGCTCCGGCACCCCGACCGGCTCGAACGCGTCGGACGCCTCGTCGAGAGCCGCCACCTCGTCGTCCGCGAGCTGCACCGAGCCCGCCTCGACGTTCTTCTCGAGCTGCTCGACGCTCGACGCACCGGGGATGGCGAGCACGCCGGGCCGCGCGACGACCCACGCAAGGGCGGCCTGCGTCGGCGTGAGGTCGTGCGCCTCCCCGACCTGCCGCAGGGTGTCGACGAGCGGAGCGATCCGCTCGAGGTTCTCGGGGGCGAAGAGCGGGTTCGCGCGCCGCACGGCGTCGCGCGGCCGGTCGTCGGGGGTGTAGCGCCCCGACAGCACGCCCTGCCCGAGCGGGCTGTAGGCGACCACGACCCGACCCTCCTCCCGCGCCCACGGCAGGAGGTCCACCTCGGGGTCGCGGTGCACGAGCGAGTACTCCACCTGGTTGCTCACCACGAGAGCGCCGAGCGCGCGCTCGGCGGCCTGCCACCGGTCGAGCGAGTAGTTCGACACGCCCACCTGGTCGACGAGCCCCGTGCGCCGCAGGGCGGCCATGCCTCGCATCGTCGTGCCGTCGCGCACCACGGGGTTCGCCTGGTGCACCTGGTAGAGGTCGATCCGCCGGACGCCGAGCCGGTCCGCGGACGCGACCGCCCGCTGCTGGACGACGGGTGCCACCGGCAGGACGGGGAACAGCTTGGTCGCGACGACCACCTCGTCGCGCCGCTCCCCCAGCGCCTCGCCGAGGATGCGCTCGCTGCGGCCGAACCCGTAGAGCTCGGCCGAGTCGAAGAACGTCACGCCGAGCTCGAGCGCCCGCCGCACGATCTCGCGGGCGCGCCGGTTCGCGAAGTCGTCGCCGTAGCCCCACTCGCGCGAGCCGAACTGCCAGGTGCCCAGACCGACGACGGACGCGGGGACACGGGTACCGAGGTCGAGGGTGCGCATCGGCCCACTCTCCGGGCACGGACCGCGCCCGGCAACCCGAGGTCAGCCGGCGACGGTGCTCGCCGCCGCCGCGATGCGGCGCGCCGCCGCGGACAGGGCCGTGCCGTCCTTCCACACCATGCGCAGCCGCCGCTCGAGCGCGAGCCCGGGCACGGCGAGCCGCACGAGCGCACCGCGCGCGACGTCGTCGGCGACCGCGAGGGTGGACAGCACCGCCACCGCACCGCCGTGCTGCACCGCGGTCTTGAGGGCGGCCGTCGAGCCCAGGTGCGGCAGGTGCTCCGGCAGCCGCTCGCCCAGCGCCGCGAGCCCGCGCTCGAGCGTCTCGCGCGTCCCCGAGCCGCGCTCGCGCACGACGAGCCCACCGGTCAGCAGCTCGTCGACGCGCAGCGCGCTCCGGCGCGCCCAGCGGTGCCCCGGGCCGACGACGACCACCAGCTCGTCGTGCGCGATCGTCCGGCTGCGCAGCCCGCGCCGCAGGGTCGCGCTCTCGACGAAGCCGAGCTCGACCTCGCCGGCGAGCACGGCCTGCGCGACGTCCGTCGAGTTCCGCACCACGAGCTCGACGTCGGGGGCGAGCGCGCCGCGGTCCCGGGCACGTCGGACAGCGCGAGGCGCGCGAGCCACCGCGGCGCGAGGTGCTCGGCCACCGTGAGGCTCGCGGCCACCCGCACGCGTTCCGCGGGCCGCTCGCGCAGCGACGCGACCGACCGCTCGAACCGGTCGGAGGCCTCGACCACCTCGCGCGCCCACGCCGCGGTCGCGCGCCCGGTCTCGGTGAGCCGGGCCCCGCGCGTCGTGCGCTCGAGCAGCTCGTGCCCGACCCGCCGCTCGAGCGCGCGCAGGCCCGCGGAGGCCGTGGGCTGCGCGATGCCGAGGGCGCGCGCCGCCGCACTGATCGAGCCGTGCGAGTCGGTGGCGACGAGCAGCTCGAGGGTGCCGAGCGTCGTGCGTCCGGCGCGGGTTCCCGATGCCATAGGTCCACTCTATGGGTTGCCGCGCCGCTCGGCCTTCCGGCCTACCACGGCGGCGCCCAGGCTGGGAGCATGCCCACCCATCCATCGACGGCCGATCGTGCCTCGGCCGCCCGCCCCCTCCCGACCGTCCCGGGCGCGAGCCCAGGCCCGGCCCCACCCCCGGGAACGGGCACCGGCACGGCGGCCGCCGCGCGCTCCGGGCCTCGCGCCCTCGCCCGGGGCTCGTCGCGGTCGCGCTCGCCGCGGCGGTCGTCCTCGTCGCGTCGCCGCTCGTGCCCGGGGTCTCGCCCCTGGTCGTCGCGCTCGTCGCGGGCGCCGCGGTCGGCTCGCTCGTCCTCGGCCGCGTGCGCGCACCCCGCGCGACGGCGGCGGTCGACGCCGTCCGGCCCGGCGTCGCGTGGACGGCCTCGACCGTGCTGCGCGCGGGCGTCGTGCTGCTCGGGCTGCAGCTGTCGCTGCCGGAGGTGCTCGCGCTGGGGTGGCGCGGTCTCGTGGTCGTCACGACGACGCTCGCCGTGACGTTCGCCGCCACGCTCGCGCTGGGACGGGCGCTGCGGGTGCCGCGCACGGCCGCGCTGCTCGTCGCCACCGGGTTCTCGATCTGCGGCGCGGCGGCGATCTCGGCGATGCGGGGCGTCGTCGCCCGGCCCGGCCGCGCCCCCGTGCAGGTGCGCGAGGACGACGACGCCGTCGCCGCCGCCCTTGCGCTCGTCACCGTCTACGGCACGCTCGCCATCGTGGTGCTGCCCTGGCTCTCCGGACCGATCGGTCTCGACGACGAGCAGGCCGGGCTCTGGATCGGGGCGAGCGTGCAGGAGGTCGCGCAGGTCGTCACCGCCGCCGGGTCGGTGTCGGCGGCGGCGCTCGCGACCGCGACCGTCGCGAAGCTCGCGCGCGTCGCGTTCCTCGCGCCCGTGGTGGCAGGCGCCGGCCTCGTCGAGGCGCGACGGGCGAGGAGGGACGGGCGACCCGACCCGCGGACGGACAGCGGGCGCACGGACGGCGGGCGGGCGGACGGCGGGCGGGCGCGCGTCAGCCCCGTGCCGTGGTTCGTCGTCGGCTTCCTCGTGGCGGTGGCCCTGCGGTCGACCGGCGTAGTGCCGGACGTCGCGCTCGACGCCGCCGCAGTCACCACGACGACCGCGTTCACCGCTGCGATGTTCGCGCTCGGCCTCGGCGTCGACGTCCCCCACCTGCTGCGGACCGGACGCCGGTCGCTCGCGCTGGGCGGGCTGTCCGCCGTCGTCGTGACGACGACGTCCCTCGCCGGCGTCCTCCTTGTCGCGTGACCGCGCGCAGCACGGCCCCACGGAGAGCAAAATGCGCCGAGGTAGAGCCCCCGGCCGCGAGGTAGAGCGCGCAGGGCTCTATCTCACGGCCGGAGGCTCTACCTCGGCGACGGGGCGGGCTCTCCGGTGGACGCGGCGACGCCGACGACGGCGGGCAGGTCCGCGAGCCCGTGCAGCACGTGCACGCCCGACGCGCGCGCGGCGTCCGGGTCCTCGGGGTGCGGGCCGCCGCGGCGGGTCCCGGGCCGGTCGAGCCAGACGCCGACGAGGCCGGCCGCGAGCGCGGCGCGCGCGTCGACGTCGAGCTCGTCGCCCACGTACGCCGTGCGGGCCGGGTCGGTGCCGAGCCGGCGGCACGCCTCGGCGAACACCCGCGGGTCGGGCTTGCCGAACCCCAGCGTGTCGACGCCGACCAGCAGGGGCACGTCCTCCAGCCCGGCGGCGGCGAGCTTGCGCGTCTGGAGCTCGACGCGCGCGTTGGTCAGCGACCCGACGCGCAGCCCGGCCGCCACGAGCACGTCGAGCACGGGCCGGGCGTCGTCGAACGCCGTCCAGGACCGCTCGAACGTGCCCCAGAAGAGGTCCTTCCAGTCCACGTACGCGGCGTCGTCGAGCATCCGCCCGCCGAACGCGGCCTGGAGCTCGTTGGCGCGGGCCATGCGCTGGGCGTCGAAGTCGACCTCGCCGCGCGTGTAGGCGCGGTAGTGCCCGTTGGGGTCGGCGCGCCACAGCGCGAGGACCTCGGGGTGCCGGTCCTCGGGCAGTTGCGGCAGCCAGACGCGCGACGCCGCGGAGATAGCGTCGGCGAACGCGGCCATCGTGTCGACGAGCGTGTCGTCGACGTCGAACAGCACGCCCTCGAGAGGCGCTGCACCGGCCACGGCGCCCGACCCGCTCACAGCGAGGCCCGCAGCCGCTGCAGGCGCGCGAGGGCCGACTCCTTGCCGAGCAGCTCCATCGACTCGAACAGCGGCGGCGACACGCGACGCCCGCTGACCGCCGCGCGCAGCGGCGTGAACGCGAGGCGCGGCTTGATCTCCAGGCCGTCGACGATCGCCGCGTTCAGCGCGTCCTGGATCGGCTCGGCCCGGAAGTCCTCGAGCGGGGCGAGCGCGGCGATCGCGGCGTCGAGCACCTGCGGCGCGGACTCCTTGAGCCCCTTGCGTGCGTCCTCGTCGACCTCCAGGCGTCGTCGGCCGTGAAGAGGAAGCCGAGCATCCCGACGGACTCGCCGAGCAGGACCATGCGCTCCTGCACCAGCGGGGCGGCCGCGGTGAGCAGCTCGCGGTGGCGGGGCTCGAGGTCGGCGAACGAGTCCGCCGGCACGAGGCCGCCGGCGTGCAGGTACGGCACGAGGCGGTCGCGGAAGTCCTCGGGGGCGAGCATCCGCACGTGGGTCGCGTTGATGGCCTCGGCCTTCTTGAGGTCGAAGCGCGCGGGGTTGGGCAGCACGTCGTGGACGTCGAACGCCTCGATCATCTGGGAGACCGAGAAGATGTCGTTGTCCGGCGAGATGGACCAGCCGAGGAGCGCGAGGTAGTTGAGCAGACCCTCGGGCGTGAAGCCGCGCTCGCGGTGCAGGAACAGGTTCGACTCGGGGTCGCGCTTGGAGAGCTTCTTGTTCCCCTCCCCCATGACGTAGGGCAGGTGGCCGAACTCCGGCATCACGGTCGCGACGCCGATGTCGAGCAGCGCCCGGTACAGCGCGATCTGCCGGGGCGTCGAGGACAGCAGGTCCTCGCCGCGCAGCACGTGCGTGATGCCCATGAGCGCGTCGTCGACCGGGTTCACGAGCGTGTAGAGCGGCTGCCCGTTGGCGCGCACGATCGCGTAGTCCGGCACCGACCCGGCCTTGAACGTGATCTCGCCGCGCACGAGGTCGGTGAAGGTGATGTCCTCGTCCGGCATCCGCAGGCGCAGCACCGCCTCGCGCCCCTCGGCCCGGAACGCGGCCTTCTGTTCGTCGGTGAGCGTGCGGTCGAAGTTGTCGTACCCCTTGGTCTTGATCCCGGCCGCGGCGTTGCGCGCGTCCGCCTCCTCCGGGGTCGAGAACGACTCGTAGACGTACCCGCCCTCGACCAGCCGGCGGATCACGTCCTGGTACAGGTCCGCACGCTGCGACTGCCGGTAGGGCGCGTGCGGCCCCCCGACCTCGACACCCTCGTCCCAGTCGAGCCCGAGCCAGCGCAGCGCGTCCAGGAGCTGCTGGTAGCTCTCCTCGCTGTCACGGGCGGCGTCGGTGTCCTCGATGCGGAACACGAACGTGCCGCCCACGTGCCGCGCGTACGCCCAGTTGAACAGCGCGGTGCGGATCAGCCCCACGTGCGGCGTCCCGGTCGGGGACGGGCAGAAGCGGACACGGACGGGCGAGGAACCAGGTGCGGGGATCACGCCGCCCAGCCTAGTTGCCCGACGGCGCCCGCTCCCCCGCGCGGGCGGCCTCCCGCGCGCGGTCAGCCGCGGCGCAGGACCGGGTTGCCGAGGACGCCGATGCCCTCGACCTCGCACTCGACGCGGTCGCCGGCGTCGATGCGCCCGACGCCGGCGGGGGTGCCGGTGAGGATCACGTCGCCGGGCAGGAGGGTCATCGCCTCGGAGATGTACGACACGAGGTAGGCGACGTCGAACACCATGTCGCGCGTGCGCCCGTCCTGCTTCGTCTCGCCGTTGACGCGGCTGCGGACGGCGACGTCCTCGGGGTCGAGGTCGGTGTCGATCCACGGCCCGAGCGGGCACGCGGAGTCGAAGCCCTTGGCGCGCGCCCACTGGCCGTCGGTGCGCTGCGCGTCGCGCGCGGTGACGTCGTTCGCGACGGTGTAGCCGAGCACGTAGGTTGACGCCGCGTCGGGCGAGACGTCCTTGGCGAGCCGCCCGATGACGACGGCGAGCTCGGCCTCGTACGAGACCTCCTGCGAGAAGTCCGGCAGGACGATCGGGTCGTCCGGCCCGACGACCGACGTGTTGGGCTTGAGGAAGATCATCGGGCGCGACGGCACCTCGCTGCCCATCTCCTGGGCGTGGTCGGCGTAGTTGCGGCCGACCGCGACCACCTTGGAGCGCGGGATGACGGGTGCGAGAAGGCGCACGCCGTCGCCCAGCTCGAGCCGCTCGCCCGTCGGCGTGACGGGCATGTAGAGCGGGTCGCCGGTGAGGACCGCCAGGTAGGTGCGGTCGCCCTCCTGCTGGACCAGGGCGTAACGGGGGTCGTCTCCGGTGGTGAATCTCGCGATGCGCACGGGCACAGGCTATCGGCCGCGCGGGCCCCGCACCCGGGTGTCGGCGCGCCGGACGTCAGGCGCGGGCCAGCACCTCGCCGTGCAGCACGGCGAACCAGCCGGCCGGCTCCTCGGCCCAGCGCAGCCAGTCCTGCGCGAGCTGCTCGAGCGCGACGTCGTCCGCGAGCGCCGAGTCCTTGGCCTGGACGGCGAAGTTCGACGCGACGCACCGCTCGGCCCACAGCCCGCCCCACCAGGTGCGGTCCTCGGGGGTCGCGTAGCACCACGTGCTCGCCGACGGCTCGATGCCCGCGGGGTCGAACCCGGCGTCCTGGACCCAGGCGAAGAGGCGGCGCCCGGCGTCGGCCTCGAACCCGTAGGCGTGCGTGACCTCGTGGTAGAGGGTGTTCCACTCGGTGAGACCGGGCGACTCGGGGTACCAGGTCATGGCGGCGTAGTCGGCGTCGCGGACGGCGACGATCCCGCCGGGCTTCGTCACGCGTCGCATCTCCTGCAGCGCGGCGACCGGGTCGGACAGGTGCTGCAGCAGCTGGTGGGCGTAGACGACGTCGAACGTGCCGTCGGCGAACGGCAGCTCGTAGGCGTTCGCCTGCTGGAAGGTGATGTTCGGGGTGCTGCGCCGGCCCGCGAGCTCGCGGGCGCTCTCGAGCACCTTGGCGGACGCGTCGACGCCGACGACCGGCCCGACGGCACGCGCTCCGCGAGGTCGACGGTGACGGTCGCCGGGCCGCAGCCGACGTCGAGGACGTCCATGTCCTCGCGCAGGTGCGGCAGGAGGAACCCGGCGGAGTTCTCCGCGGTGCGCCACCGGTGGGAGCGCAGCACGGACTCGTGGTGGCCGTGGGTGTAGGACTCCGACTCCTTGGCGGGGTTGGATCCGGCCGCCCCGGTGGGGGCGTCGCCTCGGGAGTCTCCGCTGGTGCCGACTCCGCTGGTGGGGGTTTCCGTCATACCCGCACCGTAGGGCGCCCTCACCTGGTTCTCGACCCTGTTCTCACACTCTGGGCGGTGTGCGCGGACGGCGTTCGGGGCGCAGAATCGCACCCATGACCGTCGCCCCGCCGGCCGCCCCACCGACGTTCGCGCGACGGCACGCCGCCCTCCTGCTCGGGGGTGACGGGCGCATCACGGGTGTCGACGTGGCGCGGGGGCTCGCGGTGCTCGGGATGTTCACCGCGCACGTCGGGTACACGACGGACGCCGTGACCGGCGCCGCGAACTGGCTCGCGGTGTCGCACGGTCGCTCGTCGATCCTCTTCGCGCTCGTCGCCGGCGTGTCGCTCGCGCTGGTCTCGGGCGGCCGGACCCCGCTCGACGGGCTGCCCGCGCTCCAGGCCCGCACCCGGATCCTCGTGCGGGCGGTCCTCCTCCTCGCGCTCGTCGGCCTCCTCGACCTGCTGGGCACGCGCGTGCTGCTGATCCTCGGCTTCTACGCCGCGTACTTCGTGCTCGCGCTGCCCTTCCTGCGGTGGTCGCCCGGCCGTCTGGCGGTCGCGGCCGGCGCGGTCGCCCTCGCCGGGCCGGTCCTGGCGTACTACGGGCCGGAGGTCCTCGCGCGCGCCGGGCTGCGGCTGCCCGAGGACGGCTCCGGCGCGCTCACGGACTTCCTGGTGTCGGGGCACTACCCCGCGGTGGTGTGGATGGCGTACGTCCTCGCGGGGATGGCGATCGGGCGCCTGGACCTGACGTCGACGGCGGTCCGGGTCGCGCTCGTGGGCGGCGGGCTGCTGGCCATGGCGATCGCGTACGGCGTCTCGGCAGCCGTCGTCGAGCCGCTCGGCGGCACGCGGGCGGTGGAGGACGCCGCGGCGGCGTGGTCGAGCACGCTGCGGCCGGAGCCGCTCGCGTGGGAGGACCCGTGGCCGACGTCGGTCTACCTGTGGCTCGCCGGGCCGCACACCGACACGCTGCCCGAGGTCGTGGGCTCGGGCGGCTTCGCGGTCGCGCTGCTCGGCCTGTGCCTGTTCGCCGGCCGGGTCGGGCGCTGGGTGCTCGCCCCGCTGGCCGCGGTCGGCGCGATGGCCCTGAGCGTGTACTCAGCACAGATCGTGGCGCTGTGGGCGTGGGGCGAGGAGGCGTACGAGCAGACGACGAACGCCCCGCTCCTGGTGCTCGTCGTCGTGACGCTCGCGGCCGCGACGGCGTGGCGCTGGGCGTTCGGCCGTGGCCCCCTGGAGCGGCTCGTCGCGTCCGTCGCGCGCCGGAGCGCCGACGCGGGCGTGCGGGCGCGCCCGTAGCTGCGCGCCGCCCGACCCACGAGTCTGCGGAACCGTGTCGCTCAGTGAGCTAAGGATCTCGGCGTCGCGGGCGAACCGTCAGAACAGCGCGACCTTCTCCGCCGCCGGGAAGATCTCGTCGAGCGCGGCGAGGTCGTCGGCCGTCGGGCGCCACGCAGCGGCGCCGACGTTCTGCACCACCTGCTCGGGGCGCGTCGCACCGGCGATGACGCTCGTGACCTGCGGCTGCGCGAGCAACCAGCCGAAGGCGACCTGCAGCTCGGTGACGCCGCGCTCCTGGCAGAACGCGTGCAGGCGGTCGAGGCGCTCCCAGGGCGCGGACTCGAGCAGGTGCGGCTTGGCGCGCACGAGTCGCGAGTCCTGCGGACGTCCACCCCCCGTGTACTTGCCGGTGAGCAGGCCGTTGGCGAGCGGGAAGTACGGCAGGACCCCGAGCCCGTACGCGCGCGCGGCCGGGATCACCTCGAGCTCGGCGCGACGGTCGAGGAGGTTGTAGTGCGACTGCGACGAGACGAACCGCTCCGTCCCCCGTGCGCGAGCCACGTGCTCGGCGTCCGCGATCTGCCAGCCGCTGCGGTTCGAGTGGCCGACGTACCGGACCTTCCCGGCCCGGACGAGGTCGTCGAGCGCGGACAGCGTCTCGTCGATCGGCGTCAGGTCGTCGGGCGTGTGGAACTGGTAGAGGTCGATGTGGTCCGTCCCGAGGCGGCGCAGCGACCCCTCGACCGCGCGGGTCACGTAGCGGCGCGAGCCGCGCGCGCCGAAGTCGGCGCCGTGGAGCCCTCGCACGTCCATGCCGAACTTCGTCGCGACCACGACGTCGTCGCGCCGCACGCCGAGGGCCACGCCCAGCAGCTCCTCGCTGAGGCCGGGACGGGCGCCGTAGCTGTCGGCCGTGTCGAACAAGGTGACGCCGGCGTCGAGAGCAACGTGCACGACGGCGGTGCTGCCCTCCTGCGTCTGCGTCGCGGTCCCGGCCCGGCCGAGGTTGTTGCAGCCGAGGCCGACCGTCGAGACGGCGAGGCCGGAGCGCCCCAGGCGGCGCAGCTCGGGGGTGGCGGACGAGCCGCCGGTGCGGGGTGCGGGGACGTCGGGCATGCGGCCGAGACTAACGGCGGTGCGGGGCCTACCGTGGTCCCATGGCCACGTGGGAGGACGTCGACCGCGTCGCCGCGGTCCTGCCGGACACCACGCCCGACACCGCGCCCGACGGCTCGCGAAGCTGGCGCGTCCACGGCAAGGCCTTCGTGTGGCACGCCCGCTGCGCGCGAAGGACCGTGCGGAGCTCGGGGACGCCGCCGCCCGGTCGACGCCGCCCGCGGCGTTCTACGTCGCCGGACGAGGGCGAGAAGGAGGCGCTGCTCGGCGACGAGCCGGGGACCTTCTTCACCACGTCGCACTTCCACGGCTACGCGATCGTGCTCGCACGCCTCGACCACATCCCCGTGCCCGAGCTCGAGGAGCTCGTGCAGGACGCGTGGCTCGCCCGCGCGCCGAAGCGGCTCGCGAAGGAGTACCTCGAGCAGTCCGAGTAGCCGACCGGGTGCGCGGACGCCGCAGGCCCGCCCGAGGACGCCCGGGCGGCCTGCGGCTCGGTCCAAGGTGACCGCGGGCCCGGTGTCAGGGCGCGGTCGAGAAGAGCGCGTCGTCGTACTCGAACGGCCCGGGAGCGACCTGGACGAGGAGGTCGGCCGGGTCGGTCACGCCGAAGCCGACGGGGAACGTCACGCTCTGGCCGGGGAGCACGGCCGTCATCGGACCGCCGTCGAGGCCGCCCTCGGAGTCGAACACCTGGTCGGCCTCCGTCCCGGCCGACGACGCCGTGAGGAACACCATGCTCGGGTCGAACGGCTCGTCGGTGCCGTTGGTGACGGTGACGTCGAACCGGACGTGCGCCGGGTAGTCCTCGCCTCCGGCCGACCACTCGCCGGGCGTGAACGGCACGGGCGCGGTCACGCTCACCTCGAGCCCGTCCTCGTACACGACGGTCTCACCGAACGGTGCCGTGCCGGAGGGCACCTCGGCGGCGAGATCCTCCTCCACGGCGGGCTCGTCCACCGGCGCCGGCTCGTCCTCGGGCGCGACGGTCGCGGTGTCGCCCAGCTCCTCCTCCAGCTGCGCGAGCGACTGCTCGTAGTCGGTGCTCACGTCGTCGATCCACCGGGCGAACACCACCCAGGACACGACCGTGCCGACGATCGCGAGCGCGCCGACGACGATCGCCGAGAGCGCCAGCCCCTTGCCGTTCTTGCCCTTCTTGACCTGCAGCAGACCGACGATGCCGAGCACGAGGCCCGCGAGCGCCAGGACGGCGGCGACGAGGTTCACGCCGGGGATCCAGCACCCCAGCAGACCCACGACCGCGAGGACGAAGCCGGTGATCGCCACCGCGTTCGTCCGGGACGGCGCGGGTGCGCCGTACGTCGGGTACCCGCCGTACGGCTGCGTCGGGTCCGGGGCACCGGACGGCTGGGCACCGGACGGCTGCTGGTACGGCTGCTGCGCCTGGTACGGCTGCGTGGGCTCGTTCGGGGGCGTGCCCCAGGTCGACGGCTGCTCCGGTCCGGGCAGCGGCTGCCCGCCCGACGGCGGGGCGAACGGGTCCTGCCGCGGCGCCGACGAGGCGGCCTCGCGGTACGGGTCGTGCTGGTAGGGGTCGGGAGAGCCGGTGGGCGGCTGCGTCATGGTGCTCCTCCGCGGCGGTCGCCGCGCGGTCGGGTGGTGAGAGGTGTGCCGGGTCTTCACAGCACGTTCACGCTCATTCTTCCGGCCGGAAACGGTCGCAAGCCCCGCAGAGCGGGTGAAATCCACCGCGGCGGGCGTGTCGTGCGCCTCTCGTACCCTGGAGGGGTGCGCGCCATCCCCGGACCCCTCCTCGCTGCGGCCGCGACGCTGCCGGCCGGTGAGTGGCGCGACCGCGAACGCCGGCACGCCGAGCGCGCCGACGCGCTCACCGCGGGCTGGCGACACCGCAAGCCGCTCGGCGAGAAGCACGCGATCGAGGACTTCCTCTTCACCTACTACCCCACGCGGCCGGCTCAGCTGCGCCGGTGGCACCCCGGCCCGGGCGTGGTGCTCAGGTGGCCTTCCGCCGAGGGCGACGACGCGCGGGTCGCGTGCGCCGACCGCGCCTCCTGGCGCTGGTACCGCGAGGTCGAGGACGGCGTCGCGCTCGATGTCGAGGCGTACCTGGCCGAGCGCGGCGACACCGTGCGCTACGTGCGCGCGCTCCTGCGCGCCACCGCGTCGCGCCCCGGGCGCTTCGGCTGCTTCGGGCTGCACGAGTGGGCCATGGTGTACCGCGACCACGCCGCCGGGCGCGACCACCGGCACCCGCTCCCCCTGCGGCTGGGGACGCAGGGCACGGACCGGGTCGTCGAGACCCACCCCGTGCAGTGCTCGCACTTCGACGCGTTCCGCTTCTTCACGCCCGAGGCCGCGCCGCTCAACCGCCTGTCCCCCACGCGCGAGACCCAGCCGGCGCTCGAGCAGCCCGGCTGCCTGCACGCGACGATGGACCTGTACAAGTGGGCCCTCAAGCTCGGGCCGGCCGTCCCCGGCGGGCTGACGCTCTCGACGTTCGAGCTGGCGCGCGACGTCCGCGCGGTCGACATGCGAGCCAGCCCGTACGACGTGTCGTCCTACGGGCTCGCGCCGATCGCCGTCGAGACGGCGGAGGGGAAGGCCGAGTACGTGCGCCACCAGCGCGCGTTCGCCGCCCGCGGGGCGCGGTTGCGCCACGACCTGCTCGCCGTGTGCGACCTGCTCGTGGAGGGCGAGACCGCACCTTCCGCGTGACGCGTCCGGCGCAGCCGCCCGGCAGGTCCGCGGGCGTCAGCGGCGGGGCCGGTGCGCCGGCACGCCCTGCGCCGCGAGGTCGGCGGTCTCGGTGACGCGTCGCGCGCGCGTGCCGTCGCGGCGCGCGTCGGCGATCCACGCGAGGACGTCGCGTCGCACGCCGGGCGTGAAGGCGTCGAAGTGCTCGCGCGCACCGGGCCGCTCGGCGAGCGCGGCGGTGAGGTCGTCCGGCACGACGAGCGCCTCGGCGTCGTCGAAGCGGGTCCAGGACCCGTCCGCCTCCGCGGCCGCGACGACCGCGCGCCCGGCGTCGGACATGCGACCGGCGGCCTCGACGCGCGCCACGCGCTCCTTGCTGAGCCGCGACCACCGGCTCCCGCGGCGGCGCCGCGTGAACCACAGCGCGTGCCGGTCGGCATCGACGGTGGACGCCTGGCCGTCGATCCAGCCGTGGGCGAGCGCCTCGAGGACCCACGGCTCGTACCCGGGCACGTCGTGCCCGCTCCCCCGGCGCCACGTGACGAGCCAGACGCCGGGCTCGGCGTCGTCGTGGTGCTCGGCGAGCCACGCACGCCACTGGTCGGGGTGGTCGGCCTGGAAGGCCGGACGCCCGCGGTAGCTGTCGAGGCGGTCGTCGGCCACCGTGCACCTCCCGCGTCGAGCGAGTCGTCCTCGGACGGTAGCGTGCCGGGCCCGGGCCCCGCGAGGGGCCCGGACCCGGCACGGTCAGCCGTGCCCGCTCAGCGGGGCGGCGTCAGCACGTCGGGATCGTGGCGGTCTGCTCGACCGTCTGCTCCCCCGCCGCGCCCGTGGCCGTCACCGTCACGGCGAGGTCGCCCGACGCCGACCGCGCGGCGAACGCCTGGTAGGCGTTCGCGCCCGGCGCGACGTCCGCGAACGACCGCGAGCCGAGTGCGCTCGCGAGCTCGACGTCGACCGGTACGTCGGACACGTTGTGCGCCCGGACCGCGACGTACGGCCGGCCGGCGAGGCACCGCGGGCTGACCTCGACCGTGACGAGCTCGACGCCAAGCGGCACGAGCTGCTCGGCCGCGAGGGTCAGGCGTCGCAGCTGCTCGTCCACCTGCTCCTGCGTCGCGTCCGGCGCGGCGAGCACGGCGCGGGCCGCCGCGAGCTCGCGCGTGAACACGCCGAAGTCGATCCGGCCGTACCGGTCGGCCTCGCCCTCCAGGTGCTCGACGTCGGCGACCGCCGCGGCGAGCGCCGCGGTGTCCGTCTCGGGCTCCTCGACGTCGAACGCGTCGGTGAAGAACGTCATGCTGTCGAGGTTCGCGACGTACGGGTGGTTCGCGTACGCCTCGGTGGTCAGCCGCACGAACACCTGGTGCGTGCCGCGCACGGGGGTCGGCAGGTCGATCGTCGCCGTCCCGTCCTCGGACCAGCTGCCGCCCGTCGTGGGGAGCGGCACCGTGACGAACGGCTCGCCCGGGTTCGCCGGGTCGAAGTCGTCGAGGTACACCGACAGGGCGGAGTTCTCGCCCGACCGGTTCGCGTTGTGCACGTAGTGCACCGAGAGCTGGTCGAGGGCCGCGGAGCCGAGGTCGACCTCGCCGTAGGCGAGCCAGTCGCCGTCCGCCGTGCCGCCGACGTTCGTCACCGGGCCGCTCGTCCAGGTCGACTGCTCGTTCTTCAGGCCGCGGCCGGAGTTCTCGGTCCACGCCTCCGACTCCACGACGACGTCCGTGGGGCCACCGGGCGCGAACGTCAGGCTGTCGACGTTCGCGACGTACGGGTGACCCTCGTACGCCTGCGTCGTCAGCCGCACGAACACCTCGTGCGTGCCGCTGACGGTCTCGGGCAGCGCGACCGTGGCCACGCCGTCCGCGGACCAGCTCGACCCGGTGGACGGGAGCGCGACCGTCGCGAACGGCTCGCCCGGGGCGGCGGGGTCGAACTCGTCGAGGTACACCTCGAGCGCCGAGTCCTCGCCGCACCGCCCGGAGTTGTGCACGTAGTGCACGGAGAGCTCGCCGAGGGGCAGCTCGCCGAGGTCGACCTCCCCGTAGGCGAGCCAGTCGCCGTCGGCGGTGCCGCCGACGTTGGTGACCGGGCCGCTCGCCCAGGTGGACGACTCGTTCTTCAGCCCGCCGCCCGAGCTCTCGGTCCAGTCCTCGGCCTCGACCGTCACGCCGGCGGACGAGTCCGGGTCCTCCGTCTCGGCGGGGTCGTCCTCGCTGAACCGGAACCAGTCGAAGTTGCCGACCCAGCTCCGGCCGGACGGGGCGAGGAGCTCGAACGTGACCGTCTGCGCGTCGACCAGCGCCGGGGCGTCGGCGAGCTCGACCGTGACCTCCTGGTAGTTGCCCCACCCGCTCGTGCCGGTGAGGTCGACGGTCGCGACCTGCGGCCCGTCGACGTCGCCCGCGTGCACGACGACGGTGCTCGGGGTCTCGCCCGCGCCGAAGCTCGTGTCGTAGCGCACCGTGAGGTAGCCCGGCACGGTGTCGTCGAACACCATGTCGCGGTACTGGACCCACGAGCCGGACCGGACGCCGCCGAGGTTGCCGTCGGAGCTGTTCGCCTCGTTCTTCAGCTCGCCGCCGGACCAGGCCTCGGACTCCTCTGCCTGGAGCACCCGGTAGCCGCCCTGGACGATGTCGAGCCCGTCGATCGCGGCCTCGAGCCGGTCCGCGGCGAAGCGCAGGTCCACGCTCGACGACGCGTCGTCGGCGAGCAGCTCCTGCGCACGCCCCAGCGCCGCGGTGAGCCGGTCGAACGACACCGACGAGTAGTTCGCGTGGCGCACGACCTCCGCGTCGGCGACGAGCTCGGCGAGGGCGGCCCGCTCGCCCGCGGCGACGGTGAGGCGCAGCGGCGAGCGCAGCGAGACGCCCTCGCCCCGCAGCGACGACGCCGGGACGCCGTCCGCGAGCGCCGTGTCGCGCAGCCGGACGTAGAAGCGGGCGTCGTCGGACGTCGTGCCGCGCAGCGCGACCGTCGCCTCCGTCGGGGAGGTGACGGTGACGGTCGCCTCGACCCCGGCCGGGAGCCGCTCGACGCCGGCGGCGCCCGTCGCGACGAGGTCCGTCCCGGCGTCGGCCGTGAGCCGCGCACCACCGCTCAGGGTGAGCGTCACGGTGGCGTCGACCGCGCCGTCGGCCGTGGCCTGCACGGTCGTCGGTTCGGCCGCCACGCGCGAGCCGTCGGGCTCGCCGTCGTCGGACGCCGTGCTCATGGAGAACGCGGGCTCGGTGTCCGCGCCCCAGTCGCTGGGCTCGGTCCCCATCCGGAACGCGAGCGCGCCGCCGCCCACGAGGGTGTCGTAGTCGACCCACGTGTTGTCGAACGGCTCGCCGCCGAGCGTGGCGGACTGGACGTAGAACGCGTCCTCGGAGACGCCGTCGGCGGTGATCTCGAACGTGGTGCCGTCGTCGTAGCCGATGACCGCGGAGTCGAAGAACGGCGAGCCGATCTGGTACTGCGACGAGCCCGCGGTCACCGGGAAGAGCCCGATGGCGGCGGCGACGAACATCGTCGACATCGTGCCGGCGTCGTTGTCCATCGTCGCGAGCATGCCGCGCGGGTCGAGCTGGTAGACCGAGGTCTTGATCGGGGGCGTGAACTCGCCGCCGCCGCTGGGGAAGAAGCTCGTCGAGCCGGTCCCGATGTACCGGTTCCAGGTCTCCTTCGTGTAGATCGCCCGCGTCCACTTCTGGGTGAGGCTCGGCTCGCCGACGTAGTTGAACAGGTACGGCGCCTGGAGGTCGATCTCGTTGGCGTTGGAGTGGAGCATGGCGGAGCCGTCGTCGGGGGCGTGCTCGCCGAACATGTGGCGCAGCGCGAGCCGCGCGGCCTCCGTGCCGCCCATGGCCTCGACGAGGGCGTCCATGTCGTAGGCGTCGTACCAGTGGTACTGCCAGAGCGTGCCCTGGTACAGACGCGCGGCCTCGAACCGCTCGTGGTCCACGCTCTGCCAGTCACCGGCGGCGTTGCGGGGCGTGAGCAGGCCGACCGGGGTGCCGTCCTGCGCGGTCCACGCGCCGGGCTGCACGAGGTTCTCGATCGGCAGCGCGGCCTGGTCGCGCAGCGCCTGCGCCTCCTCGGTCATGCCGAGCTCGTCGGCGATGACCGACAGGCCGTACTGGTCGTAGCCGAGCTGCACCGAGGCGCCCGGGTTGTCGGGGAGGTAGCCGCGCTCGAGGTCCCCCTCGCCGTAGCCGCCCACCAGACGCTTGACGGCGGGGTACGCCTCGTCGAGACGCTCGAACCCGGTGTAGCCCTTCGCGATCGCGTCCGCGATGACGACGCTCGACCGCTCCCAGCGCACCGTCGGAACGGTGTGCATGAGCCCGCCGAGGCCGCTGCCCGTGCCCTCGGCCTCCGCGTCGCGAACAGGTAGACCATCGACTGCACCGTGTCGCGGTACATCGCGGGGTCGATGTAGGCGAGCACGGAGAACTTGCGGAAGTCGTCCCAGGTCGCCCACGAGTCGTAGTAGGTGAAGCCCTGCGCGCGGTGCACGGCGCCGTCGACACCTCGGTACGTGCCCGAGGTGCTCGTCGCGTTCATCGGCATCGCGAACATCCGGTACAGGTGCGTGTAGAACAGGCGCTCGACGTCGCCGGACGGGTCGGTCGCGAGCGAGGCGGTGACGTCGACCTTGCCGAGCTTCGCGTTCCACTCGGCGTGGGTGCGCTCGCGGACCTCGTCGAACCCGAGGTCGCCCAGCTCGTTCTCCTGGTCGGTCCTCGCCTGGGCGGCGCTGACCGGGGAGAGCGTGACCTCGAGCCCGATCTCGCCCGCGTCGGCCGGGTCGAACGTGAGGATCGCGCCGGTGTCGCGGCCGTCCTGCGTCGTGGCGTCCGTCAGGGCGCGGTCGTCGCCCCAGGTCCGGACGTCGGCCGTCGGCCGGGTCGTGGTCGCGTAGTAGTACATCGTGTACGACGCGTTGTAGAAGTGGCCGACGATCTCGCCGCTGAGCGCGGTCCGGCCGTCGTCGAGCCGCTCCACGTCGAGCGACGACGCGATGCGGCTCGTGTTGTTCGTGGCGAGGTCGACGACGAGGCTCGGCGTCGCGCCGTCGGGGAACTGGTACCGGTGCACGCCGGAGCGCGTCGTCGCGGTGACCTCGGCCTCGATCGTCCCCGGCGCGGCCGCGATCGCGCCGTCGGTGCCGGCGATGTTGCCCAGGCTCACGGCGTAGTGGCCGGGGCCGGCGACCTCGTCGTCGTGGCTGAACGCGTGCGCGTACGTGCCGGTCCCGGGCCGCGACGTGTAGGAGCCGGACGTCGGCACGACGAGGATGTCGCCGCCTCCGCCGGACCCGCCGACGCCGTCGAGGTTCGTGTGCGTGAACCCGGAGATCTGCGACTGCGCGTAGTCGTAGCCCGTGTTGTTGCGGCCCGGCGTCGTGCGCGGGTTCACCTTGGCGAGGCCGTTCGGCGCCTGGCGCGGGCATGTCGTTGCCGAAGTCTCCCTCGGTGCCGACGAAGACGTCGACGAGCGACGCGAGGTCGCGCTCGGTGGCCGTCGGGGCCGGCGGTTCGTCGGCCTGGGCGGCGGGCGCGATGCCGACGAAGGCGACGGCGGCGGCGAGCGCGCCGGCGACGACACCGGCGAGCGGGCCGGTGCGGCGGGCGCGCGGTGGCGGGTGGGACTGGGGTTCATGGGGTCCTCGTGGTCGGGGGAAGGGCCGGCCGCCATGACAGCGGTGGCAGGGCGGGACGGTCCGTACCCTGCCAGGGCCGGGTTACGGACAGGTGAGCGCGTCGTGGACAGCCGTCGTCCGGCGCGCCTCGTGGTGTCGACGTCCCCTGTCGCCGTCGACACCACGACGTGCTGGCTCCACCCGGGACGCGGCGGGTGCGACCACCCGGACCGCAGCGGCGCCGTCGGACCACGTCGCTGCGGGTGCGTCGTCGAGCCGGCGACCTGGCGCGTCGGCGGCGGCGCGGTGGAACCTCATCGGGTCTACTCCTCGGCCCCACGGCGTCGTGGGGGTTCTCGATGCTCCTCGGACCGGCGGCATCTGCCGGCAGGGCCCACCCTGACACATGCCTGACAGCGCTGACAAGCAGCGGGGTCGACATCACCCGGCCCGTCCGGCGGGGCGACCTGACAGACTCGACCCGTGACCACGACGACCGGCCGCGCCCCCACGCTCCTCTCCCACGTCCCCGCCCCCACGGGCGGCGCCCCCGACGCGGACGCGCTGTACGAGGCTTCACGACGTGGGCGACCGAGCAGGGGCTCGAGCTCTACCCGCACCAGAGCGAGGCGCTCATCGAGCTGGTCTCCGGGTCGCACGTCATCCTCGCGACGCCGACCGGCTCCGGGAAGTCGCTCGTCGCGATGGGCGCGCAGTTCGCCGCCCTCGCCGCGCACCGCGCCGGACGTGGGGGCCGCACCTACTACACCGCCCCGCTCAAGGCGCTCGTGAGCGAGAAGTTCTTCGCGCTCGTCGCGGCGTTCGGGTCGAAGAACGTCGGCATGACGACCGGCGACTCCGCGGTGAACCCCGACGCGCCCATCATCTGCTGCACCGCGGAGATCCTCGCGAACCTCGCCCTGCGCCGCGGGACCGCCGGGCCCGGCGACGAGGACGCGATCTCCCAGGTCGTCATGGACGAGTTCCACTTCTACGCCGACCCGCAGCGCGGCTGGGCGTGGCAGGTCCCGCTGCTCGAGCTGCCCCGCACGCAGTTCCTGCTCATGTCCGCGACGCTCGGCGACACGAGCCGTTTCGTCACCGAGCTCGAGGAGCGGTCGGGGCGCCCCGTCGCCGAGGTGACCACCGCCGAGCGGCCGGTCCCCCTCCACTTCAGCTACGTCGTCGAGCCGCTGACGGACGTGCTCGAGGAGCTCGTCACGACGCACCGCGCGCCCGTGTACGTCGTGCACTTCACGCAGAAGGACGCCGTCGAGCGCGCGCAGTCGCTGCTGTCGATGAACGTCGCCTCGAAGGCCGAGAAGGAGGCGATCGCCGCCGAGCTGGGCGACTTCCGGTTCGGCACGGGCTTCGGGAAGACGCTGAGCAAGTTCCTGCGGCACGGCGTCGGCGTGCACCACGCGGGCATGCTGCCCAAGTACCGCCGCCTCGTCGAGCGGCTCACGCAGTCGGGCCTGCTCAAGGTCGTGTGCGGCACCGACACGCTCGGCGTCGGCATCAACGTGCCCATCCGCACCGTGCTGCTCACGAGCCTCGTGAAGTTCGACGGCGAGCGCATGCGCCACCTGAGCGCGCGCGAGTTCCACCAGATCGCGGGCCGCGCCGGCCGTGCCGGCTACGACACCGTGGGCGAGGTCCTCGTCATGGCGCCCGAGCACGTCATCGAGAACCGCAAGATGCTCGCCAAGGCCGGCGACGACCCGAAGAAGCTCAAGAAGATCGTCCGCAAGAAGGCGCCCCAGGGCTCCGTCAACTGGACCGACGCGACGTTCGAGCGCCTGCGCGACGCCGAGCCCGAGCCGCTCAGCAGCAGCTTCCGCGTCACCCACGCATGGTGCTCAACGTGCTCGCGCGCTCCCGGTGGGCCGCCGACGAGCACGACCCCGTCGACGCGATGCGGCACCTGCTGCTCGCCAACCACGACACCGACACCCAGCGCCGCGAGCACGTGCGCCAGACGTTCCGCATCTACCGGTCGCTGCGCGTGGCGGGCATCGTCGAGCGCGTCCGGGTGCCCGACGCCTCGCGCCCCGCCGGGTACCGCCCGAGCGTGCGGCTCACGGTCGACGTGCCGCGCGACTTCGCCCTCAACCAGCCGCTGTCGCCGTTCGCCCTCGCGGCCCTCGACCTGCTCGACGTCGCGAGCCCCACGCACGCGCTCGACGTCGTGTCCGTCATCGAGGCGACGCTCGACGACCCGCGCCAGGTGCTCTACGCGCAGCAGAACGCGGCCAAGGGCGAGGCCGTGGCCGCGATGAAGGCCGAGGGCTACGAGTACGAGGAGCGCATGGCGCTGCTCGAGGAGATCACGTGGCCCAAGCCGCTCGAGGACCTCCTCGCGCCGGCGTTCGCGATGTACAAGCGGTCGAACCCGTGGGTCGCGGACGCCGAGCTCTCCCCCAAGTCGGTCGTGCGCGACATGGTCGAGCGCGCGATGACGTTCGCCGAGTTCGTCTCCGTCTACGGGCTCGAGCGCACCGAGGGGGTCGTGCTGCGCTACCTCGCCGACGCCTACCGCGCGCTGCGTCAGGTCGTGCCCGAGGAGCACCGCACGGAGGAGGTGCACGAGGTCGTCGAGTGGCTCGGGGAGCTCGTGCGCGGCACCGACTCCTCGCTGCTCGACGAGTGGGAGCGCCTGTCGCGCCCCGTGGACGACGACGCCGACGACCTCGTCGGCGACGGCCCGCTCGCCGGCACGGGCGAGGACGCGCCCGCGCGCCCCGTCACGGGCAACCCGCGCGCGTTCCGCCGCCTGGTGCGCAACGCGATGTTCCGCCGCGTCGAGCTCGCGTCGCGCGAGGACTACCGCGGCCTCGCCGCGCTCGACGGCGCGAGCGGCTGGGACGCCGACGCGTGGGGTGACGCGCTCGACCCGCTGTTCGAGGCACAGGGCGACGACGCCGTCGGCATCGGTCCCGGCGCGCGCGCCGCGGCGCTGTTCCAGGTCGTGGAGCCCGGTGGCGAGGTGCCTCCGGGGCACGAGGGCCCGACGACGGACCACGCCCCGGGCGCGTGGTCCCGGCGGGCACGTGGCTGGTCCGGCAGGTGCTCGACGACCCGGCGGGCGACCACGACTGGGCGATCACCGCGTCGGTGGACCTGGCGGCGAGCGACGAGGCGGGCGCACCCGTCGTGACCGTCCTCGCGGTCGGGCCGCTGTAGGGCGGGTTCGCCGCCGAGCACCGCTCCGAGCCCACGCGGTGGGGCAGAATCGGGACGTGACCCTGCACACGACACGCCCGGCTGCCGCGGGACGGACGCGGTAGCCGTGCGGGACGCGCGGCGACGCCGGCTCGTCGAGGTCGCGGAGATGTACCACCTCGACGGCCGCAGCATGCTCGACATCGCGCGCGAGACCGGCCTGTCGCGCTCGACCGTCTCTCGGATGCTCCGCCAGGCGATCGAGTCGGGCGTCGTCGAGGTGACCGTGCACAGCACCGAGCTCGTCAGCGACGACCTCGCCCGGCGGCTGCGCGACGCGCACGGCGTCGACGTCGACGTCGTCGTCGTGCCGGACGACGTGACGGGCATCGCGCGGCTCGACGAGATCGCGCAGCACGGTGCGCAGCGTCTGACGGAGGTGTTCGGCGGCGAGATGACGCTCGTCGTGCCGTGGGGCACCTCGGTCGCCGCCGTGGCGCGCCAGCTCACGCCGCGCCGCGCACCCGGGTCGCGCGTCGTCCAGCTCAACGGCTCCGGGAACACGTTCACGTCGGGCCTGACCTACGCGGCCGGCATCTTCAGCCTCTTCGGAGCGGCCTTCGGGTCGTCCGTGCACCCGTTCCCCGTGCCGGCGTTCTTCGACCGCGCGGAGACCAAGGCCGCGATGTGGCAGGAGCGCTCGCTCGCCCGCGTGATCTCCCTCCAGCGCAACGCGGACGTCGCCCTGTTCTCCGTCGGCTCGCTCGGCAGCGAGGTCCCCGGCCACCTCTACCGCGCGGGATACCTCGAGCGTGCGGACCTCGACGACCTGCGCGAGCACGGCGTCGTCGGCGACCTCGGCAGCGTGTTCCTCCGCGCGGACGGCACCTCCGACGGCATCGCCCTCAACGAGCGCACGTCGGGCATGCCGATCGAGGACCTGCGCCGCGTCCCGCGCCGGATCCTCGTCGCGACCGGCCGTGCGAAGGCGCAGGCGGTGCGCGCCGCCCTGCTGGCGCGCGCCGTCACCGACCTGGTCGTCGACGACCACCTCGCCCAGGCCGTCGTCGACCTGGACCGCACCACCCGCCGCTGAGGACGACCCCGACGTCGCCTCCTCCCGGCTTCTTCGCTCGGCCTCACGACCGCGCGGGAGCACTGGCGACCCGGAGATCGTCCTGCAGCATCTGTGCACCCCGGAGTGCCTGACCGACGGCGAATCGTGCCTCTCGGCGGCGCATCCGTGCACGCACGCTTGGCGGGCACGGTGCGCCCTCCCACGATGGCTGGAGCGCCGCACCACGCGGCGCCACACCTCACCAGTCGGCGCTCGGCCGACGGACGAAAGGCTCGGTGACATGGACGTCACGCTCACCACCGTGTTCGTGTCGGAGCTCCTGGGTACGGCCCTGCTCCTGCTCATGGGTCTGGGGGTCGCGATGAACCTCCAGCTCGTCGGCACCTACGGGCGCGGAGGGACCGCGCTCATGGGCGCCCTCGGGTGGGGGCTCGCGGTCTTCTCGGCGATCTACGTCGCGAGCGTCTCGGGCGCCACATCAACCCGGCCGTGACGCTCGGCAAGCTCGTCGAGGGGACCGGGGAGTTCGCGCCCGGCGTGCCGGTGAGCGTCGCGTCGCTGCTCGTGTACCTGAGCGCCCAGGTCCTCGGCGCGTTCGTCGGCGCGGTCGGCGCGTGGTTCGTCTACCGCCAGCACTTCGACGCGACCGACGACTCCACCGTGAAGCTGAGGTCGATGGTGACCTACCCGGCCATCCGCAAGCACTCGCACAACTTCCTCGTCGAGGTCGTCGCGACGTTCGTGCTCGTCTTCGTGATCCTGTCGCAGGCCGGTACCCCGACCGGGCTCGGGCCGCTCGCCGTCGGTCTCGTCGTCACCGGGATCGGCGTCACGCTCGGCGGGAACACCAACTGGTCCCTCAACCCGGCGCGCGACCTGTCCGCGCGCGTCGCCCACGCGCTGCTGCCCATCCGCAGCAAGGGCACGAGCGACTGGGGCTACTGGTGGCCGCCGGTCCTCGGCCCGGCCGTCGGCGGGCTGCTCGGCGGTCTCGCGTCCGCCGCCTGGTGACCGGCACCACCGCCCGGCCCGGCCGCGCGACGCGCGACGCCGACGCACACTGAAGAGACTCTAAGGAGAGTTCCATGACCACCGTGTTCAACGACCCCGCCGAGTTCGCCCAGGACGTCGTCTCCGGCTTCGTCCGCCTCCACCCCCATCTCGTGGAGAGCGTCTACGGCGGCGTGGTCCGCTCGACCGAGACCCCCGAGGGCAAGGTCGCCGTCGTCATCGGCGGCGGGTCCGGCCACTACCCCGCGTTCGCCGGCTGGGTCGGGCCCGGCATGGCCGACGGCGCCGTGGTCGGCAACGTCTTCGCCTCGCCGTCGACGCAGCAGATCTACTCGGTCGCGAAGGCCGCCGACCGCGGCGCCGGCGTGTTCTTCAGCTACGGCAACTACGCGGGCGACGTCCTCAACTTCGACCTCGCCCAGGAGCGGCTGCGTGCCGAGGGCATCCCGGCGCAGACCGTCGCGGTGACCGACGACGTGACGAGCGCGGACGCCACCGAGCGAGGCAGGCGCCGCGGCACCGCGGGCGACCTCGTCGTCTTCAAGGTCGCCGGTGCGGCCGCGGAGGCCGGCTACGACCTCGACGGCGTGACGCGCGTCGCCGCACGCGTCAACGAGCGCACGACGTCGTTCGCGGTCGCGTTCGGCGGCTGCACGCTCCCGGGCGCGACCGAGCCGCTGTTCGAGGTGCCCGCCGGCCAGATGGGCGTGGGCATGGGCGTGCACGGCGAGCCGGGCATCTCCGAGCAGGACGTCGTCAGCTCGCGCGAGCTCGCCGCGATGCTCGTCGAGCGTCTGCTCGCCGAGCGCCCCGCGGACGCCGGCCCCCGCGTCGCGGCCCTCGTCAACGGCCTCGGCGGCACCAAGTACGAGGAGCTCTTCGTGCTGTGGAACGACGTCGCGCCGCTGCTCGAGGACGCGGGCCTCGAGCTCGTCGCACCCGAGGTGGGCGAGCTCATCACGAGCCTCGACATGGCGGGGCTGTCGCTCACGCTGACGTGGCTCGACGAGGAGCTCGAGGAGCTGTGGACCGCACCGACCGAGACGCCCGGGTTCCGGCGCGGCTCCGTCGTGGCGAGCCGGCCCCGCGCGCGCCGCGCGGCGGCTGACGCGGCGACCTCCGCCGTCGCGGAGGCCTCGCCGGAGTCGCGGCGCGCGGCGGCGACGCTGCTCTCCGCCGCCCAGCAGGTCGCGGACGCGCTCCGCGAGCACGAGGACGAGCTCGGCCGGCTCGACGCGATCGCCGGCGACGGCGACCACGGGCGCGGCATGACCGCCGGCGCGACCGCCGCGCTCGCAGCGCTGCGCACCGCCGTCGGGGCGGACGCGGGGATCGCCACGGCGCTCGCCGCCGCGGGCGACGCGTGGGCCGACCGCGCCGGCGGGACGTCGGGCGCGCTGTGGGGCACGGGTCTGCGCGCCGCCGCGGGCGTCCTGGACGACGCGACAGCGCCCGACGACGCGACCCGCGTGCGCGCCGTGCGCGCCGCGCTCGACCACGTGCTGTCGTTCGGCAAGGCGCAGCGCGGCGACAAGACGCTGCTCGACGCGCTCGTGCCCTTCACCGAGTCGCTCGAGGAGGCCGTCACCGCGGGCACCACGTTCGACGCCGCCTGGGCAGGCGCCGCGAAGGTCGCGACCGAGGAGGCGGACGCGACCGCCGATCTCACGCCGCGCATCGGTCGGGCGCGCCCGCTCGCCGAGCGCAGCGTCGGCCACCCGGACCCCGGGGCGGTCTCGCTCGCCCTCGTCGTCCGCACGGCCGCCGTCTGACATGACGCACGACGACGCACGTCCGCTGGCCGCGGTGAGCCTGAAGGCCTACCTCGGCCAGCGGGCCACGACCGACTGGCTCACCGCCGTCCGCGACGCCGTCGTGGCGCACCCGCAGGTCGAGGTCGCGGTCCTCCCGATCCTCACCGCCGTGCCCGACGCCGTCCGTCTGCTCGGCGACGTCGCGTCCGTGGGGGCGCAGCACGTCTCCAGCGTCCGCGCCGGGGCGTGGACGGGCGAGGTCCCGGCCGCCGTGCTCGCCGAGCTCGGCGTGCGGTACGCCGAGATCGGCCACGCCGAGCGTCGTCGCCACTTCGGCGAGGACGACGCGACGTTCCGCCGGCAGGCGGAAGCGGCCCGCGAGGCGGGGCTCGAACCGCTCGTCTGCGTGGGGGAGCCGGAGCGCGGCCCCGCGGTGGACGCCGTCGCGACGTGCGTCGAGCACCTCGAGCGGATCCTGCCCGCGGACGCCGCGGCGGGCGGCGCCGTCGTCGCGTACGAGCCCGAGTGGGCGATCGGAGCGGACGAGCCCGCGCCGGCCGAGCACGTCGTCGCCGTCCTCGAGGGACTGCGCCGCTGGGCGCACGGCTCGGGACGCGCCGTCCGCCTGGTGTACGGCGGCACCGCCGGTCCCGGTACCTATGCCCACCTGACCCCCGCCGCGGACGGCCTGTTCCTCGGCCGGCGCGCGCACGACCCCGCAGCGTTCGCCGACGTCCTGCGCGAGATGAGCGCCACGAGCGCCGTCGGCGCCACGAAGGAGATCTCCCATGAGCACCACTGACACCCCGACCGACCGCCTGCGCATCGTCGTCGGCAGCGACGACGCGGGCGCGGACTACAAGGACGCCCTGCGCGACTTCCTCGCCGCGGACGACCGTGTGGCCGAGGTCGTCGACGTCGGCGTCCACCGTGGCGGTGCGGACGAGTCGACCGCCTACCCCCACGTCGCGGTCGCGGCCGCCCGCAAGGTCGTCGCGGGCGAGGCCGACCGCGCCCTGCTCGTCTGCGGCACCGGGCTCGGCGTCGCGATCAGCGCGAACAAGGTCCCGGGCATCCGCGCCGTCACCGCGCACGACTCGTACTCCGTCGAGCGCGCGGTCAAGAGCAACGACGCGCAGGTACTCACGATGGGACAGCGGGTCATCGGCCTCGAGCTCGCCCGCAAGCTCGTCGACGAGTGGCTGGACCACCGGTTCGACCCGGCGTCGTCGTCGGCCGCCAAGGTCGACGCGATCCGCGGTTACGAGACGGCGCCCGCGGCGGACGCGCTCGGCGCCGCCGCGCTGGAGGACGAGGCGCACGCGCAGCGCTGCTGAGCGGCACGGACGACGGCGCCCACTCTCGTGGCGCGGGACGGCTCGGGCGCGGTCGGGCACAATCGGGCCGTGGCCAAGAAGACGTCGTCCGCCCACGCCGGGACGCCCGCCGTCGCGCTCCTCGAGCGCGACGGCGTCGCGCACACCCTGCACCCCTACGAGCACGACCCGGGCAGGGGGCTGAGCTACGGCATGGAGGCGGCGGCCGCGATCGGCGCCGCGCCCGAGCAGGTGTTCAAGACGCTGCTCGCGTCCGTCGACGGCGGGCCGCTCGTCGTCGGGATCGTGCCCGTCGACCGGCAGCTCGACCTCAAGGCGCTCGCACGCGCCGTCGGGGGCAAGAAGGCGACGATGGCCGAGCCGGCGGTCGCCGAGCGCGCCACGGGCTACGTGGTCGGCGGGATCTCGCCGCTCGGCCAGAAGCAGCGGCACCGCACCGTGCTCGACGACAGCGCGCTCGCGTTCGACGTCGTCTACGTCTCCGGCGGGCGGCGCGGGCTCGACGTCGGCCTCTCCCCCGCCGACCTGCTGCGTCTCACCGACGGCACCACCGCGTCCGTCGCGAGGTAGAACCTGCGGTCGCGAGGTAGAACGCGCGGAGCACTACCTCGCGGCCAGAGGTTCTACCTCGGCGTTCTCAGTGCGGGCTCAGTACCAGGCTCAGTGCCGGTACGTCGGGTACGGCGCGTCGCTCGGCACGATCTCCTTGCCGAGCGGCAGCAGCGAGACGGGGATGAGCTTGAGGTTCGCGATGCCGAGCGGGATGCCGATGATCGACACGAAGAGCGGGATCGCCGTGAGGACGTGCCCGATCGCGAGCCAGATGCCGGCGACGAGCACCCAGATGACGTTGCCGATCGTCGACCAGGCGCCCGCCGTCGGCTTGTCCACGACGGTGCGCCCGAACGGCCACAGCGCGTAGCCCGCGATGCGGAACGACGCGATGCCGAACGGGATCGTCACGATCAGCACGCAGCAGATGATGCCGGCCGCCACGTAGCCGAGCGCGAGCCACAGGCCGGCGAGCACGAGCCAGATGATGTTGAGCAGGGTCTTCACCCGCCCATCGTCGCGCACGGGACGCCCCCGCGGCCTCCGGGAACGCCCTGATCCCGTCCCGGATCCCGGCGCGGCCACGTGCGACGCGGCACCTAGACTGGCTCGGTGCCCGACCCGTCCGCCGACCTCGTCACGCTCGTCTCCGACAACGTCCGCGCGGTCCGCGCGCGGATCGACGCCGCCGCCCGCTCGGCGGGGCGCGACCCGTCGGACGTGCGCCTGCTCGTCGCGACGAAGACGCAGCCCGCCGAGGCCGTCCGTGCCGTCGTCGCGGCGGGGGTCGACCTCGTGGGCGAGAACCGCGTGCAGGAGCTCGTCGCGAAGGCGCCCGACGTCGCCGACCTCGTCGCCGCGGGCCTGCTGCGCGTGCACATGATCGGGCGCCTGCAGCGCAACAAGGTCAACCAGGTGCTCGCGACGGCGTCCGCGGTCGAGTCCGTCGACTCCCCCGAGCTCGCCCGGGCGATCTCCGCGCGCTGCGTGCGCGACACCCGCACGCTCGACGTGATGCTCCAGGTGAACGTCTCGGGCGAGCCGTCCAAGGCCGGGGTCGCGCCCGACGACGCGGCGTCCCTCGCGCTCGAGGTGTCCGCCCTCCCGGGCCTGCGGCTCACCGGGTTCATGACCATCGGCGCGCACTCGGCCGACGAGGCCGTCGTTCGGGCGGGCTTCGCCCGACTGCGCGAGGTGCGGGACGCCGTCGTCCGCACGGGCGACCCGCGCACCCGCGACGCGCGCGAGCTCTCGATGGGCATGAGCGGCGACCTGGAGCTCGCCGTCGCCGAGGGGGCGACGGTCGTCCGGGTCGGGACCGCCGTCTTCGGCCTGCGCGCCACCACCTGAGCCCCCGCGTGCGCCGACCGCGGCCGGCGCGAATACTCGGGACCGGACGACGACCGGCACGAGGACGGAGGACCAGGCACGCATGTCGGGACGGATCGAGGACTACGGGATCATCGGCGACCTCGAGACCGCCGCGCTCGTCGGCCGGGACGGCTCGATCGACTGGCTGTGCCTCCCGCGCTTCGACTCCCCCGCGTGCTTCGCCGCGCTGCTCGGCGGGCCGGAGCACGGCCGGTGGCGGATCGCCCCCGCAGCCGGCGGGTCCTCCACGTCCCGGCGCTACGTCGGCGAGTCGCTCGTGCTCGAGTCCACGTGGCGCACGCCCGAGGGCGAGCTCACGGTCACGGACCTCATGCCGCCCCGCGACGAGTCGCCCGACCTGGTCCGGATCGTCGAGGCGCGCGGCGACCGCGTGCCGGTCGAGATGGACCTGCGCCTGCGCTTCGACTACGGACGGGTGCTGCCGTGGGTCACGACCGGGACCGTCGTCACCGCCGTGGCGGGGCCCGAGGCCGTCACGCTGCGCACGCCCGTGACCACGACGTTCTCCGACGGCGTCCTGCGCGCCCGGTTCGACGCCGTCCCGGGCGAGCCCGTCCCGTTCGTGCTCAACCAGCGCCCGTCCCACCGCCCGCCGAGCGAGCCGACCGGGGCGTCGGAGTCGCTCGCCTCCACGCTCGACTTCTGGCGCACCTGGAGCGCGCGCTCCTCGTACGACGGGCCGTGGGACGACGCCGTCCGGCGCTCGCTCCTGACCCTCAAGGCGCTCACGTACGAGCCGACGGGCGGCATCCTCGCCGCCGCGACCACGTCCATGCCCGAGGAGATCGGGGGCGTGCGGAACTGGGACTACCGGTTCTCGTGGCTGCGGGACGCGACGTTCACGCTGCAGGCGCTCGTCGCGACCGGCTACGTGCGCGAGGCGCAGCACTGGCGCGACTGGCTGCTGCGCGCCGCGGCCGGCGACCCCGCGGACCTGCAGATCATGTACGCGCTCGACGGCTGGCGCCGGATCCCGGAGCAGACCCTCGACTGGTTGCCCGGCTACGAGGGCTCCGCGCCCGTGCGGATCGGCAACGGCGCGTACGACCAGCACCAGCTCGACGTGTGGGGCGAGGTGCTCGACTCGCTGCACCTGGGCCGCGAGGCAGGGATCGCCCCGACGGAGGACGGGTGGGACCTCCAGCGGGCGCTGCTGGACTACCTCGAGGGGCACTGGACCGACCTCGACAACGGGCTGTGGGAGATCCGCGGCGAGCCGCGGGCCTTCGTCCACTCGCGCGTCCTCGCCTGGGCCGGCGTCGACCGGGCGGTCCGGGCCGTGACCGAGCACGGTCTCGACGGGCCCGTCGACCGGTGGCGTGCGCTGCGGGAGACGATCCGCGCCGACGTGCTCGCGCACGGGTACGACGCCGGCCGGAACACGTTCACGCAGTTCTACGGGTCGCGCGGGGTGGACGCCGCGCTCCTGCTCCTGCCGCGCGTCGGCTTCCTCCCGTGGGACGACCCACGCATCGTCGGCACGGTCGAGACGGTGCAGCGCGAGCTCGGCGTCGACGGTCTCCTGCGGCGCTACGACACGTCGGCCGACGGCCGCGTCGACGGGCTCCCCGGCGAGGAGGGCGCGTTCCTCATCTGCACGTTCTGGCTCGTCGAGGCGCTGGCCGGGATCGGCCGCCGCGACGATGCGGTCCGGCTGTTCGAGCGGCTGCTGTCCCTGCGCAACGACCTCGGCCTCCTCGCGGAGGAGTACGACCCGCACGCCGGCCGCCAGCTCGGCAACGTGCCGCAGGCGTTCAGCCACGTCGGGCTCGTCAACGCGGCCCTCACCCTCGGACCGTCCGGGACGCCGGGGGCCGCCGGCACGACGTCGCGCGACGACGACGCGGAGGACGACGCGGAGGACGACGGGAGGAGCGGACGATGAGAGCTCTCACGCTGGTGCCGGGAGACGCCGGTTCGCTGGAGGTGCGGGACGTGCCCGAGCCGGAGGCCGGCCCGGGCGAGCTGCTGGTCGAGGGCCTGGTCATGGGTGTCTGCGGCACCGACCGCGAGATCGTCGCCGGGGAGCACGGCCGGGCGCCGGACGGCGAGGACCGCCTCGTGCTCGGTCACGAGTCGCTCGGGCGCGTGCTGGAGGCACCCGACGACGGCGGCTTCTCCACCGGCGACCTGGTCGTCGGCGTCGTGCGACGCCCCGACCCCGTCCCGTGCGGGGCGTGCGCGCGCGGGCAGTTCGACATGTGCCGCAACGGGCGGTACACCGAACGGGGCATCGTCGGGCGGCACGGCTACGGGAGCGAGCGCTGGACCGTCGAGCAGGACTACGCGGTGCGCGTCGACCCTGCGCTCGGTGACCTCGGCGTGCTCGTCGAGCCGGCGAGCGTCGTCGTCAAGGCGTGGGCCCAGATCGACGCGGTCGGCGGTCGCGCATGGTTCGAGCCGGAGCGCGTGCTCGTCACGGGCGCCGGGCCCATCGGCCTGCTCGCCGCGCTGGTGGGCGTCCAGCGCGGGCTCGACGTGCACGTGCTCGACCGGGTGGCGGACGGTCCCAAGCCCGACCTCGTGCGCCGGCTCGGTGCCACCTACCACGTGGGGCCGTCCGGCGGGGTGATGGACGAGCTGGAGCCGGACGTCGTCGTGGAGGCCACGGGTGCGCGCCAGGTCGTCCTCGACGCCATGTCGCGCACGTCGCACTACGGCGTCACGTGCCTGACGGGCGTCTCCTCGGCCGGGCGCGGCATCCAGGTCGACGCCGGGGCGCTGAACCGCGACCTGGTCCTCGAGAACGACGTGGTCGTCGGCTCCGTCAACGCCAACGTGGACCACTACCGCGGCGCCACCGAGGTGCTCGCCGCCGCGGACCGGGACTGGCTCGCCGGCCTCGTCACCCGCCGCGTCGGGCTCGACGACGCGCACGACGCGCTGCGGGCACGGCCCGACGACGTCAAGGTCGTGCTCGACCTCGCCCCGTCGACGTAGCGCGGCCCGGTCGACGCGACGGCCGTCGGCGAGGCGCGCTCAGGGCACGCGCGCGGTCCACTCCGGGCTCGAGAACTTCGTGCGCGCGAGCTTCTCGGCCTTCGCTCGCTCGTCCGGCGTGACCTTGCCCTCGACCGTGCGGTAGCGGGAGCGGAAGTGCGCGGTGAACGCGTCGATGACGTCCTCGCGCGCATCCCCGTCTGCGAGCGCACGGGGTCGACGCGCTTGTTGGCGCTCGTCGTGCCCTTGTCGGACAGCTTCTCGCGGCCGATGCGCAGCACCTCGGTCATCTTGGCGGCGTCGATGTCGTACGCCATCGTCACGTGGTGCAGCACCGCTCCCCCGCGCAGCCGCTTCTGCGCGGCACCGGCGATCTTGCCGGCCGCGACGCGATGTCGTTGAGCGGCTTGTACGTCGCCTCGACGCCGACGTCCGCGAGCGCCCCCAGCACCCAGTCGTCGAGGAACGCGTAGGACCGCTCGAAGCTCAGTCCTTCGACGAGCGACGCCGGCACGTACAGCGAGTACGTGATGGTGTTCCCCGGCTCGACGAACATCGCTCCGCCGCCGGAGATGCGGCGCACGACGGTGATCCCGTGCCGTGCCGCCCCCTCCGCGTCGACCTCGTTGCGCAGCGACTGGAACGACCCGATGATCACCGCCGGTGCGCCCCACTCCCAGATCCTCAGGGTCGGTCGGCGGCGGCCGGCGTCGAGCTCCTCCGTGAGCACCTGGTCGAGCGCGAGGTGCATCGCCGGGGACTCGGGTCCCTCGTGGACGATCTCGAACTCGTGGTCGTCCCAGCCGGTCGCGCGGCCGAGCGCGCGGCGCACGGCGATCGCGACGGCGTCGGGAGAGAAGCCGATCATCGTCACGTCGTCGCTCAGCGCGCGACGCACGGCGTCCGCGAGCTGGGCGACCGTCGCCGTCTCGGGCATGCCGGTCAGGGCGCGGTCGATGTCCTCGAGCGCGTCGTCCGGCTCGAGGAAGAAGTCGCCGCTCACCGCGACGCGGGAGAGCCGCCCCGCCTCCACCTCGACGTCGACCGCCACGAGCTTGCCACCGGGGACCTTGTACTCACCGCGCACCCGCCCAGCCTAAGCCCGCCAGCTCGGCGCTCGAGCCGCACCGGGCACGGGACCGACGACCAGCCGGACCAGACCGACCGCGCGCAGCGGTGGCGCCGGGGCGAGCGGCCGAGCCAGGACGTCCGGACGAGCGGGCGGGCCGGAGCGGGCGGGCCGGAGCGGGCGGGCCGGAGCGGGCGGGCCGGAGCGGGCGGGGTCGCGGGTCGTGGCGGGTCTGGCGGGAGGCCGCGAGGCACGAGCGGCCGGATGGTAGACCCGCGACCCCGTCCGCGAAGGTCCACCCGCAGAGGTCCGCCCGCGGAGGTCGACCGCGGACCCAGCAACGCCGTCAGCGCGGCTCGACCCCCGCGTGCACCAGCCCGAAGATCGCCGAGTCGGTCAGCGCCTCCCATGCCGCCTCGATGAGGTTCGGGCCGACGCCGACCGTCGACCAGGAGGACACGCCGTCGGTGGTCTCGATGAGGACGCGGGTGATCGCGTCGGTGCCCTGCTCGGTGTCGAGGATGCGCACCTTGAAGTCGATGAGCTCGTACGCCTCGATCTCCGGGTACACCCGCGTGAGCGCGAGACGCAGGGCGTGGTCGAGCGCGTTCACGGGCCCGTTGCCCTCGCCCGTGGTGACGATGCGCTCGCCGCCGGCGCGGAGCTTGACGGTCGCCTCGGCCTTCGCCTCGGTGCCGCGGCCGCCGACGCGCTCGACGATGGTGCGCCAGCTCTCGACGCGGAAGTACCCGGGCCGCTCGCCCGCGATCTCCTCGCGCAGCAGCAGCTCGAACGACGCGTCGGCGGCCTCGTACGTGTAGCCGCGGGCCTCGTCGTCCTTCACGCGGTTCGTCACGCGGGTGAGCAGCTCGCCCTGGCCGGCCAGGTCGAAGCCGAGCTCGCGGCCCTTGAGCTCGATCGACGCGCGGCCCGCCATGTCGGAGACGAGCATGCGGATGTCGTTGCCGACGGTCGTCGGGTCGATGTGCTGGTAGAGGTCGGGGTCGACCTTGATCGCGCTGGCGTGCAGGCCGGCCTTGTGCGCGAACGCGCTCGACCCGACGTACGGCTGGCGCGCGTACGGGGAGATGTTGGTGATCTCGGCGACGGCGTGGGCGATGCGCGTGGCGTCCTCCAGGCCCTCGCCGACGAGCGTGCGCAGGCCGTGCTTGAGCTCGAGGTTCGCGACGACGGTGAGCAGGTCGACGTTGCCCGTGCGTTCCCCGTACCCGTTGACGGTGCCCTGGACGTGCGCCGCGCCGGCCTCGACCGCCGCCAGGGTGTTCGCGACGGCGCAGCCGGAGTCGTTGTGCGCGTGCATCCCGAGCAGCGGGTCGCCGGGCTGCGCGTCGCGGCCGTGGACGAGCCCCACCGTGTCGCGCAGCTCCGCCACGGTCTCGGCGACCCAGGTGGGCAGCATGCCGCCGTTGGTGTCGCACAGCGCGACGACCTCGGCCCCGGCCTCGAACGCGGCGGTGACCGCGGCGCGCGTGAACGCGGCGTCGTACCGGTAGCCGTCGAAGAAGTGCTCGGCGTCGACGACGACGCGCCGCCCCTCGCCCACGAGGAACGCGACGGTGTCGGTGATCATCGCGAGGCCCTCGTCGCGCGTGGTGCGCAGCGCGCGCTCGACGTGCCGGACGTCGGACTTCGCGACGAGCGTGACGACGGGCGCCTCGGAGTCGAGGAGCGCGCGCACCTGCGCGTCGTCCCACGCCCGCACACCGGCCTTGCGCGTCGCCCCGAACGCGGCGAGGACGGCGTTGCGCAGGTCGAGCTCCTTCGCCGCGCGGCGGAAGAACTCGGTGTCCTTCGGCACGGCGCCGGGCCACCCGCCCTCGACGAACCCGACGCCCAGCTCGTCGAGCAGCGGGGCGATGGCGAGCTTGTCGGCGACGGAGAGGTTCATGCCCTCCTGCTGTGCGCCGTCGCGCAGGGTCGTGTCGTAGACGTGGAAGACCCGCGGGGTCGTCACGGGGGTCGTCACGGAGGTCATCGTGCCTCTTCCTGCCGTTCGCTGGGGTGCGCGCGTGCCGTGCGGGGTGTGCCCGGCAACAAAAAGACCCCCCGGGGTGCGGGAGGTCTGCGCGTCCGACGGGTGCTTCCGGACGCGCTACTCGATAATGAGCGAGACGTGTGTCACATCGCACATGGTGCCACACGTCCTCGCCGCGACGGAACGGCGTCCATCCTGTGGGCACGCCGTCGGTCGGGGCGGGGCGTGCGCGCCGACGTACGGGATCGAGCGACCGGACCGACCGAGGGAGTGACCATGAGCGACCCGAACGGGTACGACCCCCAGCGCGCCGAGACGCGGCGGTACGGGCAGCCGCCCGCCCAGCCCGCCGCGGGCGGCTACGGTCAGCCGCCGGCGGTGCCGCCGTCCGACCGTCGGGGTGACTTCCCGGCACCGGAGCGCACGACCAGCCCGTCCGACCCGCGGCTCACGGTGGAGGCCGGCCGGTTCTGGGCGGGCGCCGCCGCGACCGCCCTGGTCGCCGCACTCATCGGGCTCATCGCCGTCATCGTCTTCGAGCGCATCTTCCAGATCGCCCTGGTGCCCCCGCCCGACGTCTTCGCCACCGGCTCGCAGCAGGCGGCCTACGCGATCGACGGCGCGATCCTCGCGCTGCTCGCGGCCGGCCTGCTGCACCTGCTCATCCTCAGCACGCCCCGCCCGCGGGCGTTCTTCGGCTGGATCATGGCGCTCGTCATCGTCGTCATCGCCGTCCTGCCGTTCGCGTGGACGAGCGACGTGACCGCGGCGGCGCTCTCGGGACTCGTGAACCTGCTCATCGGCGTCGCGGTGTGGTCGCTGCTCGCCGGAGTGGCGGGTCGCACCATCGTCCGGCGTCCCGCCGGCTGACCGTCGGGGCGATCCAAGAGCGCGGGGCGCGCCTCCACCACGAGGCGCGCCCCGCCGTCGGCAGGTGCGGTCAGGCGAGCCGGCGCAGCCACCCGTGCCGGTCCGCGGCCCGGCCGGTCTGGATGTCCGTGAGCTCGGTGCGGATCGCCATCGTGAGCTGCCCGGCATCACCGTCACCGATCGTCACGTCGAAGTCCGACCCGGCGAGCCGGCCGATCGGCGTGATCACGGCGGCCGTGCCGCACGCGAACACCTCGGTGACGGACCCCTCGCGGATGCCGTCCAGCAGGTCGGTGAGGGGGATGCGGCGCTCGACGACCTCGTGCCCGCGGTCCGTGAGGAGCTGGATGATCGACGACCGGGTGACGCCCTCGAGGATCGACCCCGTGAGCTCGGGGGTCTCGACGGAGCCGTCGGCGCGCACGACGAACACGTTCATGCCGCCGAGCTCCTCGAGGTGCGTACGCGTCGCCGAGTCGAGGAAGCAGACCTGCTCGCACCCGTGCTGCTGGGCGACGACCTGCGGCAGCAGGCTCGAGGCGTAGTTGCCGCCGCACTTGGCGGCGCCCGTCCCGCCGGCACCCGCGCGGCTGTACTCCCGGTCGACCCAGATCGACACCGGCTTCACGCCGCCGGAGAAGTACGGGCCGACGGGCGAGGCGATGACGAGGTACTCGGCCTCGAGGGACGGCCGCACCCCGAGGAACGCCTCCGACGCGTACATGAACGGCCGCAGGTACAGGCTCGCCTCCTCGCCGGAGGGGACCCACTCGACGTCGGTGCGCACGAGCGCCGTGATGGAGGCGACGAAGTCGTCGACCGGCAGGGCGGGCAGGGCGAGACGGTGCGCGGAGCGCGCGAAGCGCGCGGCGTTGGCCTCCGGGCGGAAGGTCCAGACCGACCCGTCGGCGTGGCGGTACGCCTTCATGCCCTCGAAGATCTCCTGCGCGTAGTGCAGGACGGCGGTCGCCGGGTCGAGCTGGAGCGGGCCGTACTTCTCGATGCGCCGGTCCGTCCACCCGTCGGTCGAGCTCCAGCTGATCCGCGCCATGTGGTCCGTGAAGACCGTGCCGAACTTGGGGGCCGCGATCGCGGCCTCCCGCTCCTCCGCGGGGCGCGGCGCGTCGGAGGGGCGGACGTCGAAGAGAGCGATGAGGTCCTCCGTCGAGGAGGACGGCTCGTGCTGCGCTGCAAGCGGGGTGCTCATCATGAGGCCTTTCACCTGGCGACCCGGGTGGTCTCCGCCTAGTTTTCCACGAACCGTGCGCCCGGGAGGGCGGCACGGGACGGGGCGGCGTCACCGGGTCAGAACGGGAGGGTTCCGGTCCGGGGCGACGACCGAGGCGAGGGGACCGGCCGCTCCGCGGGTGCGGGCGGCGCGGTCTGCCGGTGACCGGCCGGTGACCGGCGAGGTCAGCCGGCGGCGCGAGCGGCGAGCTCGCGGCCCACCTCGGCCGTCGAGCGTACTCGGCTCCCCCGCTCGGCGAGGTCGGCCGCGACGGCCGCCTCGACGCGACGCGCCGCGTCGGGCAGGCCCAGGTGGTCGAGCAGCAGCGCGACGGACAGCACGGTCGCCGTCGGGTCGGCCTTGCCCTGACCCGCGATGTCGGGCGCCGAGCCGTGGACCGGCTCGAACATCGACGGCGCAGAGCGGTCCGGGTTGATGTTCGCCGACGCCGCCAGCCCGATGCCGCCGGTGATCGCCGCGGCCTGGTCCGTGAGGATGTCGCCGAAGAGGTTGTCCGTGACGATGACGTCGAAGCGCGACGGCTTCGTCGTGAGGAAGATCGTCGCGGCGTCCACGTGCAGGTAGTCGGTGGTCACGTCGGGGAACTCGGCGTTCACCGCCTCGACCGTGCGGCGCCACAGGTGGCCGGCGTGGACGAGCACGTTGTGCTTGTGCACGAGCGTGAGGTGCTTGCGCGGGCGCGCCTGCGCACGGGCGAACGCGTCGCGGACGACGCGCTCGACCCCGAACGCCGTGTTCACCGACACCTCGGTCGCGATCTCGTGCGGCGTCCCGGTGCGCAGCGCACCACCGTTGCCCACGTACGGCCCCTCGGTGCCCTCGCGGACCACGACGAAGTCGATCTCGCCCGGGTCGGCGAGCGGGGACGTGACGCCCGGGTACAGCTTCCCGGGGCGCAGGTTGACGTAGTGGTCGAGCGCGAAGCGCAGCTTGAGCAGCAGGCCGCGCTCGAGGACGCCGGACGGGACGCCGGGGTCGCCGATGGCGCCCAGCAGGATCGCGTCGTGCCCGCGGATCGCCTCGAGGTCGGCGTCCGTCAGCGTCTCACCCGTCGCGTGCCAGCGGCGCGCGCCCAGGTCGAACGGCGTCGTCGTGACCTTACGCCGGAACCGGCCAGGACCGACTCCAGCACGGCCAGGCCCTGCTCGACGACCTCGGTACCGATGCCGTCACCGGCGACGACCGCCAGATCGATGGTGCGCGTCATGCGAGCGACCCTACGCCCGGGAACCACCTGCCGGGACGGTGATCTCACGGTGCGGACGGCGCCCGCCGCTCAGCGCGGGTAACGCAGCTCGAACCGCTCGCACACCACGGGCATGTCGTCGGGGACGTCCCGCTCGAGCACGCGGGAGAAGTACCCGCGATGCCCCTCGCGCCACTCGTCCCCCGTCGTGTCGCCCTCCCCCTCCGCCAGGGCGAAGTCGGCCCCGACGTCGCCGAACGGCACGACCTCGACCGACGTCGTGCGGATCAGCGCCCGGGGGTGGCCGGCCCCGTCCAGCAGGATCGACAGCTCACCCTTCTCGGGGACCGGCGTCTCGCCGTCGTCGTACTCCCACAGCGACGACGACGTCGCGGTCTTGGCTCCCGACAGCACCGCGGCGAGGAGCGTGTCGGCCAGACGCGGGTTGTCGCCGAACGACCACGCCGGCGGCGGGAGGCTCTCCCGCGCGCCGGTGCCGATCACGACCCCGACCCGCCCGATGCCCGCGCTCGGCCGCGCGGCTCCCAGAACGCGAGGATCTCCCGCGCCTGCTCGTCCGTACCCTCGACCGACGTGGACGCCGTCGCGTCCCGCTCCTGACGGTCCGCCATCGCGTCCCCCTGTGCTGCACTCATGCAGGCATCCTCCCCCACCCAGAGGCGAAGTGCCCGGTCTCGGCGTGTTCGTCCCGCCCGTGTCGCCCCACCCGCGCAGGACCGCCCGACGCCGGGGGCCACGGAAGGCGGCCCGGAGCCCAGGGCGAGACGCACCAGGGGTGGGTGACGCGTGCTGCGCGGTCGTGGTCGGGCCTGGCGGGAGCGCCGAGGCACGAGGCGCGGATGGTAGACCGGCGCAGCACGCGTCACCCACCCCGTCGAGGTGAGCGCGGACGGCTCAGCGAGGGATCAGCGTGCGGCGCTGCCCTCGACCTCACGGTCGGGCAGACACCTCCCGCCGACTCCGGCAAGGGCTCCTCCGTCGCCCTGCCTGCGTCAGCGTGCGGCGCTGCCCTCGGTGTAGTCGGCGTCCTGCTGCTTCCACGCGAACAGCGAGCGCAGCTCCTTGCCGACCTTTTCGATCGGGTGCTGCGCGGCCTGCTCGCGCAGCCTCTGGAACTCGGGCGCACCGGCGTCCTGGTCGTCGATGAAACGCTTCGCGAACGCGCCGGACTGGATGTCCGCGAGGACGGCCTGCATGTTCTCCTTGACGTGCGGGTCGACGACGCGCGGGCCGGAGACGTAGTCGCCGTACTCGGCGGTGTCGGAGACGGACCAGCGCTGCTTCGCGATGCCGCCCTCCCACATGAGGTCCACGATGAGCTTGAGCTCGTGCAGCACCTCGAAGTAGGCGATCTCGGGCTGGTAGCCGGCCTCGGTGAGCGTCTCGAAGCCGTACTGGACGAGCTGGGAGACACCGCCGCACAGGACGGCCTGCTCGCCGAACAGGTCGGTCTCGGTCTCCTCGGTGAACGTCGTCCGGATGACGCCCGCGCGCGTCCCGCCGATCGCCTTCGCGTACGACAGGGCGACGTCCCAGGCCTGGCCCGAGGCGTCCTTCTCGACGGCGATGATGTCGGGGATGCCGCGGCCCGCGACGAACTCGCGCCGCACGGTGTGACCCGGCGCCTTCGGGGCGACGAGGACGACGTCCACGCCCTCGGGCGCCTCGATGTAGCCGAAGCGGATGTTGAAGCCGTGGGCGAACGCGAGGGTCTTGCCCTCGGCGAGGTTCGGCTTGATCTCGTCGTTGTAGATCGAGCGCTGGTGCTGGTCCGGGGCGAGGATCATGATCAGGTCCGCCCAGGCCGCGGCCTCGGCGACGGTCTTGACCTCGAAGCCCTCGTCGGACGCCTTCGCGGCCGACTTCGAGCCCTCGCGCAGCGCGACGACGACCTCGACGCCCGAGTCGCGCAGGTTCTGCGCGTGCGCGTGCCCCTGGCTCCCGTAGCCGACGACCGCGACCTTCTTGCTCTGGATGATGGACAGGTCGGCGTCGTCGTCGTAGTACAGCTCAGCCACGGTGGTTCTCCTCGTTCGTCGATAGCGGTGCAGGGTCGGGTGTGCGGTGGTCGCGCCCTCGCCCGGCGCTCCTGCGTCCCGGGGCGAGGGTAGGCGATGGTCAGGCGGACCGGACGACGCGTTCCAGCGCGCGGTCGGTGATGGAGCGCGCGCCGCGGCCGACGGCGACGGTCCCGGACTTCACGATCTCGCGGACGCGTACGGCTCGAGCGCGCCGAGCAGCGCGTCGAGCTTCTCGGCGGTGCCCGTGGCCTCGACGGTCACGGCGTCGGGGACGACGTCGACGACCTTGGCGCGGAACAGGTTCACGACCTCGAGCACGCCGGTCCTGCTCGCGCCGTCGGCGCGCACCTTGACGAGCAGCAGCTCCCGCTGGACGGACGCCGCCGGGTCGAGCTCGACGATCTTGATGACGTTGACGAGCTTGTTGAGCTGCTTCGTCACCTGCTCGAGGGGTCGGTCCTCGACGTCGACCACGACGGTGATGCGCGAGATCTCGTCGTGCTCCGTCGGGCCCACGGCGAGCGAGTGGATGTTGAACGCGCGGCGGGCGAAGAGGCCGGCGACGCGCGTGAGCACGCCGGGCTTGTTCTCGACGAGCACCGAGAGGGTGTGACGGGACATGAGAGGTCAGTCCTCCGTTGACAGGGGTCGGATCGAGACGGCGTTCCGCTGCAGCTGCATTCCGCTCAGTCCTCCCGGTCCCACGCGGGCGAGATGCCGCGCGCGTACTGGATGTCGTCGTTGCTCACGCCGGCGGCGACCATCGGCCAGACCATGGCGTCGCGCGAGACGGTGAAGTCGACGACGACGGGGCGGTCGTCGATCTCCATGGCGCGCTTGATCGCCGCGTCCACCTCGCCGGCCGACTCGACGCGGATGCCCTCGCACCCGTACGCGTCGGCGAGCTTGACGAAGTCGGGCACGCGGCGGGTGCCGTGCCCGGTGTGCAGGTCGGTGTTGGAGTAGCGCATGTCGTAGAACAGCGTCTGCCACTGCCGCACCATGCCCAGCGAGCTGTTGTTGATCAGCGCGACCTTGATCGGGATCTCGTTGATCGTGCAGGTCGCGAGCTCCTGGTTGGTCATCTGGAAGCAGCCGTCGCCGTCGATCGCCCACACGGTGGCGTCCGGGCGTCCGACCTTCGCCCCCATCGCCGCGGGGATCGAGAAGCCCATGGTGCCGAGGCCGCCCGAGTTGATCCACGTGCGCGGGTGCTCGTAGCGGATGAACTGCGCGGCCCACATCTGGTGCTGCCCGACGCCCGCGGCGTAGATCGCCTCCGGGCCCGCGAGCTCGCCGAGCCGCGAGATGACGTACTGCGGCGCCAGGTGGCCGTCGTCCGGCTCGGTGTACCCGAGCGGGTAGGTCTCGCGCCAGTCGTCGATCTGGTGCCACCAGGCCTCGACGTCGGGCTTGCCGTGGGCGGCGTGCTCGCGCTCGAGCTCCGGCACGAGGTCGGCGAGGACCTCCTTGAGGTGGCCGACGATCGGCACGTCCACGTCGCGGTTCTTGCCGATCTCGGCGGGGTCGATGTCGGCGTGCACGATCGCGGCGTGCGGGGCGAAGCTCGAGAGCTTGCCGGTCACGCGGTCGTCGAACCGCGCGCCGAGCGACACGATGAGGTCGGCCTTCTGCAGGGCGGCCACGGCGGGCACGGTCCCGTGCATGCCCGGCATGCCGAGGTTCTGCGGGTGCGTGTCGGGGACCGCCCCGCGAGCCATGAGGGTCGTCACGACGGCCGCGCCGGACAGGTCGACCAGGCGCCGCAGCTCCGCGGCCGCGTCCGCGCGCACGACGCCGCCGCCGACGTAGAGCACCGGACGCCGGGACGACGCCAGGAGACGCGCGGCCTCGCGGATCTGCTTGCTGTGCGGCTTCGTCACCGGGTGGTAGCCGGGCAGGTGGACGTCCTGCGGCCAGGAGAAGGGGGCCGTCGACTGCATCGCCGACTTCGCGATGTCGACGAGCACCGGCCCGGGACGCCCGGTGGACGCGATGTGGAACGCCTCGGCGATCGTCCGCGGGATCTCGGCGGGGTCGGTGACCAGGTAGGAGTGCTTGGTGATCGGCATGGTGATGCCGACGATGTCGGCCTCCTGGAAGCCGTCCGTCCCGATGAGCGACTCGGCGACCTGGCCGGTGATCGCGACGAGCGGGATCGAGTCCATGTTCGCGTCGGCGATCGGCGTCACGAGGTTCGTCGCCCCGGGGCCGGAGGTCGCCATGGTCACGCCGACCCGGCCGGTGGCGTGCGCGTAGCCCTGGGCCGCGTGCCCGCCGCCCTGCTCGTGGCGCACGAGGATGTGCCGCAACCGCGTCGAGTCCATGAGCGGGTCGTACGTCGGCAGGATCGCACCACCCGGGATGCCGAAGACGACCTCGGCGCCGACCTCCTCGAGCGAGCGGACGATCGACTGCGCGCCCGTCATCTCCTCACCGGCCGCCGCGGGCCGGGACGGTGCGCGGCGCGCGTCGGTCCGGGGGGCGACGGACGCCGGCGTCGGGGCGGGCTTCGGCGCGGCGGTCGGCGCGGGGGCCTCCGGTCGCGCGGCTGCCGGGGTGGGACCCTGGGCCATGGTGTCTCCTGCGTGTCGTGGCCTCGGCCCGGCGGGCGTCCCGGGGGACGCTCCGCCGGATCCGGAGCCGACCGTGGGTGGTGCGGTCGTGCGGGTCGCGCGTGCGGGTGCCGTGGGCCGCGGGTCACGCGGGGCGGCAGTCGCGGGGCCGTGGTGGGCCGGTCGCGCCGTGCGGGCTGTGCGGTTGTGGTGGCAACAAAAACCCCTCGGACCCGGGATGACGGGCTGGACGAGGGGTGAGCGCGCTGACGAAGCCTGTGTGCGTGGCCTCAGCCGGCGCGCTCAGGAAGTACTACGAGAAGAATCGTCTGCACGGCATGGGACTGTACGCGCATGCCCGGGCGATGTCACGTACCGAGGCGCCCGTCTCACGAGGTGGGACGGCGCCCCGCGGCTGCCTCGCAGCCGTCGTGCCGGACGGCGTCCGCGCCGGCTCAGGCCACGTCCCGTCGACGGAAGACCAGGACGGCGAGGAGCGAGAGCACCGCCGCGAGCCCGAGCAGGAGCAGGCCGCCCTGGGCCTGCGAGACGGCGTGCTCGACGCTCTCGCACAGGGTGCCCGTGGCGTCGGTCGTGCACTCGTTCACCCAGTACGTCGTCCCGCCCTCGGTCCACGCCGCGAGGTTCGTCCGCACGAGCCACCGCTGCGCCTCGGGCGCCCATGCCGCGACGACGCTCTCGACGACCACGAACCACCCCACCGCGAGGCCGAGCGCCGCCGCGGCGTGCTTGAGCAGCGCGCCGAGCGCGGCCCCGGTCGCGGCGACCAGGGCGGCGGCGACCGCGACCCGGCCGCCGATCGCGGCGAGCTCTCCCCAGGTGGCGGGCGAGAAGTCGCCGAGGCGCCCGTTGAGGGCGTAGGCGCCGTACGCCCCGCCCGCCATCACGACGTACGCGAGCACGACGACTGGCAGCACGCCGAGGGTCGCGGCGAGCGCCTTGGACCAGTAGACGCGCTGCCGTCGCGGCTCGAACGTGAGCCACAGGCCGAGCGCCCCGGTCGAGATCTCGGCCGTGAGGAACGAGACGCCGACGAGGACCGCGAACAACGTCAGCAGCGGGGCGAGCTGCGCCACGGTGGTCATGCCGGGGGCGGGCCACGCCTGCTCGTCGCCGACGAACGTCGGGGTGGGCGTGACGAAGTGCTCCAGCTGCGGCGCCCCCATCTGGTCGCACCCGAAGTCGGCGCCGGGCTCGGCGTCCTGCGCCGCCGCCTCGTCCGCCTCGCACTGCACGACGTACTCGTCGCCGTGCTCCTCCCAGTCCGCGAGCTGCTGCTCGTAGAACACCCGCGCGTCCGCCATCTCGCGTCGGAGACGGGCTGGCTCGACACGTACGCGACCACGACGGTCAGCAGGGCGACGGCGACCGTCACGGGCGCGGCCCAGCGCACCAGCCGCCGCGCGCGCAGCCGGCGCAGCTCGGCCCGCAGGAGGCGGCTCATGCCGTCACCTCCTCGGGCCGCTGCCGGCGATCGTGGCGCGACCCGGCGGCGGCGTCCTTGGCGGTGAGCTCGAGGAACACGGACTCGAGCCCCGCCTGGACGGGCACGAGCTCGTCGACCCAGAGGTCGTGCGCGGCGAGCGCACGGGTGATGCGCGCCGGCTCGGCGACGCCGTCGACGAGCAGGTGCCGGCCGTCGCGCCGCACGCCGTGGCCGGCGGCGGCGAGCACGGCCGCGGCCCGCTCCTGGTCGGGCACGCCCACACGGACCGAGCGGCCGCCCGCACCGATGAGGTCGTCCACGCGGCCGCTCGCGATGAGGCGTCCGCGCGCGATGATCGACACCGTGTCGGCCACCTGCTCCACCTCGGCGAGGATGTGGCTGCTCACGAGCACGGTTCTGCCGCGGTCGGCGAGGCCCCGCATGGTGTCGCGGATCTCGCGGATCCCGGCGGGATCGAGCCCGTTCGTCGGCTCGTCGAAGATGAGCAGGTCCGGATCCTTGAGGAGCGTCGCGGCGATCGCGAGCCGCTGCTTCATGCCGAGCGAGTAGCCGCGGTAGCGGTCGCGCGCCCGGGCGGCGAGCCCCACCTCCTCGAGCACCTCGCCCACGCGTCCGCCGGGCGCGCCGATGGCGACGGCGAGCAGGTCCAGGTTCTTGCGCGCGCTGAACGCGGGGAAGAACTTCGGGGACTCGACGATCGCCCCGACGCGCCCGACGACGTCGGGCAGGTGCCGGGGCACCTCGTGGCCGAAGACGCGCGCGGAACCCGAGTCCGCGCGGACGAGCCCGAGCAGCATCCGGATCGTCGTGGTCTTGCCGGACCCGTTCGGCCCGAGGAAGCCGTGGACCCCACCCACCGGGACGACCAGGTCGAGGCCCTCGACCCCGACGGCCCTCCCCCGGCGGCTCCGGTACGTCTTGCGCAGCGCCCGCGTCTCGATCGCGGGCACCTCCGTCGTGCTGTGCACCCGTGCGCTCCCCTCTGCGACCGACGTCGCGGCCCCGTGCCGGCGGCGTCGCCGGGCTGGGAGGAGACTAGGGCATGCTTGGGGGTTCGCGGAACCACCCTCGACGTCCGCGTGACCTTCTTCCCACCGAGACGATCCCCTACCGGGGCGGGAGCGTCGGCCGGCGGCGCAGCACCAGGCCCTCCCACGGCGCGAGGTGCCCGACGACGCCCGGTCGGTCCGCGCCGTCGGGCCCGGGGTGCGTGGCCAGCAGGACGGACGCCCCGCCCCACCCGTCGAGGACCGCCGCCGGGACGTCCTGCGGCGTCCCGCCCACGTTGACCAGCACGAGGAGCTCGTCGCGCTCCCGCTCTCCCCCGCCGCCCGACGGCACGTCGAGCGCCCGCGTGAACGCGTAGACCTGCTCGTGGTCCGGCAGCAGCATGCGGAAGTCGCCGAGCGCGACGACGGGGACGTCGTGCCGCAGCGCGTGCAGGCGGCGGTAGAAGTGCAGGACCGAGTCCTCGTCGGCCCACGCCGCCTCGGCGTTGACCTCCCCGTGGTTCGGGTTGACCTCGAGCCAGGGCGTCCCCGACGTGAAGCCGGCGTGCTCGCTCGCGTCCCACTGGACCGGCGTGCGCGCGTTGTCCCGGCCCATCGCCGCGAGCGCCGCGAGCATCTGCTCGGGCGTGGCGACGCCGTGCTCGACCATCTCGGCGTAGTGACCGAGCGACTCGACGTCCTGGTACTGCTCGATGCGCGTGAAGTGCGCGTTCGTCATCCCGAGCTCCTCGCCCTGGTAGACGTACGGCGTGCCGCGGTGCAGGTGCAGCAGGAGCGCGAGCGCCTTCGCGGACGCCACGCGGTGCTCCGGCGAGTCGTCGCCGAACCGGGAGACGACGCGCGGCTGGTCGTGGTTGTCCCAGTACAGCGAGTTCCAGCCTGCCTCGGCGAGGCCCGCCTGCCAGCGGCCGAACGTCGCCTTGAGGTCGGTGAGCCGCATCGGCACCGGGTCCCACTTCGAGGCGCCGTGGTCGACGCCCATGTGCTCGAACTGGAACACCATGTCGACCTCGCGGCGCGCGGGGTCGGTGTAGCGGCGGCCGTGCTCGACCGTCACGCCGGGCGTCTCGCCGACCGTGAGGATCTCGCGCCCCTGCGCGAGGTAGGGCGCGAAGACCTCGCGGTGCATCTCGGCGAGGTACTCGTGCACGCGTGGCCCGTCGGTGTAGTACGGGCTGCCGTCGCCGAGCACGCCGTAGTGCACCTCGCCGTCGGGCAGGGAGCCGTCGGGCGCGATCGTCTTGGAGATCAGGTTGATGACGTCCATGCGGAAGCCGTCGACGCCGCGGTCGAGCCACCACCGCATCATGGCGTGCACCGCGCGGCGCACGTCCGGGTTCTCCCAGTTGAGGTCGGGCTGCTTCGTGTCGAACAGGTGCAGGTAGTACTCGCCGCTCGCCTCGTCGAACGCCCACGCGCTGCCGCCGAAGAACGAGCGCCAGTTGGTCGGCTCGGCGCCCGGGGTGCCCGGCTCCATCCCGGGGCGCGCGGGCCGCCACCAGTACCAGTCGCGCCGGTCCGACGCCCGGCCGGCTCTGCTGTTGACGAACCACGGGTGCTCGTCGCTCGTGTGGTTGACGACGAGGTCCATGACGAGCTTCATGCCGCGCTCGTGCAGCCCCGCGATCAGCGCGTCGACGTCGGCGAGCGTGCCGAACAGCGGGTCGACGTCCTGGTAGTCGCTGATGTCGTACCCGTTGTCGGCCTGGGGCGAGGTGTACACGGGCGAGAGCCACACGACGTCGACGCCGAGGTCGGCGAGGTGGTCGAGCCGGCGCAGGATGCCGGGGAGGTCGCCGACGCCGTCGCCGTCGGAGTCCCGGAACGAGCGGGGGTAGATCTGGTAGACGACGGCCCGCGTCCACCAGGGCGCGGCCGCCGGGTCGTCACCGGCGGGCCAGCCGCCGCGGGGTGCGTCGTCGTCCGGTCCGTGCAGAGCGGTCACCGTTCGCCTCTCGTCTCGGGTACGTCAGTCACGGGCCTGCCACGTGCACACGCACGCCTCGTTGCCCTCCGGGTCGGCGAGCACCCAGAACGCGGGCGCACGCCCGTCGGACACCAGGTGCCCTCCGGCCGCGATCGCGGCGGTCACCCGCGCCTCCGCGACGTCGTGCGGGACGGTCACGTCCACGTGGATGCGGTTGCGCTGCTCGCGCGGTGCGTCCATCTGCTGGAACCAGAACGCCGGGGCGTGCCCCGTCGGGTCCGCGAGCGGGACGGCGGCCGAGCCGTCGGGCGCCTGCTCCGCGTAGCCGAGCACGGCGCGCCAGAACGGCTGGACCGCCGGCCCGACGAGCGCGTCGACCGCGATCTCGAGCTCCTGGACCGCGCTCGGGTCGGCCACGAGGTCGAGCTCGCGCGCGGCGTCGGCGATCTCGCGCGCCAGGGCGACGTCACGACGCTGAGCCCCCCGACGTCGTGGGACGTGAGCCGGACCGTCACCGTCGCGTACCGCAGGTCGACGTCCGGGTGGTGGTCCGCGGCGTCGGCGAGCTCGCCGATCGCGTCGACCAGCTCGACGCCCGCCGTGAAGGACCCGGTGCGGTACAGGGTCTGCGCCGTCGCGAGGAGGACGCGCCAGTCCTCCACGCCGTCGCTGTCGTGGAACTCGCGCGCGGTGATCCGGTCGTCGGCCATGGCCTCTCCTCGTCGGTCGCGACGTCGGGCGAGCCGGACGGCTCCGCCGGGCTCAGGCCCACGCTAGCCAGTCGTCACGCCCGGCGCGCGCCCTGCCGCCGCTCGGGTCCCGTGGGGCGCCGTCCGGGACCGGCTGTCACGCGAGGATCGCCCCCCGCGACGCCGACTGGACGAGCTTCGCGTACTTGGCGAGCACGCCGCGCGTGAACGTGGGCGGCAGCGGCGCCCAGCCCTCGCGCCGCGCCGCGAGCACGTCGTCGTCGACGAGCAGGTCGAGCGTCTTGCGCGCGACGTCGAGCCGGATGCGGTCGCCGTCGCGCACGAACGCGACCGGCCCGCCGTCCACCGCCTCCGGGGCGACGTGCCCGACGCACAGGCCCGTCGTCCCGCCGGAGAACCGCCCGTCGGTGAGCAGCAGCACGCTCTTGCCGAGCCCGGCGCCCTTGATGGCGCCGGTGATGGCGAGCATCTCGCGCATGCCCGGCCCGCCCTTGGGTCCCTCGTACCGGATGACGACGACGTCGCCGTCGGTGATCGTGCCGTCCTCCAGGGCGTCGAGCGCGGCGCGCTCGCGCTCGAACACGCGCGCCGTGCCCTCGAACACGTCGGTGTCGAACCCGGCCGACTTCACGACCGCGCCCTCGGGCGCGAGCGACCCGTGCAGGATGGTGATGCCCCCGGTGGGGTGGATCGGCCGGTCGAGCGCGCGCAGGATCTTGCCGTCCGGGTCCGGGGGGTTGATGTCGGCGAGGTTCTCGGCCACCGTGCGGCCCGTCACGGTGAGCGCGTCGCCGTGCAGGAGACCGGCGTCGAGCAGCGCCTTCATGACGACGGGCACTCCCCCGATGCGGTCGACGTCGTTCATGACGTACCGGCCGAACGGCTTGAGGTCGCCCAGGTGGGGCACGCGGCTCGCGACGCGGTCGAAGTCCGCGAGCGTGAGCTCGACCTCCGCCTCGTGCGCGATGGCGAGGAGGTGCAGCACGGCGTTGGTCGACCCGCCGAACGCCATGACGACGGCGATCGCGTTCTCGAAGGCCTCCTTCGTCATGATGTCGCGCGCGGTGATGCCGCGGCGCAGCAGCTCGACGACCGCCTCTCCCGACCGGTGCGCGAACGCGTCCCGGCGCCGGTCGGCCGACGGCGGCGCGGCCGACCCGGGCAGCGACATCCCCATCGCCTCGGCGACCGACGCCATGGTGTTCGCCGTGTACATGCCGCCGCACGCGCCCTCGCCGGGGCAGATCGCCCGCTCGATCCGGTCGACGTCCTCGCGGCTCATGAGGCCGCGCGAGCACGCACCGACCGCCTCGAACGCGTCGATGAGCGTGACGTCCTTCTCCGTGCCGTCGGACAGCTTGACCCAGCCCGGCATGATCGAGCCGGCGTAGAGGAACACGCTCGCGAGGTCGAGCCGCGCGGCCGCCATGAGCATGCCCGGCAGCGACTTGTCGCAGCCCGCGAGCAGGACCGTCCCGTCGAGGCGCTCGGCCTGCACCACCGTCTCGACCGAGTCCGCGATGACGTCACGGCTGACGAGCGAGAAGTGCATCCCCTCGTGCCCCATGGAGATGCCGTCGGAGACGGAGATCGTGCCGAACTGCAGCGGGTATCCGCCGCCCGCGTGCACACCCTCCTTCGCGCCCTGCGCGAGCCGGTCGAGCGAGAGGTTGCACGGCGTGATCTCGTTCCACGAGCTCGCGATGCCGATCTGCGGCTTGGCGAAGTCCTCGTCCCCCATCCCGACGGCGCGCAGCATCCCGCGCGACGCCGTCGCCTCCAGGCCGTCGGTGACCTGGCGGGAACGGGGCTTGAGGTCGGGTCCGGCATCGGTGCGCGTGAGCTCGTCCGTCATGCCCACACTCTAGGAACGGAGCCGCCGCACGGCGAGGGGACCACGTGAGGCGACGGCCGCCGTCGGGCACGAGGACGGACGTCGGCGCGACGACGGGCGAGCGGGACAGGGGGCGGGACGTGCCGGGTCGTGGCGGGTCTGGCGGGAGCGCCCGAGGAACGAGGGCGCGGATGGTCGACCCGGCACGTCCCGCCCCCTGGCCCGCGGACCGGCGCTGAAAGGCGGACCCGCGTCAGCGCCGCCGGATGAGCGACACGTCCCGCACGGCCCCACGGTCCGCCGACGTCGCCATCGCGGCGTACGCCTGCAGCGCCGGGGACACGTACCGGTCGCGGTCGACGGGCTGCCACGGGTTCTCGCGCGCCTCCATCTTGGCGCGGCGCTCCGCGAGCACGTCGTCGGGGACGTTGAGCCGGATGAGGCGCGTGTCGACGTCGATCTCGATCTCGTCGCCGTCCTCGACGAGCCCGATCACTCCCCCGGCGGCCGCCTCGGGCGAGACGTGGCCGACGGAGATGCCGGACGACCCGCCGGAGAACCGGCCGTCGGTGATGAGCGCGGTGACCTTGCCCAGGCCGCGGCCCTTGATGAACGACGTCGGGTAGAGCATCTCCTGCATGCCCGGCCCGCCGGCGGGGCCCTCGTACCGCACGACGACGACGTGCCCCGGCTGGACCTGCTTGGTGAGGATCTTCTCGACGGCCTCGTCCTGCGACTCGCAGACGAGCGCCGTGCCGACGAAGTGGAAGACGTCGGGGTCCACGCCCGCGGTCTTGAACACGGCGCCGTCCTCGGCGAGGTTGCCGCGCAGCACGGCGAGGCCGCCCTCGACGGTGTAGGCGTGCTCGAGGTCGCGGATGCAGCCCTCGGCGGCGTCGGTGTCGAGCGACTCCCAGCGGTTGGACGTCGAGAACGCCTGCGTGGTGCGCACCCCGCCGGGTGCGGCGTGGAACAGCTCGACCGCGCGGTCGGTCGCCTTGCCGCCGCGGACGTCCCAGTCGTCGAGCCACTCGCGCAGCGTGGGCGTGTGGACGGACGTCACGTCGTGGTCGAGCAGGCCCGCGCGGTCGAGCTCGCCCAGGAGCGCGGGGATGCCGCCGGCGCGGTGCACGTCCTCCATGTGGAAGTCCGGGTGGTTCGGCGCGACCTTCGACAGGCACGGCACACGGCGGCTGATGTCCTCGATGTCGGTGAGGTCGAAGTCGACCTCACCCTCCTGGGCCGCCGCGAGGACGTGCAGCACCGTGTTGGTCGAGCCGCCCATCGCGACGTCGAGCGCCATGGCGTTCGCGAACGCGGCCTTCGTCGCGATGGAGCGCGGGGCGGCCGTGTCGTCCTCGTCGTCGTAGTAGCGCTTCGCGAGGTCGACGATCGTCCGGCCGGCCTCGAGGAAGAGCTCCTTGCGCGCCGAGTGCGTGGCGAGCGTCGAGCCGTTGCCCGGCAGCGAGAGCCCGAGCGCTCGGTGAGGCAGTTCATCGAGTTCGCGGTGAACATGCCCGAGCACGACCCGCACGTGGGGCAGGCGTTCTCCTCGACCTGCGCGAGCGCGGCGTCGGACACGTTGTCGTCGGCCGCGTAGTTGATGGCGTTGACGAGGTTGAGGTGGGTCTTCGCGACGCCGTCCGCGACGACCGCCTTGCCGGCCTCCATGGGACCGCCCGACACGAAGATCACCGGGATGTTGAGCCGCAGTGCCGCGTTGAGCATGCCGGGCGTGATCTTGTCGCAGTTGGAGATGCACACGAGCGCGTCGGCGCAGTGCGCGTTGACCATGTACTCGACCGAGTCGGCGATGAGGTCGCGGCTCGGCAGCGAGTACAGCATGCCGCCGTGGCCCATCGCGATGCCGTCGTCGACGGCGATCGTGTTGAACTCCTTGGCGACGCCGCCCGCCTCCTTGATCGCCGACGCGACGAGGTCGCCCATGTCCTTGAGGTGGACGTGGCCGGGCACGAACTGCGTGTACGAGTTCGCGATCGCGACGATCGGCTTGCCGAAGTCCTCCGAGCCCATGCCGGTCGCGCGCCACAGCGCTCGCGCACCGGACATGTTGCGGCCGTGGGTGGACGTCCGGGAGCGCAGGGGACGGCTCATGACGGGGTCAGCTCCTTCGACGGGTCGCCTGCGGCCGCTCGGGCATGGCCGCCGGGTCACACTACGCCCGCCCGGCCGGGGGCGGGCGCCGTCCGCCTCGTGGTCGCCCCGGTCACGTCAGGACCCCGCGGTGTGCGCCCCCTCGAGCTCGTCGGCCCGGCGGATATGCGCCGTGACCCAGGGCGCGAGGGCGAACAGGGCGACGGCGAACAGCAGCGTCACCGCTCCGATGCCCCCGAAGTAGGCCGTGTCGGAGACGTCCTCCGTGACCTGGACGAGCTGCGCCGTGATGGCCTGGCCGGCCGCCGGCGCGAGGAACCAGACCGCCATGGCTTGCGAGCGGAACGCGCGCGGCGCGAGCAGCGTCGTCGCGGCGAGGCCGACGGGCGACAGGCACAGCTCGCCGAGCGTCTGCACCACGTAGACGCCGGCGAGCACCCAGGCCGGCGCACGCCCGTCGCCCACGAGCGCCGACGCCAGCGCGAGGCCGAGGAACGAGACCGCCGCGAGGGTGAGGCCGAGCGCGAACTTGCTGGCGGTCGACGGACGGTCGCCCGTCCTGATCCAGATCCAGGCGAACACCGGCGCGAGGACGATGATCGCCGCCGGGTTGATCGACTGGAAGAACTCCGGGCTGATCGTCACGCCGACGATGCTCAGCTGCGTGCGGTCCCGCGCGAACTCCGACAGCGTCGTCGCCGCCTGCTCGAAGATCATCCAGAACAGCATCGCCGCGACGAACAGCGGGATGTACGCGATCACGCGGGGCCGCTCCGCGTCGGTGACCCGGGGCGAGCGGTACATGACGACGAAGTAGGCGATCGGGGCGAGGAACGCGAGGTAGGACATCGTGTCGATGAACGTGTCGATGCCGAACCCGCCGGCGACCACGACGGCGATCAGCCCGACGACGACCATGCCGCCGGCGATGGCGAGGAAGATGCGGGTGATCGCTCCCCGCTCCTCCCGGCGGACCGGGTTCGGCACGTGGGCACCCGCCTGACCCAGGTAGCGCCGCCCCGCGACGAAGAAGACGAGTGCGACCGCCATGCCGACCGCCGCGACGGCGAACCCGGCGTGGTAGCCACCCCAGGCGCGCGCCGCCCCGACGAGGAACGGGGCGATGAACGACCCGATGTTGATGCCCATGTAGAAGATCGAGAACGCCGAGTCGCGGCGCGGGTCGTCGCGCGCGTAGAGCTCGCCGACCATCGAGGACACGTTGGGCTTGAGCAGCCCCGTGCCGAGCGCGACGAGGGCGATGCCGGTCATCGAGAACGCGAGACCGGGGACTGTCAGGCTCACGTGCCCGGCGGCGATGATGATCCCGCCGTACAGCACCGACCGGCGGGAGCCGATGACCCGGTCGGCCAGCCACCCGCCGACGACGGACAGGAGGTACACGCTCGTCCCGTAGATCGACACGAGCGCGAGCCCGGTCGTGTCGTCGAGCCCGAGCCCGCCGTTCGCCACCGTGTCGGTGAGGTAGAACAGCAGGATGGCGCGCATCCCGTAGTAGCTGAACCGCTCCCACAGCTCCGTGGTGAAGAGCGTGGCGAGCCCCGCGGCTGCCCGAAGAACGCGTGGTCCCCCGCGATGACGCCTGCCGCCGGCCCGTCGTCGGGCCGTTCGCCCTCGGCCGCGACCCGGGCCGCACCGGGCGTGACGCGAGCCGGCCCGTCCGGGCCGATCGGCGGCGCGCCGGCCTCGGGCTCGGTCACCGCCTCGCGCCCGAGCTCTTCGCGACGGTCGTGCCCGTCGGCACCTGCCCCGCCGTCCCTGCCGCTCGTGCTGGCCATGTTCTCGATGCTTCCACCGGCGGGGGTTACCTGCGACCGTTAGCGTGACCGGATGGCCACGACTGCGTCCACGATCTGGTGGTGCCGGCGCGACCTGCGCCTCGGCGACAACCCGGCCCTCGTCGCGGCCGTCGAGGCCGCGCGCGCCGCGGACGGCGACGTCGTCCCGCTCTTCGTCCTCGACCCGCGCCTGTGGGCCGCCGCCGGCGCACCGCGCCGGTCCTACCTCGCGCGCAGCCTCGCCGCGCTCGACGAGGCCACCGGGGGCCGGCTGGTCGTCCGGCACGGTGACCCGCGCGACGTCGTCCCCGCGGTCGCGCGCGAGGTCGAGGCGGGTGAGGTGCACGTGGCCGCGAGCTTCGAGCCGTACGGCGTGCAGCGCGACGCGGCGGTCGAGCAGGCGTTGCCCGACGGCGGCGGCCGCCTCGTGCGCACCGGCTCGCCCTACGCGGTCGCACCAGGCGCGTGCTGACCCGCCAGGGAGAGCCGTACAAGGTGTTCACGCCGTTCCGCGACGCGTGGGTCGAGCACGGCTGGCGCGACCCCGCACCACGCCCCCGGTCGGTCCCGTGGGCCGACGCGCGGTCCGACGGCCTCCCGGAGGACCCCGGCACCGAGGCAGACCTGCCGCCCGCGGGCGAGGCCGCGGCGCGCCACCGGTGGCGCACGTTCCTCGAGGACCACCTCGCCGGCTACGCGCGCGAGCGCGACCGCCCGGACCGCCCGGCGACGTCGGTCATGTCCGTACCGCTCAAGTGGGGCGAGGTGCACCCGCGCACGCTGCTCGCCGACGTGCGCGACGCCCTGCACGAGGGTGCGCCCTCCGACGACGCGCTCGCCTACCGGTCGGAGCTGGCCTGGCGCGAGTTCCACGCCGACGTGCTGTTCCACCAGCCGGTGCGGCGCACCGCTCGCTGCGCGACGTCGTGCCCGAGGACGCCTGGGCGAGCGGCGACGTCGAGGACGAGCATCTCGAGGCGTGGGCGGCCGGGCGCACCGGGTACCCCCTGGTCGACGCGGGCATGCGTCAGCTGCTCGGCGAGGGGTGGATGCACAACCGCGTGCGGATGGTGGTGGCCTCGTTCCTCGTCAAGGACCTGCACGTGCGCTGGCAGCGCGGCGCGGCGCACTTCATGGCGCACCTCGCCGACGGTGACGTGTCCCAGAACCAGCTCAACTGGCAGTGGGTCGCCGGCACCGGACGCGACGCCGCCCCCTACTTCCGGATCTTCAACCCGGTGACGCAGGGCAAGAAGTTCGACCCGGACGGTCGGTACGTCCGCCGCTGGGTTCCCGAGCTGCGCGGCGTCGAGGGGCCGCGCGTGCACGAGCCGTGGAAGCTGCGCGAGCAGCCGCCCGGGTACCCCGCGCCGATCGTCGACCACGCCGAGGAGCGTCGCGTCTCGCTCGACGACTTCGAGCGCGCCCGGCGTCGCTGACGCTCGTCCGCCGCCGCGGCCCGCGCGGTGCGGCCTGCGCGCCGCACCACCACGGGGGCCGTTGGCCTTCTTCACAACCAAGGGGTTGACGACGTTGCGGCGCCCGGCGTACCGTCGATGACAACCGGATGGTTGATGAACCCGCCGGGTGTACGACGAAGGAGGACCGGTGAGCGCCGACCCGCTGTCCCGCGTGTTCGCGGCCCTGGCCGACCCGACACGTCGGGACATGGTGGCCCGCCTCGCGTCGTCGGACGCGACGGTGGGCGAGCTCGCGCAGCCCTACGACATGTCCGTCCAGGCGGTCTCCAAGCACCTGCGGGTGCTGCAGGACGCCGGCCTGGTCTCCCGCACGACGGACGCACGCCGCGCCCCCGTGCAGCTCGAGGCGGAGGTGCTCGATCTCATGACGAGATGGATCGAGCGGTACCGGCGGCAGGCCGAGGACCGCTTCCGCCGCCTCGACGACGTCCTGGACGGGTTGCCCGACCGAGCGGGCCGCCCGGAGATCGCGACGAACGGAGAAGCATCATGAGCACCACCGGCACCCACGAGACCGAGATCGTCCTTCCCACCGACGTCCCGAGCGTGCGCCTCGTGCGCGAGTTCGACGCACCCGCGGCGACGGTGTTCCGCGCCCACACCGACCCGGACCTGTTCGCCCGCTGGAACGGGCCCCGGGGCCTCACGCAGCGCAACGAGCAGTGGGACGTCCGGACCGGCGGCGCGTACCGGTACGTCCACGTCGACGCGACGGGTCCGAGTACGCGTTCTTCGGAAGCGTCCACGAGGTCCGGCCGGACCGGCTCATCGTCCAGACGTTCGCCTACGAAGGGTTCCCTGACGGCGTCTCGCTCGACCGCCTCGAGTTCGAGGACCTGCCCGACGGCCGGTGCCGCCTCACGTCGACCTCGCTGGTCGACTCGTTCGAGGGGCGCGACGCGTTCGTCGCGAGCGGCATGGAGGTCGCGTCCGCGAGGGCTACGAGAAGCTCGACGAGCTCCTCGCCGCGACCGCCTGAGCGCGAAGACGAAGCGACTGCGTCCGCGATGGAGCGAAGCCCGGCAGTGATGCTGCCGGGCCTCGCGCGGCCAGGCCACACCAAGGACGGTGATCCGCTGCTTGTGTCGAGAGCCGTCTCCGACCCGGCTTGCGGTTTGGAGCGAGAGCCGAAAGGTCCGTTCGAACCTCGCTCGTCACGCCATTGCGACTTCACCGTGATGACGAGATTCCTGTGGTCGAAGAGTAATGACATCTGTCGGCAGTGAACCGACCCGTCGGGCCCGTTGCATCTCAAGCTGGTCGCACAAGCGCGTAAGGGTCGAAATCGTCTACAGCCCTGTTGTACTCACGCCGTACTCGGCCTGTTCCGCAGTGAAGCCCTCGAAGACGAGTTGGTCGATCAGCCCAAAGCGGGAGAAGGACGTGTATTCGAGATAGTTCGCAGCGCTTGCTGCGGCCTGAGCATTCCAGTCGACGCCACCTTCGCTCTCGAGGCGCGCGATCCCGAACTCGGCATCGCCCGTGCTGAAGCCTTCGAACTCGAGCTGGTCGATGAGGCCCGAGCGAGAGAATGCGGAGTAGTCGAGGTAGTCCGTTGCCGAGCGGTACGCGTTCTGCTGAGCCACTGAGCCGATTCGAGCAGCCTCGGCCGCGGCCGCCTCGGCCGCGGCGGCTTCCTCAGCTAGGCGTTCCTCCTCTGCAAGACGCTCTTCCTCCGCTTTCGCTGCCGCCTCCGCTTCTTCCGCAGCTCGACGCTCCGCCTGTTCCTGCTCATCGAGGGCGGCTTCCTCCGCGGGTTCCGCTTCCTCGCGCGCGTCCGCTGTCGTCACCGGAGCGGCTGCGATGTCGTCCGGGGTCCCGTCACCGGCACCGTTCAGCGCCCCGATGGCCGCTACGAGCAGGACGAAGGCCCCAACCGCTGTCAGCAACTTGTGCCGAGCAAACCACGACTTCTTCTCGAGTGTGTTGCTCGCCGGATCGTCTTTCGCGGAGTCCCTCTTCACGCCGGCGGACGAGGGCGCCGGTGCTTCCGGCGACGTGCCCGTGTCCTCGACCCAGAACTGCCACCCTTGCGGAGCCGGCCCCCATGATGGGTCCGGGATCCAGCCCGGCGGCGGGTTCCATCCCGCAGGCGGTGGTGGCCAGTTGGGCGGGGGGTTGTATCGCGCTGACATAGACGCTCCATTGCGTTGAAGAGGCAAAACCGTGATGTGCAGTCTGGCACTAGGTTCTCTTCACGTGTACAGGGGCAACCGGGCGAAACGGCCGCAATGAAGGGTGAAATCGAGTCGTCGATTGATCGCGTCGTCGAACGAGTGACTTCATGCCAATGCCGCGACTCAGGTGGGCGTGCCATGGCTGCGCCGCCCCAGAAGACCTCAGTAGAGGCATGGCGGCGCGCACAACGCACCTACCATTGGAGATGCAGGAGCGCTGAACTGAAGTACTGCCACGCGTCGTCGCGGCCCACTCCAGCGGGACGGCGACCAGGCGCGCCGACGAAGCACTCGCTCTGGCGTGACTCGCGCGCGCCGGCACCGGGGGCGCTCTTACAAGAGGCCGGCGGACATCGGGGCCCAGCGGCAATGCCGCCAGGCCCCGACGCAGTGATCGGCTGGGAAGGTCTCAGGCCGAGCCCAGACCAGCCCGGAACTCGTCCTCGAGGATGCTCATCACCGTCGCGTCCGCCCAGCCGTCGCCGTCGCGGTAGACGTCGCGCAGGCGGCCCTCCTCACGGAAGCCGAGCGACTCGTAGAGCATGCGGGCGCGCGGGTTGATGCTCAGCACGTCGAGGCTGACCCGGTGCAGGTGCGGCCCCTCGTGCCGGACGCCGTCGACGTCGGTCGACCCGTCGAACGCGAACCGCAGCACCTCGAAGATGGCCTCGCGGCCGTAGCCGCGCCCGCGGTAGTTCGGCAGCAGGGCGAGACGCAGGTTCGCCGAGCGGGCGTCGGGATCGAGGTCGTTGAGCACGATCTCGCCGATCATCTCGTCGCTGACGAGCTGGCCGTCACGGATCGCGCCGGCAGTGATCGCCCAGTCGAACCGCCCCTCACGGTCGCCGACGGTGGCTGCCCATTCGTCGACCTGCGGGCGCGTGAACGTCGCGGTGGTGCCGGTCAGACGGGTCGACTCCGGGTCCTGGAGCGCCTCCCACATCCGGTCGGCGTCACCCGCCACGATCGGCCGCAGCCGCACCATCTCGCCCAGCAGCACAGGGCCACGTGTCACGCGATCACCCGATCCGCTCGAGCACGAGCTCGCGCACGCGCCCGGCGTCCGCCTGCCCGCGGGTCGCCTTCATGACCGCGCCGATGATCGCGCCCACCGGGCCGAGGTTGCCGCCGCGCACCTTCTCCACGATGTCGGGCTGCGCGGCGAGCGCCTCGTCGATCGCGGTGAGCAGGGCACCGTCGTCGGAGACGATCTCCAGACCCCGTGCGGTGGCGACCTGCTCCGGGTCCCCCTCGCCGGCGAGCACGCCCTCGAGCACCTGCCGCGCGAGCTTGTCGTTGAGCCGCCCCGCGTCGACGAGACTCTGGAGCTGTGCGACCTGGGCCGGCGAGACCGCGAGGTCGGCGAGGTCCACCCCGTCCTGCTTCGCCCGGCGGGCGAGCTCGCCCATCCACCACTTGCGCGCGCCGGCCGGGCTCGCGCCCGCGGCCACGGTCGCCTCGATGAGGTCGATCGCCCCGGCGTTGACCACGTCGCGCATCTCCGCGTCCGCGTAGCCCCACTCCCCCTGGAGCCGCCGACGGCGCGCCACCGGGAGCTCGGGCAGGGCTGCCCGGATCTCCTCGACCCACTCGCGCGGCGGTGCGACCGGCACGAGGTCGGGCTCGGGGAAGTAGCGGTAGTCCTCGGCGTCGGACTTCACACGGCCCGAGGTCGTGATGCCCGTGTCCTCGTGCCAGTGCCGCGTCTCCTGGACGATGGCGCCGCCGGCGTCGAGCACCGCGGCCTGGCGCGAGATCTCGTAGCGCACGGCGCGCTCGACGGACCGGAACGAGTTGACGTTCTTCGTCTCGGTGCGCGTGCCGAGCGGGGAGTCCGGGGACGGGCGCAGCGACAGGTTCACGTCGGCGCGCACGTTGCCACGCTCCATGCGGGCCTCCGACACGTCGAGCGCGCGGAAGATGTCGCGCAGCGTCTGGACGTACGCGCGCGCGACCTCCGGGGCACGGTCGCCCGCACCCGTGATCGGTCGCGTGACGATCTCGACGAGCGGGATGCCCGCGCGGTTGTAGTCGACGAGGGAGTACTCGGCCCCGTGGATGCGCCCGGTCGCGCCGCCGACGTGCGTGTTCTTGCCGGCGTCCTCCTCCATGTGCGCGCGCTCGATCTCGACGCGGAACACCGTGCCGTCCTCGAGCTCGACGTCGATCCAGCCGTCGTGCGCGATCGGCTCGTCGTACTGCGACGTCTGGAAGTTCTTCGGGACGTCCGGGTAGAAGTAGTTCTTGCGCGCGAACCGGCAGCTCTCGGCGATCTGGCAGTTGAGCGCGAGCCCGATGCGGATCGCGTACTCGACCGCCCTCCCGTTGACGACCGGCAGGGCTCCCGGCAGGCCGAGCGACACGGGGGTCACCTGGGTGTTCGGCTCGGCGCCGAAGCTCACCTCGGCCGGGCAGAACATCTTGGTGACCGTGCCCAGCTCCACGTGCACCTCGATCCCGATGACCGGGTCGTAGCGACGCGTCGCGTCCGCGTAGTCGACGAGGTCGACGGTCGTGGCGGTCATCGGCTCATCCCTTCCAGCTCGGTGGTCGGCAGCGCAGGGGCACGGTCGAGCAGCGGCCCGCCCCACCTCGTCTCGAGCGCCGTCTCGAGGGCGGCACCGACCCGGTACATGCGGTCGTCGGCCTTGGCCGGCGCGAGCACCTGGAACCCGACGGGCAGGCCGTCGTCCGAGAGCCCCGCCGGCACCGACATCCCGGGCACCCCGGCGAGGTTCGCGGGGATGGTCGCGACGTCGTTGAGGTACATCGCCAGCGGGTCGTCGAGCTTCTCGCCGAAGCGGAAGGCGGTCGTGGGCGCCGTCGGCGAGACGAGGACGTCGACCTGCTCGAACGCCGCGGCGAAGTCGCGCTGGATGAGCGTGCGAACCTTCTGGGCGCTTCCGTAGTAGGCGTCGTAGTAGCCCGCCGACAGCGCGTACGTGCCGAGGATGATGCGCCGCTTGACCTCGTCGCCGAAGCCGGCCCCGCGCGTCGCGGCCATGACGCGCTCCGCCGTGACGGGGCCGTCCTCCGGCTCGACCCGCAGGCCGAACCGCATGCCGTCGAACTTGGCGAGGTTGCTGGACGCCTCGCTCGGCATGATCAGGTAGTACGCACCGAGCGCGTAGTCGAAGTGCGGGCAGGAGACCTCGACGACCTCGGCCCCGAGGCCCTGCAGCACATCGAGCGACTCGGCGAAGCGGGCGCTCACGCCCGCCTGGTACCCCTCGCCGCTGAGCTCCTTGACGACCCCGACGCGGACGCCCTGCAGGTCACCGGTCGCGCCACGGCGCGCGGCCTCGACGAGCGCCGGGACCTTCTCGCGGATCGACGTGGAGTCGCGAGGGTCGTGGCCGCCGACGAGCTCGTGGAGCAGCGCGGAGTCCAGCACGGTACGTGTGACGGGGCCCGCCTGGTCGAGCGACGACGCCATCGCGATGAGCCCGTAGCGGGACACGCCGCCGTACGTCGGCTTGACGCCGACCGTCCCGGTCACCGCGCCCGGCTGCCGGATCGAGCCGCCGGTGTCCGTGCCGATCGCGAGCGGCGCCTCGAAGGCGGCGACCGCCGCCGCGGAGCCTCCGCCCGAGCCGCCGGGGATGCGGTCGAGGTCCCACGGGTTCCGCGTGTTGCCGAACGCGGAGTGCTCGGTCGACGAGCCCATCGCGAACTCGTCCATGTTCGTCTTGCCGAGGATGGGAAGCCGCGCGGCGCGGATCCGCTCCACGAGCGTCGCGTCGTACGGGGGCACCCAGCCCTCGAGGATCCTCGAGCCGGCGGTCGTCGGCATGCCCCGGGTGACGACGACGTCCTTCACCGCGATCGGCACGCCCGCGAGCGGGTGCAGCTCCTCGCCCGCCGCGCGCCGGGCGTCCACGTCCCGCGCCGTCGCGAGCGCGTCGTCGGCGTTGACGTGGAGGAAGGCGTTGACCGCGCCGTCGACGGCAGCGATCCGGTCGAGGTGAGCCTGCGTCACGTCCACGCTGCTCACGTCACCCGCGTCGAGGCGTGCGGCGAGGTCCGCGGCGGACCGCCGCGTCAGGTCGTCGGTCATCATTCCTCCCCGAGGATCTGCGGCACCGCGAAACGGCCGGCCTCCGCCGACGGCGCGGCGGCGAGGACCTCCTCGACCGGCAGCGCAGCCACCGGGACGTCGTCCCGGAAGACGTTGGTCAGCGGGAGCGGGTGGCTCGTCGCGGGGACGTCGGGCGTGGCGACCTCGCTGACCTTGGCGATGGCGTCGACGATGACGTCGAGCTCGCCCGCGAGCCGGTCCAGCTCCTCGGGTCGCAGGTCGATGCGGGCCAGCGCGGCGACGCGCGCGACCTCGTCTCGAGAGATGGTGGACATGCTGGCCATTCTAGAGGGGCGCCGGCGCCCCGACAGGGGCGCACGGAACCGGGTGCGGACATGCCGAAGGCCCACCCCGTGGGGTGGGCCTTCGGTGAAGGGTTGTCCGGCGGCGTCCTACTCTCCCACCCCGTCTCCAGGGCAGTACCATCGGCGCTGAAGGCTTAGCTTCCGGGTTCGGTATGGGACCGGGCGTTTCCCCTTCGCTGTGACCGCCGTAACTGTATGGAACCGTGTCAATCCCGGGCACCGCCCCCGCGTGTGGGGGTGGTGGGTTGGTGGTTCGGGAACCGCACAGTGGACGCGTAGCAAAGTGTTGAGTGGGTGTGAAGTTGTCGGCTGATTAGTACCGGTCAGCTGCACGGGTCGTTGGTCCCCGTTTCCACGTCCGGCCTATCTACCAGTGTTCTGCTGGGTGCCTCCCACCCCGTGGGGTGTGGAAACCTCATCTTGAAGCAGGCTTCCCGCTTAGATGCTTTCAGCGGTTATCCCTTCCGAACGTAGCCAACCAGCGGTGCTCCTGGCGGAACAACTGGCACACCAGAGGTTCGTCCGTCCCGGTCCTCTCGTACTAGGGACAGCCCTTCTCAAGTTTCCTGCGCGCGCAGCGGATAGGGACCGAACTGTCTCACGACGTTCTAAACCCAGCTCGCGTACCGCTTTAATGGGCGAACAGCCCAACCCTTGGGACCTACTCCAGCCCCAGGATGCGACGAGCCGACATCGAGGTGCCAAACCATGCCGTCGATATGGACTCTTGGGCAAGATCAGCCTGTTATCCCCGGGGTACCTTTTATCCGTTGAGCGACGGCGCTTCCACAAGCCACCGCCGGATCACTAGTTCCGACTTTCGTCCCTGCTCGACCTGTCAGTCTCACAGTCAAGCTCCCTTGTGCACTTGCACTCGACACCTGATTGCCAACCAGGCTGAGGGAACCTTTGAGCGCCTCCGTTACATTTTAGGAGGCAACCGCCCCAGTTAAACTACCCACCAGGCACTGTCCCTGGTCCGGATCACGGACCGAGGTTAGACATCCGAAGCGGCCAGAGTGGTATTTCAACGTTGACTCCACCCGCACTGGCGTGCGGGCTTCATAGTCTCCCACCTATCCTACACAAGCCGCACCGAACACCAATACCAAGCTATAGTAAAGGTCCCGGGGTCTTTCCGTCCTGCTGCGCGTAACGAGCATCTTTACTCGTAGTGCAATTTCGCCGAGTTCGCGGTTGAGACAGCGGAGAAGTCGTTACGCCATTCGTGCAGGTCGGAACTTACCCGACAAGGAATTTCGCTACCTTAGGATGGTTATAGTTACCACCGCCGTTTACTGGGGCTTAAATTCTGAGCTTCACCCTTACGGGTTGACCCGTCCTCTTAACCTTCCAGCACCGGGCAGGCGTCAGTCCGTATACATCGTCTTGCGACTTCGCACGGACCTGTGTTTTTAGTAAACAGTCGCTTCTCCCTGGTCTCTGCGGCCGTCCACGCTCCCACCGCGAGGGTGTTCACGTTTCGGGCCCCCCTTCTCCCGAAGTTACGGGGGCATTTTGCCGAGTTCCTTAACCACGATTCGCTCGATCGCCTTGGTATTCTCTACCTGACCACCTGAGTCGGTTTGGGGTACGGGCGGCTAGAACCTCGCGTCGAGGCTTTTCTTGGCAGCATAGGATCACCCGTTTCGCGCGTGTGCGCTCACTATCAGCTCTCGACCTGTGTGCCGGGCGGATTTGCCTACCCGACGGTCTACGGCCTTGGACGTGGTCTACCATCGCCACGCCGGGCTACCTTCCTGCGTCACCCCTGTTATTACGCTTACCTACTACCGGTTCGGGTCCCGCGCGCCCCCGCCCGGTGACCCCGAAGGGTCGGTGGGCGGGTTTGGGCGGTCAGCATCACCGGGCTCGGTATGGGCGGTTCTTCGCCGGTAGGAGAATGTCAACTCCTTGTCCATCGACTACGCCTGTCGGCCTCGCCTTAGGTCCCGACTTACCCAGGGCGGATTAGCCTGGCCCTGGAACCCTTGGTCATTCGGCGGACGGGTTTCTCACCCGTCTTTCGCTACTCATGCCTGCATTCTCACTCGTGTGGCCTCCACCGCTGGGTTCCCCCGCGGCTTCACCGCCCACACGACGCTCCCCTACCCACCTGCGCCCCTGGACCACGAAGGCCTGGGTGTCGCGCAGGTGCCACGGCTTCGGCGGTGTACTTGAGCCCCGCTACATTGTCGGCGCGGAATCACTTGACCAGTGAGCTATTACGCACTCTTTCAAGGGTGGCTGCTTCTAAGCCAACCTCCTGGTTGTCTGTGCAACTCCACATCCTTTCCCACTTAGCACACGCTTAGGGGCCTTAGCCGGTGGTCTGGGCTGTTTCCCTCTCGACTACGGAGCTTATCCCCCGCAGTCTCACTGCCACGCTCTGGCTTACCGGCATTCGGAGTTTGGCTGACGTCAGTAACCTTGTAGGGCCCATCGGCCATCCAGTAGCTCTACCTCCGGCAAGAAACACGTGACGCTGCACCTAAATGCATTTCGGGGAGAACCAGCTATCACGAAGTTTGATTGGCCTTTCACCCCTAACCACAGGTCATCCCCCAGGTTTTCAACCCTGGTGGGTTCGGTCCTCCACGCGGTCTTACCCGCGCTTCAACCTGCCCATGGCTAGATCACTTCGCTTCGGGTCTAGACCCAGCGACTCATACGCCCTGTTCGGACTCGCTTTCGCTACGGCTTCCCCGCACGGGTTAACCTCGCCACTGAGCACTAACTCGCAGGCTCATTCTTCAAAAGGCACGCTGTCACCCCAACCAAGGAGGCTCCAACGGATTGTAGGCACACGGTTTCAGGTACTATTTCACTCCCCTCCCGGGGTACTTTTCACCTTTCCCTCACGGTACTGGTCCGCTATCGGTCACTAGGTAGTATTTAGGCTTAGCAAGTGGTCTTGCCGGATTCACACGGGATTTCACGGGCCCCGTGCTACTTGGGATCCCCTTCGGGAGGCCGCGCCATTTCGTCTACCGGACTGGCACCGTCTGTGGTCCGCCTTTCAATGCGGTTCGACTATGACACGGCTTTCTCACTCCCCGGCGGACTGTCAGATCCACCAGAAGGGTCCCACAACCCCGGACACGCAACGCCTGACAGCTGTCACACGCGCCCGGTTTGGCCTCATCCGCTTTCGCTCGCCACTACTCACGGAATATCTCTTCCTGCCGGTACTGAGATGTTTCACTTCCCGGCGTTCCCTCCACGCACCCTATATATTCAGGTGCGGGTCGCACGACATGACTCGTACGGGGTTCCCCCATTCGGAAACCCTCGGATCACAGCTCGTTTGCCAGCTCCCCGAGGCTTATCGCAGGCTACCACGTCCTTCTTCGGCTCCTAGTGCCAAGGCATCCACCCTGTGCCCTTAAAAACTTCAACAACCACAACTACTATTTCGCAGAGACCAAGAAACATCACCCACCGGCCCCCGAAGGAACCCGCGGGATCCGCATCTTGATCACTTCAAAGATGCTCGCGTCCACTGTGCAGTTCTCAAACAACCAACGACCCCGACCCGCACCCGGACCCGCCTACCCACCCCAGGCCCCCCGGCGCACCGACCCCTCAGGTCCAGCACTCGAGGAAGGGCGAGCGGTTCGTGATCCACGGACCGACCCGTACCAGGCACCACCACCAACCGTGGCCGGCGACCTGAGGACCCAACAGTGTGCTCGACGACCCCGCACCCCTGCCGCCGTGAGGTTCCACCACACCCACCCACACCACACAGGTGCGGGCCGGCGCAGGTACTGACACCAGCGCAAGGACACGAGCTCCTTCGTCAACGTTCCACCCATGAGCAACCACCCCCACACGCGAACGGCGTGGGCCGTGGCCACCACACCCAGCACCCCGAAGGGGCGCCGCGTGCGCTGTGAGCTCCTTAGAAAGGAGGTGATCCAGCCGCACCTTCCGGTACGGCTACCTTGTTACGACTTAGTCCCAATCGCCAGTCCCACCTTCGACCACTCCCCCCGGCGAACCGGTTGGGCCATGGGCTTCGGGTGTCCTTAGAAAGGAGGTGATCCAGCCGCACCTTCCGGTACGGCTACCTTGTTACGACTTAGTCCCAATCGCCAGTCCCACCTTCGACCACTCCCCCCGGCGAACCGGTTGGGCCATGGGCTTCGGGTGTTACCGACTTTCGTGACTTGACGGGCGGTGTGTACAAGGCCCGGGAACGTATTCACCGCAGCGTTGCTGATCTGCGATTACTAGCGACTCCGACTTCATGGGGTCGAGTTGCAGACCCCAATCCGAACTGAGACCGGCTTTTTGGGATTCGCTCCGCCTTACGGCATCGCAGCCCTTTGTACCGGCCATTGTAGCATGCGTGAAGCCCAAGACATAAGGGGCATGATGATTTGACGTCATCCCCACCTTCCTCCGAGTTGACCCCGGCAGTCTCCCATGAGTCCCCGGCATAACCCGCTGGCAACATGGGACGAGGGTTGCGCTCGTTGCGGGACTTAACCCAACATCTCACGACACGAGCTGACGACAACCATGCACCACCTGTGCACGAGTGTCCAAAGAGACCACCATCTCTGGCGGCTTCCCGTGCATGTCAAGCCTTGGTAAGGTTCTTCGCGTTGCATCGAATTAATCCGCATGCTCCGCCGCTTGTGCGGGCCCCCGTCAATTCCTTTGAGTTTTAGCCTTGCGGCCGTACTCCCCAGGCGGGGCACTTAATGCGTTTGCTGCGGCACGGAACTCGTGGAATGAGCCCCACACCTAGTGCCCAACGTTTACGGCATGGACTACCAGGGTATCTAATCCTGTTCGCTCCCCATGCTTTCGCTCCTCAGCGTCAGTTGCGGCCCAGAGACCTGCCTTCGCCATCGGTGTTCCTCCTGATATCTGCGCATTCCACCGCTACACCAGGAATTCCAGTCTCCCCTACCGCACTCTAGTCTGCCCGTACCCGATGCAAGCTCGAGGTTGAGCCTCGAGTTTTCACACCAGACGCGACAGACCGCCTACGAGCTCTTTACGCCCAATAATTCCGGACAACGCTTGCGCCCTACGTATTACCGCGGCTGCTGGCACGTAGTTAGCCGGCGCTTCTTCTGCAGGTACCGTCACTTGCGCTTCTTCCCTGCTGAAAGAGGTTTACAACCCGAAGGCCGTCATCCCTCACGCGGCGTCGCTGCATCAGGCTTGCGCCCATTGTGCAATATTCCCCACTGCTGCCTCCCGTAGGAGTCTGGGCCGTGTCTCAGTCCCAGTGTGGCCGGTCGCCCTCTCAGGCCGGCTACCCGTCGTCGCCTTGGTAGGCCATCACCCCACCAACAAGCTGATAGGCCGCGAGCCCATCCCCAACCGAAAAACTTTCCAACAACCCCCATGCGAGGGAAGCTCATATCCGGTATTAGACGCCGTTTCCAGCGCTTATCCCGAAGTCAGGGGCAGGTTACTCACGTGTTACTCACCCGTTCGCCACTAATCCACCCAGCAAGCTGGGCTTCATCGTTCGACTTGCATGTGTTAAGCACGCCGCCAGCGTTCGTCCTGAGCCAGGATCAAACTCTCCGTAAAAGAACAACGCCCACCACCA
>NZ_MKKH01000077.1 GCF_001942335.1 Cellulosimicrobium sp. CUA-896 | reverse complement strand
CGACGGCGCGCGCGGCGTCGACGTCCGCGCGTGCGAGCGCGGCGAGCCGGGCCCAGGCTGGGGGTCCACCGACGCCGACCCCGACGGGAGGACGCCATGTCCGATCGCACGACGCCGCAGGACCCGGCCGACCGGAGCGGCGAGCACGCCGCCGACGACGAGACCCGCCCGGACGCCGGCTCGCAGCAGGTGCCGCCGGGCGCGCCGGCAACCCGAGCACCACGCAGACGGTCCCGGGCGAGGAGCCCACCGACGACCCCGACCTCGAGGGCGAGGACCGCTTCGACGCCGGATGACAGCCCCCGACACCCACCCAGGAGAGCCATGACCTCCAGCACCCCCGTCCTCCTGCGCGCCGCCCGCGCGCTCGAGGAGTCGTCCGCGCTCGACGGCCTCTCGAGCACCGTGCGCGGCGTCGCGCTCGCCGTCGTCCCCGCGGAGGGGCGGCTGCGCGACGAGCTGCACGGCCGCACCCTCGGCCACGCGCTGCACTCGACGCTCACCGACGTGCCCGTCGGGCTGTGGACGAGCGCCGCGGTGCTCGACGTCGTCGGCGGCGAGCGCAGCGCCCCGGCGGCGCAGCGGCTCGTCGGGCTCGGACTGCTCGCGACGGTGCCCACCGTGCTCACCGGTCTCGCCGACTACCTGGCCGTCGACCGCAGGGCCCGGCGCGTCGGGTCGGTCCACGCGGCGCTGAACTCCGGCGCCACGGCGCTCTACGGGGCGTCGTGGCTCCTGCGGCGGCGCGGCAGCCGGGGTGCGGGCGTCGCCGTCGGCCTGCTCGCCTACGGTGTCGCGGGCGCGAGCGCGTTCCTCGGCGGGCACCTCGCCCAGGCGCTGCGCGAGCCCCCCGCGGACGTCGCCCTCGGTGGCACGGGGTCGGCGACGGGGACGGAGACGGAGACGGAGACGGAGACGGCGTGAGCGTGCCGGGGCCGTACGGCCGCGTCGAGGACCGCGACGTCGCGCTCGTCACCGGTGCGTCGCGGGGCATCGGACTGGCGATCGCGCGCGAGCTCGCGCGCCGCGGCCACGACCTGCTCGTCGTCGCGGACACCGGCGTGGACGACGCCGTGCGGCGCCTGCGCGACGACGGTCCCGGCCAGGTGGCCGGCCTGGAGGTCGACCTCGCGACGCCGGAGGGCGTGGAGCGGACGGCGGTGCGCGCCCGACAGCTCGGCGTCGGCGTCCTCGTGCTCACGCGGGCGTCGGCGTGCACGGCCCGTTCGCGCGGAGCCCGCTGGCGGACGAGCTGCGGCTCGTCGACCTCAACGTGCGCTCCGTCGTGCACCTCGCGCACCTCGTGCTGCCGGACCTCCTGGCGCGCGGCCGCGGGCGGCTGCTCGTGACGTCGTCGGTCGCGGCGGCGATGCCCGCTCCCCTGCTCGGCACGTACGCCGCGTCGAAGGCGTTCCTGCGCTCCTTCGCGTGGTCGCTGCGCGGCGAGGTCGCGGGCAGCGGCGTCACTGTGACGACGCTGCTGCCCGGCCCGACGAGCACCGACTTCTTCCGGGAGGCCGAGATGCGGCGCACGCACATCGGCCGGTCGCCGAAGTCTCGGCCGGCGCACGTCGCGCACCTGGCCGTCGACGCGCTCGAGCGCGGGCAGGCCGAGGTGGCGACGGGCGTCGTCGCGAAGACGATGCTCGTGCTCGCCCGTGTGCTGCCGCAGCCGGCGCGTGCCGCGTTCCACGGCTGGTTCTACGCACCCGGCAAGGGCTGACCCGACCGCTCGCCGGGCTCGCCACGGCGCGCGCCGCTCAGTCTGCGCCGTCGCCGCTGCGGTACCCGTTGACCTTGTGCGTCCCGTCGCACCACGGCGGGATCGCCGTGCCGCCGCAGCGGCACAGCGCGACCGTCGACCGGCGCTTCTCGATCTCACGGCCCTTGGCGTCCACGATCTGCGCGGGCCCGCGCACGAGGAGGGGCCCGTCCGGGCACGCCGTCACCCGCACCTCGACGGCGGCGTCACGCATGCGCGTCGAGCGGTTCGCGCAGCGCCGAGCCGCCCTCCTGCCACCGACCGAGCGCGTACGCGGCGACGTCGCCCTCGACGGCGAGGCATGCCGCGGCGCCGAGGAGCACGTCGTCGCGCAGGGCGGGATCCTGCTCGACGAGCCGGCCCGCGAGGTCGCGCGCCGCGATCTGCTCGTGGACGGCGTCGGCCTCGACATGCTCGTCGAAGTACTCCGTGGTGCCCTCGTCGTGGCCGAGCCGCCGGAAGCCGTTGCCGTACAGGCGGCTCGGGATCGACGACGTCATCTCGAACGCCGCGAGGTGCCCGACGATCGCGCCGCGCAGGCGCCGGTGCAGGCCGAACAGCGACATGGTGTTGAGGGCGACGAGCACGACCGCCGGGACGGCGTCGACGTACCGGCCGTACGTGTCGTCGAGCCCGGCGCCGCGCATCGTGCGCGCGAACAGGTCGGCGTGCATCCGGCCCACCTGGCCGCCGCCGTACTCGTCGGCCTGGATCTCGACGAGCGCCGCCTTCGGTGCGCCCGCGAGGCGCGGGACGGCCCACGTGTGCGGGTCGGCCTCCTTGAGCTGGTAGAGCGACTTGAGCACGAGCAGCTCGCGCACCTGCTCGGCGTCCGCGCGCTTGGCGACGTAGCGCGACAGGCTCGGGCCGTCGTCGGACGCCGCGAGGTCGAACAGGCGCCGCGCGACGGCGGGCGCGTCGGTCTCGGTGCCGGTCGGCGTGCCCGCGCGCTCGCGCACCGCCGCCTCGAACGGGCCCTCGATCGTCCGGCGCGCGGCGAGGAGCGCCGGTTCCCACTCCCACGCGTCGTCGACGCCCTCGACACCGCGGTAGTGCAGCTCGTACATGACCAGGAGCGCGAGCTGGACGTCGCCGTCGTCGAGGATGTCGCGGCTGCCTGGGGCGTGTGCGGCGAGCGCGGCCGCGAGCGCCGCGCGCACCGGTGCGAGGCGCTCGCCCGCGTCGTCGGCGGGCGGCCCGGACGTGAGGGCGGCGACCAGCGCCCCGCTCACCGGTCCGCGGGCCGCGGGCAGCGGCAGGCGGGCCTGGTGGGGCGGACGCGGGGTGGCGGCGGTGACGGGGTGGTCCGCAGCATCGGGGTGGTCTGCGGTGTCGCGGGCTGCGGTGTCTCGCACCGGCGTCGACGTCATCAAGGCTCCTGTGAGCGGCACGTGCGGCGCCCTGCTGGACGCCGACGACATGGTCGCCGAGGTTCCGGCAGCTCGCGACCGCTGCGGCGCCGCGGTCCCGCCGCGTCGGAGCGGACGCTGGCATCGCTTGACACTCGGCTGTACAGGTATGAACATGTTCAACATGGCAGCGAACGTGGTCGCGAGGACGCGACGGGAGCAGATCGTCGACGCGCTCGCGCGACGCATCAAGGACGGCGACCTCCGGTCCGGCGACCGGCTCGGGAGCGAGGCCGACATCGCCGCGGAGTTCGCGGTCTCCCGCGGGACGGTGCGCCAGGCGCTGCGAGACCTCCAGGACCTCGACCTGATCGCCACCCGCGCGGGCGTCGGCTCCTTCGTGACGTTCGAGGGCACCCCGCTCGACGCCCAGGTCGGCTGGGCCCGGGCCCTCACGGCCACCGGCGCCGAGATCACCACGGAAGAGCTCGGCATCGAGCTGGTGGCCGGGTCCGCCGACGAGGCCCGCGGCCTCGACGGTGCGCCGTGCGTCGTCGTGCGACGCCGCCGGTTGCTCGGCGCGACACCGGTCTCCTACGAGCGGGCGACCGTGCCCGCCCGCGGGCGCCTCGCCTCGTTGCCGGACACCGGTCTCCTGGGGGGCTCGCTCACCGAGACGCTGCGCGACGCGGGCCTCGTCGCCCACCACGGCACGCAGGACGTGTCCGTGGCGACGGTCGGCCCCGAGGTCGCCGACATCCTCGGCAGGGCGGCCGGCAGCGCGTTCCTGCGCACGGTGCGCGTCTCGTTCGACCGCTCCGGCGAGTTCGTCGAGCGCGTCGAGTCCTACCTCGACCCCGCACACTTCAGCCTGCACCTGACCTTCGGCGAGGAGGTGACGGCCCGATGACTCCTCACAGTCGGGCCGTCGGCGCGATGACCGGCCTCGCCCTCGGCGACGCGCTCGGGATGCCGACGCAGTCGATGCCGCGCGAGGTGATCGCCCGGCGGTTCGGGCGCATCACCGGCCTCGTCGACGCGCCCGCCGACCAACCGATCGCAGCGGGGATGCCTGCCGGGTCGGTGACCGACGACACCGAGCAGGCGCTGCTCGTCGCCGACCTCCTGGTGGAGGGCGGAGGCCGCGTGCCCGCGACGGCGTTCGCGGACGCGCTCATCGCCTGGGAGCGGACGATGCGGGACAAGGGGTCGCTGGACCTCCTCGGTCCCTCGACCTCCGCCGCGGTCGCCGCGATCGCCGGCGGCACGGACCCGGCCGAGGCCGGTGGTGGCGGCACCACGAACGGCGCCGCGATGCGGATCACCCCCGTCGCGATCGCCGTCCCGTCGGCGCGTCCTGAGGAGCTGCTCGGGGCCGTGCACGACCTCAGCTTCGTGACCCACAACACCGGCCTCGGCCTGTCCGCCGCTGCGGCCGTGGGTGGAGCCGTCTCCGCCGGTGTCGACGGCGCGGACGTCGACGAGGCGCTGGAGTACGGCCTGGATCTCGCACGTCGGGCCGAGCCGCTCGGCCGCTGGGTCGCAGGTGCGTCGATCGTCGACCGGACGCGGTTCGCGCTCCGGGCCGCCACCCGCATGGACCTGACCGAGCTGGCCGACTTCCTGAGCCGGGTCGTCGGCACCTCCGTCCAGTCCCAGGAGTCGGTCCCGAGCGCCCTCGTGATCGCGCACCGGTTCCGCGACGAGCCGTTCGACGGCCTGTGCTTCGCCGCCGGCCTCGGCGGGGACACCGACACCGTCGCCGCGATGGCCGGCGCGGTCCTCGGGAGCGTCGCCGGTCCGGACGCCTTCCCCGCCGACGCGGTCGCCCAGGTCCGCGCCGTGTCCGGCCTCGAGGTCGAGCCGGTCGTCGCACGCCTGCTCGACCTCCGTCGAGCCCACGACCGTGCGGGCGCGACCGTGCGCTGACCCTCGTCACGCACCACCGCGCACGCCTTACCACCCGCAGGACATCAAGGAGGATGCATCGCCATGCCCGAGAACACCCGTACGACCGAGGACCCACCCGCACCCGTGGAGAGCCCCGTGCTGTCCCGGTACGAGCAGCGCGGCATCGAGCCCGTCCCCGAGGCCGACCGCCAGGGCAACCCGCTGGACCTGTTCTGGGTGTGGTTCGCCGCCAACCTCTCCATCCTCGGCATCCCGCTCGGCGTCACCCTCGTCGCCCTCGGCATGAACGTCTGGCAGGCGCTCCTCGTGGCCGCGCTCGGCGCCTTCGGCTCGTTCGCGCTCGTCGGCGTCATCTCGATCGCGGGCCGCCGCGGCGGGGCCCCGAGCCTCACGCTCTCCCGCGCGACGTTCGGCGTCCGGGGCAACATCGGGCCCACGCTCGTCTCGCTGGCCTCGCGCCTCGGGTGGGAGACGGTCAACACCGCGACGGGTGCGTTCGCGCTCCTCTCGCTGTCCGCGCTGCTGCTGGGCACGAACCCCGACGCGAAGCAGACCCCGGTGCTCGCGCTCGTGTGCATCGCCATCTTCGTCGGCTGCACCGTGGCGGTCTCCGGCATGGGCCACGCCTTCCTCGTGACCGTGCAGAAGTGGGCCACCTGGATCTTCGGCGGCCTCAACGTGCTCGTCGGCGCCTACCTCGTCAGCACGGTCGACTGGAGCGCCGTCGCCTCCACGCCGGCGGGGCCGATCTCCGCGGTGATCATCGGCGTCGGGACCATCGCTGCGGGCACCGGTATCGGCTGGGCCAACGCGGGCGCCGACATGTCGCGCTACCAGTCGGGGCGCGTCCGGGCCGGCGCGCTGGTCGCGTCTGCATCCGCGGGCGCGGGCATCCCGCTCGTGTTCATCATCGGGCTCGGCAGCCTCCTCGCGGCGGGCGACAGCAGCCTCGCCGCGGCCGGCGACCCCGTCGCCGCCGTGCGCTCCCTGCTCCCCTCCTGGGTCGCCGTCCCGTACCTCGTCACGGCGTTCGGCGGGCTGCTCCTGTCGAACCACCTCTCGGTGTACTCGGCGGGCCTGACCACGCTGACCCTCGGCTTCCGCATCAAGCGGGTGTACGCGGTGGTGCTCGACGTCGTCGTCACCACGCTCGGCGCCATCTACTTCATCCTCATCTCCGACAGCTTCTACGGCCCGTTCATCACGTTCATCTCGCTGCTCGCGGTGCCGATCACGGCATGGGTCGGCGTGTTCGTCGTCGACATGATCGGCCGACGGCGCTACGACGCCGACGCGCTCATGGACCTCTCCCGCTCGTCCCGCTACTGGTACCGGGGCGGGGTCGAGTGGCGCGCCACGGCCTCCTGGGCGGTCGCGATCGTCGTGGGCTTCCTCTTCTCCACCGCGCGCGTCAGCGAGGCGGAGGTCTGGTTCACCGGTGCCCTGGCGGACACGTGGATCGGCAGCAACGGCCTCGCCTGGGTCGCGACGCTCGTCGTCGCGGGCGCCCTGTACGCCGCGCTCGGCGGGGTCCGGGCCGGCCGGGCCACGAAGGAGGCCTGAGACATGACCGGCAGGGTCGTCCACACGGGGCAGGCCATCGTCGACCTCGTCATGAACGTCGCCGCGGTCCCGCGGCCGGGCGCGGACGTGTTCGCGACGGACTCCGCCATGGAGGTGGGCGGCGGGTTCAACGTCATGGCCGCCGCGCGGCGCGAGGGGGCCGGTGTCCTGTACGCCGGCGGGCACGGGACGGGACCCCTGGGGGACCTCGTCCGACGCACGCTGGCCACCGAGGGCGTCGACGTCCTGCAGACCCCGCACCCCGGCCTGGACTCCGGCTTCTGCGTCGCGCTCGTCGACGACGACGCCGAGCGCACCTTCGTCTCCACCGTGGGCGCGGAGGGCGCCGTCCCGGACGACGCTTTCGACGCGGTGGAGGTCCGCCCGGGCGACGTCGTCTACGTCACGGGGTACTCGCTCCACCACCCGGCCACCGCCGCCGCCCTGGCTCGCCTGCTGGGCCGGATCGGCGGTCAGGTCCCCGTCGTCGTGGACGCCTCGCCCGTGATCGGTGACGTCCCTGCCGCGGCGCTCGCGACCGTGCGCGACGCGGCGACGACCTGGACGGTCAACGAGCGCGAGGCGAGGATCCTGCTCGGCCGGCTCGACGAGGGCACGGACGCTCCGTCGCTCGCACCTCGCGAGCTCGCGTCGCGTCTCTCGCGGGCGCTGGACGCTCTGGTCCTCGTCCGTGTCGGCGCGGACGGGTGCTGGGTCGCCCCGGCGGGCACCGAGCCCGTCCTGGTGCCCGGTGTGAAGGTCACGGCCGTCGACACCAACGGCGCCGGGGACGCGCACACCGGCGTGCTGTGCGCGGACCTGGCGCTCGGCCGTGACCTGCTCGAGGCGGTCCGGCGCGCCAACGTCGCCGCCGGGATCGCCGTGACGCGGCGCGGCCCGGCAACGTCCCCGACCGCGGACGAGATCACCGCGGCGCTGGCCGGCTGACCTCACGCTGACGCGTGACGCGCCGTCAGGCGGCGGCGAGCTCCGCGCGGTCCGAGGCCTGGCGCGCGGCCGTGCCGTCCCGCCAGGTGAGGTACCCGCCGTCGAGGTTGCGCACGTCGTACCCGAGCTGGGTGAGCAGACGCGCGGCGGTGTGCCCGCGCTGCCCCACCTGGCAGTGCACGACGACGGGTGCGCCCGCCGGGATCTCGCGCGCGGCACGGTCGCGGAGCTCGTCGAGCGGGACGTTGAGGGACTCGCGGCCGTCGGCCGCGCGGACCGTGCCGCGGGCGTGCTCGACCGGCGTCCGGACGTCGACGAGCGTCGCACCCGCGTCGACGAGCGCGTCGACCTCGTGCCACTGGGCCGTCCGGGTGTCCCCGGTGCGCAGGTTGTCGGCGACGTACCCCAGCATGTTGACCGGGTCCTTCGCGGAGCCGTACGCCGGCGCGTAGGCGAGCTCGAGGTCGGCGAGCTCCGAGGCCGTCAGGCCGCCGGCCATCGCCGTGGCGACGACGTCGATCCGCTTGTCCACGCCGTCGCGCCCGACGCCCTGGGCGCCGAGGACCTGGTCGGTGGCCGGGTCGACGAGAATCTTGAGCGCCATCTGCTCGGCGCCCGGGTAGTAGCCCGCGTGCTGCATCGGGTGAGTGTGGATCGCGCGGTACAGGCGCCCTTCCGCGCGCAGGCGCTTCTCGTTGCGGCCGACCACCGCGGCGGTAAGGCCGAAGACGCCGACCACGGCGGTGCCCGCAGAGGCTGCGAGGCGGCGGGGGCGTCCGAGGATGACGTCGGCGACGTGCCGGCCGTGCCGGTTGGCGAGGTTCGCGAGCGGGATCGCCGTCGTCGCGGCACCCGGGCCCTCGGGGGCGAGCGCGTCGCGCTTCGTCGCGGCGTCGCCGACGGCGAAGACGTCCGGCACCGTGGTGCGCATGTCCTCGTCGACGACGATCGCGCCGCGCGCGTCGGTGCGCGCCCCGGCGCGGGCGGCGAGGTCGGAGTCCGGGCGCACGCCGATCGCGGCGACCACGAGGTCGGCCTCGACGGTGCCGAGAGCGTCGCCTGCGGCGTCGGACAGGTCCACGGTGCGAGCGTCGACCGCCGTCACCTGCGCAGACGTGCGCACGTCGACGCCGTGCGCGACGAGCTCGTCCCGGACGCGGACAGCCATCTCGGGGTCGAGCGGGGCGAGGACCTGGTCGGCGAGCTCGACGAGGGTCACGCTCAGCCCGCGGTGCACGAGGTTCTCGGCGACCTCGACGCCGACGAACCCGGCGCCGATCACGACGGCCGTGCGGGCCGGGCCGCCGCCCTCCCCCGCGTGACCGATGGCGTCGACGAGGCGGTCGACGTCCGCGACGTCGCGCAGCACGAGGGCGCGCTCGGCGCCGGGCACCCGCGGCACGACGGGCCGCGCACCGGGGCTGAGGACGAGCCGATCGTACGTCTCGACGTACTCCTCCCCCGTGGCCTGGTCGCGGACGGTGACCTGGTGCGCCACCGGGTCCACGTCGGTGACGCGGCTGCGGACGCGCACGTCGAGGCGGAACCGCGCGGCGAGCGACGCGGGCGTCTGGAGGAGCAGGGCGTCGCGCTCCTCGATGACCCCGCCCGCGTGGTACGGCAGGCCGCAGTTCGCGAACGAGACGTGCTCGCCGGCCTCGAGGACGACGATCTCGGCGTCCTCGGACAGGCGGCGCAGGCGCGTGGCCGCGGACATGCCCGCGGCGACCCCTCCGACCACGACGATCTTGAGCGAGTTCTTCTCCGTCATGCTCATTAAGATACCCCCTGGGGTATAGTGCTCGTGAAGCAGGGCCTCGCCGCGACGTCGGCCGGGGCTGTCACGACCATCCGAGGAGGACGACCATGTGCCAGGCGGTGACGTGCCGACGGTGCGGCAAGACGACGTGGACAGGCTGCGGCCAGCACGTCGACCAGGTGATGCGCGGCGTGCCACGGCAGGACCGGTGCGAGGGACACCCCGCCCAGCGGTCCGGGTCCTCCGTGCTCGCCCGGCTGTTCGGGCGCTGAGACGCGGATCGAGGAGGGAACACCCATGGAGCTCGACCAGGACGAGATGAAGAAGGTCTCGAACCGGCTCAAGCGCGCGCAGGGCCAGCTGACCGCCGTCGTGCGCATGGTCGACGAGGGCGGCGACTGCGCCGACGTCGTCACCCAGCTCTCGGCGGTGTCGAAGGCGCTCGACCGCGCCGGGTTCGCGATCATCGCGTCCGGCCTCAAGCAGTGCCTGACGGACGAGGAGAACGGCCCGGCCGACGTCCAGCGCCTCGAGAAGCTCTTCCTCTCGCTCACCTGAGCGGGCGGGCGCGCCCGTCGGCTGCCACGGCTTGCCGACGCATACCTGGAGCAGCGGCAGGTGCCGCGCGTGACGGGTGACAGGAGGGCAGCGTGCACGGGATCTCGGCGATCTCCCAGCGGATGACGGAGATCGAGACGATGATGGGGCTCGGCGCGAGGCCCGTGGCGGCGACCGGCAACGCCGTGCGCTTCGACGAGGTGCTCGACGCCGCGCTCGCGACGACCGGCGTCCGCTCGACGACCGACGTCCGGTCCGCGGACGGCGTCCCGGCCGCGCTCGCGGTGTACGGCAACGGCAAGGTGCCCGCCTCCGCGCTGCAGGCCGTCGGCACCACGGGCCACCGGCTGTGGGGACCGGCCGCCCAGCAGCTCGAACAGCTCATGACCGCGGCCGCGCGCGAGGGCGTCACGATCGGGATCACGGACTCCTACCGATCGTTCGACGCCCAGGTCGACGTGGCCCAGCGCAAGGGCCTGTACACCCAGGGCGGTCTCGCGGCCGAGCCGGGCACCAGCCCGCACGGGTGGGGCATCGCCGTCGACCTCGATCTCGACGCCCAGGCGCAGACCTGGATGCGCGCCAACGCGGGCCGATTCGGCTACGTAGAGGACACGCCGCGCGAGCCGTGGCACTGGGTGCACCGCGGCTGAGACGCGGTCGGCTCGCACTAGCGAACGCGGCGACGCTGGACGACGTGCCCGGTTCCGAGCCGGTCGCGACGTTCTCCCCGAACGTCGACGTGTGGGTGCGCGAGTGGCTGCTGCCGCACTTCAAGCGCAACCCCAAGGCGTTCCGGTGGGACCCGCGCGGGTGGGAGTACACCGAGGTCGTCGCGCACCTGGAGCGGCTGTGGCGGTCCTGGGCTTGGAGTGCGACCACGTGATCATCGCCGACGCCGGGAATCACGCCGAGATCAACGACCTATACGTCGCACTCACTCGCGCGCGCGCAAGACCACCCACATCCTCGCCAACGGCAGCACACTCAGCCTGGTCGAGTCACCGCGAGGACCCAAGGCGACAAGAGATGCGGCCCACGCTCGGCAACTGGAAGACGTGCGTGCTCGTGAGGTGCGAGTTCGTGGGCACGCTGCTCCGGTGCTTGCCTACGGCTTCGCCAGCGGGTCGGGAACGCCTAGCAGTCGTGCCACAGTGCGCGTGACGGCGCGTGCACTGTGTGCCGCATCCTCGCGAGGGTCTTGGAGTATCTCCTGAGGGTTAGCGGCCGTCGCGATCAGCCGATCAAATTCAGCCGTTGAGATGCGTTCCGGAATCAGCACTGACCACCGCATGGCGGACGGTGGGGCCGGCAAACCGAGATCACGCATGTATCGGCGAGTTTCATCCGACATGTCTTCGAGTTCATCGACACTAACGGCCGAGCGGCGTCGGTGGTCATGCCGCACCATGTCGTCGAGCGCTTCATCGCCCAGGAGAAGTCGTTCTCCCCGCACCCTTCCTGGACCGGCGGTGTAGGCAACAAGAGTCGATCGATCAATGAGAGGCAGGGTTGCCCATCGGCCGGTTGGCAAGGGATGAGCCTCAAGGATCTCTGCCCATCGGCTGTCAATGAAGGTCATCGGGCCATTCTTTCGCTGAGGTTCCCTCGTCGAGATCGAGTCCCGGCCGATCCGCTCGTCGACGGCCACGCCCGGTCGATCATGAGTCGGCGCCTGGCCGGCATCGTGGGCGCTCCTGCGGCTGACGGATTGCCGCGTGTGCCGTACCGCTATCGCGCCTCGCGCCCAACTGCGCGGCGGTCGACGTCGTGCCAGCGAAACTGGTGGACGACGTCATCGATGACTGGCACCCGCGAGAGCACGGAGAAGACGGCGAAGCCAGTGCCCCGCCGAGCACGTTGAAGATCAGGTCGTTGCGTCCGCGATGTGCCCTCCGCCCAGCACGTGCGCCGTCACGTACTGCGTGCCTTCGATGACGGCGCTGAAGATCGCCGCTGTGGCCAGAACCCTCCCCCACGAGACCTCGACGAGGACGAGCGGCACGACGATGCCGACCGGGACGAAGACCAGGACGTTCATGACCGCGTCGGTGACCTCGTAGTCCGCGAACGGCACGACGACGAGGTAGCTGCTCCACGGCGCGCTCCGGGCGGGCTTGTCCCAGTAGATCGGGAAGACGGTGTTCGCCACGACGCCCGCGACGTAGACGCAGAGGGCGAGGGCCACGGAGGCGCGCGGCACCGAGAGCCGCCCACGGCGTCTCAAGGACCAGAGCAGCCCTGCCAGCACCGCTGCAGCGAGCGGGACGACGACCGGGAGGACGGGGACCTGGTGGAACACGGGTGACCTGCGCATTCGTGGAGACGTCATGGCACGTCAGCACGTGCGGCTCCACTCTGCCCGCCGGCGACGGTCATGCCATCCACCCGTGGTCGGATCCGTCTCGCGGGTAGCGGTCCGTCGCGGCGGACAGGTGAACGCGGGTCGTCAGGCGAGGCCCTCCAGGTGGATCGCCTTGCGCACGGTCATCTCGTCGAGCAGGTCCGGGCCGAACCCGGCGCCTCCGCCGCTCCCCCGGCGCGGGTCGGCGGAGCCGCCGGGCGCGCCGCCGAACACGGCGTTGACCTTCACGGTCCCGACGTCGAGCTGGTCCGCGGCGCGCAGCGCGCGCTCGAGCGACGGGGTGAGCACGGTCGCCGCCAGCCCGTACGCGGACTCCGACGCCCGGCGCAGGCCTTCGTCGAAGTCCGCGACGCGCACGACGGGCGCGACAGGGCCGAACGTCTCCTCCGTGAGCAGGGCGACGTCGTCGGGGCAGCGGTCGAGCACCGTCGGGGCGTAGAACGACCCGTCGCGGTCGAGCCGCTGCCCGCCCACGACCACTTCCGCGCCGGCCGCGGTCGCGCCGCGCACGTGCTCGTCGACGACGGCGAGCTGGTCCTCGTCGACGAGCGGCCCCATCGTCGTGGCGTCGTCGGACGGGTCGCCGACCGTGACCTCGCGGGCGATCCGCGCGAGCTCCGCGACGACGGCGTCCGCGACCTCCTCGACGACGTACGCCCGCTCGACGGCCGTGCACAGCTGGCCGCCGTTCGTGAACGCACCGGTCGCGATCTGCTGCGCGGCGAGCGCCGGGTCGACGCCCGCGTCGACGACGATCGGGTCCTTCCCCCCGTTCTCCAGCAGCGCCTTGGCGCCGCGCGCGCCCGCGGCGGCGGCGATGCGCCGGCCAACCGCGGTGGACCCGACGTGCGCGACGAGCGCGACGTCCTCGTGCGCCACGATCGCCTCGCCGGTCGAGCCGTCGCCGCTGAGCACGCGCAACACGTCGGCCGGGAGGGCGCCGGCGACGAGCTCGGCGAGCCGCACGCCGGGGGCGTCGCTGCGCTCGGACGGCTTGTGCACCACGACGTTGCCCGTGATGAGGGCGGCGGCGATGAGCCCGGCGGCGGCCGGGTAGGGGTCGTTCCACGGCGTGATGACGGCGACGACGCCGCGCGGCTCGCGGCGCACGACGTCGAGCGCGGCGGGGTCGCCCGCGAGGACGCGACCCGACCGGGTCAGCCCGGTGACCGCGGCCTCCTCGAGCAGCTCGGCCGCGACCTCGGCCGACTGCCGCGCCTCGCGCTCGAGCCGCCCCGTCGTCGCGCACAGCAGCGCGCCGAGCTCGTCGGCGGCCTCGCGCACCGCCTTCGCGGCGTCGCGCAGCGCGCCCGCCCGCTCGCCGGGTGCGTCGCGCGCCACGCGGGCCACGCGGCGGCGGCGGCGCGGACGGCGGCGTCCACCTCGTGCGCCCCGGCGCACTCGACCGGCGTGCCGGGACGGCCCGTCGTCGGGTCGGTGCGCTCGACCCGGTGGGCGCCGGTCGAGGTGCCCGCCGGTGCGGACGGAGCGGTCGAGGTGGTCGTCGTCATCAAGGCCTCCGGAGGTGGGCGGTGCGTCGAATGACACGGGGAGAAGTACGTGTGCGTGCCAGGTCGGCGTGCGAGAAGCGCTTCTCGGCGAGAAGGTGAAGCCGGGTTGCAGCAGCGCCGACCCGCACGCGTCAGGTCGTGCCCCGTGACGGGGCCCTCCCAGCCTGGCCCGAGAAAGGAAGGCTCGCCATCCATGCGCGTCCTCGGTGTGAACGCCCTGTTCCACGACCCGTCCGCGGCTCTGGTCGTCGACGGCAAGGTCGTCGCGGCCGCCGAGGAGGAGAGGTTCTCCCGGCGCAAGCACGGCAAGCGGCCCGTGCCGTTCGCGGCGTGGGAGCTGCCCGAGAAGGCGATGGCGTGGTGCCTGGAGGCCGGTGGGCTGCGCCCGCAGGACCTCGACGCGGTCGCGTACTCGTTCGACCCGGCGCTGGCGAAGCCCGCCGAGGAGATGGGCCTTCCGGACCCGTGGGACTGGCTGCGCGTGCAGTACGCCGAGCGGGCCCCGCAGTTCATCGCGACGGCGCTGCCCGGCCTGTCGCCGTCGGCGGTGCGGTTCGTCCCGCACGAGGTCGCGCACGCGGCGTCGGCCGCGCTCGCGTCGCCGTTCCCCGTCGCGAGCGTCCTGTCGCTCGACGGGCGCGGTGAGCGCTCGTCCCACCTCGCCGGCCGGTACGCGCACGGCAAGCTCGAGGTGCTCGCGAGCCAGGAGCTGCCCCACTCGCTCGGCCTGGTCTACGAGTCCCTGACCGAGCACCTGGGCTTCCTGCGCTCGAGCGACGAGTACAAGGTCATGGCGCTCGCGTCCTACGGCGAGCCGCGCTTCCTCGACGACCTGCGCGAGATCCTCTACGCGACCGACGACGGCGGGTTCGTCGCCGAGGCGCCCGACTGGACGCGGTGGGCGCCGCGTCGCGTCGACGACGGCACGTGGGGCACCGAGCACGGCGGCATGGCGGAGCACGCCGACCTCGCCGCGTCGGTGCAGGCGCGGCTCGAGGAGGTCCTCGTGGACCTCGCGACGTGGCTGCACGGGCAGACGGGCGACCGCGTGCTCACGATGGGCGGCGGGACGGCGCTCAACTGCGTCGCGAACTCCCGGATCTGGCGCGAGACGCCGTTCGAGGAGGTGTGGGTGCAGCCCGCCGCGGGCGACTCCGGCACCGCGCTCGGCGCGGCGATGCAGCTCGCGGCCGAGGCGGGCGACACCGTCGAGCCGATGGGCTCGGCCGCCCTCGGCCGGTCCTGGTCCGACGACGAGCTCGCCGACTGGCTGCGCACCGCCAAGGTCCCGTTCACCACGCCCGACGACCTGCCCGGCGAGGTCGCCCAGGTGCTCGCCGACAACGGCGTCATCGCGTGGTTCGACGGGCGCGCCGAGTTCGGGCCGCGCGCGCTCGGGCACCGCTCGCTCATCGCGAACCCCGGGCCGGTGGAGAACCTCGAGCGCCTCAACGACGTCAAGGGCCGCGAGCAGTTCCGCCCCGTCGCGCCGATGGTCCTCCTCGAGGACGCCGCGGAGATCTTCAGCGGCGGCCCGATCCCCAGCCCGTACATGCTGTTCGTGCACGAGGTCGCGCCCGAGTGGCGCGACCGCATCGCGACGGTCGTGCACGTGGACCACACCGCGCGCATCCAGACGATCGACGACTCGACCCCGCGGCTGCAGGCGATGATCCGTGCGTTCAAGGAGCGCACGGGCCTGCCCGTCGTCGTCAACACGAGCCTCAACACCGCCGGGCGGCCGATGGTCGACGACCCGCGCGACGCGCTCGAGCTGTTCGGCTCGGCGCCCGTCGACGTGCTCGTCCTCGGCCCCCACCTCGTGCGCCGCGCGGACGTCTTCGCCCCCGGCGCGGGCGACGGGGCGGCGGCGTGACGGCGCCCGCCACCCCGGGCGTCGCCGGCAGCGAGCAGGCGTACGCCGTCGTCGTGCCGTCCATCGGGCGGCCGTCGCTGCTGCGTCTGCTCGAGACGCTCGCCGCGCAGGCCGACGGCTCCCCAGCCGCGCCGGCGCCGGTCGAGGTCGTCGTCGCGGACGACCGGCGCCTGCCCACCGCTTCCTCCGCCGACGGGCCGGGCGACCCGCTGCCCGAGCCGCTCGACCTCGGCGACGTCGGCGCCCGGCTCGGTGCGCGCGTCGTGCGCACCGGCGGGCGCGGCCCGGCCGCCGCCCGCAACGCCGGCTGGCGCTCGACGTCCGCGCCGTGGGTCGTGTTCCTCGACGACGACGTAGAGCTCCCCGACGGCTGGGCCGATCTCCTGGCCGCCGACCTCGCCGCCGCCGGCGCTCGCACGGGCGGTGTGCAGGGACGCCTGCACGTGCCGCTGCCGACGCACCGTCGACCGACCGACTGGGAGCGCGGCACCGCGGGGCTGCAGGACGCGCTGTGGCCGACCGCCGACATGGCCTACCGCCGCGCCGCGCTCGAGCACGTCGCCGGGTTCGACGAGCGCTTCCCCCGCGCGTACCGCGAGGACGCCGACCTGGCGCTGCGCGTGCGCGATGCGGGCTGGGAGCTCGTGCGCGGCACCCGCACGACGACGCACCCGGTACGCCCGACCGACGACGGCGTGAGCCTGCGCGTCCAGGCGGGCACGCGCGACGACGCGACGATGCGCGCCCTGCACAGTCCCGACTGGCGCGAGCGCGCCGAGACCGGGCGGGGACGCCTCGCCTGGCACGTCGCGACCGTGGGCGCCGCGGGCGTCGCCGCAGCGGGACTGCTCGCGCGCCGCCCCGCGGTCGCCGCGCTCGGTGCCGCCGCCTGGGCCGGGCTCACGCTCGACTTCGCGCGCCGCCGCCTCGCCCCCGGCCCCCGCCCGGGCGACGACGTCTTCGCCGCCGAGCTGCGCCGCATGGCCTGGACGAGCGCCGCGATCCCGTTCGCCGCCGTGCGGCACCGCGTCGCAGGCACGCTCGCCGCGCGCCGCGGGCTCGACCCGTGGCCCGGCACGCTCGCCGCGGTGCTCTTCGACCGCGACGGCACGCTCGTCCACGACGTCCCCTACAACGGCGACCCGGCGGCCGTCCGGCCCGTCGAGGGCGCGCAAGAGGTGCTCGACGGCCTGCGGGCGCGCGGCGTGCGCGTCGGCGTCGTGTCCAACCAGTCCGGTGTGGCGCGGGGCATGATCACGCGCGACCAGGTCGACGCCGTCAACGCGCGCGTCGAGGAGCTGCTCGGCCCGTTCGACACGTGGCAGGTGTGCCCGCACGGGCCCGACGACGCGTGCGCGTGCCGCAAGCCCGCACCCGGCATGGTGCTCGCCGCCGCGGCCGAGCTCGGCGTCGAGCCGTGGCGCTGCGCCGTCGTCGGGGACATCGGCGCCGACGTCGGTGCCGCGCTCGCCGCGGGCGCGACGCCCGTGCTCGTGCCGACCCCCGTCACGCGGGCCGAGGAGGTCGACGCCGCCCCGCACGTCGCGCCCGACCTCGCCGCCGCGGTGAAGCTGCTCGCCGACCGCTCCCCGCCTCGGCACGGGGCGCGTCGAGATCGGCAGCCGGTGCTGAGATCGGCGCGTCGGGACTGCGACGTCGACCGGAGCTGCCGATCTCGCGGAGGGCGACGCATGACGGCCGACGTCCTGGCCGTGCGCCTCGACAGCGACGGCGACGTGCTGCTCACCGGTCCGGCGGTCCGGGCCCTGGCGGCCGGTGCGGCCGAGCGCGGCGGACAGGTCGACGTGCTCGCGTCGTCCGCCGGCCGCGCCGCCGCCGGGCTGCTGCCGGGCGTGCGCGACGTGCTCGTGTTCGACGCGCCGTGGTCCGGGTACGCGCCGCCGCCGCTCGACCGCGCCGAGGTGCTCGGCCTCGTCGAGACGCTCGCCGCGCGCCGGTACGCCGCCGCCGTGGTCTTCACGTCGTTCCACCAGAGCCCGCTGCCCATGGCGCTGCTCGCCCGGCTCGCGGGGATCCCTCACGTGTCCGGCACGAGCGAGGACTACCCCGGCTCGCTGCTCGACGTGCGCCACCGCCGCCCCGACGGCCTGCACGAGGTCGAGGCCGCCCTCGACCTGGTGCGCGCCGCGGGCTACCCGGTCGCCGACCGCGACGGCGCGACCGCACGCGCACGGTCTCGTCACGACGGACCGGCCGACGACCGCCTGCGCGTGCGCGAGCCGCTGCCCGACGTGCGCGACCTCGTGCCCGCCGGGCCGTACGTCGTCGTGCACCCCGGTGCGTCGGTACCGGCCCGCGCGCCCGCGCCCGACCACGCGCGCGACATGGTTGCCGCGCTGGCCGACGCCGGGCACCGCGTCGTCGTGACCGGCGGGCCGCGCGAGACCGACCTCGCGGCGCACGTCGCGGACGGCCGCGCGACGGACCTGTCGGGTCGCACCGACCTCGCCGGGCTCGCGGCCGTGCTCGCCGGGGCGGCGTGCGTCGTCGTCGGCAACACCGGGCCCGCGCACCTCGCCGCCGCCGTCGGGACGCCGGTCGTCTCGCTCTTCGCGCCCGTCGTCCCCGCCGACCGCTGGGCGCCGTGGGGCGTGCCGAGCGTCGTCCTCGGCGACCAGGGCGCCGCGTGCCGCGGCACCCGGGCGCGCGCGTGCCCCGTCGCCGGGCACCCGTGCCTGGGCGGCATCGGGACGCACGAGGTCGTCGACGCCGTCGAGCGTCTCGCCGCGACGTCCCCCGACGCGCCCCCGGCCCCGCCCGGACGTGCGCCCGAGACCGCGGAGGTGGTCGCATGAGGATCCTCGTCTGGCACGTGCACGGGTCGTGGGCGACGTCGTTCGTCGGCGGCGGCCACGAGTACGTCGTCCCCCTCGTCCCGGGCCGCGGGCCCGAGGGCCGCGGCCGCGCGCAGACCTGGGACTGGCCCGCGTCGGTGACCGAGGCCTCGCCCGAGGAGATCGCCGGCCTCGCCGCGGGCGGCGGGATCGACGTCGTCGTGCTCCAGCGGCCGGAGGAGGTCGAGCTGCTACGGCGCTGGACCGGGCTCGTGCCCGGGCGCGACGTGCCCGCGGTGTACGTCGAGCACAACGCGCCCACCGAGCACGCGGCCCGCTCGCGCCACCCCCTCGCCGGCCTCGACGTCGTCGAGGAGGGCCTCGTCCCGATCGTGCACGTCACCGCGTTCAACCAGCTCATGTGGGACTGCGGCGACGCGCGCACCCTCGTCGTCGACCACGGCATCCCCGACCCCGGCCACCTGTACACGGGCAGCCGGGCGAGCGTCGGCGTCGTCGTCAACGAGCCGGTACGGCGGTGGCGCGTCGCGGGCACCGACGTCCTCGTCGAGGTCGGGCGGCACGCACCGCTCGACGTGTACGGGATGGGCGTCGGCAAGCTTGCCGAGCACCTCGGCGGTCCGGCGGCCGGTCCCGCCCCCGGGCCCGGCGGCGCACCCGGCACGCAGCACGGCCTGCACGACGACGTCCCGCAGGCTGCGATGCACGCGCGCCTCGCGACGTCGCGCGTCTACCTGCACCCCTACCGCTGGACGAGCCTCGGACTGTCGCTGCTCGAGGCGATGGCCCTCGGCATGCCGGTGCTCGCGCTGCCGACCACCGAGGCGCCCGTCGCGGTCCCGCCGGCCGCCGGGACGCTCAGCTCCCGTCCCGACGAGCTCGTCGCGACCGCGCGGCGCTGGCTCGCCGACCCCGACGAGGCGCGCGAGCGCGGCACCGCCGCGCGCGCCCACGTCCTCGAGCACTACTCCCTCGCCACGTTCCTGCGCCGCTGGGACACGGTCCTCCAGGAGGTGACCTCATGAAGATCGCGATGATCTCCGAGCACGCCAGCCCGCTCGCCGTCCTCGGCGGCGTCGACGCTGGCGGGCAGAACGTCCACGTCGCGTCGCTCGCCACGCGGCTCGGCGCCCAGGGGCACGACGTCGAGGTCTACACCCGGCGCGACGACGCGGCGCTCCCGGAGCGCGTGCCCCTCGCGCGCGGCGTCGAGGTCGTGCACGTCGACGCCGGACCGCCGACGTCCGTGCCCAAGGACGAGCTCCTGCCGCACATGGACGCCTTCGGCGCGGACCTGCGCCGGCGGTGGTCCGACCCGGCCGCGGCGCCCGACGTCGTGCACGCGCACTTCTGGATGTCCGGCATCGCCGGGCTGATGTCCGCGCCGGCGCTCGGCATCCCGCTCGTGCAGACGTTCCACGCGCTCGGGTCCGTCAAGCGCCGCCACCAGGCGCGCGCGACACGAGCCCCGCGGAGCGCGTGGCCCGCGAGCGCCTGCTGTGCCGCGCGGTGGACCGCGTGATCGCGACGTGCACCGACGAGGTCGCCGAGCTCGTCGCGCTCGGCGCCGACCCGGACCGGGTGGACGTCGTGCCGTGCGGGGTCGACGTCGGGCACTTCCGCCCCGACCCCGCCCGCGGGGAGCGCCTGCGCGAGCGCCGCGACCGCGAGCCGGGCACGCTGCGGCTGGTCACGGTCGGGCGGCTCGTGGAGCGCAAGGGGATCGACACCGTCATCGAGGCGCTCCCGGCGCTGCCGCGGGCCGAGCTGGTCGTCGCGGGCGGCCCGCGGCCGGACCGGCTCGAGCAGGACGACGAGGCGCGCCGCCTGCGGGCGCTCGCGCAGGCCCTCGGCGTGGCCGACCGGGTGCACCTCGTCGGCAGCGTCACGCAGGACGAGGTGCGCGACCACATGCACGCGGCCGACGTCGTCGTGTGCGACCCCTGGTACGAGCCGTTCGGGATCGTGCCGCTCGAGGCCGCGGCCTGCGGGCGCCCGGTCGTGGGCGCCGCGGTCGGCGGTCTGCTCGACTCGGTCGTGGACGGGCGCACGGGCCTGCTCGTCCCGCCGCGCGACGCGGCGGCGCTGGCCGCGGCGCTGCAGCGCCTCGCCGACGACCCCGCGCTCGGCGAACGGCTCGGGTCGGCGGCGCGCGTGCGGGCCGAGCGCCTCTACAGCTGGACCGCCGTCGCGGCGAGCACGCTCGAGTCGTACGAGCGCGTCGTGGCCGCCGGGTCGCGGTCGGGCACGCGGCGCGCACCGTCGTCCGAGCCGGCCTCGGTCGCTGCCGCCGCGGCGTCGTCCAGGTCCGCGGCGGCCGCGCCCGCCGCGGCGCTGCGGGCGGTGAGCGCCCGATGAGCGCCGCGCGCGACTGGCTGCGTGCGCACGCGGACGACCTCCACCAGGGCCTCGACCTGCTGCTCGCCGAGGCGGGCCGCATCGACGCGTGGGGCGAGAGACTCGCGGACGTCGTGCTGGCGGGCGGACGCCTGCTCGTCGCGGGCAACGGCGGCAGCGCCGCGGAGGCCCAGCACCTCACGGCCGAGCTCGTGGGGCGGTTCGAGGGGGAGCGCGTGCCGCTGTCCGCGATCAGCCTGCACGCCGAGACCTCCAGCCTCACCGCGATCGTCAACGACTACGGCGTCGGCGAGATGTACGCGCGGCAGGTCGCCGCGCACGGGCGGGCGGGCGACGTGCTGCTGCTGCTGTCCACGTCGGGCCGCAGCGAGAACGTCGTGGCCGCGGCGCACCGGCGCGCGAGCTCGGCCTCACCACGTGGGCGCTCACCGGCCCGCGCGAGTCCGCCCTGTCGGCGGCGTGCGACGACACGCTCGCGATGCAGGGCGCGTCGACGTCGTCGGTGCAGGAGCTGCACCTCGTCGTCGTGCACGCGCTGTGCGCGGCGGTCGACGCGCACGTGCGCCACCGGCAGGCCGCCGCGGAGGCCGTCGCCGACAGTGCCGACGGCGCCGACGGTGCTGCCCACGCGCAGCCGCGAGCCGCCGAGCCCACACCCGCGGACGACCGGCCGCGCGTCGTCGTCGTCGGGGACGTGCTCCTCGACCGCGACGTCGACGGGCAGGTCACGCGCTTCTCCCCCGACGGCCCGGTCCCGGTCGTCGACACGCTCGGCGTGCGCCGCAGCCCCGGCGGCGCCGGGCTCACGGCCCTGCTCGCCGCCGACGCCGCGCGCGTCCGGCTGGTCGCGCCGTTCGGCGACGACGACGCGGGCGCGACCTGCGCGCGCTGCTGCGTCCGCACCTCGGCGTCGTGCCCGTCCCGCAGGAGGGCACGACGCGGCGCAAGACGCGCGTGCGCTCCGCGGGACAGACCGTCGTCCGGGTCGACGACGGCGGCCCGGCCCGGCCCGTCGACGTCCCCGAGGCGGCCGTGCGCGCGACGCTCGGCGACGCGGACGTCGTCCTCGTGTCCGACTACGGCGCCGGCACCACGCACGACGGCCCCCTGCGCGTCGCGCTCGCGGAGGCGGCCCGCACGACGACGGTCGTGTGGGACCCGCACCCGCGCGGCGGCGCACCCGTGCCCGGGGCGGCGCTCGTCACCCCCAACCTCGCCGAGGCGCTCGACGCCGCGGACCGGCTCGGCATCGCCGCGGACCCCGACGACGTCGGCGGGCTCGCCCAGGCGCTCGCACGCGGCTGGGACGTCGACGCGGTGTGCGTGACCGCCGGGGAGCGCGGCGCGTTCGTGGCCCGCGCGACCGGCGAGCCGGCGTACGTGCCCGCGACCGCCGTCGCGGGCGACCCGTGCGGCGCCGGGGACCGCTTCGCCTCGACCGCGGCGTGCGAGCTCGCGCGCGGCGCCTCGCTCGTCGACGCGTCGCCCGCGCCGTCGACGCCGCGTCCGCGTGGGTCGCGGCCGGCGGCGCCGAGGGCTACCGCCGTCGCGCGGACGACCGGGGCGCTGCCGACGGCCAGGACGCCGCCGACGGGCGCCCCGGCACCGCCACGCCCGAGGAGGTCGCGGCCCGCCTGCGCGGTCGCGGCGGCACGGTCGTCGCGACCGGCGGGTGCTTCGACATCCTCCACGCCGGCCACGTCGCGACGCTCGAGGCCGCGGCCCGCCTCGGCGACCACCTCGTCGTCCTGCTCAACGGCGACGCGTCCGTGCGCCGCCTCAAGGGACCGGACCGCCCCGTCGTCACGCAGGCCGACCGCGCCCGCGTGCTCGCCGCGCTCGACTGCGTGAGCGAGGTCGTCGTCTTCGACGAGGACGACCCGCGCGCCGCCCTCGACCGCCTGCGCCCCGACGTGTGGGCCAAGGGCGGCGACTACACCGAGGACACGCTGCCCGAGGCCGAGGTCGTGCGCCGCCACGGCGGGCGCGTCGTCGTCCTGCCGTTCGTCGCCGGACGGTCCACGACGTCGATCCTCGAGCGCTCCGGGCAGTACGCCCCCCCAGCTCCCTCCCCCACCACCGCGAAGGAGACCACCGCATGACCTCTCCCACCACGTTCCAGCAGCCCGCCGACTCCCCGGCGCCCGTACCCCGCGAGGTCGGCACCGTGTACGTCACGGGCGGCGCGAGCGGCCTCGGCGCCGCCGTCGTCGAGGCGGTGACCGCCGCCGGCGGCAAGCCCGTCGTCCTCGACCGCGTCGCGCCCGCGAACGGCGGCCTGCACGCGATCGTGGACCTGTCCGACTCCGCCGCGGCCGCCGCCGCCGTCGAGCGCCTCGCCGTCGAGGTGGGGCCGCCCGACGCCGTCGTCACCGCTGCCGGGACCGACGCGTGCGGACGCCTCGACGAGATCGACCCCGCCACCTGGGAGCGCGTCGTCCAGGTCAACCTGTTCGGCACCGTCTCCGTCGTGCGCGCCGCGCTGCCGCACCTCGCCGAGCGGCGCGGCACCGTCGTGACCGTCGCGTCCACGCTCGGGCTCAAGGGCGTCTCCGACGCCACCGCCTACTGCTCGTCCAAGTTCGCCGTGCGCGGGTTCTCCCAGGCGCTCGCGGCCGAGACCGCGGGGACCGTCGGCGTGACGTGCCTCGTGCCCGGCGGCATGCGCACCGCGTTCTTCGACGGCCGCACCGAGCAGTACAAGCCCGGCCCGGACGCCGACCTCAACGACCCGCGCGCGACCGCGCAGGCGGTGATCACCGCGCTGCGCCAGCCGGTCGGGTGCGAGATCCGCGAGATGCTCGTCATGGCCTCCGGCGAGACGTCGTGGCCGTGAGCGAGGGCGTGACGGGACCGGAGGACGTGACCGGCGACGGCGCGAGCGAGCTCGCGCCCGACCTGCCGGCGGTCGTCGAGGGCGAGGACGAGGGCACGGTCCTCGTGCTGCGCGCGCTCGGGCTCGGCGACGCCGTGACCGCGATCCCGGCGCTGCGCGGCGTCCGGCGCGCGTGGCCCGGCCGGCGCGTGCTGCTCGCCGCGCCGAGCGAGGTCGGGGCGTGGCTCCAGGGTCTCGGGCTCGTCGACGGCGTCGTGCCGACGACCGGCCTCGAGCCGCTGCACTGGGGCGAGGAGGCCGAGGCCGTGACGGGCGGGGCGCCTGTCGGGCACATCGCCGTCAACCTCCACGGCAGCGCCCCGAGAGCCACCGGATCCTCCTCGAGACCGAGCCGGACCTGCTCGTGGCGTTCCGGTCCGACGAGGCCATGGTGCCCGGGCTCGACTGGGACGCCGACGAGCACGAGGTCGACCGCTGGTGCCGCCTCCTCACGTGGGCGGGCGGGCGCTGCGCGCGCGAGGACCTGCGCGTCGAGGCCCCGGCCTCGCGCGGCGAGCACGTGGTCGTGCACCCCGGCGCGGCGTCGGGGTCGCGGCGCTGGCCCGCCGACCGGTTCGCCGCCGTGGTGCGCCGGCTCGCGGACGCGGGGCACGACGTCGTCGTCACGGGAGGGCCTGCCGAGCGCGAGCTGTGCGCGCAGGTCGTCGCGGACGCCGGTGCCGGGGACGACCTGTCGCCCGGCGGCTCGGTGAGCGACGCGTCCGGCACGCTCGACCTGCCCGCGCTCGCGGACGTCGTCGCGACGGCCCGGCTCGTCGTGTCCGGGGACACGGGCGTGGCGCACCTCGCCACCGCGTACGGCACGCCGTCGGTCGTGCTGTTCGGCCCGACGCCGCCCACGCTGTGGGGGCCGGCGATCGACCCGGAGCGGCACGTCGTCGTCTGGCACGGCGACGAGCCCGTGCCGCAGGGCGGCGACGTCACCTACCTCGGCGACCCGCACGCCGACGACGTCGACCCGGCGCTCGAGCGCGCGACCGTCGACGAGGTGGTCGCCGCGGCGGAAAACCTCCTGACGGGGGCCGACGCCGACGCCTAGGGTCGACGGCATGGCCCCGTCCGTGCCCGCCGACCCACCGCTCGACACCTCCTCCCCCGAGGCCTTCGACGCCCTCGACCGGCACCTCGCGGCGGCCGCCGCCGCGGACGACTTCTCCGGCGTCGTCCGCGTCGAGCGGCACGGGGAGGAGGTGTTCGAGCGCGCATACGGCGTGGCCTCGCGCCGCTGGGGCGTGCCGGTGCGCACGACGACGCGGTTCGACGTCGCGTCCGTGACCAAGCTGTTCACCGCCGTCGCGGTGCTCCAGCAGGTCGGCGCCGGCACGCTCGCCCTCGACGACCGGGTCCACGACCACGTCGACCTCGCCGGCACCGCGATCCCCCGCGACGTGACGCTGCGGCACCTGCTCACGCACACGTCGGGCATCGCCGACGACGCGGACGAGGAGGCCGGTGAGTCGTACGAGGCGCTGTGGGTCGACCGGCCGAACTACTCCGTGACGCGCACCGCCGACTTCCTCCCCGGCTTCGTCCACAAGGAGCCGAACTTCGCGCCCGGCGAAGGCTGCCGGTACTGCAACGTCGGATACGTGCTCGCCGGGCTCGCCCTCGAGTCCGCCACCGGGCAGACGTACCGCGACTACGTCCGCGAGCACGTCTTCGCCCGGGCGGGCATGGCGGCGTCCGGGTTCTTCCGCATGGACGAGGCCGTGCCGGACGTCGCCGAGGGCTGGGAGCCCGTGCGCGGCGACACGGCGGGCGACGACGCAGCGAGCGACGACCGCACCGGCAACGGCCCGGTGCTCGGGTGGCGGCAGAACATCTACTCCTACCCGCCCGTCGGCTCACCCGACGGCGGCGCGCACGTCACCGCGGCCGACCTCGCCCGCTTCCTCGGCGCGGCGCGCGACGGCGTCCTGCTCCCGCCCGACCTGACGCGCGCGTTCTTCACGCCGCAGGTCAAGCACGACGACGGCGACACCGACGAGACGGACGAGAAGGACGCCGAGGGCCTCGCGCCCGAGGACCGCACCGCCGAGGTGCACTACGGGTTCGGGCTCGAGTTCGAGCTCCGCGCCGACGGGAGCGTGCGCTCGGCGTACAAGGAGGGCATCAACACCGGCGCCAGCGCGATCCTGCGCCACTACCCGGACGCCACCACCGAGGGCACCGGCAGCACCGGCGTGCCGCCAGCCGCCGCGCCGGGGACGACCGTCGTCGTCGTGTCGAACGCCGAGGACGGTGCGTGGGAGCCGGTGCGGCGGATCGACGCGCTCGTGACGGGCCGCTGAGCCCGGGGCGGCGCCCGGGGTCGTCGAGCCCGGGACGGCGGGTCAGCGGCCGGCCAGGCGGGCCCGACGACTGCTCGTGGCGAAGGTCAGCAGGGCCAGCACGGCGGACACGCCGAGGGCCCAGGCGATGGCGAGCATGCTGACGTGCAACCCCTCCACGGCGGGACCCCCGCCGGTGGTCCGAGTGGTCCAGATCGTGCCGGCGACGGCGGGGCCGAGAGCCGCGCCGACCTGCCGGAACAACGTGTTCGTCGCGCCCGCCATGCCCGCGTCCCCGCTCTGGACGGAGTGGATGGCGACCGACGAGACAACGCTGAGGACGGCTCCGACGCCGATCCCGGTGAGGCTGAGCCGCCAGGCGAGAGCGACCAGACCGGCCTCCGCGGGGACGGCGGCGAGCAGACCGACGCCGAGCGCCGAGATCGCGAGCCCGGTGACGAGCACGGTGGACATCGCGACGTACCGGTGCGCGTACCCGACGACCGGCCCGGTCAGCGCGGCGAACAGGTAGAGGAACCCGATACGGTCCGCGACGCCGAGGACGCTGAGGTGCTGGTGCCCGCTGAGATACAGGGTGAGCACGAAGGCGATGCCGACGATGGCGAACAGGATGCTCGTCGCCGCGAGCGCGGCGACGACGAAACCTGGTGAGCGGAAGAGCCGGAGCGGGACGATCGGCGAGACCGCCCGGGCCTCGACCGCGACGAAGGCCGCGACGAGCAGGACCGACGCACCGCCGCTCACGACGGTCGGGGTGGACGCCCATCCGGTGGTGGGTGCCTGGATGATCGTGTAGACGAGCGCCGTCACGGCGGCCGCCGACGTCAGCTGTCCTGGCAGGTCGATCCCCTGCCGCATCGTCCGCGGCGTCCGTGCGGGAGGTGCGACGGCGACGGCGAGGGCCAGCGCCCCCGCCGCGACGACGGCCAGCGGGAGGAAGGTCCAGCCCCAGGTGGTGAACGTCGCGACCGCGCCGGAGACGAACGGTCCGAGGCCGGACCCGACGACCAGCGAGCTCGCCCAGAGCGGGATGTACAGGCCACGCCGGTGGTGCGTCGTCGCGGCGTCGCTGACGACGGCGAGCGTCGAGGTCAGGAGCGCTCCGCCGCCGAGCCCGATGACGACCTGACCGGTGTACAGCCATCCGAGCGCGACCTCCGCGGGGACCAGCCCCGCGACGACGCCGACGACGGCGCCGAGGAGGACGAGCGCCAGCCCCGCCACGAGGACGACGTGCCGTCCGAGCCGGTGCCCGAGAACTCCGCTCGGGAGCACGGCGGCGGCGAGCGCGAGCAGCCCCGAGGCGGTCACCCACTGCAGCTCTGCCGTCGAGGCGCCGGTCGCCGTGCCGATCTCGCCGAGGATGACGGGTACGCCGACGACGGGCAGGTAGGCGGTGAGGATGCCGACGCACCCCAGGACGAGCGACGTGACCGGTCTCGTCGCTCCGTCGACGCTCTCGGGCATGCAGTTCTCTCCGATCGTGGTGTCCCGTCCGCGACGTGGTGTGCGACCAGGCCGAGAGGGTGATGAACGGGCGGCGACGCCAGGCTCAGGCGCGAAGCGCGTGGTCCTCCTGCGGTTCCCGGGTTCTCGGGGGGACCGCGATCATGATGCCGAGCACCGCGGCGACCGTCAGGACGACCATCTGGGCGACGGCGTCCGTGGTGCTCATGTGCCCGAGGTGCGTGACGTGGTAGGCGACGTGCAGGACGCCGAAGCTGCCCCAGGCGATGCCGAGCACGCGGTACAGCGGCTGCGACCGCCAGAACAGGGCGGCGACGCTGGCGGCCCCGAGGGCGAGGTACTGCGCTCCGTGGTCGCGGATCAGGTGCTCGTTGTACGGGCCGTCCTGGGAGATCCACTCGCCGAGGAGCGAGGGGAAGTGGTCGTAGAACTCGCGCGGCAGGACGTACGCCCACACGCCCACTCCGAGGGCGATGACGATCGTGCCGACGAGCCCGACGGTCTGCAGCAGACCGATCCGGTCTCGAGCGGGTCGCGGGTGTTCCATGGGGTTCTCCTCGCTCGTGGTGGTCGTTCAGCCGTGGTGGTCGTTCAGCCGTGGTGGTCGTTCAGCCGTGGTGGTCGGGGGACTCGAGCCACTGGTCGAACGTCGTGCCGGCGACTCGCTGCGGGCCCTGCCCTCCCCGGAGGGCGCCGGAGGCGAGGCCCGTGCCGTAGGCACCCGGGAAGCGGACGTCGAGGACGCGGCGGGACGTCCGGTCGTGGGCGTACATGCGGCGGATCATGCCGGCGAGCGTGTCGTCCTCCGGCCCGACCAGGTCTGGGGCTCGCCCCCCGGGCTCGGACTCCGCGACGCTGACGAGATGGGCGCCGACCTCCCGCGCGGCGACAGGGCGGGAGAGGGTGCGCGGTGCCACGGTGAGCGGGCCCAGCGTCGTCTGGGAGGCGATCTGCTCGGCGAACTCGTGGAACTGCGCGGCCCGCGCGACGGTGTGCGGGACGTCCGAGCCGCGGACGAGGCGCTCCTGCGCGATCTTCCCGGCGTAGTACGACGTGTCGATCTCGTCGATGCCGACGATGGAGAGCACGACGTGGTGCGCGGTGTCGACCTGCGCCTCGGCGGCGAGGAGGTTCGTCGTGGCCGTGGAGAAGAACGCCCTGGCGACCTTGGTCGAGAGCGTCGTGGTGTTGAGGACGTCGATCACCGCGTCGGCACCGTCGATCGACGCGGTGATGCCGACGTTCCCGTGCACGTCGACGCCGTGCTCGCGCGAGAGGACGACGACGTCGTGCCCTCGTTCTCGCGCTGCGTGCACGACGTGCTTCCCGACGGTTCCCGTGCCACCGGCGACGGCGATCTTCATATCGTCTCCTCGTCCTGGCGCTCGACGTGCGCCCTCGGTGCACTGACGACGTGGCGGGTCGACGTGTGAGGGAGCACCGCGACGAGATCGCCGGAGCGTGCGCGGTGGACGCTGCGGCTACCGGTCCGCTCGCGGCACGGGGGTGGGGAAGGGCCGGGCGCCGTGCGGTGCGCACCCAGCGGGAGCAGGGAGTCGGCAGCGTCGGCGCCAAGGGCCAGCCCGGCGGTGGTGACGACCTCGCGGCCGTCGGCGGCGGCGGCGAGCGTCGCTCGGAGGAGCTCGTCGAGGCGGTACCGGTCCGGTCCGGCGAGGTCGACGGTGTCGTACGCCGGTTCCGCGGTCGCGACCTCGGTGAGAAGGTCGACGACGTCGTCGACGTCCACCGGCTGGAGGAGCATGCCGGGTGCGCGGACGACGCCGTCGCTCGTGAGCGCGTCCGCGATCGTGAGGACGGCGTCGTGGAACTGGGTGGCGCGGACGATGGTGAAGGGGATGCCGCCGTCGCGGACCGCCTCCTCCTGCGCGACCTTCCCGGCGTGGTACCCGTTCGCGAGCGCGCGGTCCGCCCCGAGCACGGAGAGCAGGACGTGGTGGTGCACGCCGGTGGTGTGCTCGGCGGCGAGGACGCGCTCGGTCGTGCCGCGGAAGAACGCGGTCGCGGCCGCGACGTCCGTGTCGACTGTGTCGAGCACGTCGACGACGACGTCGACGCCGGCCATCGCCGCTCCGAGGCCTTCCCCGGTGACGGCGTCGACCCCGCTCGTGCGTGACGCCGCGACCGTCTCGTGGCCGAGCGCGGCGAGGCGGACGGTGAGCCGCGCCCCGACGTGCCCGGTGCCGCCGAGGACGAGGATCTTCATGGCGGTTCCTTTCCCCGCGGCTCGTGGCGCCGGTGTCCTGACGAGGCCGGCAGGGACCTGCGAGGGTCAGAGGCTGGTCCGCCAGCTGGTCAGCTTGTCGGGGTTGACCTGCATCCAGACGTCGGTGATCCGCCCGTCGCGGACCTTGACGTTGACGATGCCGCGAAGCCGTCGACCGTCCATGGCGGCGAGGGCCAGGCCGTCGCCCGTGCGGTGCTCGGCAAAGACCATGCCCGGTCGCTTCCGGAACACGCCGAGCATGAAGCGGGCGACGTTGGAGACGCCGAGCACGGGGCGACGGGCCGCGGTCACCACGCCGCCGCCGTCGGAACGGAGCGTGACCGACGGGTCGAGGAGTCCGGTCAGCGCGGCGAGGTCGCCGCCGGTGACGGCCGCCGCGAAGGCGACGAGCACGTCGTCGTGCTCCCGCCGGTTCCGTGGGTGGGCGTCGTGCGCGCGGATCCGTCGCCGCGCGGAGGTCGCCAGCTGGCGGACCGCTGCCGGGCTTCGCCCGACGACCGCGGCGATCTCGTCGAACGGCACGGCGAACACGTCGTGCAGGACGAACGCGACGCGCTGGGCAGGCGTCATGCTCTCCATCACGATGAGGAGCGCTGTACTGACCTCGTCGTCGAGCGTCACCCGGTCCAGCGGGTCCACGGTCGGTGCCCGGTGCGCCGGGGACGGGGCGCCGCTGAACAGGTCGGCCGGCACCGGTTCCGGCAACCACTCCCCGACGTAGCGCTCCCGACGAGCGCGGGCGGAGCCGAGGACGTCGAGGCAGACGCGGCTCATGACACGGGTGAGCCACCCCTGCGGATTCGCGATCGCGGCACGTTCGGCGTCGGTCATGCGGTACCAGCGCACGTACGTCTCCTGGACCGCGTCCTCCGCCTCGGCGAGGGTGCCGAGCATCCGGTACCCGATCGCGAGCAGCCGACGCCGTTCGTCGAACACCTCCGGCAGCTGCTCGCGAGCATCCGCATCGGAGCCTGGTCCCTGACCTGCCTCGCTCTGCGTCATCACGCGCTCCCGTCCTCGTGCTGTCCCCACTATGACGAACCGACGGGCCCCCATGTGAGCGGTCCGGACCGGGAGCCATGCGTCCGCCCGCCGAGCAGGGCGAGCGCCGCCGACCCGGCACGCGGACGAGCTGCGCAGGGCAGCTGCGCGTACCGGTTCGGACTGCTCAGTGGCCGTGGTCGAGCTCGTCCTCGATGACGGCCTCGAGCTCGGCCGCCGACGGCAGCACGCCACGGGCGTCCTCGGGCAGGCCCTGGTAGTCCGCGACGGCGATAGGCGCCCTGGTGCCCGCCAAGGCGTACCGCACCGTCGGCCCGGTCTTGCCCGTGCACAGCAGGATCCCGATCGTCGGTGCGTGGATCTCAGGGCGGCGGAGCTGGTCGTCGACGATGGCGACGTACGTGCCGAGCTGGCCGACGTGCCCGGGCTCGAACGCGCCGATCTTCAGCTCGACGACGACGTAGCGCAGCTGCTCGACGTGGAAGAACAGCAGGTCGACGAAGAACTCGTCCACACGGTCGCTCGCGTCGTCCGGCACGCTCAGGCGCACCTGACGTCCGACGAACGCCATGCCGCGGCCGAGCTCGAGCATCGTGTCCTGCAAGCGGTCCATCAACGCCTGCTCGACGTCCCGCTCCGCCACGCGCTCGACCAGGGCCAGGTGCTCGAACACGTACGGGTCCTTGACGAGCTGCTGCGCGAGCTCCGAGTCAGGCGTCTCGAGCGCTACGGTGAAGTTGGTCGGCGCCGCACCGACGGCGCGGCGCAGGTCGGCCTTGATCTGATGCTCGAGCACCGCGCGGGACCAGCCGTCCTCCGCGGCCCGTGCGGCGTACCAGTCACGCTCGTCGCGGGTGTCGACGCGGTCGAGCAGCACCGTCACGTGCCGCCACGGCAATCGTCCACCAACGTGGTGGACGAACTCGTCCTCGGTCGGCCAGGTCTCGGCCGCTCGCCGCATGTACAGCAGGTTCGATCGCGACCAGCCGCGCTGGTCGGGGAACTCACGCTGCAGATCGGCCGCCAGGCTCGTCACGACCTTGCTCCCCCACCCCGCGGAGCGCTGCCGGTCGAGGATGTCGCGGCCCACCGACCAGTACAGGCGCAGCACCTCGGTGTTCGCGGCCCGCGCGGCCCGGAACCGCGTCGCGCGCACCCGTGCCTTCAGCTCGGCCAACATCTCGGCGTACCCGGCGGGCTCGATGTCATGTCCTGGCACAGTCATGCGGGCATCCTGGCCGCTACCACCGACACTCGAAGCGGGCATACCGAACTTTTCACCATCCACGACAGTCATGGGAGCGTCGTGCACACGGCGTCGACCCGCACGGCGCCGACGCCCTCCTCGAAGCCGACGTGCGCGATCTCGACGGTCGTCCGGCCGTCCGGCGTCGGGCCCTGCCACCACTCGCCGTGCAGGGGCTCGGGCGTGCCGAGCCCGTGCCGCGACCAGGCCTGGACGATCCGCTCGGCGACGTCCTCGTTGGCCTGCGTGATCGACAGGAAGTCGAGGTTGTCGGTCGCGGTCGCGAGGTCGCGCGTGGTGAACCGGCCGGTGAGTGACGGGAGGACGCCGGCCGTCCCGTCGGCGGTCGTGCAGGGGGCGTCCACGACGCCGAGCGGCTGGGGCCACAGCAGGTCCGGCCCGCCGGCGTCCTGAGCGGCGGCGCGCAGCACCTCGAGGTCCGCGCGCGCCGCGGCATCGCTCACCGGCGCAGGCGGCGGTGTCGGCACGGCGCTCGCGTCGGCCGACGTGCCGACGCCGGCCGCGGCCTCTGCCGCCGCCGCAGAATCCACCGCGTCCTGCGCAGCGGCGGCGCGCCGTGCGGCGAGGTCGTCCCACGCCTCGTCGGGCGGCACCGCGGTGGCGATGGACCAGCCCCACACCAGACCGGCGCCGACCGCGACGACGAACACCACGCGTGCGACGACCCGGTCCGTCCTCGACCTCCACGGGCCGACGCTGCGCGCCAGCAGGGCGACCAGGGCGACGAACGCCGCCGTGAGGAGCAGGGCCGCGAGGACCGCGTGCCACACCGGCTGCGTCGGCACGACCTCCGAGGTGCCGCCGAGGCACCAGCCCTGGGGCGGAAACCCGCCGCTCGCGAAGCCGACCTCGCTCGACGCCCGGCCGAGCAGGTGGCCGTAGGTCTCACCCCAGTCCCACGGCTGAGCGCGCAGGGACACCCACCCCGTCCACAGCCACGCCACGGCGACGAGCACGGCCGTGACGCCCGCGAGGACGCCCGATGTCGCGGCTGCCCGGAGCGTGCCGCCCGTCGAGCGCCCCGCCGTTCGAACGCCACCGCCGCCGCGCCGACGAGCGCGCCGGAGCCGCCCGACGTCGAGCCGAGCGCCGGCGTCAGCCCGACGTCGGCCACGGACGAGACGGTCCAGCCGGCAGCGGCGCCACCCAGCGCGGCCACCAGCACCGGGCCCGCGGCGACCAGCCAAGCGGGCGTCCGTCCCCACCACCGGTCGGTGAGGCGCGCCGCGACGCCCCCGGCGAGACCGGCCAGGCCGCCCCACAGCGCGGTGAACGGGACCCAGACCACGCCGAGCCAAGCGGAGAGGGCGACGGCCGCGACGAGACGCTCCTCGACGCCGCCGGAGCCTGCGGAGAAGAGGCCGAGCCCCGCGAGGACGACGACGGACAGGAGCGCTCCGGTCCACACGCCGTGCCCGGCCGCGACGCCCGGAGCGACGCGGCGCACACCCGGCGCCGGCGCTGCGGTCCCGGGGACGACGGGGGGCGTGCCGGGCGCTCCGGGCGCGGGTCCGGCACGGGTGCGTCGTCGTGCTCCCCTGCGGTGTCGTCCACGCCCGTATCGTCCCGACACCTGGCCTGCGGCGCCGCGGCGTCCGCCGTTCCCACCCCGTGCCCGCCCGGCGTCCGCCCCAGCTCTTCACCGGGCGCCACCGGGGACCTGCCCGGGTCAGCCGGTGACGACCTCGCCAGGGCGTGCGACGTCGGGGGCGGGACCGTCGAGCACCGCGACCGGCGCGCCGCCCAGCGACCGCGCGTCCCAGCCCGCGGCCCGCCACGCGGCGAGGTCGAGCGCGTTGCGGGTGTCGACGAGCCGCGCGGACCGCGCGACGCCGGCCAGCGCGGCCGGGTCGAGCGCGCGGTACTCGGGCCACTCGGTCGCGAGCACGACGACGTCCGCGCCCGTCACCGCCTCCGCGACCTCCGCCGCGTAGCGCAGCTCGGGCGCCGCGGCCTGGGCGAGCGCGATCGCCTGCGGGTCGGTGACGACGACGTCCGCCCCCTCGCCCGCGAGGCGGCGCGCGAGGTCGAGCGCGGGCGAGGAGCGCACGTCGTCGCTGTCGGGCTTGAACGCCGCGCCGAGGACGGCGACGCGCCGGCCCGCGAGACCGCCGCCCGCCGACCGGACGAGCTCGACCGCGCGGTCGCGGCAGCGCTCGTTGATCGCGTCGACCTCCTCGAGGAACGCGACCGAGCGACCCACGCCGAGCTCCTCGGCGCGCGCGGCGAACGCGCGGATGTCCTTGGGCAGGCAGCCGCCGCCGAAGCCGAGCCCGACGCCGAGGTAGTCGCCGCCGATGCGGGCGTCGTAGGACATCGTCCCGACGAGCGCCACCGCGTCGCCGCCCGCGGCCTCGCAGACCTCCGCCATCGCGTTCGCGAAGGAGACCTTGGTGGCGAGGAACGCGTTGGCGGCGACCTTCGCGAGCTCCGCGGTCGCGTAGTCGGTCACGACGCGCGGCACGCCGTCGGCGAGCAGGCGGGCGTAGACGGCGTCGAGGCGCTGCGCCGGACGCTCGGCGGGCTCGCGCGCGTCGTCCGCCGTGCCCGGGCCGGCCGGCTCGTCGCGCGGCACGCCGTACACGAGGCGGTCCGGGTGCAGCGTGTCCTCGACCGCGTGGCCCTCCCGCAGGAACTCCGGGTTCCAGGCGAGGTGCACGCCGTCGGGCAGCTCCGCCGCGAGACGCGCTGCCGTGCCCACGGGCACCGTCGACTTGCCCACGACGACGTCGCCAGGCCGCAGGTGCGGGCGCAGCGCCGCGAGCGCCGCGTCGAGGTGGTGCAGGTCGGCGACACCGCTGCCGGCGGACTGGGGCGTCCCGACGCACAGGAAGTGCACGTCGGCACCCGCGGCGTCGGCGGCGTCGGTGGAGAAGCGCAGCGCGCCGCGCGTCGTGCCGTCCGTGAGCAGGTCCGGCAGGCCGGGCTCGTAGAACGGCGCGCGCCCGGCGCCCAGGGCGGCGACCTTCGCCTCGTCGACGTCGACGCCCACGACGTCGTGCCCGAGGTGCGCCATCGCGGCGGCGTGCACGGCCCCGAGGTAGCCACAGCCGTGCACGGAGACCTTCACGACGGCTCACCCGCCCCGACGACGGCGCGCTCGGCCTCGTCGGGTGCGTCGGGGCGCTCGTCGGGCCGCGACCGGAACCACGCGACGGTGCGCGCGAGCCCGTCGGGCCACGACGTGCGGGCGTGCCAGCCGAGCTCGCGCTCGGCGAGCGCGGTGTCGGGTCGGCGGCGTCGCGGGTCGTCCTCCGGGAGCGGGATCCGTTCGAGCGGCGCGTCGGACCCCGTGGCGGCGAGCACGTCGCGCGCGATCCGCTCGACCGTGAGCTCGGTCGCGTTGCCGAGGTTCATGGGCCCGGGGTGCCCGCTCGCCGCGAACGCGAGCAGCCCCTCGACGAGGTCGTCGACGTAGCAGACGGAGCGCGTCTGCGACCCGTCGCCGGCCACGGTGAGCGGCTCGCCCGCGAGCGCCTGGCGCACGAACGTCGGGATCATGCGGCCGTCGTGGCCGCGCATGCGGGGGCCGTAGGTGTTGAAGATGCGCACGATGCCGGCGTCGACGCCGCGGCTGCGCCGGTACGCGGTGGTGATCGCCTCGGCGAAGCGCTTGGACTCGTCGTACACGCTGCGGGGACCGACGGGGTTGACGTTGCCCCAGTAGTCCTCGCGCTGCGGGTGGACCTCGGGGTCGCCGTACACCTCGGACGTCGACGCGAGGACGAACCGCGCGCCGGCCCGCTCGGCGAGCTCGAGCGCGTGGCGGGTCCCGGCCGAGCCGACGAGCAGCGTCTCCACGGGCAGCCGCAGGTAGTCGACGGGCGAGGCGGGCGAGGCGAGGTGCAGCACGAGGTCGACCCGGTCGGGATCGGGGACCTCGAGCGCCGCGGAGACGTCCTGGCGCACGAGCGTGAACCGCGGGTCGTCGAGCAGCGCGGCGACGTTGCGCTCGTCGCCCGTGGACAGGTCGTCGACGCACACCACCTCGGCGCCCGCCGCGACGAGCGCCTCGCAGAGATGGCTGCCGACGAACCCGGCCCCGCCCGTGACCACCGCGCGCCGCACGGGGCGCGCCGACGTCGCGGCGCTCACCGGCGCACGAGCTTGAAGAAGGTGCTGCCGCCCCCGCCGGACCGTTGCGCCTGGTACAGGAACGCGAGGTCGGACGCGTCGAACTTCGCGAACCAGTCGTCCCACGACACGTGCTCGAGCTGGTCCTCGCCGGCCCCGCCGGGGAAGTCGACGCGCAGGACGCCCGCGTCGTCGTCGCCCTTCTCGGTACCGCGCACGCTCGCCGGGGACCCGCCGTTCTCCTCGACCCACCTGCGGATCTCGTCGTGGTCGGTCGTCGTCCTCGTCTCGGACTCGTCAGCCATGATCGCCTCCACCGGTCGCGCTCGTGCTGGACGGGCTCGCTGCTGGACCCGGGCACCGACCACGCTGGCACGGGCCCGGGGCGCCCGCACGCCGAGCCGCGCGGACGCCGTCGCAGGTCAGGAGGGCGGCGGCACCGGGCGCTCGGCGAGCGCCGTGGCCACGGCGTGCAGGTTGTGCGCCATGAGCTGCGCGGTGCTGCGCGCCCACTCGTGGCCGTGACCGGTCTGGACGTAGTCCGGTCCGGGACCGGGGCCCTGGTTCCAGTACACCCACGACTGGCCGGGGATCGTGTACCCGATGTCGCCGAGCGCGCCGGACACCTCGGAGATGACGTGGTGCGCCCCGTCCTCGTTCCCGGTGACGACGACGCCCGCGACCCGGTTGTAGGCGACCGGCGTGCCGTCGTCGGTCGCCTCGGACAGCATCGCGTCCATGCGCTCGAGCATGCGCTGCGCGATCGACGACGGCCGCGCGAGCCACGTCGGCGTGAGCACGACGAGGATCTCGGACTCGAGCAGCTTGTCGTGGATCGCGGGCCAGCCGTCGCCCTCGCCGAGGTCGGTGACGACGCCGGGCGGCACGTCGTGGTCGACGAGCCGCACGTGCTCGACGTCGACGCCGCGGTCCTGCAGCGACTCGGCGACCACACGGCCGAGGGTCTCGGTGTTGGACGGCTCGGGCGACTTCTTGAGCGTGCAGCTGACGAACAGGGCCTTCATCGGGTACCTCCGCGACGGCGTGGCGGCCTCGTCTCGACCTCTCGCCACCGTAACGCGGGGTCCGGCGGCCCGCCCGAGCGCCCGGTCACGACTCGTCGCCCGGGCCGAAGTCCGGCACCGGCCGCTGCGTCGCTCGAGCGGCGACGTCACGACGCCGTTCTCGGCGATGTCCTCGATCAGCCAGTCCATCTCGGCGATCTCGCGCCGCTGCGCCTCGATGATCTCGTCGGCGAGCTGGCGCACGCGCACGTCGTCGATGTCGGCGCGCTCGCTCGTGAGGATCGCGATCGAGTGGTGCGGGATCATGCCCTTCATGTACGCGCGGTCGTCGACGAGGACCTGCGAGCGCGACAGCGCCAGCGCGCCGGTGCCCACCACGAGCGCGACGAGCACGATCGCGACGTTGACGCGCACGTCGCGGTACATGCGCCCCCACATGAACCCGAGCATGATGATCGCCATCGCCGAGCCCATGAGGACCGCCATGTAGACGCGCTCCTCGCTGAAACGCACGTGGTCGAGGGCGAACGCGTTCGTGTACGTGAGGCCGAACATGACGACGGTCGACGTCGCGATCATCGCCGCGAAGCGCCCGTACGTGCGCCAGGGGCTGCTGCCGCCGTCGTGCTCACGCGCCCCCGTCCCGGTCGACCCCGTGCCCGTCGGTCCGGTGCCGCGGGTCGCGTCCTGGTGCTCCGTCATCCGTCTCGCCGTCCTCGTCAATCGTTCCCGGTCGTCGGGACCGTAGGCACCGCCGCGCGCACCTCGCATGGCGAGCGGTGCCGCGGTGACGCACGGTGGGCGGGTCCGCCGCCCCGTCCGGGCCGGCCGGGGCGGACCGTGGAACGCCGAGGGAAGGAGCGCCGCCGTGTGGTTCGACGCGTGGTCGCAGGTCGCGAGGGTCGTGCTCGTGGGGACGGCCGGCTACGTGTGGCTCGTCCTCGTGCTGCGCGTGACGGGCAAGCGCACCCTAGCGAAGCTCAACGCGTTCGACCTCGTCGTGACCGTCGCGCTGGGCTCGGTGCTCGCGACGATCCTCCTCACCTCCGACGTGTCGTGGACCGAGGGCGCGACCGCGGTCCTGACGCTCGTGCTGCTCCAGGTGCTCGTGTCGTGGTCGTCCACCCGGTTCGCGCGCGGGCGGTCGGTCGTCACGGCGAGCCCGTCGGTGCTCCTGCGCGACGGCCGTCTCCTCGAGGACGCGATGCGCCGCAACCGTGTCGCGGCGTCGGAGGTGCGGCAGGCGGTGCGCAGCAACGGGGTCGGCGGCCTGGACCTCGTGGCGCTCGTCGTCCTCGAGAGCGACGGCACGCTGTCCGTGGTCACGCAGGATCAGCTCGGCGACGGGTCGGCGCTCGAGGAGGACGCCTCGTCCGGCGGCCGGTCGTCCGGACGTGGGTCGTCCGGACGTGGGTCGTCCGGCTCGTAGTCGCCGGCTCGGCCGCGTTCAGTCGTCCGCGTTCAGTCGTCCGACGGGCCGGCGACGTCGGAGAGCGCCGCGTCGGCGTCGAGGGCGACCGCGAGGTCGCGGATCGACACCATCCCGACAACGACGCCGCCGTCGAGCACGGGCGCCCGGCGCAGGCCGGCGTCGCGCACGACCTGGAGGGCGTCGGCGACCAGGTCGCCGGGCGCGAGCGTCGCGAGGCGGCCGCTGATCACGTCCCGTACGTGAGCGTCGCCGTCGAGCCCGGCGGCCAGCCCCCGCACGACGAGGTCGTGGTCCGTGACGACGCCGACGATCTCGCCGCCCGCGGCGACGAGGAGCGCGCCGAGGCCCTGCTGCGCCATGGTCTGCGCCGCGGACCGCAACGTCGCGCCGTGGTCGACGACGGTCGGCGCGGGGGCCATGCAGTCGGACACGGTGCGTCGCACCACGGCGTCCTCTCGTGCGGGCGGGGCGGGCTGCCCCGGCCTTGCTCCCATCGTGCGCCCCGAGCCGCGCCGCCGCACCGGACCGCCGTCGCGCGCCGCTGTGCCTCAGCGCCGCCGGGACGCCTCCGCGACGACGGCCTCGGCCGTCGCGGTCAGGCTGCCGCCACGGGCGCGCGCGACGAGCTCGTCGTACGCGTCGCCGGGGTCGACGCCGAGCTGGTGGGCCAGCACGCCCTTCGCCCGCTCGACGACGGCACGGCCCTCGAGCGCCTGCTCGACCCGGCGCCGCACCTCGTCGTCGGCGAGCGCCGTCGGGTGCACGACGGCGAGGGTCGCCACGTCGGCGAAGGACTGCGCGAGGGCGCACTCCTCGGGCGAGAAGGAGCTCGCGTCCGTGCCGAAGAGGTTCAGGCCACCCAGCGCGCCGTCGTGCCACCGCAGCGGGAAGGCGTGCACCGCGGAGAACCCGGACCCGACGACCGCGACCCCCACCGTGGGCCACCGTCCGACGATCTCGTCCGCACCGACGCATACCACCTCGGCGACGTCGCGCACCGTGTCGACGCACGGGCCCTCGTCGACCTGCGCCTGGTAGAGCTCGAGCTGCTGCTCGCGGTGGGAGGTCGCGCTGAGCAGCTCGAGAGCGCCGTAGGGGCCCGCGACGAGCACGGCCGCGCCGTCGACGGGCAGGAACGCGACCGCGTCCGCGAGGAGGCGCGCGAGCAGGTCGGTCACGTCGTCGCCGCGGAGGAGCGCCGACGTGCTCGCCGCCAGCGCCTGCGTCGAGGTCCGCATCGTCACGACTCCTCCTCCTCCTCGATCGTCGGGGTCGACCCCGGGGCCTGGGTGGCGAACGACAGCTGCCGGGCGACCACCCGCTCGGCCACCTCGTCCAGTGTCACCCCGCCCGCGTACGCGTGGGCGCGCAGGAGCGCGAGCGCGTCCTCGGCCGGGAGGCCGAGCTGGGCGATCACCATGCCCGTCGCCTGGTGGATCTTCGCCCGCTCGCGCCAGCCCGGCGCCGTGGCCGACAGCGACTCGCGGTCGCCGAGCAGCGCCGCGCCGACGGCGTCGGCGAGCCGTAGGCAGTCGTGGAGCGAGATCGCGAGCTCCCCGCTCGCGGCATGGCACGTCAGCACCCCGATCGCGTTCCCCCCGGGCCGCATCGGGAACGCGAACACCGTCACGGGCGCTGCGACCTCGGGCGCGAGCTCGAGGAACATCGGGAACGGGCTGTCCTCCCCGGTCAGGTGGTGCCCGTCGCCGTCCCCGTCGAGGACGACGTCGACGAAGGACTCACCGTCGACGGCCGCGACCACGACGCGGCCCTCCGTGTGCGCCATGCGGGTCGGCCCCTCGCCGAGGACGTCCTGGAGGTCCTCGAACCGCGCCGACGTGACGTCCGAGGTGCACACCGTGAGCTGGCCGGCGCTCGCCGGCAGAAGGGTGATCGAGCCGCCGTCCGCGCCCAGGACCTCGAGGCACGCGCGGCACAGGCGCGCGGCCAGCGGTTCGACGTCGGCGTTCCGCGCCACGGCGGCAGCCAGGAGCGCGAGCACGCCCGCGTCGTCGGCCATGGTCGCTGCCCCCGTCCCTCGTCCCGGCCAGTATCGCGCGTCCGCGCCGGCACGCCCGTCGACACGCGTGCGGCGTCCCGTCGCCGATTGCCGATGGGCCCGGCTGAGCATACGGTCGAGGGGAAGGGTCAGGCCACGGCTCCGCAGGACTGCAGAGACGGCTGATCATGCCCATGACCATCGACGACGCGCTCCTGCCTGGGGCACGCAACGCCACCGGGACGTACCGCTACCGGATCGACGACGACCGGTGGTGGTGGTCGGCGGGCGTCTACGCGATCCTCGGTCTCCAGCCCGGGGAGGTCGTCCCGACGACCCAGCTCCTCCTCGCGCACCGCCACCCCGACGACACCCGGCCCACCGGCGGGACCCTGCTCGAGGCGCTCGCCGAGGGCGAGCCGTTCTCCCACCTGCACCGGATCGTCGACGCGCACGGCGCGACGCGGACCGTCGTCGTGACGGGCACCGCGGTACGTGATGACGCCGGTCGCGTCGTGGAGGTCACGGGCGATCTCGTCGACGTCACGGCGTCGGTCGCGGCGCGCTCGGCGTCCGACGCGAACCGGCAGATCTCCGACGCGTTCTCCTCGCGGGGACGGATCGAGCAGGCCAAGGGGGCGGTCGCGATCGTCCTGGGCCTCGACCCCGAGGAGGCCTTCTCGCTGCTGTGCGCCGCCTCGAGCCTCGCGAACGTGCGGGTCCGCGACCTCGCCGACGAGCTCGTGAGCTGCCTCGCCGACCTCGACCCCCGCGCCGACCGGCGCGCCCTCGTCAGCCGGATCCTCCACCTGCCGTGACCTCGCCCGCACTCTCGTCGAGCACGAACGGGAAGGTCGCGCCGCACAGCGCGACGAGGTCGCGCAGCCGCTCGGGCACGCCCACGAGCGCGACGGGGCCGGACGCGGCGAGCGCCGTCCGGCACAGGAGCCGCAGCCCGGCCGCGTCGCAGAACGTCACGGCGCTCACGTCGACGACGAGCTCGCCGTGCGCCCGGGCGGCTGCCGCGCGTGCGAGCTCGTCGCCGAGCAGCTGGAGCGCGGCGGCGTCGAGGTCACCCGCGAGACGCCAGACGTCGCCCTCGACGGACGCCGTGGGCGTCGTGCCCGTGCCGGGCGGACGGGAGGGAACCGAGGGCATGACGGACCACCTCGTCGACGTGCCGTGGCCCCGGGTCTGAAGGCTCGGCCATCCTACGGCTCCCCGGACGGCGCGTGGAGCAGCGGCTCGCCGGGCGGGACCGGGCCCGCGACGCGACGATGGAGCATGCTCCTCGCCGAGGTCGCCGCCACGTCCGACGCCGTCGCCGCCACCCGCTCGCGGCTCGCCAAGCGCTCCGAGATCGCCGCGCTCCTGCGCCGCGCCGCCGACGAGGCCGTGCGCTCCGGGCCGACCCACTCCGTCGGGGTCGCGCTCGACGAGATCGAGATCGCGGTCTCCTACCTCGCCGGCGAGCTGCGCCAGCGGCGCACCGGGTTGGGCTGGCGGTCCCTGCGCGACCTGCCCGGACCCGCGGACGGTCCGACCCTCACGCTCGACGCCGTCGACGCGGCGTTCGCCCGCATGACCGGGCTCTCCGGACCGGGCTCGGACGGCGCGCGCGCCACCGAGGCCGCGGCGCTGTTCGGCGCCGCCACCGAGCGCGAGCAGGCGTTCCTGCGGGGCCTCGTCACCGGCGAGCTGCGGCAGGGTGCGCTCGACTCCGTGGTGCTGGACGCCGTCGCCGAGGCCTCGGGCGTGCCCGCGGAGGCGGTGCGCCGGGCGGTCATGCTCCGCGGCGCGACGGGCCCGGTGGCGCGCGCGGCTCTCGGCTCGCCCGACCCGGACGCGGCGCTCGTCGCGCTCGCCGCGTTCACGCTCGAGGTCGGCCGGCCTGTGCGGCCCATGCTCGCGCAGTCGGCCCCCGACGTCGCGGGGGCGTTCGAGAAGCTCGGGGTCGTCGGCGCGCCCGACACCGAGGCGGACGCGTCCCGGGGTACGACGACGCCGTGCCCGTCACCGTCGACGTGAAGCTCGACGCATCCGCGTGCAGGTGCACCGCGACGGCGACGACGTGCGGGTCTTCACGCGCTCGCTCGACGACATCACCGCACGCGTGCCGGAGATCGTGGCGGCCGTGCGCGCGCTGCCGGTGCAGCGGCTCGTGCTCGACGGCGAGGCGCTCGTCGTCGACGACGACGGCGTGCCGCGACCGTTCCAGGAGACGGCGGCCCGGTCCGCGACCCGCGAGTCCGGGGAGCGCTCCGCCAGCGTCGAGGCGGAGCTGGCCGAGCGCTCGAGCTCACGCCGTTCTTCTTCGACGTCCTGCACGCCGGGGGCCGGGACCTGCTCGACGAGCCGCTGCGCGAGCGGCTCGCGGTGCTGGACGCCGTCGCCGGCCCGCTCGCCGTCCGGCGTCTCGCCACCGGCGACCCCGCCGCCGCGGGCGCGTTCTTCGACCGCGCGGTCGCCGACGGGCAGGAGGGCGTCGTCGTGAAGTCCCTCGAGGCCCCGTACGCTGCCGGCCGCCGGGGTGCGGGCTGGGTGAAGGTCAAGCCGCGGCACACGCTCGACCTCGTCGTGCTCGCCGTCGAGTGGGGCTCGGGGCGGCGCAGCGGCACGCTGTCGAACATCCACCTCGGCGCGCGCGACCCCGACGGCGGGTTCGTCATGCTCGGCAAGACGTTCAAGGGCATGACGGACGAGATGCTCGCGTGGCAGACGCAGCGGTTCCTCGAGCTCGAGACGTCGCGCGCCGCGCACGTCGTGCACGTGCGGCCCGAGCAGGTCGTCGAGATCGCGTTCGACGGGCTCCAGCGCTCCACCCGCTACCCCGGCGGCCTCGCGCTGCGGTTCGCGCGCGTCCTGCGCTACCGCGACGACAAGACCGCGGCGGAGGCCGACACGATCGAGGCCGTGCGTGCGATGGCCCGCGTCTGACGCCGCCGGGCGCTGCTCCCCTGCTGTGCAGCTGTTGCGACGGCTCCGGCGCTCAGGACGTCAGCGCGATGCCGAGGGCGGCGGCGGCGAGCCCGGCGAGCAGCATGCCGAGCGGGTGCAGCACCGCGGCGAGGCGCCGCCGCGCCAGCAGCAGGCGGGCCGCCTCGACGCTCGCCGTGCTGAACGTGGAGAAGCCGCCCAGGAACCCGGCGCCCAGGCCGGCGACGAGCACGACGTCGCCCGCGTGCCCCAGTCCCCAGCCGGTGACCAGACCGAGCAGGAAGCACGCGGTGACGTTGACGACGACGGTGCCGAGCGGCGTCGACCACCGGTTGTGGCGCTGCACGGCCGTGTCGAGCAGGAAGCGCGCGGCGGCGCCCGTGCCACCGCCGAGCGCGACGGCGGCGATCTCGAGCGCCGTCACGTCGCCGCGTCCGGGCTCGTGCCGGGGTCCCGTGCGTCCCGCCGCCGCAGCACCGCCGTCGCGACGGCGAAGCCGCCGGCCGCCGCCGCGATCCCCAGCACGACGCTCACGACGGCGTACGCCGCGCCGAGGCCGAGGTGACCGCCGGACGCGAGCCGCTCCACCTCGACGACGAACGTGCTGTACGTGGTGAACCCGCCGAGCACGCCCGTGCCGACGCCGAGCCGTACGGCGCGGCGCACACCCTGGTCCGGGCCGGTGCGCACGAGCGTCTCGAGCAGCGCGCCGAGCAGGAACGAGCCGACGACGTTGATCCAGAACGTCGCCCACGGCCACGCGCCGGGCTGCGCGGGGAACGCGCTCTCGAGCAGCGCACGCGCGGTCGCGCCCACCGCTCCCCCGGCCGCGACGACGCCCGCGAGCGCGAGCAGCGGGGTGCGGCGCCTCAGCCCTCCCACGGCGTGCGCAGCTCCTTCCAGTCCACGACGGCGAGCGGCACCGTGAGCACCGGGCGGTGCTGGTGGTGCGCGAGGTGCGCCGCGACGGACCCGTCCACGAGCTCGCGCAGCCGCGCCCCGGTGCCGGGCGTGCGCGTGCCCACCACGATCACCGCGGCGTCGACCGCCCGGGCCAGGTGCGTCAGCGCGCGGTCCGGGCGGCCGGCGAGGTAGGACAGCTCCCACGCGACGTCCTCGTCCGCCAGCGCCGCGCCGACCTGGACGCGCAGCGCGTCCCGCGCAGCCTCCCACGCGTCGTCGGCGGCGTCGGGGTCCAGCGCGGCGTGCGTCACCGTGCCGTCCGCGTGCTCCTCGACGACGTAGCGCGACGTGTCCGCGTACGCGGCGTGCAGCCGGCCGGCACCCACGGCGCCCGCGAGCGACGCCGCCGTCCGCACGACGAGCGGGGCCTGGCCGGGCACGACGCCGACGACGACCGCGTGCCCCGCGAACGGGACCATGCGGTCGACCGCGGGCTGCGGCACGGGACGTCGGGACATGCTCCCCATCATGGCCCCTCGGCGCCGGCGCCCGTGCGCCGCGGTCCGGGACGAGCGATGCGTCCGCGCTCGAGCGCTGCGTCCGTGCACGCAGCGCTCGAGCGGGACCGCAGCTCTCACCGGTCCGCCGGCGTCAGCAGGTGCGGGCGGGCACCTCGACCTCCTGCGCGTGCGGCTCGCCGCCCGGCGACGTGGCCGTCACGGTCACGCTGCCGGCGTCGACGCTCGAGCCGCGCGACGAGAACGCCTGGTACGCGTTGCGCCCCGGCTCGACGCCGGTGCGCGTCGTCGACCCGAACGCCGTGGCGAGCTCGACGTCGACCGGCGCGTCGCCGTCGTTCGTCGCGCGGACCGCGACGTACGCCGTGCCGGCGAGGCACCGGGTCTCCGCCTGCACGGAGACGGTGGGCGCGGGGGTCGCGTCGATCTCGAGACGCGCAGTGCGTAGCCACGAGCCCCAGCCGTCGGCGGGGAACGCGTCACGGAACCGCAGGTACAGCGACCCGTCGGCCGAGCCGGTCTGCTCGAGGAGCGTCGCGACGTCGAGCGACCGCTCGGCGCGGTTGCCCAGCGCGCGCTCCTCGCGCGTCTCGCGCAGCACCTCGACCCACGTCTCCTGGTCGGAGGAGGCCTCGACGAGGAACTGGTTGCCGATGTCGAGCGTGACCGTCCCGGCGCGCACGCTCTCCGGCAGCGGCACCCGGTACGTGTAGGAGCGGTCCTCGTCGGTGTACCGCACCCACTGGCCGGCGCCGTGCGGGCCGATCTGCGAGCGGTCGTCCGCGGCGAGCCACACCGACTCCTCCGGTGTGCTCGGGTGCGCTTCGAAGACGTCCTCGATCACCGCGACGTAGCCCGTCCCGGCGGCGGTCCAGTCGTCCCACGACGCGGACACGCTGACCGGGTGCACGCCGTCGGCGGCGCCGGAGGCGGCCGAGACCGGGAGGGTGAACGTCTCCGTCGCACCGGCGGCGACGTCGAGCGACGTCGCGGGGAGGGCGGCGGTCCAGCCGTCCGGCGCCGTCGTGGTGAGGTCGACCGTGCGCCCCTCGTCGGCGGTGTTCGTCACCGAGACCTCGAGGCCCGCCGACCCGCCGGGCAGCACCGCACCCGCGCTCACGTCGACGCCGACGTCGAGCACGCGGCGCTCGATCGCGACGTCGTCGAAGCGGGCCGCGGCGTCGAAGACGCGCAGGCCGTGCGTGCCGGACGCGAACGTCCCGTCGGTGACGCTGATCGCCGGGTCCGGGGCGTCGTCGACGTACACCCGCAGGTTCGGCCCGACGGCGACGACGCGCAGCGCGTGGCGCTCGCCGAGCGCGACGTCGGCCGGCGCCGTCGCGAGCGTGCTCCACCCACCGTCGTCGACCTTGCCGAGCACGACCTGACCCGACGGCCGCAGGCCCGCGTAGTAGCCGCGGTAGGCGTCCTGGCCGGCAGCCACCTGGCTCGCACGGAAGATCACGCCGGCGTCGCCGCCGGTGGCCGCGACCGCCGTGGGGGTGACGGAGACGCGGTAGTCGAGGTCGGCGAAGTTCGTGTCCTGGACGCTCTTGCCCTCCCGGACGGACCCCACGACGTACTCGCCGTCGGTCGCCGTCCACGTCCCGCCGTGCGCGGTCCAGCCGAGGTCGTTGTCGTCCTCGAAGTCGTCCTGGACCTTCATCTCGATCGGCAGGATCGAGCCGTCCTCGCCGAACCGCAGGCGCTCGTACGACACCTGGCGGGCGTTGCCGTCGGTCTCGCTGAGCGGACGGCGGTGGTAGACGATGTACCAGATGTCCGTGCCGGGGACGTTGACCACGGAGTTGTGCCCGGCGCCGCGCGCGACCGCGGAGTCCTGCGCGAGCACCGTCCCCTCCGACTCGAACGGCCCGAGCGGCGAGTCGGAGCGCGCGTACGAGACGCGGTAGTCCGGGCCGGTCCAGCCGCCCTCGGACCACATGAAGTAGTAGGTCCCGTTCCGCTTGAACATGAACGAGCCCTCGACGAAGCCGTCCGGGGTGACCTCCTTGAAGGTCGACCCGTCGTCGTGGGTGCCGAGACTGATCATGTCGTCGTTCAGCTCGACCACGTTCGAGTGGCCCCACCCGCCGTAGTACATGTACGCCTGGCCGTCGTCGTCGACGAAGACGTCCTGATCGATCGGCTGCGCGCCGTTGTGGAACGCGTCGATGAGCGGCTCGCCGAGCGCGTCCACGTACGGGCCCTCGGGGCGGTCCGCCACCGCGACGCCGATGCCGCCCAGCGCGTCGTCGCTCTGGATGTCGTTCGCGCCGAAGTACAGGTAGTACTTCCCGTCGCGCTCCACCGGCGCCGGGGCCCACAGGGCGTAGGAGCCCCACGAGACGTCGTCCAGGTGCAGCACGCGCTCGTGCTTCGTCCAGTGGATCATGTCGGGCGACGAGAACGCGTCGAGCTGTACCTGCTGGGAGTACGGCGCCGACGTCGTCGGGAAGACCCAGTACTCCCCCTCGTAGAACTCGACGTCGGGGTCGGCGTACCAGCCGTCGATGATCGGGTTGCCGGCCTCCGCCGTCGTGAGGTCGGGGACGACGGCGGGTTCCGGTGCGTCGTCGGCGGCCGCGGCCGGGGCGAGCGCGCCCCCGACGAGCAGCGCGAGCACGGCGACGGACGCCGCGGCGAGCGGTCTTCTCATGCGTGTTCCCTCCGGGGACCTCGACGACGTCGTCGAGGACGGGCCCGGTCGCGACCGCGAGGTCGGGCCCGCCGCTTCGCGGGCGCGACCGGGCAGGCAGGGCCCCGGGCTGCGCGGTTCGTGGTCCCGACCAGTCTGCGCGGGCTTGACATCGCTGTCAACAACGTGGCGGTGCGACGGTGCATCCGATCCGGCCCCTGCGGCGGAAGTACCGGGTGTCAGCAGCACATCGCGCCCGGCCACCGGGCCCGACACCTGGAGGACACCATGCACCGCACCGCACGACGCACCGCCGCGCTCGCGGGCGCCGCCGGACTCGTCGCCATCGGGGCGTTCGCCGCCCCCGCGACGGCCGCCACCGAGGGCAACGCCGCGCTCTCCGTCCTGCACGGCGTGCCGGACACCCCCGTGGACGTCTGGGTCAACGACGAGCTCACCCTCGACGACTTCCAGCCCGGGGACCTCGCCGGGCCGCTCGACCTCGCCCCGGGCACGTACAGCGTCGCGATCACCGCACCCGACGCCACCGACACCAGCTCCCCGGTGATCGGCCCCGTCGACCTGCCGCTCGAGGCCGACGGGAACTACACCGCCGTCGCGCACCTCGACGCCGGCGGCCAGCCGACCGCGACCCTGTTCACCAACGACACGTCGGCCACCGCGGCCGGCGAGGGCCGCCTCACCGTCCGGCACGTCGCCGCCGCACCCGCCGTCGACGTCCTCGCCGGTGGGCAGGCGTCGTCTCCGGCCTCGAGAACCCCGACGAGTCGGTGCTGAACCTGCCCGCCGGCACGGTCTCCGCGACGATCGCCGCCGCCGGCACCACCGACCCGGTGCTCGGCCCGGCCGACCTCACCGTCGCCGAGGGCGTCAACACCATCGCCTACGCGTGGGGCAGCCTCGACGCCGGCAACCTCGCCCTCGCGACCCAGACCGTCGAGGGCCTGCACTCCGCACCGTCCGGCGTCCCGGCGGGCGAGTCCGGCCTCGCCGCCGCGACCACCCCCAGCGGCACCTTCACCACCGTCGCGATCGCGTTCGGCGCGAGCCTCGTCGGACTGCTCCTCGTCGGTGCGGGCGTCATGCTCGTCCGCGCCCGCCGGGAGCAGCACGACCGCGAGGCCGTGCACGCGACGACGCACCGGTCCGCATGAGGACGCGCCTCGCGGCACGCCGCGGCGGGGTGCTCGTCGCGGCGCTCGCGGGGCTCGTCCTGGTCGTCGGCGGGTGTTCCCCTGCACCCGCGACCGGCCCGCCGCCGGGGGTCACGACCCGGCGGCGGGCGCTCCCGCCCGGCCACCTGCCCCGGGCCCGGAGACCGGCGGGACGGACGAGGCGCCGTCGGCCGCAGCAGTGCGGCCCGACGTGCCCGTCCGTCCCGCTCGGGACACCCCCGCCCCCGCGCCGCCCGCCCCCGTCCGCGTCGTCGTCCCCGACCTCGGGATCGACATGCCCGTCGTCCCCGAGGGCGTCGACGACCAGGGCCGCATGGCGCTCCCCGGCGACGCGCTCACGGCCGGCTGGTACCGCCACGGCCCCGCACCCGCGAGCGCCGCCGGAGCGACGGTCGTCGCCGCGCACGTCGACGACCCCGTGCAGGTCGGCCCGTTCGCCACGCTGCGGGAGGTCGGCCAGGGCGCGGCGGTCGACGTCGTCGACGCCGCAGGGACGACGCACCGCTACACCGTGACCGGCATCGAGAGCATCCCCAAGAGCGAGTTCCCCGCGACGACGGTGTTCGACCGCGCCGGCGCCCCGCGGCTCGTCCTCGTCACGTGCGGAGGGAGGTGGGACCGGGGGCAGCGCTCGTACACGGAGAACGTGGTGGTCACCGCCGAGCGGACGCCGGGCGCGTGACGGTCTACGATCGGCGCACGCACCACCCCGCACGACGCGGGGACGGATCCCAGCACGGAGGACTCGTCCTGAAGCCCACCGACGCCGCGGTCGACGACGCCGACGTCGACGTCGCCCTCCTGGGCCGTCGCTTCGCCGACGGCGAGGAGGAGGCGCTCGCGGAGGCGTACCGGCGGTGGTCGACGCTGGTCCACACGGTCGCGCTGCGCTCGCTCGGGGACCGCACGGACGCCGAGGACGTGACGCAGCAGGTCTTCGTCTCGGCGTGGCGCGGCCGGCACCGGTTCGACGCCGGGCGGGCGCGCCTCCCGGCGTGGCTCATGGGCATCACGCGGCACGCGGTCGCCGACGCGCACGAGGCGCGCACGCGGGCCCGGCGCTCGGAGCAAGCCGCCGCGTCGTCCGCTCCGAACCCTGTCGTGACGGAGGACGAGGTGCACCAGGTCGCGGACCGGGTGCTCGTCGCGGACGAGCTGCGGCGGCTGGGCGACCCGGGACGCACGATCCTCGAGCTCGCGTTCTACCGCGACCTCACGCACGTGCAGATCGCCGAGGAGCTCGACCTGCCGCTGGGTACGGTCAAGAGCCACGTCAGACGGAGCCTGATCCGGCTGCGAGACAGGTTGGAGGTGGACGGTGCAGCACATCGATGACGAGGACCTCGCGCTCCTCGCGCTCGGCGAGGACGTGCTCGACGACGCCGCGCGCGCCCACCTCGACTCCTGCCCGGCGTGCTCGGCCTCCGTGCGCGAGCTCGCCGTCGTGGCCGACGTCGCACGGTCGGCCGAGCGGGACCGCGACCTCGTGGCGCCCGCGCCGCGCGTCTGGGACGCCGTGCGCGGCGAGCTGGGGCTCGGGCTCGCGGCTCCGGCCGAGACCGACGCCGAGTCCGAGGCCGAGGCCGACGCGGTCGCCCCTGCGGACGCGGGGACCGCGCCGCTGCCGGCCGAGCGCGAGCCGACACCCGACCTCCCGCACACCGGCGCGAGCGTGGTGCCGCTGGCGTCCCGTCGACCGCGTGCCTGGCTGCCGGTCGCGGCCGCGGCGTGCCTCGCGCTTTTCCTGGGCGTCGCGGGCGGCGTCTGGTGGGAGCGCCGGGAGACCGAGCCGCCCGAGACGACGCTCGCGACCGCCGACCTCGAGGCGCTGCCCGCGTGGACGGGCGCGAGCGGGCAGGCGCGCGTCGAGGAGGCGCCGGACGGGACGCGGCAGGTCGTCGTGTCGGTCGACGCGCCCGCGCCCGAGGGCACGTACCGCGAGGTCTGGCTGCTCGCCGAGGACGTCAGCGGGCTCGTGAGCCTCGGCGTGCTCGAGGGCTCCGAGGGGCGGTTCGACGTCCCCGACGGCCTCGACCTCGCGGCGTTCCCGGTCGTCGACGTCTCCGAGGAGCACTTCGACGGCGACCCCGCCCACTCGGGCGACTCCGTGGTCCGGGGACCGCTCGACGCCTGACGGGTTCACCGTTCCGTGAATTCACGTTTGCGTGTACTGTCGCCCTCATGGTCGAGACGGTCACGCTGACGCACACCGCCGCGCTCGCGCGCCTGGGGTACGCGCTCTCGGACGAGACGCGCAGCCGGGTCCTGCTCGCGCTGCGCGAGGCACCCGCCTACCCGTCGGACCTCGCGGACGCGCTCGGCGTCTCGCGCCAGGTCATGTCGAACCAGCTCGCGTGCCTGCGCGGCTGCGGTCTCGTCGAGGCGATCCCCGACGGCCGCCGCACCTGGTACCGGCTCGCCGACGCCCACCTCGCGCCCGCGCTCGACGACCTCCTGCGGCTCGTCGTCGCGGTCGACCCCACGTGCTGCGGACCGGACGGGTGCACCTGCTCATGACGTCCCTCCCCGTCGGGCCGCGGCCCCTCCTGCCCGCGCGCCGCGCCGTCCTCGAGCGGCGCGTCCGGTGGGTCGTCGGCGCGACGATCGCCTACAACGCCGTCGAGGCGGTCGTCGCGATCACCGCCGGTCGCGTCGCGTCGTCGGCGGCGCTCGTCGGGTTCGGCCTCGACTCGGTCGTCGAGGTGCTCTCCGCCGCGGCCGTCGCCTGGCAGTTCGCCGCACCCGACCCGCACCGGCGCGAGCGCACCGCGATGCGCGTCATCGCGCTGTCGTTCTTCGGTCTCGCACTCTTCGTCACGGTCGACGCGGCGCGCACCCTGCTCGGCGCGTCCGAGCCGGACCACTCGACCGTCGGCATCGTGCTGGCCGCGGTCAGCCTGGTCGTCATGCCCGTCCTGTCGTGGTTCGAGCGCCGCACCGGGCGCGAGCTCGGCTCGGCGTCGGCCGTCGCGGACTCGAAGCAGACGCTGATCTGCAGCTACCTGTCCGCCGTGCTCCTCGTCGGGCTCGTGCTCAACTCCACGCTCGGCTGGACGTGGGCCGACCCCCTGGCGGCGCTCGTCATCGCCGGCTTCGCCGTCCGCGAGGGCGTCGAGGCGTGGCGCGGTGACGCGTGCTGCACGCCCGTCGCCGCGCTCGTCGGGCACGACGACGCGGGTCCCGCTGCCGAGCGCGGCTGCTCCGACGGCTGCTGCGCCCCGCGCCCGCCATCGAGTGATGCACTTCCGTCCGAGTGATGCACTCCGGCTCGAGTGATGCACTCCTGGGCGCATCATTCGAGCGGGAGTGCATCGCTCGCGCCGCGAGCCTCAGGTGCTACGCCGGGTCGAGCGGCCGCACGCGGAAGCGCAGGTGCGTCACCCGCTCCCCCGGCGTGACGTCCGGCCCGTCGAGCAGCCGCGGCGCCGCGCCGATCGCGCCGAAGAACGGGACGCCGCCGCCGAGCAGCACGGGCACGACGTCGAGCACGACCTCCTCCAGCAGCCCCGCCGCGAGCGCCTGGCTCGCGATCTCCCCCGCGTTGACCGCGACGTCGAGACCGCCCGCCGCGTCGTGCCCGGCCGCGACCGCGTCCTCGATCCCGCCCGTGACGAACCGGAACGGCGCGCCCGGGTGCGCGTCGACCCACTCCTGCGGCACCGCGTGCGTGAGCACGACGACGGGCTTGTCGAGCGGGTGGGTACCGCCCCAGCCGTCGGTCAGGTCGAAGAGGCGGCGGCCCACGACGAGCGCTCCGAGGCGTTCCATCGCGGCCGTCAGGTAGGCGTGGTCCGCCGCGGACAGCCGGAACGAGACGCCGGGGTTCGCGCTGGGGAACTCGTGGTCCCCGCCGTCGTACCACGCGAACAGGTGCTCGAAGCCGCTGCCCTGCGGACCGGAGATGTACCCGTCCAGCGACACGCTCGCACTGGTCGTCACGATGCCCATGTCGTCCCGTCCTCCCACGCGGGGCCGCCGCGGGCCGGCGGCCGGTCTCGCGAGGGTCGACCGCCCGGGCAGCGCGCGGTCATCGGTCGGCGGCTCCCGGGGGCGCGAGGGTCAGCGCAGCTCGACGGCGCGCTGCCAGGACCCGACGACGCGGCCGCCGTCGGCCAAGAGCTGGAACGGGGCCAGGGGCAGGTTGCCCGAGCGCAGCCGTGCGCGCAGCACCTGGAGCGCCTCGTCGTCGTCCACCGCGCCGAACTCCTCGCCGCGCACCGCGCCGGACGACGTCACGACGCGGTAGCGGGTCGTCCCCCGGTCGCTGTCGCGGACCTCGTGCGCCACGACGGCGACCTCCTGCGCGACGTCGAGGCTGGGCAGCGCGCGCCACGTCCGGCCGCCCGTCTCGAGCGTCCACGTGTCCAGGTCGGTGTCGTGGCAGATCTCGTACGCGTAGCCGTCCACCTCTGCCCGGTACACCCCGTCGCCGAGCGCGCTCCACCGCAGAGCGTCCATACGTCGTCGTCCCCCCGCTGCCCGGAAGTCAGGACCGGTTCGATCCCGCGGCCTGGTAAGTGTGCCGCTCACCGGGCCGGATGCCAAGGGGTAGAGCTCCCCGCTGTGGACGACACGCCCGAGAGTACGACGAGGCGCCGGGTCGCGCGCGTCATCGCGACGTGGAGGTCGGCCGCGCGACGGTCGACGAGCATGCGGCGGCCGGCGCGGCCGGTGAGGCCACGTATCGACGAGCATCCCTGTCGTGCGTGAGGATGGTCCGCATGACGACGACCGCCGGGTACCGGCCCAGCGTGCTGTTCGTGTGCGTGCACAACGCCGGTCGGTCGCAGATGGCCGCCGGGTTCCTGCGCGAGCTCGGCGGCGGCTCCGTCGAGGTCCGGTCCGCAGGGTCGATGCCGGGCGACCGCATCAATCCCGTCGCGGTCGAGGCCATGCGCGAGGTCGGGATCGACCTCACCGGCCAGCAGCCGAAGGTGCTCACGCCGGAGGCGGTGCAGGCGTCGGACGTCGTCGTCACCATGGGCTGCGGCGACGCGTGCCCGTACTACCCGGGCAAGCGCTACGAGGACTGGGAGCTCGACGACCCGGCGGGGCAGGGCATCGACGCCGTCCGGCCGATCCGCGACGCGTCCGCGAGCGCGTCGTCGCGCTGCTCGACTCGCTGGGCGTTGCGACGGCCGCTCGCTGAGCCGCTACAACCAGTCGTGCTCGCGCGCGTACCGCGCCGCCTCGTGACGCGTGCGCGTCTGCGTCTTCTGCATCGCGTTCGACAGGTAGTTGCGCACCGTGCCCTGGGCGAGGTGCAGGCGGACGGCGATGTCGGCCACCGAGTAGCCGTCGGAGGTCGCGCGCAGGACGTCGACCTCGCGCTCGGTCAGGGGGCAGTCGTCGACGAGCGCGAGGGCGGACACGTCCGGGTCGACCCAGCGCCGGCCCGCGTGCAGCGCCGCGACGACCGACGCGATCTGCGACGGCTCGGCCGCCTTGCTCACGAAGCCCTGGACACCGAGCCGCAGCGCCTTGCGGAGCACCCCCGGCCGGGCGTGCCGCGTGAGCATGAGGATCACCTGGTCCGGCCGGTCCGCGCGGATCCGCTCGACCGCGGCGAGCCCGTCGACGCCGGGCATCTCGAGGTCGATGACGAGGACGTCCGGCTCGTGCTCGGCGACGGCGCGGACGGCGGCCTCGCCGTCCTCCGCCTCCGCGAGCACGGTGATGTCGCCCTCGAGCGGCAGCAGCGCCCCGAGGGCCTTGCGCAGCAGCACCTCGTCGTCCGCGAGCACGACCGTCGTCATCGCGTCTCCTGCCGTGCGGTCGGACGCCGGTCCGCGTCGGTCGCGGGGAGCGTGGCCGACGTCGTGAACCGGCCGCCGTCCTGGGCCACCGTCAGCTCTCCGCCCGCGCCGGCCAGCCGCTCCCGGAGGGCGGCGAGACCGCCGAGCCCGGGCAGCGGACCGCGCGGCGCGCCGTCGTTGACGACGGTGATCCCCGTCGCCGTGAGGGTGACGTGCACCTGCGTGGCCTGGGCGTGCCGGAGCACGTTCGTCGTCGTCTCGCGAAGCACCTGGCCGAGCAGCTCGCCGGTGCGCGCGTCGGGCACGCCGTCGCGCTCGACCCGCACGCGGATCCCCGCGGCCTCGAAGAGGTTCTTCGCGTTCTCGAGCTCGGCCGTGAGGTTCAGGCGCCGCTGCGCGTACACGAGGTCCCGCGTGCGGTCGATCGTGTCGCCGACGAGGGCGTAGATCTCGCGCAGCTCGTCGTCGGCGCGGTCGGCGTCGACGTGCACGAGCCGGCGCGCGAGCGCGAGCTTGAGCTTCACGACGTGCAGCGTGTGGCCCTGGATGTCGTGCAGGTCGCTCGCGAACCGGATGCGCTCGCGCGCCACGGCCAGCTCCGCCTCGCGCTCGCGCGAGTCCTCGAGCTCCTGGACGACGTCGTAGAAGCGCTTGTTGGGGAACATCAGCGCCGTGACCACGGTCGTGATGCCGGTGGGCAGCAGCACGTAGGCGAGGAAGTCCCGGGTGGTCACGGGGGGCTCGACGACGAGCCGGACCACGCCGACCGCGGCGACGTAGCCCACGAGCGCGACGGCGCCCGCGACGCGGTGGCGCGGCAGGCGCGGGACGACGAGCCCGCCGACCACGGCGACCCCGAAGAACGCGGTGGAGCTCTCGACGACCAGCGCCCCGTACGCCCACACGGCCGCGGCGACGACGAGGCACGGGAGCGCCACCGGGAGGAGCCGGCCCGCCGCCCACCGCACGAACGCGACCAGCGCCGCGACGACCCCGAGGGCGAGCACCGCCGCCTCCGCCCACGTGCGGGCGTCGACAGCGACGGCGACCGCCCCGCCGAGGGCGAGCACCGGCAGCATCATCGTGAGGTTGAGGTCGCGGAAGCGTCCCTGCGCCGTCACGTCGCGCCCCGGCGTCGCGGACGGGCGCGACGGCGACATCGGCATGGGCGGCGCTCCGGGTTCGGTCGACGGGTCTCGTCCCAGCATCCCGTGCACCCCGACGTCGCACCAGTGACGCCACGTCACGCCACCCCCGGTGACCTGTCACGCCCGGCCGTGCCCGGTGTCACGCCGGGCTCCTGACGCGGCGGCACTGCCGCGCGGACGCGGGAACGGGTGTGATCGGGGCATGCCATCGACACACGTCATCGACGTCGACGGCCTGAACGTCAGCTACGGCGACTTCCAGGCCGTCCAGGACCTGTCCTTCCAGGTGCGGCGCGGGGAGATCTACGCCCTGCTCGGCACGAACGGCGCCGGCAAGACCTCGACGCTCGAGGTCGTGGAGGGCCACCGGACCGCGACCTCCGGCCGCGCGCGCGTCTTCGGCCGCCGCCCCGACGACCGGCGCGAGGTGCGGCCCCGCACCGGGATCATGCTCCAGGAGAGCGGCTTCGCGTCCGACCTCACCGTGCGGGAGTCCGTCGCTCTCATCGGCGGCCTGAGCGGCCGCAGCGACGACGTGGACCGCGTGCTCGACGTCGTCGACCTCCTGCGCAAGGCGACCACGCTCGTGGGCCAGCTCTCCGGGGGCGAGAAGCGCCGCCTCGACTTCGCGACCGCCGTGTACGGGTCGCCGGAGCTCGTCTTCCTCGACGAGCCCACGACCGGGCTGGACATCCAGTCCCGCGACGCGCTGTGGACCGCGGTGGAGAAGCTGCGCGGCGACGGCTCGACGATCGTCCTCACCACGCACTACCTGGAGGAGGCGCAGCAGCACGCCGACCGGATCGGCCTCATGCACCGCGGCACGCTGCGCCAGGAGGGCACCGTCTCCGAGCTGACCCGCACCCTGCCCGCCGTCATCAGCTTCACCACCCCGCCCGCGGCTCCCGCGCTGCCCCTGGAGGTGGCGAGCACCGGTGACCGGACCGTCGTCGAGACCTTCACCCTCCAGCGCGACCTCCGCACGCTGCTCGCGTGGGCCGACGAGCACGCCCTCGAGCTGGCCGACCTCGAAGCCGGCCCGACGCGGCTCGACGACGTCTTCCGCGCGCTCGACAGCGACTGACCACGCGGCCGCCCCGGCCGACCCCCGCACCACCCCGACTCTTCCGAGAGGAACCCTCATGCTCCCCATCGCCCGGAGCGAGCTCGTCCAGATCTTCCGCAACCGCTCGGTGCTCGTCACGAGCTTCGTCATCCCCGTCGCGGTCAGCGCGTTCTTCATCTACCAGCACGACACGTTCGCGACCATCGGCAGCCTCGGCTACATCGCCGCGATCGTCATGTTCACCGTCACCGTCTTCGGCCTGTACTCCACGACCGTCACGACCCTCGTCGACCGCCGCCAGAACCTGTTCCTCAAGCGGCTGCGCTCCACCGCGGCCAGCGACTCCGGCATCCTCACCGGGCTCGTGCTGCCCGCCACCGCGATCGCGTTCGTTCAGGTCGCGCTCATCCTCGCGGTGTTCGGCGTGGTCACCGGCGCACCCGAGAACGTCGGGCTGCTCGTCGTCGCCGTCGTCGCGACCGTCGCCCTGATGATCGCCCTCGGGCTCGCCACGGCGGGGATCACCCGCACGCCGGAGCACGCGCAGATCACCGCGCTGCCCGTCAGCCTCGGCGTCATCGCGTCGCGAGCTGGGTCGGCATCACCGGCACGGAGAGCCTCACCCTGCTCAAGCGCCTGCTGCCCGGCGGGGCGGCGACCGAGCTCGTCGTCCAGGCGTGGGAGGGCGGCGCCCCGCTCGGCGACTCGTTGATCCTGCTCGCGCCCACCGCCGCGTGGATCGTCGTCGCCGTCGCGCTCGCGGCCCGCCTGTTCCGCTGGGACCCGCGGCGCTGACGCACGCCGGGCCGGCACCACCTCCGGCCCACGGACCCGGACACGGACACGGACACGGATCGGAGACCACCATGGATCACCAGCCCGTCGAGGCCGGCACGGCCCGCGACCTGCTCCTCGTCGAGGACCTCATGCTGCTGCTCCTCGACGACCGGAGCGGCGTCGCCAAGGGGGAGGGCACCCTGCACTGGACGCTCGGCGGTGCGGTCCTCATGGAGCTCGCGCTGCGCGGCCGCGTCGAGACGGATCGCAAGCAGACCGTGTACGCCGTGCCCGGTCCCTCGCTCGGCGACGCGCTGCTCGACGACGCGTTCGCCCGGATCGAGAAGCGTCCGCGCTACGTCGGGTCCGTGCTCGCCGAGGTCGGTCCGCCCCTGCGCGCGCAGGTGCTGGACCGGCTCGTCGAGCGCGGCCTGGTCCGCCGCGAGCGGTCGAGGCTGCTCGGGTTCATCCCGACCACGCGGATGCCCGCGCAGGACCCGGCGTACGAGGCGGCGCTGCTCGAACGCGTGCGTGCGGTGCTCGAGGACGGCGCGGCGCCGGACCCCCGGACCGCGGCACTCGTCGCGATCCTGTCCGCGAGCGGCACGCTGCCGCAGTTCCACCCCGCGATCCGGTGGTCGAACGCCGTCGCGACACGCGCTCTCCGGTACCAGAACGGCGACTGGGGCGCCGCCGCCGTGGGCACCGCGCTCGTCGCGCAGGCCGCTGCGGTCAACGTCTCGATCGGCATCGCCGTCGCGACGGGCGTGATCGGCGGCAGCCAGGCGCAGTGAACCGCCGAGGAGTGAGAATCTGCCCCACATCTCGCGATATCCGGGGCGGATTCTCACTTCTCGGTGCGCGGAGCCGCCACGTGCCTGCGGGGGTCGAGGACGATCGCGTCCGCGCCGTGGTCACGAGCTCCTGCTCCGCCGGATGGCGAACCGCCCTGCCTGGTCATGGGCCGCGACCGAGCGCTGCGTGGCCGCGGACGGCAGCCGGTGCCCTTGACGGTCCCATACCCGGCGGTTACGTTCTTTTGCACACGCCGCAGTCAAAAGTTGCATGCCTGCCGCCCTCAATCGACAACGCTGTCCATTGGAGTTCCATGCACATCTCGCAGCACTCATCTCGCGCGCGCCGGCTCGGTGCTGGGCTGACGGGGGGTGCGCTCCTCGCGGGCGCGCTCGCCGCGACCCCGGCCGCTGCCGCCCCGTCACCGCTCGCCGCCCCGGCCCCGACCGCCGCCGCGGCGGAGGCGTGCGGCCCGGACGACGGGCTCCCCGACTCCAAGATCTCCATCCAGCTGTACACGCACGTGGGCGAGCTGGGGTCCGGGACCCCGTCGCCCGAGACGATCGACCGCGTGCTCGGTGAGGTCGCCGCCGCCGGGTTCACCAACGTCGAGCCGTACAACCAGCCCTACTCGATGCCGGTCGCCGACTACCAGGCGATCCTCGACACGTACGGCCTCGAGGTCTCGTCGAGCCACGGCAGCACCGACTGGGCCACGTGGCCCGAGACGGTCGAGTACGCCGTCGCGCTGGGCCAGGACTACATCGGGACCGGCGGCATGGCCGGGAGCTACGGCACGTACGAGGAAGCGGTCGCGACCGCGGAGTACGTGAACCAGCTCGGGCAGTACTCGACCGAGAACGGTGCGGGCAAGATCGTGCTGCACAACCACCAGAGCGAGTTCACCACGCAGTTCCCCGACCCCGAGACCGGCGACATGGTCCGGGCCTGGGAGGTCATCGAGCAGAACACCGACCCGCGCTACGTGACGTTCCAGCTCGACGTCGGCTGGGCCGCGGACGCCGGCATCGACGTCCCCACGTGGATCGAGGAGCACGGCGACCGCATCGAGCTCCTCCACATCAAGGACGCCGTGAACGTCGACGCCGAGGGCGACATGCGACAGGTCGGGCTCGGCAACGGCGAGCTCGACCTCCCGGCGATCATCGCCGCGGCCGAGCCGTACGTCGAGTACTACACGTACGAGTGGGACGCGGCGCCGTCGTTCCAGACCACCGCCGACTCCTACGAGTACCTGCGCTGCTACCTGTCCCCCGACTACGACGGCGGGGGCGACGACGGCGACGACGGCGACTCGCTGGCTCTCGGTCGCCCGGTGACGACGTCCAGCACCGACGACCCCGCGCGCACCGGTGACATGGCGGTGGACGGCAACGCGGGCACGCGCTGGGGCAGCGGCTGGAGCGAGCCCGAGTGGATCGCGGTGGACCTCGGCGCCAGCTACGACCTCAGCCGCGTCGTCGTCGACTGGGAGACCGCCTACGCGTCGGCGTACGAGATCCAGACCTCGCCCGACGGCGAGACCTGGACCACCGTGCACACCGTCACCGACGGCGACGGCTTCTTCGACCGGCTGGACGTCTCGGGCACGGCCCGGCACGTGCGCCTCTACGCCACGGAGCGCGCCACGCAGTGGGGCTTCTCCATCTACGAGCTCGAGATCTACGGCACGCCGGCCGGCGGACAGCCGGAGCTCGACCTCGACGTCGTGGCCGAGCCGCGGTGCCTCGGCGGCAACGCCTACCTCGCCGTCCGCGCGGCGAACGGCGAGGACTCCCCCGTCGACGTGACGCTCACGACGGCGTTCGGCACGCACGAGGTCGCCGACGTCGCCCCCGGCGCGAACGCGTACCAGGCGTTCCCGGTGCGCTCCGCCGACGTCGAAAGCGGCACGGTGACCGTCACCGGTACCGCGGCTATCGACGGTGAGGACGTCACCTCGACCGTCGACGTCGAGCACGACGCGCTCGCCTGCGACTGACGCGGCGCCTCGCGACCGGCGCGACGCCCGCCGGCCTCGTCCTGAGGCCGGCGGCGTCGTCGTCGCCACGAGCCCTGGTGCTCACCAAGGCCCGTACCAGTAGCCGAGCCCCCACAGGAAGAGGTACGCCGACCGTGGGGGCGGTGCTGCGGCGTACCTCGCCCCGCCGTTCCGGTGCTCGGGCGACGGACCCCCGCACGCGGTCCGCACCCGCCGGCGCTCCGGCAGACCCAGGTCGCCGGCCTCGAACCGACGGAGCACGAGGTCGAAACCCTCGGGCGAGAGTCGTTCGAGCGTGCGCACCTCGCGGTCGGTGATCGGTCCGTCCGGATCCGCACGGCGCAGAGAAGCCGCGTAGACCGCTGCGGCACGACGGTCCCGTCGCCTCGTGCGAGCCCCGCGCGTCACGCCACGGCTCCGCGCGCCGAGCGTGCGGCGTCCACGGCCAGGAGGACGACCTCGGCGACCTCCTGCGGGTGCGAGACCGCGATCGCGTGCGAGGCACCGTCGATCTCCCGGACCGTCCGCGCGCCTGCTCGGGCCGCACCTGCTCGCAGCACGGCCGGCGGGATGTTGCGGTCGGCGGTACCGAAGACGGACCAGGACGGGATCGTCATCCATGCCGGTCGACCCGTGGGCAGTCCGTCGGCCAGCGCCCCCTCGGCGGCGGGGCGCTGGCTCACCGCCATCAGCTCGGCGGCGGCGCGGGGCACGTCCGCCGCGAACTGCTCCGGGTAGAGCTCGGGCCGGACGAAGAGCTCGGCGCCGCCGCCGGCCAGCTCTCGTCTCACGATCGCGTCCCCGAGGGTGCTGCCCGGCTCGCTGTTCGACAGCTCGAGCGCGCTCTCACCGGTCTCGGGCGCGAAGGCGGCCACGTAGACGAGCCCGGCGACGAGCTCGCTGCGTGACGCGGCCTCCGTGATCACCGATCCGCCGTACGAGTGCCCGACGAGGACGACCGGCCTCCCGACGGACGTGACGACGTCGCGGACGTAGGCCGCGTCGCCCGCGAGACTCCGCAGCGGGTTGGCCGCGGCGATCACCTCGACGCCTCGGCGGCGCAGGTGCGTCACGACACCGTCCCAGGACGAGGACTCGGCGAACGCGCCGTGCACCAGCACGACGACGGGAGTAGTGGTGCTCATCGTTCTGCTCCTTCTTCTCGGTTCTGCGTGTCGTTGCTGCGGTGCCGCCGACGCGGCCCGGTCGTCTGCCGGACGGGACGCCGGACCGGCGCCGGCCTCGAGGCACGGCACCGGTCCGACGGGGCCGTTCCGTCAGCCCGTCGTCCCGAAGAGGGCGACGGCTGCCCACACCCCGCACCGGTGGTCGGCCGCGAAGCCGCGCTCCACGGACGGTGCCGGGTCGTCGAGCGAGAGCACCTGTCGGCTGCGCAGGTCGAACCTCGGCCACGGCACCTCGGGGGTCGACGGCGACCCGGTCCGGGCGAACGTCACCCATGCCTCCTGCATGGCCGAGGCGAGCTGCCGCTGGGTGGGCGAGAGCTCGCCCGGCAGTGGTGCGTTCGGCTGGTCGAACAGGTAGGCGAGCTCCGACTGGTGGGTCGCCGCGTACGGCTCCCCGAGCGTGTCGGGAGCGAACAGCCGCGGTGCCTGCGCGTCGTTGAACTCGTAGGCGAACGTCGGCACCCACGTGGCGGCCGCTGCATCGAGCACGAACGCGGGGCACGAGAAGTTCGCGTCGGAGTTCAGCACGCTGAAGGCCTGAGCGGGCGACGGATACCGCGACAGCGGGTAGGCCTTCGCCACGAACGACGCGGTCCGCGCGCTCACTCCGAAGTTCGTCGCGATCGTGGCTTCGTAGCTCTCCGCGGTGACCGGCCCGGGCAGGACTGCCGTCGCCCCGCGGGTGACGCTCAGGCCGAGCGTCGTGAAGAGGCGGTTCTCCTGGGTGTTGACGCCGTTGATGATCGGCACCCGGTTGAAGCGGCCTGTGGCGAGAGCGTTGCCGACCGACCGCGTGAGCACCGCACCGTCGACGACTCCGGGTGTGATCGACAGCGGCTGGTTCGCCACGAGGGTCTCGACGGGGACCTCGCGCAGGCACTGCGAGCTCTGGTCCGGGCAGCCCACGGCCTCGGCCGCCGCCCGGCCCTCCTGCTCCGCCCGGGCGAGGGACTTCTGCACGGGTGCGAACGCCCCGCTCTGGATCACCGCGCGGTGGAAGAGGCCCTTCGCCCCCGGCGACGCGAGCTGCATCGCCACGGAGAGGCCGCCGGCCGACTGTCCCGCGATGGTGACGTTGCCGGGATCACCGCCGAGCCGGCCGATGTTCCGCGCGACCCAGCGGAGCGCGGCCTGCTGGTCCATGAGCCCGTAGTTGCCGCTCGGCCCGCCGGGCTTGTCGGCCAGCGCCGGGTGGGAGAGGAACCCGAGGAGCCCGAGCCGGTAGTTGACGGTGACCACGACCGCGCCCTTGCGCGCCAGGTCGGCCGCCTCGTAGTCGGCACCCTCGCCGAGCTCGAACCCACCGCCGTGGATCCACACGATCACGGGCAGCCTCGCGGCGGTCGTGGTGCCCTGCGGCACCGTGACGTTCAGGGTGAGGCAGTCCTCGCTCTGACCGTTGGGGCTCGGTGGGGCCTGGGGACAGACCGGCGAGTACTGTTCGGCACCCCGTACGCCGGACCAGGGCGCGACGGGCTGCGGAGGTTCCCAGCGCAGGTCACCGGTCGGGGGCGCCGCGTACGGGACGCCGCGGAACTCCACGCCGTCGACCGTGGCGAGCCCCTGGAGCCGTCCGGAGTCGATGCGGACGGAGGTCGACACCTCGGGCGACGCCGGGCCGCGGTCGCGCGCGTGGCTCGGCGCTGCGACCGAGGTCCAGCAGGACAGCAGGACCGCGAGCGCTCCGAGGACTGCGACGAGTCGGGCGGCGAACCGTCCGGACAGGGCACGATGTGCCGCAACGGATGAGGCCTGGGGTGATGGGGTGGTGTCCATGCAGCCACCGTCGTCGGGCACCGGCACCCGGCGCACCGGTACCTCCACCGTGCCGGTACCCCGGGCAGGTCCCTGGTCACCTACGGGCCGGGCGCAGCGCGAGCCGCCCGAGACCTGGCCGGGCCGTGAGTGCAGCTGCCGCTCACCGCTCCGTCAGCGCAGGCGCGAGCTGTCGCCGCGAGGACACCCCGAGCTTGGTGTACACCTTGCGCAGGTGCCACTCGACGGTGCGCGGGCTGAGGTAGAGCAGAGCGCCGATCTCGGGGTTGGTGCTACCGGTCGACGCGAGCCGGGCGATCTGCCGCTCCTGCGCCGTGAGCTCGCTCCCCGGACCGGCGCCGGTCCGGTGCACCACCTCGCCGGTGGCCGACAGCTCCCGGCGTGCGCGCTCGGCGAGCGCGTGGGCACCCATCGCGGCGAACGCCTCGTACGCTGCGTGCAGCTGGCCGCGCGCGTCGACCCGCCTGCCCTGGCGCCGGAGCCACTCCCCGTACACGAGCTGCGAGCGCGCGTGCGCCGTGGCCGCCCGCGTGCGCCCGTGCCGGTCGACGGCCTCCGCGTAGGCGGCCTCGGCGTCGTCGTCCGCGGAGGCGAGCGCCGTCGCGCGGCGGGCGAGACCCACCGCCCAGTCGGTACCCATGGCCTCGGCCTGCTCCCGGAGCCGGGCGAGCGGTGCGGCGGCCCGTCCGGGTGCGCCGGCCCGCACCGCTGCCTCCACGTGCTCCGAGAGCGCCCATGCCGACATGCCGATGTCGAACGGGTGCCCGTCGGCTCGACCGACCGAGTCGAGCGCCTCCTCGTAGCGGCCGAGCGAGTCGAAGAGGAAACCGTCGAGCCACGCGACCGTCAGCAGCCACTGCGCCTCACCCCGCTCGACGACGCGGTCGCGCCACCGCTCGGTGAACTCGGCCTTGGCCGCGACGTCTCCCCGGAAGCTCGCGATCCACCCCCGCCGGTACATCGACTCGGGAGCGCTGGTCGCGGCGATGACCGCACGCGCCTGGGTGAAGAGGTCCTCGGCGTCGACGATGCGCCCCGCCATCAGGAGGAAGACGATCCGCTCCGCTGCCGCGAGCGGCAGGGTGGAGAACGCTCCCCCGCGCAGGCTCGTCTCGACGAACGCTCGGCTGAGCCGGTCGGAGGCCACGTCGTCGAGCAGCACGCGCGCGACGAGGCAGCCCAGCGGCAGCCAGCGCAGCGGTGCGTCGGAGCCGGGCTCGCCGCGACCCGCGCGGTCGAGGAACGCCGCGAGCGACTTCTTCAGGCCGGGGGCCGCGGCGGCGTAGCCGTCGCGGACGAGCACCGCCAGCCCGCGCAGCGCGTCGGCCATCAGGCGTGACTCGTCGTCGAGAGGCTCTGCGAGCCGCGCACCGAGGATGCCCGCCGCCACGTCCCCCACGCCACCTCCCTCGCGCGCGGACGAGCCGGCGCTGAGCCCGGCGAGCAGGGCCTCGGCATAGGTCGTGACGGCGGCGGCGCCGTCGTGGACCTCCAGGGCGCGGGCGGCGGCGAGAAGCAGCGGCGGCGCCTCGCGCCCGCGCGTCGTGCTGAACACGATGCGCGCACGCACGAGGTCGGCGCGTGCCCCCGCGGCGGCGTCGAGCAGATCCGGCTCGCACAGCTCGAGGAGCCGCGACGCCTCGTGCATCGACCCCGCCCGGAACGTGTCCTCCGCGGCGGTCAGCGCCCGCAGCGAGCGGGTGGTGCGGTCGGGGGTGAGCTCCGCCGCCCGGGCGTGGAACGCGGCAGCGGCGGCCGCCCCGCCGCGCGCGCGGGCGCGCCGGGCCGAGGCGACCAGCTCGGCGGCCACCTCCTCGTCCAGCCCGACGACCGCCTCGGAGCGGTGCCACGCCCGGCGGTCCGGCTCGGTCTGCTCGTCCGTCACCGCGGCCAGGGCACGGTGCGCCTCCCGCCGCTCGTCGCCCGACGCGCAGCGGACCGCGGCGGAGCGGACCAGCGGGTGACGGAACCGGAGCCGTGCGCCGAGCTCGACGAGGCCGTCCTCGATCGCCGGGGCGAAGGCGTCCGCGTCCATGCCGAGGGTGCCGGCCGCGGCGAGAACCAGCGTCGGGTCGCCGACGGGTTCGAGGGCGGCGATCAGGAGCGCCGTCCTCGTCCGCGGACCGAGCTCGCCGATGCGGCGGGCGAAGCTCCCCTCGATCCGTCCGATCACCCCGGCCGGACCGCTCGAGCGGTATCCGCCGGCGAGCTCGAGCACGGTGGTGCCGTCGGACAGCTCGATGAGCGCGAGGGGGTTCCCGTGCGCCTCCGCGACGAGTCGCGCACGTACGCCCTCGTCCACCGGTCCGGTGAGGCCTCTGTCGAGCAGTCGTCGGGCGTCGACGTCCTCGAGCCCGGTGACCACGAGCTCCTCGATCCCGGTGAACCCCTCGGTGACCGGCTCGCGCACCGCGAACACCATGCCGACCGACTCGACCGCCAGACGACGCGCCGCGAACGTCAGCGCCTGCGTCGACGCCTGGTCGAGCCACTGGGCGTCGTCGACCAGGCACAGCAGGGGCTGACGCTCGGCGGCACCGCTGAGCAGGCTGAGCACCGCCAGGCCGACGAGGAACCGGTCGGGTGCCGGCCCGGCGCGCAGCCCGAGCGCGACCCCCAGCGCTGTGGCCTGCGGCTCGGGGAGTGCGTCGAGGCCGTCGAGCAGCGGCGCGCACAGGCGGTGGACGCCCGCGTACGGAAGCTCCCGCTCGGACTCCACGCCCGCCGCCCGGAGCACACGGCACCCGCCGGACGCGGCGACCGCCGTCCGTTCGAGCAGCGCGGTCTTGCCCATGCCTGCGTCGGCGCGGACGACGAGCGCCCGGGACTGACCGCCTCTCAGGCTCGCCACGAGACGGTCGAGGCGGTCGGTCTCGCGCCGGCGCCCGACCAGCGTCCTCGGGGGATCGAGCTGCCCCATGTCGGCCGATGATACCGGCGGCGGCCCGGCGGGAGCCGGTCAGCGCTCGAGGTGCCGCCCTCGGAACTCGGCGGACCGGACCAGCCACCGACCGTCGTGCCGGTGATAGGTCTGGTGGGCGTACCCGAGGTCCCGCCGCACCGTGCCGTCCGGGCGGACGAGCACGCCCTCGACGGTCCACATGCCCTCGGCGCGCGTCGGCGAGTGCACCACCAGCTCTTCCCCGAACGCGTGGACGGACAGCGTGCCCGGGCCCACCTCCAGCCCGACCGACGTCCCGATGTCGGGGGCGTCGGCGAACCACGCCAGCTCGCCGTCGGGTCGGTACCCGCGCAGCTGTCCGTCCCCGCAGAAGCACCGGTCGACGTCGGCCCAGACGCGCTCGCCCGCGGCACGGCACAGGCGTGCCTGCAAGCGCCTGACGGCCTCGGTGGCCTCGAGCCGCTCGACCGGGTCCAGACCGTCACTCACTCAGGCAGCTCCTGGCCCGCCGCCGCACGCACCATGTACTCGGCGTACCACGTCGGCCACTCCGGGTCCTCGTGCCCGATCCGTTCCTCGTGGCGCCCGTGCGCCACGGCCGCAGCACGCAGCGCGACGGCCAGCTCGGCCGGCGAGTCGTAGCGGGTCTGGACGATCCGGCCAGGGATGCGGACGGTGACCTCCTGGACGTACCACGTGTTGCCGTCCGGGTCCTCGAACGCCAGGAAGGAGCCGTACGAGCGACGCTCCGGCGCGAGACCCGGCTCCCGCCGCTCCTCCTCCTCGTGGTGGAACACGCCGGTCGCCTCGTGGAAGATCTTGCTGGTCGCCACGCCTCGTGCGACCAGGACGGCTCGCGCGGCCTCGATGTCGGGGACGACCAGGTGCAGGCCCGTGGCCGACCCCGGCTCGGCGCGGGTCACCCCCGTCCCGAAGATGATCGACGCGGGTGACCCGGGCGGTGTGAACTCCACGACCCGGTAGTCGGCCGCCACGGCGAGGTCGACGTCGAGCGTCCAGCCGAGGCGCTCGTAGAACGCCTTCGCGCGGTCCACGTCCGCGACCGGGATGACGACGACCTCGAGCTTCGACGCGAACGCCGGATCGCCGACCGCTGGCGTGGCGGCGGTGCCGGCGACGACGGGCTCGTCCATCTGGGTGCTCATCGAGAACTCCTCTCGTCCGGTCCGGCCGACGGTCGACCGGTACACCGAGTCTCGGCCGCGCCGCGGCCACGTCGCGCCCGTGAGAACCCCTGGCACGGACGCGTGCGGAGGTCCGCGGACGTGTGCGGAGGTCCGCGGACGTGTGCGGAGGTCCGCGCGGCAGACACGTCCGGCTCGTGGAGGACGACCGCGCCCGTCGCCCGACCGGGTGCACGACCAGTCGGAGACACGGGTCCCACGGGCAGGACTCCCGAGCGAGCCTCGTGACACGGAGCGGCCGGACGGCCGCCGAGGACCCGGCCCTGCCGGCGAGAGAGGACGAGGACACCATGACGCTGTACGAGTCGGAACGTGCCGAGACCCGGTGGGTCGACGGCGAGCTCGCGAGGTACGCCTACCGCAGGTTCGGCGTGCGGGGCGGTGTCCCGCTCGTGCTGACGCTGCGCTTCCGCGGGACGATCGACCACTGGGACCCCTACCTGCTGGACCTGCTCGCGGCCGAGCGCGACGTCATCGTCTTCGACAACGTGGGCACGGGGCGTTCCTCGGGCACGCCTCCCCGGTCGGTGGAAGGCCTCACCCGCGGCGCGACCGACTTCCTCGACGCGCTCGGGCTCACGACGGTGGACCTGCTCGGCTGGTCCATGGGCGGGTACGTCGCGCAGTGCGTGGCGCTCCTCCGCCCGGCGAGGGTGCACCGGCTCGTCGTCGTCGGGAGCGGTCCCGGCGGCACCTTCCCCGGGCTGCCGCCCACCGAGGACCGCGTCTGGGAGGCGGCATTCCGTGAGGAGAACACGGACGAGGACTTCCTGCTCCTGTTCTTCCCCGAGGACGACGCCGCTCGCGACGCCGGGCGCAGGTCGCTTCGCCGCCTCGACCGGCGCCTCGCCGATCCCGGGCACGCCGAGGTCTCGCCCGAGGCGGTCCGCGCCCAGATCGAGACCATCCGGAGCTTCGAGGGCAACCTCGACCTGCTCGGCACCCTGGCGACGCCGACGCTCGTCGTCAACGGCGTCCACGACGTCATGATCCCCGCGTACGCGAGCTTCGCCATGGCGCAGCGTCTGCCGCACGCGCGGACGATCCTCTACGGCGACGCCGGGCACGGCGTCCTCTTCCAGCACCCTGAGGCGTTCAGCAGGGACGTCCTCGACTTCCTCCGCGGCGACGACTCGCTCGCCGTCCACGGGACCGAGCGGGACGCCCTCGCCGACCGCGTCGCGCGGCTGGAGGCGGTCGAGCAGATCGGCGCCCTCAAGGCGAGGTACTTCCGGTACGTCGACGAGAAACGCCCGGACGACCTGCTCGGTGTCTTCACCCCGGACGCCCACCTCGTGACCGACGGCGTCGAGTGGAGCTCGCCCGAGCAGTTCGTCGCGACCGTCGGGTCGCTGGTCGGCGGCGCGCCACCGCGCACCACGGGCACATGCCCGAGATCGAGATCACGGGCCCGGACACCGCGACCGCCGTGTGGGCCATGGAGGACGTGCTGCCGTTCCGCGCCGGACCCGACGCCCCTCAGGGCCACCGCGGGTACGGCCACTACCGCGAGACCTACCGCAAGGTCGACGGTCACTGGCGCATCGCGTCGATGGTGCTGACCCGCCTGCGGCTCGAACCTCTCGACAACTGGGCCCCGGACCTCGAGGTCCACGGTGCGTGAGACCCGCGACCCACGCCCCCCGGCACGCGACCTCGCGGGCGCTCCCGTCCGCGCGACCCACCTGGAGCACACCATGCCCGTGGACCCGACCGTCGACCGCGCGCCGTCGCGGGAGCTCCTCCCGGTCGTCCTCGCGACGACGCTCCTCGTCACCATCAGCACGGCGATCGTCAACGTCGCACTGACCCGCATCCAGGCGGACCTCGGCTTCAGCGCCGCGACGCTCTCCTGGGTCGTCAACGCCTACCTGCTGACCTACGGCGGGCTGCTCATCGTGGGGGGTCGACTGAGCGACGTGATCGGACGGCGCCGGACGCTGCTGGTCGGTCTCGCCGTCTTCACGATCGGATCGGGGGTCGCGGGACTCGCCTGGGACCCGAGCTCCCTCGTCGCGGCACGCGCCCTCCAGGGCGTGGGTGCGGCAGTGGCGTCCCCCGCGGTGCTCGCGATCGTGACCCACAGCTTCACCGGGCACGCGCGCGCGAAGGCCCTGGGCTGGTTCAGCGTCGTGCTCGGGGTCGGCTTCTCGCTCGGGATGATCCTCGGCGGGGTGGTCGTGCAGTGGCTGGACTGGCGTTGGATCTTCTGGCTCAACGTGCCGCTCGGCATCGCGCTGCTGGTCCTGACGCCCGTCCTCGTCCCCGCCCTGCGCTCCCCGGACAGGCACCGGCTCGACCTGCCGGGCGCCGTGCTCACCATCACGGGCACGGTGGGCGTCGTGCTCGCCTTCGTCCAGCTCGCCGGCACGCACCGCGTCGGGACCGTGGTCGTGGTCGGCCTGGCCGTCGCCGTCGTCGCGGTCTCCGGACTCGTGCTCCGCCTGCGGTCGGCAGCCGAGCCGCTGGTCCCCGTGGCGCTCTTCGCCCGTCGGAGCGTCGTAGGCGCCTTCCTCGCCAACGGGCCCGCGGCGGGCGCTCTCACCGGGGTGGTCTTCTTCCTCTCGCAGCTGTTCGGCACCGGCCTCGGGCTCGCCCCGATCGCGATCGGAGCGCTCTTCGTCGTCTTCACCGCCCCGCAGCTGGCCAGCGCGCTGTCGGCCAGCAGGCTCGTCCGCGCGTTCGGGGTCCGCAAGGTGCTGAGCACGGGCCTCGGACTGGCCGTGGCCGGGATGGCGGCTCTCGCGATCGCCGCACCGTCCGGGACCGTGTCCGTGCTGCTCGTCCTGGGCATGGTGACGACCGGGCTCGGTGCAGGGGTCGTCTACTACGGCGTGAACATCACCGTCATGTCGTCCGTCGCACCACGATTCGCAGGTGCCGCGGCCGGCGTCGTGCAGACGTCGGTGCAGCTCGGCGCCTCGGTGGGGATCGCGGTGCTCGTCCTCGTGCAGTCCTTCGCAGGCACGAGGGGTGCCCTGCTCGCCGCCGCGGGCTTCCTCGCGCTCGCGATCGGCGCCGTCTCGCTGCGGGACCGTGCCGCGCCGCCCGTCGACGACGAGCACGCCGACCACCGGGACGCACCGGCGACGTGGGTGCCGCGGACGACGCGACGCCCGCCCCGACACCGTCCGCCTGAGCGTCAGGCCGCCCTGCGGCCGACGCCCGTCACCGAGAGGAAGCCCCCGTGTCCGACAACCCGAGCGCCCGTGAGGCGCGCAACGACGAGGCGATCCGCGCGTTCCTGGCCGAGTTCGAGCAGCGGGAAGCCTCCCGTCTCACGCCGTACCTCACCGACGACGTCACCTTCGAGAACTACGGCGACGCGCCGCTCCAGGGCCGCAGCGCACTCGTCTCCTTGTGGGCGGGCGTCTTCCGGACCTTCGAGCGGGTCCGGTTCGAGACCCTCAACCAGGCGGTCGACGGCGACACCGTGATCGCGGAGCAGATCCACGGGCTCGCGCTCCCGGGCCGGGACCTCGCACCGATCCGCAACCTCGCGGTCTACGAGCTCCGGGACGGCAGGATCGCGGCCTGGCGCGACTGCACGAACCCGGCCGAGGCGTCCCGGCTGCTCGGCGTGTGACCGGCGTCCCGCCGGGGCGGGACCAGGGACCGGACCAGTGCCGCACCCCGGTGCGGCCCACGGTCCTCCGCCGCCACGGTGGAGGGACCGGGCGGACGTCCTGCCCGGTCGTGACGAAAGGAGACATCATGCCCACCGCCCGCTTCCACCTCACGTCGTCGCTGAGCGCGCCCGAGGTGCTCGCCGTCCTCACGGACTTCTCCCCCCGGCGTCCTGACGCCTGGCCCACCATCGACGCCGAGCACTTCCAGGTGCACGGGATCGGCGAGAACTGGGCCGAGGTGACCGAGGGCACCGAGGCGTCCTGGGAACGTGCCCACTACGAGTGGGACGCGACGCGGAACCAGGTCGACATCACGACCCTCGACTCGAAGATCTTCGGCCCGGGAGGAGGCTGGGTGTTCCGGCTCACGCCGCAGGGGACGGGCACCCGGATCGACGTCGAGCTGACGCGGGCGCCGCACGGCCTGAAGGCGAGGATGCTGGGGGCGCTCCTGCCCGTCGTCGCCCCGGCGTCCTTCCGGAAGGCCTTCAGCGGTCCCTTGCAGGCCGTCGCCTGAGGCCAGGCGCGAGCGCAACGGCCCGGCGAGACCAGTGAGTCCCACGGGCGCGACCCGGGACCCCGCCCCCTAGCGTCGACGGCATGGACACCTCGACCACGGCGCGAGAGCCGCTGCGGCACCGGCCCGGTGCCCGCGGCGGCCGACGCGTCGGAACGGGCTCCCCGGTGGAGCTGCACGGCAGGCGGCGCGAGCGCGACGTCCTCGACCAGCTGCTCCGTGACGTGCGCGGCGGCCGCAGCCGGGTGCTCGTGGTGCGGGGAGAACCGGGTGTGGGCAAGAGCGTCCTGCTGGACCTCGCGGCCGCGCAAGCCACCGCCGTCGAGGTGGTGCGCGCCGCCGGGGTCGAGGAGGAGTCCGAGCTGGCGAACTCCGCCCTGCAGCAGGTGTGCGCGCCGCTGATGCAGCACGCAGCCCGGCTCTCGGAGGTGCACACGACCGCCCTGCGCACCGCCTTCGGTCTCGCGTCGGGCGCACCGCCCGAGCCGCTCGTGCTGGGCATGGCGGTGCTCGCGCTCCTCGCCGAGGCCGGAGCCGGCACACCGCTGCTCTGCCTGGTGGACGACGCCCAGTGGCTCGACCGGAGCTCGTCCCTGATCCTCGGGTTCGTGGCGCGCCGGCTCGACGCGGAGTCGGTCGGCCTCGTCGTCGCGGCACGCACCCCTGCGGCCCACGACGCGTTCACCGGCCTGCCGGAGCTGGTCGTCGACGGCCTCGACGCCGAGGCCGCTCACGCGCTGCTGACGTCCTCGCTCGCTGGGCCGATCGATGCTGCCGTCCGCGACCGGATCGTCGCGGAGACGCGGGGCAACCCGCTGGCGCTCGTCGAGCTTCCCCGGGGGGTCCCCGTCGCCGAGCTGGCGTTCGGGTTCGGCGAGAGCAGGGACCGCCGACTGACCAGCCGGGTCGAGGAGGGGTTCCGGCGGCGGCTCGACGCGCTCGGCCCGGACGCGAGGACGGCCGTGCTGGCGGCCGCGGTGGAGCCTGTCGGTGACTCCTCGCTCCTCCTGCGCGCACTCGACGTGCTCGGTGTCCCACCCGCCGCAGCCGCGGCGGCCGAGGCTGAAGGGCTCCTGGAGCTCGGCCCTCGGGTGCGGTTCCGCCACCCTCTCGTCCGCTCCGCCTCCTGGCGCTCGGCGGACCCGCGCACCCTCCGGCGTGTCCACGGCGCCCTCGCCGAGGTGACCGACCCGCGGCTCGAACCCGACCGGCGCGCCTGGCACCGCGCGCACGCCACGATCGATCCCGACGAGTCGGTGGCCGCCGAGCTCGAGGCCTCGGCGGACCGCGCGCTCGCCAGGGGCGGACGAGCGGCGGCAGCGGCGTTCCTCGAACGCTCGGTGGTCCTGAGCCCGGACCCGGCCCGACGCGCAGGACGGGCGCTGTCCGCCGCGCTCGCCCGGCTCGACTCCGGCGAGCCGGCCGCGGTCTCCGGCCTTCTCGTCACCGCTGAGCGGGGTCCGCTCGACGGGCTGCAGCGCGCGCAGGTCGCACGGCTGCGCGCGCAGACCGCCTACCTGCTCAACCCGGGCCTCGGTGCGGGCACGGCGCTGCTGGAGGCCGCCGCCCGGCTCGCCCCGCTCGAACCCACGGCGGCTCGCGAGACCTATCTCGCCGCACTCGGGTCCGCGCTGTGGTCCGGGCGTCTCGGTCGACCCGAGGCCCTGCAGGAGTCCGCCCGTGCCGCCGCCACCGCGCCCACCGCCGACGACGCACCCGGCCTGTTCCTCCAGGGCCTGACACGGTGGGGCCTCGACGGCCCGGCGACCGGGTTCCCGCTGCTGTCCCGCGCGGTCCAGACCCTGACCGCGACCGACGACCTGCGCCTCCTGTGGCTCGCCGCGATGGTGTCGATGGAGCTGTACGACCTCGAGTCGTGGATCCGCGTGACCGGGCAGGCCGTCCTCTGGTCCCGGACCACCGGCACGCTGTCGATCCTGCCCGCCGCCTTGTCGTACCGGGCGGGAGCGCTCGTCTTCGCCGGTCGGCTGGACGAGGCACGCGCGCTCCAGGAGGAGTCGTCCGCGACGGGCCAGGTCACGGGCGTCGAGACGTTCCTCGCCACCGGGGCGGTGATGGCGGCGCACCTGGGGCGCGAACCGGAGGCGCTCGACGCGATCGGAAGGCTTCGCCGCGACGCGCACGAGCGTGGCGTCGGGCGTCTTCTCGGCGTCGCCGCGTACACGCGAGCGGTGCTCTACAACGGTCTCGGTGATCCCGAGCAGGCGATGGCGTCCGCGGCGGAGGCGACCCGCTACACAGACCTCTCCATGTACCACTGGAGCCTCGGCGAGCTCGTCGAGGCAGCGGTGCGGCTCGGCGAGCACGAGGCCGCGCAGGAGGCGGCCGGTCGGCTGTCGGTGCGGACGTCCGCCTCGGGGACCCCCTGGGCGCTCGGCGCGCAGGCCCTCGCTCAGGCGCTGACGGCGAGGGACGGCACTGCGGAGACGCACTACATCGCTGCCGTCGAGCACTTCGGACGCGGTCGCGTCGGGATGGGCGTGGCACGAGCGAACCTGCTGCTCGGCGAGTGGCTGAGACGCGAGGGCAGGCGGGTCGACGCCCGGGAGCGGCTGCGTGACGCGCACGAGGCGTTCGTCGCCATGGGAGCGGTGGCGTTCGCCGAGCGCGCCGGCCGGGAGCTCATGGCGACGGGCGAGACGGTCCGCAAGCGGGTCGCGGGCTCGGAGGAGGAGCTCACACCGCAGGAGGAGCAGGTGGCCCGGCTCGCCATGGCGGGGCGCACCAACCCGGAGATCGCGGCGACGATGTTCCTGAGCCCGCGCACCGTCGAGTGGCACCTGCGCAAAGTCTTCGGGAAGCTCGGCGTCACCTCCCGGCGCGATCTCTCGGCGGCGCTCGGAGCGCGGTGATCCTCGACTGGGCACAGCGGCCGAACGACGCTACATCTGCATGTCGGCGAAGCGTTGGTAGTGCCCCTGGAACGCCACGGTGATGGTGTCCGTCGGGCCGTTACGGTGCTTCGCCACGATGAGGTCGGCTTCGCCGGCTCGTGGCGACTCCTTCTCGTACGCGTCCTCGCGGTGGAGGAGGATCACGACGTCGGCGTCCTGCTCGATGCTGTTGTGAGCCGCGATCCCGTTCGCGACGAAGTTATGGGCGTCGACCACGGTCGCGTCGAACACCTGCTTCTCCCCCACCGGTTCGATGGCGACGACCTCGTCCCACAGCAGGTCGTTCATCGCCATGATCTCGAGCTTCTCGCTCTCGAGGACGGACGCGATCTTGGTCAGGCGGTGTCGCGACGGAGCGCTCTTCCACAGGGCGCTTCCGCAGAACTGCGTGTCGATCGCCGCGGCAAACTCCCGCTGCGTCATCTCACGTTCCACGAGCAGCTCGCGCACGTCCTCCCAGACCTGGCGAGGAACCGTGTCGACGTTCGTGTTCGGCCGCGTGTCCCGGATGATCGCCAACAGCTTCTCGGCGGTGTCGCCGCGGTCGCCGTGGACACCGATCTCCTGGAGGAAGCGGCGCTGGTCGTCCACACCGCTGACGTCGAGCGTCCAGCCGGTCCGGTAGGCGCCCTTGGGCGTCGTCCGACGAACGCGCGTGGAGATGCCGAACCGGAGCAGGAGCCGCGACAGGCCGTCGACGAGCCCGCGCGAGGTCGAGGCGTAGTAGATGCGTCCGCCGCGGCCGTTCTTGTTCACGGTCACCGAGCCGTCTGTCGCCCAGATGTGCTTGATGAACAGCGCGATCTGATGCTTGGGCAGGTGGAAGACGCTCGTCGGGATGAACTTCTCGTGGCTTCGCGCGCCGAAGAGCCCCATGTCGTCGAGCCACTCGGCGATCGGGTTCCGCTTGCCGTGCGTCAGGCGGTACGGCGCCGGCAGCCGCAGCGTGGTGCACCGCGCGGCGGCGTACTCGTCCCGCACCGGTGTGATCCCGAACGCCGTCGCTGCGTCGCTGACGGCCGACAGGTTCCGCTCGTCGATCGACGCGTACCGGATGGGCTGACGCTCGACGAACGAGCCGTCCCCCAGGAGGTGCGCAAGCATGACGACCTTGTGGTCGTCCCACTCCACGTTCTTCTCCGGGCCGGGGACGTGGCGCGGCACACCGATGCGCGAGCCCACCTCCAGATCGCCGAGGGCCGTCCAGCCGTCGTAGGTGAGGAACGGGTGGTTCGCCGTCGCCTCGACCTCCTTGCCGGAGGACAGGCGCATCCGGAAGACCGGCTTCACGCCCGTGGGGAACACGTGCGTGAGGTGACGGCGCACGTACTGGAGCCGGTCGTTGAGCGCCCAGACCGGCACGTCCTTGGCGTTGAGCGCGAACAGCTCGCCCAGCGTGGTCTCGGCACCCGTGTCGGCGCGCAGGATCTTCGTGTCCTCGGGGAAGCAGCCGGACTCACGCAGGTCGCTCATCTGCGGTTTCTTGTCGCCGCGCTGCTCCGGACCACGGTTCAGCTGCGAGATCGCGATGACCGGGACTTCCAGCTCCTTCGCGAGCAGCTTGAGCGCACGGGAGAACTCGGAGACCTCCTGCTGACGCGACTCGACGCGCTTCCCGGACGACATGAGCTGGAGGTAGTCGATGACCACGAGCTTGAGATCGTGCCGCTGCTTGAGCCGTCGGCACTTGGCCCGGATCTCCATGAGCGACATGTTCGGCGAGTCGTCGATGAACAGCGGCGCCTCGGCGACCTTGCCCATCGTGCCGGCAAGCTTCTGCCAGTCGCCGTCGTCCATCTTTCCCGAGCGCATCCGGGTCAGCGGCACCTTCGCCTCGGCGGCGAGCATACGCATCGTGATCTCGTTGCGGCTCATCTCCAGGGAGAAGATGACGGACGCCATCTGGTGGTGCACCGCCGCGTGCGTCGCGACGTTGATGCCGAGCACCGAGTTGTGCGTCGGGACCATCGACCGGCCCGCGAGGTACAGGTGAGAGGGGTGCTCGACCTCCACGCAGCGCACCGGCACGGACTCGACCCGACGCACGTCGACGACGAACCGTGAGGTCAGCCGTGCGGTGCCGGGGCGTCGACGTTCCTTGTGGACGAGGCGCTTGCGCTCCAGCGCGAACACGTCGTCCTCCGTCGTGAACGTGATCGTGTACGCCGTGGACGACGCCGCGCTCCGGCCCTTCACCGACTTCGTCGACCAGCCGGTGCGGTAACCGAGCGAGTGGACCAGCTCGCGGACGTCCGTCGCGAGACGCTCGTTGGTCAACGCGATCTGGACGCTGCCGGTGGGGTTCACCGTCCCGTCCGTGTCGAGCAGCCCGGCGAGGAGCTCACGGCGCTGGTTCTCGCTCGCCCGGAGGTACGCCGCGGGGACGTGGGCGGTCGACGGCATCCCCAGGGCGCGGAGCTGCCCGTCCGTCGGATCGACCGCGTAGCCGAGACCTTCGATCCGCATCGCGATCTCGGGGTCGGCGGAGGTGAACTCCGCGCGCCGGGAGCTGCCGTCGCCCAGCCACACACCGAGCGCGTACGGGTGGATCGGCAGATCCGCCTCGGGGAGCGCGAGGGCGGCTGTCGTCGCGATCGAGTGGTTCGCGCGCTGGTCGGCGGTGGCACACCGCACCGTGGCGGCGAGCTCCTCCGTCGTGCGCACCGCTGACTCGGGCGTCTCTCCGCTGCTCACGCGGCGACGCTGCGCACGGGTCGACGTGACCCACTGGTGCCACGCGTCCGCGACGATGACCGTGCCGTCGTCGAGCTCGACCTCGTAGCAGGGGCGGTCGACCATCACGTCGGTGGCCGCGACGACACCCGTCGGCGTCCCGTCGGCCGTGAGCAGCAGGTCACCGACGGCGACGTCGCCCATCGTCGTCCACCCGGTCGGCGTCGGGAGCGGTGTGTCGAGGGCAAGAGCCTTGCCGATGGCCGGACGCGCCGCGACGACGACCATCTGTCCCGGGTGCAGACCGTTCGTCAGGCGGTCGAAGTCGGAGTACCCCGTCGGGACGCCGGTCATGCCCTCGCCGCGGCCCTGCGCGGCCTCGATCTCGTCGAACGTGGGGCCGAGGATCTCCGACAGCGGCAGGTAGTCCTCGGTGGTGCGCCGCTCGGTGACGGCGTAGACCTCGGCCTGGGCGTTGTTGACGATGTCGTCGACGTCGCCGCCGTCGGTCGCGTAGCCGAGCTGGACGATGCGCGTGCCGGCCTCGACCAGGCGGCGCAGCACCGCGCGCTCGCGCACGATCCGGGCGTAGTAGCCGGCGTTGGCGGCGGTGGGGACGCCGGCCATGAGGTCGTGGAGGTACGGGGCGCCGCCGATGCGCTGGAGCTCGCCACGCCGCGTCAGCTCCGCGACGACGGTGATGGCGTCGGCCGGCTCGCCACGGCCGTAGAGGTCGATGATCGACTCGTAGATGACCTCGTGCGCGGGGCGGTAGAAGTCCGAGCCGCGGATCTGCTCGATGACGTCGGCGATCGCGTCCTTCGACAGCAGCATGCCGCCCAGGACGCTCATCTCGGCCGCGACGTCCTGCGGCGGCGTGCGGTCGAACGCCGACGACGGGCCGGACCCCCCGTAGCTGTCCTCGAGCTCCTCGATCGACATGCGCCCCTCGCTCCCCCGGCTCGCCGAGGCCACCAGGCCCGGCAGCGGGCCTCACCCGCGTCGTACACGTGTTCTACAGCGGGCCACCCACACGACTGTCCCGGTGGCCGCGCCTCCCGTCCCGGCAGACACGACCCCGCGACAGTAGAGGCCGGATCGCGCGGACGGCAAACAGCCCTGTGCACAGGATCGTGGACAGTCACCCGCGATCCTGTGGACACACCGCCGCGCGCTGTGCACACCCGGTGGACAACCATGTGGACAACTGGGGAATTCTCCTGTGTACAACTCCTGGCACGGCCGGTGACCAGCGCATTCACTACCCTCAAGGGTGTGGACGAAAGAAAGTCCGACGACACGCCGACGACACGCCGGAGACCCTCCGGCCCGCCGCCGGACACCCGTCCTTCACCCGCCGGGCCTCGCCGCGCCGAGCCATCCACAGGCCGTGGCCGGCGATCCGCGCTCGACCGGCAGATCCTCGCGCTGGCCGTCCCGGCGCTCGGCGCCCTCGTCGCGGAGCCGCTGTTCGTCCTCGTCGACTCGGCCGTGGTGGGCCACCTCGGGACCGCCCAGCTCGCCGGCCTCTCGCTCGCCTCGACGCTGCTCGTCACCCTGGTCGGCCTGTGCGTCTTCCTCGCGTACGCGACCACCGCCGCGGTCGCGCGCCGCCTCGGTGCGGGACAGGAGCGTGAGGCGCTCCAGTCCGGCGTCGACGGCCTGTGGCTCGCGCTCGGTCTCGGCGTCGCGCTCGCCGCCGCCCTGTGGATCGCCGCGCCGTGGGCGGTCGGCGCGATGGGCGGCACGGGCGACGTCGCCGGCCACGCCGTCGTCTACCTGCGCTGGTCCGCGCTCGGCCTGCCCGGCATGCTGCTCGTCCTCGCGTCCACCGGCGTGCTCCGCGGCCTCCAGGACACCCGCACGCCCCTGTGGGTGGCCGCCGGCGGCGCCACCCTCAACGCGGTCCTCAACGTCGTGCTCGTCTACGGCGCCGGGCTCGGCATCGCGGGCTCCGGCATCGGCACCGCCGTCGCCCAGCTCACCATGGGCGCCGTCCTCGTCGCGGTCGTCGTCCGCGGCGCCCGACGCCGCGGCGCCGCCCTGCGCCCCGCCGCAGGAGGCATCTGGGCCACGCCCGGGCCGGCGTCCCGCTCTTCGTCCGCACGCTGTCCCTGCGGCTGGCGATCCTGCTCACCGTGTTCGTCGCCACCGGCCTCGGCGAGGTCACGCTCGCGGGCTACCAGGTCGTGAGCTCCGTGTGGGGGCTCGCCGCGTTCGCGCTCGACGCGCTCGCCATCGCTGCGCAGGCGCTCGTCGGGCACGGGCTCGGCGCGACGACGTCCCCCGCGTCCGCGCCGTCCTGCGCCGCACGCTCCAGTGGGGCGTCGCGGCAGGAGCCGTCATCGGCGTCGTCATGGCGGCGGGCGGCTGGTGGTTCGCCCTGCTGTTCACGACCGACCCCGAGGTGCGCCTCGCCGTCGCGCTCGGCATGGCCGTGTGCGGCGCGCTCATGCCCATGGCGGGGTGGGTCTTCGTCCTCGACGGCGTCCTCATCGGCGCCGGCGACGGCCGCTTCCTCGCGTGGGCCGGCATGGTGACGCTCGCGGTCTACGCGCCGTTCGCGCTCGCCGTCCGGCACTGGGCGCCCGACGGCGCGACGGGGCTCGCGTGGCTCTGGCTCGCCTTCGCGGGGGTCTTCATGGCCGCACGCGCCGTCACCACGGGGCTCCGCGCCCGCGGCACCCGCTGGATGGTCACCGGCACCGCCTGAGGCCGGCGCCGCCCGGGACGTCACCGCCGGGGCCACCGCCGGGGCCACCGCCGCGGCCGCGCGACGCGGGCCCGAGCAGCGCGAAGGCCCGGCCCCTCGGGAGGGACCGGGCCTTCGCGGTGCTGGATCAGCAGATCAGGCAGCGACGACCTTCACCGCGACGGTCGCGGAGACCTCGGGGTGCAGGCGGACGGAGACCGTGTAGTCGCCCGTCGACTTGATCGGCTGGCCGATCTCGATCTTGCGCTTGTCGACCGAGGGGCCCTCGGCGGCGGCGACCGCGGACGCGATGTCCGCCGTCGTCACCGCGCCGAAGAGACGACCGGCGGCGCCGGCCTTCGCCTCGACGACGACCGGCTTCGACTGCAGCGAGTCGCGGATCGCCTTCGCGTCGTCGAGCGACGCGATCTCGCGGGCCTTGCGCGCCTTGCGGATCGCGGAGACCTGCGACTCGGCGCCCTTCGACCACGGCGTGGCGAGCTTGCGCGGGACGAGGTAGTTGCGGGCGTACCCGTCCTTGACGTCGACGACGTCGCCGGGCTCACCGAGACCGGTGACTCGTGGGTCAGGATCAGCTTGGCCATGTTCTTCCCCTCCCCGCTCAGCGAGCCGTCGACGTGTACGGCAGCAGGGCCATCTCACGCGCGTTCTTCACCGCACGGGCGATCTGGCGCTGCTCCTGGACGGAGACGCCGGTCACGCGACGCGCGCGGATCTTGCCGCGGTCGGAGATGAACTTGCGCAGGAGAGCGGTGTCCTTGTAGTCGACCGTCTCGATCTTCGCCGTCTTCAGCGGGTTGGACTTCTTCTTGGGCTTGCGCACCACAGGCTTGGCCATGGTGGGTGCTCCTTCTCAGGTGCGGTCCCCGCCCGGGCCGCGGACGCGGCGTCGGTCAGGGACGAGGGATGTTCTGGGTGTGGCGTCCGGTCAGAACGGGGGCTCGTCGGAGAACGAGCCGCCGGACGACGCCGGGCCGGCCGTGGCCCACGGGTCGTCGTTCTGCTGACCGCCGCCGGAAGCGCCGAATCCACCGCCGGAGGCGTTGCCGCCTCCACCGAAGCCGCCACCGCCGCCGAAGCCGCCGCCACCGCCGCCCGAGCGCTGGGCCCGGGTGACCTTCGCGGAGGCGTAGCGCAGGGAAGGACCGATCTCGTCCACCTGCAGCTCGACGACGGTGCGCTTCTCCCCCTCACGGGTCTCGTACGAGCGCTGGACGAGACGGCCCTGCACGATGACGCGCATGCCCTTCGTCAGCGACTCGGCCACGTTCTCCGCGGCCTCGCGCCAGATCGAGCAGCGCATGAACAGGGTCTCCCCGTCCTTCCACTCGTTCGCCTGGCGGTCGAAGGTCCGCGGCGTCGACGCCACCGTGAAGTTGGCCACCGCCGCACCCGCAGGGGTGAAGCGCAGCTCCGGGTCGCCCGTGAGGTTCCCGATCACCGTGATGACGGTGTCACCTGCCATGGCCAGCTCCTTCGTGTCTCGTCGTCGTCCGTGTCGGCGGCCCATCCCATCACGTGGCGCCCACACGCGCGAGGCGTGGGGCGGACCCGTGGAGGACGAGCCGCGAGGGGGTGCGGGGGAAGGTCAGCGAGCGTCCGTGCGCAGGATCTTGGTGCGCAGCACGGCCTCGTTCAGGCCGAGCTGACGGTCCAGCTCCTTGGCGGTGTCGGACGTCGACGTGAAGTCCACGACCGCGTAGATGCCCTCGGACTTCTTGTCGATGTCGTACGCCAGGCGGCGACGACCCCAGATGTCCACCTTGTCGACGGAACCGCCGTCGGTCTTGATGACCGACAGGTACTTGTCGAGCGACGGGCCGACGGTGCGCTCCTCGACCTCCGGGTCGAGGATGATCATCAGTTCGTACTGACGCATGCGGATAACCCACCTCCTCTGGTCTTCACGGTCACGGTCCATCCGTGACAGGAGGGTTCATGCAGTCCTGCTGTCGCGACGTAGCCGCGGACAGCAGCTCCCCAGGGTACCCGTACCGGGCGCGGGCCTGGAAATCCGTGGCGGGGGAAAGTCCCCGGCGCAGGCGGTGCCGGTCGGTCAGCCCCCGGAGCCACCGCCACGATTGTTGTTGCCGCCCTGGTTCGTGCCGCCCGGAGTCGTCGGCTGGGTGGTCGGAGGTGGCGACTGCCCCGGGTCCGGATCCTCCGGGTTCTCCGGGTCCTCCGGCTCCTCGGGCTCCTCCGGCTCCTGGTTCGCCGGGTCCGGGCCCTTGGAGACGACGAGCGCGATCGTCGAGCCCGGGGGCACCTGCGCGCCCGCCGAGCCGGAGCTGATCACGATCCCGCGCGGCACCGTGTCGGAGAACTCCTCGGTGACGTTCGCCTTGAGACCGAGCGCCTGCAGGGCCGCCCGCGCGTCCTGCTGCGACATGCCCGCCAGGTTGCCCGGCACGGAGACGTTCTCGGGCTCCTCGACCTCGGGCTCCTCGGTCTCCTCCTCCGTGGGCTCCTCCGTAGGCTCCTCGGTCGGCGTCTCCGTCGGCTGGGGCTTGCGCGGCGGCGTGTACTCCGGGAACTCCTCCACGGGCATGCCTTCCATCGCGGCCTGCATGTACGTGGTCCAGCCTGCACGGGCCATGTGCCGCCGTGATCGCGTCCCACTCGCCGAAGGGCGTGATCTGCTCCTGCTCGCCGTTCGGACCGGACTGGTAGAGGCCGACGACGGTCGCGAGCTGCGGCGTGAAGCCCGCGAACCAGGCCGACCGGTTGTCGTTCGACGTTCCCGTCTTACCGGCGACGGGACGGTTCAGCGCCTGGGCCGGCGCGCCGGACCCACCCGGCGCCTCGACGACCTGCGTCATGGCGTAGGTCGCCCCGGCGATGACGTCCGGCTCGAACTCCTGGGTCCGACGGTCGGCGCCAGGGGCCTGCCAGACGAGGTTCCCGCGCGCGTCCTTGACCTCCGCGACGATGTGCGGCGTGGCCCGCATCCCCTGCGCGGCGAGCGTCGCATAGGCGTTGGCGAGCTCGAGCGGGGTCACCGTCGCGGTGCCCAGCACGTTCGCCGGGTTGGCACCCACGTCCTCCGCGTCGATGCCGGCCCGCGCAGCGACGTCGGCGGTCTTCTCCGGGCCGATCTCCACGTTGAGCTCGGCATAGACCGTGTTGATCGACTTGGCAGTCGCCTCGACGAGGTCGGTGCTGCCGTAGCTGTACCCCCCGAAGTTCACGACCGGCTTGTCGAAGCCGGGCACCTCGAGATCGTTGTTGCCGTTGAACCGCTCGTCGAGCGTGTGGTCGGACTCCAGGGCGCCGATGAGCGTGAACGGCTTGAAGGTCGAGCCGCCCTGGGCCGCACCGCGGGTGGCGTTGTTGTACTGGTTGGCGAGGTAGTCGGCACCGCCGTACATCGCGCGGACGGACCCGTCGGCCGGGTCGATCGACACCAGCGCCTGACGCAGGTTCGGAGCAGCGTCCTCGGGGATCGTCTGCATGGCCGCGACCGCGGCGTCCTGCATCGCCTTGTCGACCGTCGTCGTCACCGTCAGACCGCGTGTCTGCAGCTCGTCGGACGTGATGCCCGCGTCGCGCTCGAGCTCCTTCTCCACCGTGTCGAGCAGGTAGCCCGTGGCGCCGGCGTACTTGTTCGACTTCACGTACTCGACCGGCTGCGGCATGCCGGCGGCGACCGCGGCGTCGTGGTCGGCCTGCGTGATGTGGCCGTCCTCGAGCATGAGGTTCAGCGTGCGCTCCCAGCGCTGCTGCGCCTGCTCCGGGCTGTTCGCCGGGTCCCAGTTGGTCGGGTTGGGGATGATGCCCGCGATGACGGCCGACTCCGACAGCGTGAGCTCGGCAGCCGGCTTGGCGTAGTACTTCTGCGCCGCCGCCTCGATGCCGTAGCGCCGCGCCCGAAGTAGATGGTGTTGAGGTAGTTGCCGAGGATCTCGGACTTCTCCTGCTGCTGCGTGATCTTCAGCGCGAGGATCGCCTCGCGGGCCTTGCCCGCGTAGTCCGTGACGGTGTCGGTGTAGTACCGCTCGACGTACTGCTGCGTCAGCGTGGACGCGCCCTGGCGGCCGCCGCCCCGGACGTGTTGTAGAAGGCGCGGGCGATGCCCTTGACGTCGACGCCGGAGTTGGTCCAGAACGTGCGGTCCTCGGACGCGACGACCGCGTTGCCCACGTACTCGGGCAGGGTCGCGTAGTCGACGATCTCGCGGTTCTCGACGGCGTAGGTGCCCATCTGCGTCGCCCCGTCGCCCCAGTAGACGGTCGACGTCTGCGCGTCGACGCTCGGGAGCTCGTCCGGGACCTCGGTCGTGAACCACGCGGCGGCGCCGACGCCCGCCACGAGCGCGATGCCGGTGAGCATCGTGCCGACCACGACGCGCCACGACGGGAGCCAGCGGCGGAATCCCGAGACGTGCGAGCGCGGGTAGTTGAAGAAGCGACGGCGGCCGCGCGGTCGCGCGGTCGTCCGGCCCTTCCTGCTCGTGGTTCGCGCCACGGTCTGCCTTCCTCTGGGGGACGTTCGGGAGCGGCGCCGGGGCGCCCCTCGGGTCCTATGCATGCCGTGCCGCAGAGCCGGGCCACCGGACGGCGCACGCCCGCTCCGGGAGCGAGGGGACGTCGTCGGGCACGAGGCAGGCAGGGAGCGGGCACGCACGCACAGGACCGGCCACCCTGAACAATAGGACGTCGCCCTCGCCGGGCAAGGACCGTGCGGCACGACGGCGCGATCGTCCGCCAACGATTCGCCCCGGCCGCCCGGGCCCTCCGCCGCTCCTTCACAAGTCGGCGCGCCCCCGTGACCGCCGTCACGCCGCGCGCCGAGCGTTGCGCGACACATCGACACGACCTAACCTACCGATGTATCGACTCGATACATCGACTTTCCTCCCGGTCGTCGGGCGGGCGAGGACGACGACGCGACGGGCGGAGGTGAGGATCGTGCGCAGCAAGACACCCGTGCTCCAGACGGCGATCCTGGGCCTCCTCAACGACGCGCCGCTGCACGGCTACGAGCTGCGCAAGCGCCTCAACCTCATGCTCGGCTCGTTCCGCGCGCTGTCCTACGGGTCGCTGTACCCGGCGCTCAAGACGCTCGTCGCCCGTGGCCTCATCACGGGCACGGAGCAGACCGCCGCCCCGGCGGCGCTGGCGCCGGCCCTGTCGGGCAAGCGGGCGCGCATCGTCTACGAGCTGACGGCCGACGGCAAGGAACACCTCCAGAGCGTGCTGGCCTCCTCGGGCCCGGCCGCGTGGGAGGACGAGAGCTTCGACGTCCGGTTCGCGTTCTTCGCGCAGACCGACGCCGAGACCCGCATCCGCATCCTCGAGGGCCGGCGCACCCGGCTCACGGAGAGGCTGGAGGCGGTCAGGGAGTCCGCGGCCCGCACCCGCGAGCGGCTCGACGAGTACACGCTCGAGCTGCAGCGCCACGGACTCGAGCAGGTCGAGCGCGAGGTGCGCTGGCTCGACGGTCTCATCACCACCGAGCGCGACCGCTCCTTCGGAACACCCCGGAGCGGCCGCGTACGACCCAGCAGCACCCCGCACCCTGCGGAAACACCCGGTCAGGAGCCCGGCGCTCGTCGCCCCGAGGATCCTGGAACTTCGATCACCAAGGAGCGAGGATGACCTCCATCCGCGTCGCCATCGTCGGCGTAGGGAACTGCGCATCGTCCCTCGTCCAGGGCGTGCACTACTACCGTGACGCCGACCCGGCGGACACCGTCCCCGGCCTCATGCACGTGCAGTTCGGCGACTACCACGTGTCGAGCCTGGACTTCGTGGCGGCGTTCGACGTCGACGCGAAGAAGGTCGGCTTCGACCTCGCCGAGGCGATCAACGCGTCCGAGAACAACACCATCAAGATCGCGGACGTCCCGCCGACCGGCGTGACCGTCCAGCGCGGCCCGACGCTCGACGGCGTCGGCAAGTACTACGCGCAGACGATCGAGGAGTCGGACGCGGAGCCGGTCGACGTCGTCGCGACGCTGCGCGAGGCGCAGGTCGACGTGCTCGTCTGCTACCTGCCGGTGGGCTCGGAGGAGGCCGCGAAGTTCTACGCGCAGGCCGCGATCGACGCGGGCGTCGCGTTCGTCAACGCGCTCCCCGTCTTCATCGCGTCCGACCCGGAGTGGGCCGCGAAGTTCGAGCAGGCCGGCGTCCCGATCGTCGGCGACGACATCAAGTCGCAGGTCGGCGCGACGATCACGCACCGCGTGCTCGCTAAGCTGTTCGAGGACCGCGGCGTCATCCTCGACCGCACGTACCAGCTCAACGTCGGCGGCAACATGGACTTCAAGAACATGCTCGAGCGCGAGCGCCTGGAGTCCAAGAAGATCTCCAAGACGCAGGCCGTCACGTCGAACCTCGAGGGTCCACTCGCCGGCAAGACGGACGACCGCAACGTCCACATCGGCCCGTCGGACTACGTCGCGTGGCTCGACGACCGCAAGTGGGCCTACGTGCGCCTCGAGGGCCGCGCGTTCGGCGAGGTCCCGCTGAACCTGGAGTACAAGCTCGAGGTGTGGGACTCCCCCAACTCCGCGGGCATCATCATCGACGCCGTCCGCGCCGCGAAGATCGCGAAGGACCGCGGCGTCGGCGGCCCGATCCTCTCGGCCTCGACGTACTTCATGAAGTCCCCGCCGGTCCAGATGGAGGACACGAAGGGCCGTGCTCAGCTGGAGTCCTTCATCCGCGGCGAGGTGGAGCGCTGAGCCGGAGCGCAGCGAAGGGTGAGGGCCGAGGAACGAGGCGCTCGCCCGCAGCGGAGCGCAGCGGTCGGCACGACCGAGAAGGTCGAGCGCTGAGCTGAGCGGTCCAGGTAGGGCCTCCCCGCGGGTGGGGCGGTCTCGGTGCTCGGGCTGCCGCGCCGTCACCACGGTCGGTCGGCCGTGGGTTCACGAGCGCGGCTCGACGCCCTTCGCATCCGAGTCCGCCCCATCCGCTCGCCGCTCGTGTCGCCCGGGTGACCGGCGCTCGGCCTCGCACGGTCGCGCTCCAGGTCGCGCCACCAGGGCGGTACCTCGCTCTGCCCCGCCACTGGTGAGCGCCGATCGAGGTGAGGCGATGCAGGGCGGGCCGTGGTGCGCCGCGTCGTGGCGGGTCTGGCGGGAGCCGCGAGGCACGAGCGGCGGATGGTAGACGCGGCGCACCCACCCGGGCCGACCACCCAGGGCGACCGTACGCCCGTCAGCCAGAAAAGTAGGGTGAACGCGTGGGCGTGATCTCCGAGCTGCGGGCGTTGCTGCGCCTGAGCGGCTTCCGTCGTCTGTTCGCCGTGCGGCTGGTGTCGCAGGCGGGCGACGGCATGTTCCAGGTCGGTCTCGCGTCGCTGCTGTTCTTCTCCCCGGAGGCGCAGGGCTCGGCGGCGGCGATCGCGGGCGCGTTCGCGGTGATGCTGGCGCCGTTCACGATCGTGGGCCCGTTCGCGGGCGTGTTCCTCGACCGGTGGCAGCGGCGGCAGGTGCTGCTGTGGGGCAACGCGGTGCGGGTCGTCCTCACGCTGGGCATGGCGGCGCTGATGCTGTCCGGGGGCGTCGGCGCGGGCATCTACGCGCTGGGGCTCGCGGCGCTGTCGGTGAACCGCTTCCTGCTCGCGGGGCTGTCGGCAGGCCTGCCGCGTGTCGTCGACGGTCCGCTCCTGCTGACCGCGAACTCGCTCACCCCGACGCTCGGGGCGGGGGCGGCGTTCGTGGGCGGCGGCATCGGGTTCGTCCTGAGCCTCGCGTTCGAGCCGGGCCGGGTCAAGGACTCCTCCGCGCTGGTGTGCGCGGCGCTGGTGTTCGGCGTCGCGTCGCTCCTGGCGCTGCGGCTCGGGCGCACGCAGCTCGGCCCGGAGCGGCCGGAGCGGGGCGCGGTGACGAGCCAGATCGCCGAGGTCGCCCGTGGCCTGGCCGACGGCGCGCGCTACCTCGTCGCCCGCCGCACCCCGGGCCAGGCGCTGCTGGCGATGGCGACGCACCGGTTCCTGTACGGGGTCGTGTTCATCGCGTCGATCCTCATCGCGCGCAACCTCCTCGAGCCGGGGAACCCGGACGCGGGCCTCGCGACGTTCGGCGTCGTCGTCGGGCTCACGGGCGTGGGTGGCGCGGGTGCCGTCCTGCTCACCCCGACGCTCTCGCGCTACACGGGCCCGCAGGCGTGGATCGCGATCATGCTGGTGCTCGCCGCGGCGAGCCAGCTGCTGCTGCTCACGACGCCGTCGCGCGCCGTGGTCTACACGGGTGCCGCGCTGCTGGGGCTGGCGGCGCAGGGCACGAAGATCGCGGTCGACACGATCGTGCAACGCGACACCGAGGACGGCTTCCGCGGGCGCGCGTTCGCGTTCTACGACGTCCTGTACAACGCGGCGTTCGTGGGCGCGGCGGCTCTCGCGGCGTTCACGCTGCCCGACACGGGCTGGTCGAGGCCGGTGTTCGTCGCGCTCGCCGTGGCGTACGCGCTCGCCGCGCTCCTGCTGTGGACGCGCGGCGCGCGGACGCGGCCGACGCCGTGACGCTGCGCGAGGACGTGGAGCCGGACCGGGGCGAGCTGGGCGGCGCAGGGACCGGTCCCGTCGAGCCCGCCGCGAGCGAGGGCAGCCCTCGGGGCTGACGGGCACCGGGGTCAGCGCGCGCAGCGGAAGCCGATGTGCGTCGTCGACGAGTCCGGCGTCTGCGGCGAGCGGGCCGCCGGGCGGTACCGCAGGCAGTACTCGGGCGCGCACAGGTGCGACCCGCCCTTGAGCACCAGACGCTCGGGCGGCGCCTGCGCGTCGGCGCGCTCCCGCGCGTCGGACGGGCCGCACCCGCACGTGCACGCGTGCTCCGGCTCGGTCGTCAGGAGGTCGGGGCGGCGGTGCCCGTCGGTCCAGGGGTCGGTCGTCCACTCCCAGACGTTGCCGGCCATGTCGAGCAGCCCGAACTCGTTGGGCGGGAACGAGCCGACGGGCGCGGTGCCGACCCAGCGGCCGGAGCCGGCGCCGGTGTTGAGGTACGGGAACCGGCCCTGCCACGTGTTGGCGCGCGTGCCGTCCTGCGCCTCGCCGCCCCACGTGTACGTCGCGCCGTCCAGGCCGCCGCGCGCCGCGATCTCCCACTCGGCCTCCGTCGGCAGCCGCAGCCCCGCCCAGGCCGCGTAGGCGCCGGCGTCCTCGAACGACACCTGGACGACCGGGTGGTCCTCCTTCCCCTCCAGCGACGATCCCGGACCGGCGGGGTGCCGCCACGACGCACCCGGCTGCCACCGCCACCACTGCCGCCAGTCGCGCAGGTCGACGGGTCCCTCCGTCGGGGTGAAGACGAGCGAGCCCGGGACGAGCAGCTCGGGGTCCGCCCCCGGGAACTCGGCGGGGTCGGGTGCGCGCTCCGCCGTCGTGACGTAGCCGGTCGCGTCGACGAACCGGGCGAACTCCCGGTTGGTGACCTGGGTGCGGCCCATCTCGAAGGGCGCGACGGTCACCTCGACCACCGGGCCCTCCTCCGTGTAGAAGTGCTCCGACCCCATGCGGAACGTGCCGCCGTCGATGCGGACGAGGTCCGCCGTCGGCGAGCCGGTGACCGTGTCGCTCATCGCCCCATCCTCTCCCCCTCGGATCATCTCCCCGACCCGACCGCGGCGACACCGCCCGCGACGAACACCGCCGCGGCGAGGCCGACCACCGCGCCGGTCACGGTCAGCGCGGCGAGCGCCGTCCCGTCCACCGGTAGCTCCCCCCGTCGCGGTCAACCGGTCGGGGACGCACGATAACGCCGGGCCGCCACGACGGAGGCCGCGAGCGCCGTCCCGATCCCGACGCGCCGAGGACGACGGCGACGGGCCCCACGACGTCGGCGGCGAAGCGCACCGCCACGGCGGCGGCGACGCCGAGGGCGAGGCACGTGCGCCGCCACGCGAGGAGGGTGCGCTCGGGCTGGAGCCCGGGGTCGTACGGCGGCCCGGGTGCGGTCATGCGAGGGCGCCTGCCGCGAGCAGGAGCATCGCGACGCCGGCACCGGCGCCGACGACGACGCCGATCGACGGCCCCGGCAGGGGGCGGGCCTCGCGCAGCGCGCGCTCGGTGCGCACCCAGCCGCGCCAGGCCTGCACGAGGCCGAGCAGGCCGAGCAGCACGAACACGGCGGCGGAGGCGAGCCGGAACCGCGGGTCCACGGGGACGTCGAGCGCCTCGAGGGCCACGCCGGCGGCGAACAGCGCGAGCGCGGTCCGCAGCCAGGCGAGGTAGGTGCGCTCGTTCGCGAGGCTGAAGCGCGGGTCGGGCTCGGTCCCCACCCCGTAGACGGACCGTGGAAAGCGGCTCTCGGCGCTCATGTCCCGGTCCGGCCGGCGAGCGCGGCGATCCCCGCGGGGACGGGCTGCCCGGGGTGGGGACGGTCGTCGACGGCGGCCTGCGCGTGCCACAGGTCGACCTCGAGGCGGGCGCGGACGTCAGCGTAGGCGGGGTCGTCGGCGACGTTGTGCAGCTCCTCGGGGTCGCGCTCGAGGTCGTACAGCTCCCACTCCCCCGGGTAGGTGAAGGGGCCGGTGCCGGCGAGGCCGGTGCCGTCGTTGTAGAAGTAGACGATCTTGTAGCGGTCGTCGCGGTACCCGTAGTGCGCGGGCGCCTTGTGGAAGACGTCGTCGTGCTCCCAGTACCGGTAGTAGAACCCTCTCGCGGGCGGGTCGGGGGGCGGGTCGGCGTGGTCGCCGGTCCCGTGGTGCCCGGCGAGCTCCGGCCAGAACGAGCGGCCCTGCATCCGCGGGTGCGGCTCGACGCCGGCGGCGTCGAGGATCGTGCGGGCGAGGTCGACGTTGGTGACGATCCCGTCGTGCACGCGGCCGCCGTCGAGCGCCCGCGGGTAGGACAGCAGGAACGGCATGCGGATCGACTCCTCGTACATGAACCGCTTGTCGAACCAGCCGTGGTCGCCGAGGAAGAACCCCTGGTCGGAGGAGTACAGCAGGAGCGTGTCGTCGAGCTCGCCGCGCTCGCGCAGGGCGGCGGTGAGCCGCCCGACGTTGTCGTCGACGGACGCGACGCAGCGCAGGTAGTCCTCCATGTAGCGCTGGTACTTCCACAGGGCGAGCTCGTCGTAGGTCAGGCCGGGCGGCGGGTCGACCTTGAGGTCCTCGGCGGTGAGGTGCTCGGCGATCCGCATCGCCGCGCGCCGTGCCGAGGAGGTCCGGGTCGCGTAGTCGTCCGTGAACGTGGCCGGCACCGGGATCGGCTCCCGGTACAGGTCGGCGTGCGCCTCGTCGGGCTCCCACGGCCGGTGCGGCGCCTTGTGCCAGACGAGCAGGCACCACGGGTCGTCGCCCTCGAGGGAGTCGAGCCAGCGCAGCGCGAGGTCGGTGATGACGTCCGTCGCGTACCCGGCTCGGTGCGCAGGCCCATCGCCGACAGGAACGTCGGGTCGTGGTACTCCCCCTGCTCGATGAGCACGTCCCAGTAGTCGAAGCCCTCGGGGTCGTGGCCCGGCCCGTCGCCCATGTGCCACTTGCCGACGACGGCCGTGCGGTACCCGGCGGCGCGCAGCGCGGACACGAACGTGGGCTGGCTCGCGTCGATCGGCGTCTCGAGGGTCGTGACGCCGTTGACGTGGCTGTACGTCCCGGTGAGGATCGACGCGCGGCTCGGCGAGCACAGCGAGTTGGTCGCGTAGCAGCGGTCCAGCCGCCAGCCCGCCGCGCTGATCGCGTCGATGTGGGGGGTCGTGTTCACCACCGACCCGTACGCGCCGATGGCGTGCGCCGCGTGGTCGTCGGTGAGGACGAACGCGATGTTGGGCCGCCTCATGTCGCCGCCGGCTCGGCCTGGTAGGTCGTCTCGTCGAGGCCCGACTGCGTCGGGTCGTAGTCGACGTCCCCGACGTCGTACATCGTGGTCATCCAGTGGTAGAAGTTGTCGCCGCGCTCGCGCAGCAGGCGGTACAGCCGCCGCATCATGCGCGAGCGGACCTCGGTCATCTCCGGGTGCTCGTAGACGTTCATGAGCTCGTCGGGGTCCCGGTGCAGGTCGTACAGCTCGTTCGTCGAGTCGGGGTTGACCACGAGCTTGTACCGGTCCTCGCGCAGCATGCGCTGCGGGTACGGGAAGTGGTGCCCGTGGAACTCGCACACGATGTCCTCGGACCACGGCACCGACTCCCCCTGCGCCAGCGGCAGGAGGCTGCGCGAGTCCACGGCCGGTGCCGGGTCGACGCCGGCGAGCTCGAGGATCGTGGCGGTGCAGTCGAGCAGGCTCACGAACTCGGTGCGGACCTGACCCTGCGGGCCGCCGGGGACGCGGAGCAGGCCCGGGGTGCGGTAGATGTCCTCGTACATCGCGGGCCCCTTGTCGTGCAGCCGGTGCGCCCCGGTGAACTCCCCGTGGTCGCACGTGAAGAACACCGCGGTGTCGTCGACGAGGCCGAGCCGCTCGAGCGCGTCCATGACCCGCCCGATCTCCCGGTCGATGAGCGCCACGTACCCCCAGTAGACGGCGATGAGCTTGCGCGTCACCTCGATCGGCATGGTGTCGAACGTCCAGTGCGCGCTGTAGTTCTGCTGCACCGGCGGCTTGCCCGCGAAGGTCTCGGCGATGGACTTCGGCAGCTCGACGTCGGCCGGGTCGACCAGGTCGAAGTACTCGTCGGGCACGATGTAGGGCAGGTGCGGGCCGAAGAAGCTCAGCTCGAGGAAGAACGGCCGGCGGCCGCTGCGGAAGTCCTCCGCGTACCGCTCGAGCAGCTCGATGGTCCGCGTCGCGAGGTAGTGCTCGAACGTCGCCTCGACGGGCTGGTGCAGCCGGGCGGCGAGCAGGTTTCCCGGCCCGCCGTTCGGCAGCGTGCCCCGCACGCGGTCGCTGATCGCGTACGGCGGCAGGTCGTTCTCCGCCAGGTACTTCAGGTAGTCCTCGTTGTCCACGGGGTTGTGCCAGCCCGGCAGGTCCGGGCCGTCGAACCCGAAGTCGGCGGCGTTCTTCTCCGTGCCGGCGTGCCACTTGCCGACCAGCCCCGTGTTGTACCCGCGCTCGCGCAGGGCCTCCACGAACGTGAAGGTGCCCTCCGCGAGGTCCTCGCGGTACCCGACGTTGCGCTCGTGGTTTGCGAGCACCCGGTGCCGGAACGGCGCCTGCCCCGTGAGGAGGCTCGCGCGCGCCGGGGTGCAGATCGCCGTCGGCGTGTACCACCGGTCGAACCGGGTGCCCGTGCGCGCGAGCTCGTCGAGCACCGGGGTCGAGGCGTGCGGGTTGCCGTACGTGCCGAGGGTGTCGACCCGGTGCTGGTCGGTCATGAGGAACAGGACGTTCCTCGGGGCGCCCGGCGCGCCCGTCGTGGTCGTGTCGCTCATCGGGCCGTCACTCGCCTGCCTCGAGGAACAGGTCCCCCGTGTAGTACTCGGACGGGTCCACGGGGCTCTCGAGCTTGCCCGCGTCGACGAAGTAGTCGCCCATGACGGTCAGCCAGTCGTTCACCGTGCCGTCCTCGGTCATCGAGTCGATGTCCTCCAGGGACAGGATCTCGACGTTCGCGGCGTCGCCCTCGACGGCCTCGACCGCGAGGTCGTTGTACTCCGCGGTGAGCGCGACCGCGTCGTCCATGTTGTCCGCGCGGTACGCGATGGCCTCGCGCAGCACGGCGAGGACGCGCTGCACCATCTCGGGGTCCTCGGCGACGAGGTCGTTGCTCGCGACGAACGCCGTCGGGAACGCCATCGTGTCCTCGAAGTCCTTGTTGCTCGCGATCTCGACCAGGTCCGGGACCTGCTCCTTGACCGTGGCGAGCGCCGGGTACCAGAACCCGGCGCCGTCGACCTGGCCGGACGACAGGGCCGCGACGATCGCCGCCGGCTCCATCGGCACGACCTCGATGTCGTCCTTGGTCATCCCCGCCTCCTGGAGGGCGAGGGTGAGGATCATGTCGCCCGAGGTGCCCTCGGGGATCGCGACCTTCTTGCCGCGCAGGTCCTCCATGGACTCGATGCCCGGCTGGGCGACGACACGGTCGGCCTGCCCGAGCGTGTTCATCGCGACGATCTTCGCCTGGCCCGACGCGGGCAGCCAGAACGCCCCGGGGCCGATGTAGCCGAAGTCGAGGTCGCCGGTGCCCAGCGCCTGGATCTGCAGCGGGCCGTTGGTGAACGAGGGCGTGTTGATCTCGATGCCGTGCTCCTCCCACATGCCCTGGTCCTCGGCGATCGCCAGCAGGCTGGTGCCGTTGAAGTCCGGGATGTAGCCGAAGTCGACCTGGATGGTCTCCTCGGCGCTGCCGCCGTCACCGCCGGCGTCGGTGCTGGAACCACCGTCGCTCGAGCAGGCGGCGAGGGTCAGGGCGAGCGTGGAGGCGACGGCGGCGGCGCGAGGCGGGTGGTCGTGGTGCGCATGGTGGTCCTCTTCTTCGAAGGCCGTCAGGCCGTAGGGGTGGTGGACGCGTCGGCGGCGGTGCCGGGCGTCTGGTGGTAGACGGAGGTCCAGACCCGGTTCCGCAGCTCGGCGAACTCGGGGCTGAGCCGCACCTCCTCGGTGCGGGGGTAGGGCAGGTCCACGTCGATCACGTCGTAGATGCGGCCCGGGCGGGCGGCCATGACGACGACGCGGTTCGCGAGGAACACCGCTTCGTCGACGTCGTGCGTGATGAACATGACGGTGCGCTTCTCGCGGCTCCACGTCTCGAGGAGCTGCTCCTGGAGCTTGACGCGCGTGAGGGCGTCGAGGGCGCCGAACGGCTCGTCCATGAGCAGGATCGACGGGTCCACCGCGTACGCGCGGGCGATGGCGCACCGCTGCTTCATGCCACCCGAGAGCATCTTGGGCAGCGCGTCCGCGAACTGCTCGAGGCCGACGAGCCGGATGAAGTGCTCGGCGCGCTCGCGGCGCTCGGCCTTGCCGAGGCCGGCGACCTTGAGCCCGAACTCGATGTTCTTGCGCACGGTCAGCCACGGGAACAGCGCGTACTGCTGGAAGATCACGCCGCGCTCGGGACCGGGGCCGGAGACGTCGCGGCCGTCGACCCGGGCGTGGCCCGCCGTCGGCTCGTCGAGGCCCGCGAGGATGTTCATGAGGGTCGACTTGCCGCACCCGGACGGGCCCACGACCGTCACGAACTCGTTGTCCGCGATGTCCAGGGAGACGCTCTCCAGCGCGACGAACTCCTCGTTGCGCAGCTCGAACGTCCTGCGCACGCCCTGCACGGAGATCTTCGCGGTGCTGCGCGGGGTGTCGGTCGTGGTGGTCATCGTCGCTCCTGCCATCCGGTGAGCCTGGTCTCCGCGAGGAGCAGCAGCCGGTCCATCACCAGGCCGAGGACGCCGATGGCGACGATGCCGACGAAGATCGTCGCGATGTCGTAGTAGAGCTGGGCCTGCTGCATCCGGTACCCGAGACCGGCCTGCGCGGCGAGGAGCTCGGCGGCCACGAGCGTCGCCCAGGCGGACCCGAGCCCGACGCGCATGCCGACGAGGATGAACGGCGTGGACGCCGGCACGACGACGCGCAGGAAGATGCGCCCGTCCTTCGCGCCGAGGACGCGTGCGGCGTTGATGAGGGTCTTGTCGACGCCGACGACGCCCTGGTACGTCGAGATGACGCACGCCAGGAACGCCGCGAGGAAGATGACGAACACCTTCGGCAGCTCGCCGATGCCCATGAGGACGAGCACGAGCGGCAGCAGCGCCAGCGGCGGGATGGTGCGGAAGAACTGGATCCACGGCTCGAACAGCCCCCGCGCCACGGTGTACCAGCCCATGAGGAAGCCGACGGGGATCGCCGCGGCGGACCCGATGAGGAAGCCGGTGAGGACACGCCCGAGGCTCGCGAGGACGTCGCGCTGGAGGACGCCGTCCTGCCAGAGCTCGACCGCCTTGCTCACGACCTCGGGCGGGGTCGGGAACTGCAGGCCCGCCAGGGACATGGCCCACCAGATCGCGATGCCGCCGACGATCGAGACGGCGTTGAGCAGCCGCAGCTTCGTGCGGCGGTCCGTCGACCGCCGCCGGGACGGCCCGGGCGCGGAGGGGGCGGTCCCGCCGTCGGACGCCGCGGTGCCCCGCACGAGCGGCGCGGCCGAGCCCGCGGCGACGGAGCCCGACCCCGCGCCGGGGCCGTTCCGAGCCATGCTCGGCGTCGGTGTGGTCATCGTGCGCTCCTTTGCGTGTCACGCCCGCCCGAGGGGGCGGGTGCCGGGTACTCGACGAGCAGGGGGGACTGGTGGAAGACGGCGGCGAGCGCGCCCAGCGCGCCGTCGCTGTCGCGCAGGCGGCCGGCCCGCACGACCCGCGGGCCGTCCGTCGGGAGGGAGTGGAGCTCGTACCGCAGGGCCGAGGCCGCCTGCTCGACGATGACGGGGGCGACGTGCGCCACCTCGCCGCCGATGACGATCTCGTCCGGGTCGAGGGTCATGGCGGCGGCGCCGAGCACGCGCCCGAGCGTGGCCCCGACCTCGCGCAGCACCGCGTCGACGACGGGGTCCTCCCGCTCGACCGCCGCGGCGAGGTCGTCGAGCGAGACGAGCTCCGCGCCGCGGACGCGGCACGCCTCGAGGATGGCGGGCACGGACGCGACGGTCTCGAGGCACCCACGCTTGCCGCACCGGCACACGACGCCGGCGTGGTCGGCGGTCACGTGACCGAGCTCACCCGCGAACCCGCGCGCGCCGGTCACGAGGCGGCCGGCGACGACGAGACCGCCGCCGACGCGTCGGACAGGCGGACGTAGACGACGTCGCCGACGGCACCCGGCCGCGAGACGGCCTCCGCGAGCGCGGCGAGGCGCGTGTTGTTGTCGACCACCACGGACGCGTGGAAGCGCTCGGCGAAGGCGGTGTCCACGCCCTCGGGCGCGGTCCGGTGGTTCCACGTGATGCCGCGCGCGCCGGTGTACGGGCCCGGGACGCCGATGCCCACGGCCTGGAGGGCTCCGAAGTGCAGACCGTGCTCGGCACCGACCCGGTCGACGAGCTCGAACGCGAGGGCGATCCGCGCCGTCCACCTCGTGTCGTCGTCGTACCGCTGCACGCCGGAGGCGATGATCTCGTGGGAGGCGTCGGCGACGGCGACGTGCACGCGGCGGTGGCCGAAGTCCACGCCGAGGTACTGCCCCGACGCCGGGTCGAGCGCGAGACGCTCTGCCGGCCGCCCGCTCCCCCGGCGCTGCGCGGCGTCGGTGTCGACGACGACGATCGCGCCGCGCTCGAGCAGCCGGGCCGTGATCTCCGACAGCGTGGTGCGCGACAGGCCGACGTGGCGCGCCAGGTCGCGCGGCTGAGCGCGCCGGAGGTGCGCAGGGCGCTGAGCACCCGTCCTTCGTGGGTCCGTCGCACCATCGCGTGGACGCCCGTCGTCGTCGACATGAGAGAGACGGTAGGGACACCGAATTTTTCCGTCAACGACCCGGCAGAAAACATGCGTCTTCCGAACGGGATCCGGACGGAATTCACCTCCGGGGGACGGTGGCGCCCGCCGTGCCGGGACACGAGGAACCGCCCCGCGATCGAGGAGATCGGGGGCGGTTCCGCGCGTCTCGTCGGCCGGGGTCAGCCGCAGTCGAGCCCGTCGAAGCCGTGCTCGGAGCTCGACGTGAGCTCGTCGCCCGCGAGCGTCGCCGTGCCGCGCACCGTCACGCTGCCCGACGGCGCCGCACCCTCGCGCACCGTGAAGGCCTGGTACGCGCTGCTCCCGGGGGCGACGTCGGCGACCGACCGGCTCCCGTACGGCGTCACGAGCTCGACGTCGACCGGGACCTCCTCGGCGTTCGTCGCCCGCACGGCGACGTACGCCCGGCCCGCGAGGCACCGCGGCTGCACGGTGACGTCGAGGGCCGGGCCGGTCGCAGCGTCGTCCGGCATCGCGTAGGTCCGGAGGTAGTCGAACTCGGCCGTCGCGCCGGTGGCATTCATCGAGACCAGGCCGATCCGCAGGTCGCCCCGGACGGACAGGGACCACGTCCCGCCCCACTGCCAGTGCTCGCCGTCGGTGCTCGACGCCATGCGGACGTCGTACTCGTCGTTCGCCTCGTCGATCTGCGCGTACAGCCGCAGCCACGTGGTCGCCGCGGGCGCGGCGCCGAACATCGGGCCGTTGGCCACGGCCGTCGGAGGCGTCGTCGTCGGACGCTCCGCCTCCTTGCCGAACTCCGTCACGTGCAGGAACTGCCCGCCCTTGCGGTTCAGGGGCAGCACGGTGTGCGCGAGCTTGAGGTACCGGTCGTCGTTCTCGTACAGGACGAGCCCGGCCTGCTGGTTGCCGCGCGTGCCGTCGAACGTCAGCCGCGTCTCGACGAGGAAGTCCTCCTGCGGCGCGTCGCGCAGCAGCACGGACGCGGAGTTGTTGTCGCGGTGCAGCTCGGCGGCCTGGGTGGGCCACACGAGGCTGCCGCCCTCGAGGCGGGGGCCCGACGCCGGGCGGCGCACCCAGGACCACCCGGACCCGTCGGCCGCGGGGTCGCCGGCGCGTCGAGCTCGTCGGAGAACTCGGCGAGCAGCTCGCCGGGCTGCGGGTCGGCGACCCGCTCGGTCACCGGGCGTGCCGCCGGGACCGCGCTCATGTTGTCGACGTCCGCACCGCCGCGCGCGACGGCGACGGCGGTCGAGCCCGCGCCCGGGGCAGCCGGCTCGGCGTTGACCGACGCGAGCGCCAGCGGGTCCTTGAGACCGTCGGCGGACAGCGTCGCGGTCACCTCGTCGCCGACCCGGTCGAGCGTGACGACGTGCCACGTGCCGAGGTCCACGCCCGCCGGGACCGGCGCCGACGCGCTCCCGGTGTCCCCGCCGCGCCGGACCTCGACGCGCAGCTCCCGCGCGTCGGCGTCGACCCACGCAGTCGCCGTGTCGTCGTCCCCGCCCCGGACCTCGAGGCCGACGGCACCGCCGGCCTCGACGCGGACGTCCGCCTGGGCACGCACGTCGCCGGTGACGCTGGCACGGGAGGTGATCGACGCGCCGTCGGCCAGCCGGGCGAACGCGCCGGCGTCGGTCTCCGCGGGCGTCGTGACCGAGCCGCTCGTAATCCAGGCGCCCAGCCCGTCCGCGAAGTCGTCGTCCACCGGACCGGTCGTGACCGGCGCCGCCGGCGGCTGCGTGCTGGCGCCCGCCCCGGCGTTGACGACGGGCCAGCCGTCGATCCAGTCGAGGCGGTCGACCATCATCGGGCGCTTCGACAGCTGCAGCGTCCCCGCACGCGTCTGCACGGGCGGGAAGTCGGGGTCGTCGTTCGCGATGGCGTGGTAGACGATCCAGTCCTGGCCGGCCAGGTCCGTCTGCACCGCGTGGTGCCCGACGCCGGTGTAGCCGTTGCCGTTCGGCGTCAGGACGAACCCGCCCTTGCTCGACAGGCTCATGAGGTCCACGCCCGCGTCGTCGACGAACGGGCCGGTCGGGCTGTCGCTGCGGCCCACCTTGACGGAGTAGCCGCTGAACGCGCCGTCGCAGCAGCCGGCGTCGGAGTACATGAGGTAGTAGAGGTCGTCGTGGCGCACGACGTACGCGCCCTCCATGCGCCGGCCCTGCGCGACCTGCGTGACCGGGCCCGTGAGCGCCGAGGCGTCGGGCGTCAGCTCGGAGACGCAGATGACGTCGTAGCTGCCCCAGTAGAGGTAGAGCGTCCCGTCGTCGTCGCTGAACAGCGCCTGGTCGATGTTCCCCGTGGGGCAGCCGGCGACCGGCGCCGACGGGACCAGCAGCTCGTCGCGGTGCGCCCACGGCCCCGTCGGTGTCGGCGCCGTCGCGACGGCGAGCCCGCCCGTGGACAGCCCGTAGGTCAAGAGGTACTCGCCGCCGACGTACCGGATGTCCGGCGCCCACGCGCGTGAGCCGTCGCGCCACGTCGCGGGGACGTCGTCGGGCTCGACGACGTCGCCCACGTACTCGTAGTCGACGAGGTTCTCGGTGCGCAGGATCGGCAGGATGTGCTCCCCGTCCTCGCCCGCGCTCTCGAAGATCGGGTTCTGCGTCCCGTACGCGTACCAGGCGCCGTCCTTGCCGCGGATCATCGCGGGGTCGGGGAAGGTGTCCACGACGCCCTCCGTCACCGGGTTGCCGTAGGCGCCGTCCGCGGCCGTCGCGACCGCCGCGGGAGGGGCTGCCGCGGCTGGGGCCGTCGCCGCCTCGGCGACCGCCCCCGGGGCGGCGGGCACGAGCGTGGCCCCGAGCGCTGCCGCGGCCACGAGCGCCAGCGCGCCCCGTGCCCGTCCTGATCGCCGTCGCATCACGTGGTTCTCCTTCGTCGTCGAAGCGGCTGCGCGCCCCGCGCAGCCGGGTCACGCGCGGCGGCCTCCTCGCCGTCGCGCCGACTCTCGCGTGCCATCCGACCGGTGCCGGATTTTTCCGTCAAGGATCCGGCAGAATGCGCTGCGTCGTCGGCGGGCCCGTAGCCTCCGGTGCGACCGATGAGAACCGGCCCGAAAAGACGTCGTCAGGGCGTGCGGGAATAACGCATGATGGTTCGCGGTCGTACAGGGTACGGATCGCCAGTCCGGCGGGTCGCCAGGCGTGCCGAGCTCGTGCGGGCGGCGCGACACCCCGACGTCCCGGTGCCCGGGCGTCGGCCGCGCGCCGCACCACGCCACCACCACGACCGACACGACGACGTCCCGCCACCGCGCGGCGTCGCCGCCTGCCCCTGCCGGCCCGGACCGAGACCGGCACGCCCACCGACGCGAGCGGAGACCACCGTGACAGCATCCGAGACCAGCCCCGGCTCCCTCCCCTCCTCCGCTCCCGCCGCCACGACGCCCGCGAGCGCGTCGACCGTCGCGGCGGTGGCCGACAAGCTGCCGCGCCAGGACTTCCTCGTCATCGCGCTGCTGCTGGTCTCCGCGTTCGTCGTCATCCTCAACGAGACGACGATGAGCGTGGCGCTCGCCCCGCTCATGGCCGACCTCGGCATCACGGCGAGCACCGGGCAGTGGCTCACGACGGCGTTCATGCTGACCATGGCCGTCGTGATCCCGACGAGCGGGTTCCTGCTCCAGCGCCTCGGGACGCGCGGTGCCTACCTGCTGGCGATGTCGCTGTTCAGCGCGGGGACGCTGCTCGCCGCGCTGTCGCCGGGCTTCGCGTGGCTGCTGGTCGGGCGTGTCGTGCAGGCGTCGGGCACGGCGATCATGATGCCGCTGCTCATGACGACGATCATGACGCTCGTCCCGCCGGCGATCCGCGGCAAGATCATGGGCAACGTCTCGATCGTCATGGCGGCGGCGCCGGCGCTGGGCCCGTCGCTGTCCGGCTTCATCCTCGACGTGCTGAGCTGGCGCTGGGTGTTCGGGACGGTGCTGCCGATCGGCCTCGTCGCGCTCACGCTCGGCTTCCTGTACGTCCGCGACGTCGCCGACCGTACGCACTCGCGCCTCGACCCGTTCTCGCTGCTCCTCGCGGCGCTCGCGTTCGGCGGCCTCGTGTACGGCCTGTCGAGCATCGGCGAGGCGGCCCGGCACACCCCGGTCGTGCCGGTGTGGGTGCCGATCCTCCTCGGCGCGGCAGCGCTCGGCGCGTTCGTGTGGCGCCAGCTCGCCCTCCAGCGCGAGGACCGCGCCCTGCTCGACCTGCGCGTCTTCACGGCCGGCTCCTTCAGCCTCGCGCTCGGGATCATGGCGGTCGGCATGGTCGCGATGTTCGGCTCGCTCATCCTCCTGCCGCTGTTCCTGCAGGACGCGATGGGTCTCGAGCCGCTCCAGACCGGTCTCATCGTGCTCCCCGGCGGGCTGCTCATGGGTCTCCTCGGCCCGACGGTCGGGCGCCTCTACGACCGCGTGGGCCCGCGCCCGCTCGTCATCCCGGGCACGAGCGTCGTGGCCGTCGCCCTCGCGTCGTTCACGACCGTGCACGCGGACACGTCGCCGTGGTTCGTCCTCGGGCTGCACGTGACGCTCAGCCTGGGTCTCGCGTTCATGTTCACTCCGCTGTTCACGACCGCGCTGTCCTCGCTGCGCCCGCACCTGTACTCGCACGGGTCGGCCGCGATCGGCACGGTGCAGCAGCTCGCCGGCGCGGCCGGCACGGCGATGTTCGTCGCCGTCATGACGACGCGCTCCCTCGCCTACGGCCGGGACGGCGCGTCCGCGCCCGTCGCGCTCGCCGAGGGCGTCGGCGACGCGTTCGTGTGGGGCACTGCCGTCATGCTCGTCGCGGTCGGCCTGTCGTTCCTGCTGCGCCGCCCCGCGGCGGCGGCACCGGGCGCGCCCCACGACGACGCGGACGAGACCGTCGAGGACGCGCCGGCGCCGCTCGCCCACTGACGCGGGCGGGCGGTCCGGTGCCGAACCCCGGGTTGCGCGGCACGGACCGCCCCGTCCGTCGCACGACCCGGGGTTCGGCCGTGTGACGGCCCGGTGGAAGGCGAGGGCGAGGCCGGAGCGGCGGCCGTTCCGGAAGGGCGGCTGTGCCGGACGAGGAGGAGGTCGGAGGGGCGGCCGTGCCGGGTCGTGGCGGGTCTGGCGGGAGCGACCGAGGAACGAGGTCGCGGATGGTAGACCCGGCACGGCCGCCCCGGAGGCCTCGTCCGGACCCTGCTGGAGCGCCCCGCCCGAGGCCCCGCCCCCTCCGAGCGTCAGGACGACGCGGCCGACTCCGGCTGCTGGGCCCACCACCGCAGCAGGTCGGCGCGCGCGGTCTCCTCGTCGACGGGGCCGCGGTCGAGCCGCAGCTCGAGCAGGTGCTTGTAGGCGCGGCCGACGACCGGCCCGGGCGCGATGCCCAGAGCTGCCATGATCTGCTGCCCGTCGAGGTCGGGTCGGACCGCGGCGAGCTCTTCCTGCTCCTGGAGATCGGCGATCCGCCGCTCCAGGTGGTCGTACGCGTCGCGCAGGCGCTGCGCCTTGCGCTTGTTGCGCGTCGTGGAGTCGGCGCGCGTGAGGCGGTGCAGCCGCTCCAGCAGCGGGCCGCGTCGGTGACGTAGCGCCGCACGGCCGAGTCGGTCCAGGCGCCGTCGCCGTACCCGTGGAACCGCAGGTGGAGCTCGACGAGCCGCGCGACGTCCTTGACGAGCTGCTTGTCGTAGCGCAGCGCCTTGAGCCGCTTGGCGACCATCTTCGCGCCGACGACCTCGTGGTGGTGGAAGCTCACGCCGCCGCCGGGCTCGAACCGGCGCGTGGGGGGCTTGCCGACGTCGTGCAGGAGCGCGGCGAGGCGCAGCACGAGGTCGGGTGCCGGCACGGCGCCGTCGGGGCCGGTCTCCTGGGCGATCGCCTGGTCGAGCACGGTGAGGGAGTGCTCGTAGACGTCCTTGTGCCGGTGGTGCTCGTCGATCTCGAGCTTGAGGGCGGGCAGCTCGGGCAGCACGTGGTCGGCCAGGCCCGTGTCGACGAGCACCTCGAGCCCGCGCCGCGGCTCGGCGGCGCACAGCAGCTTCGACAGCTCGTCGCGCACGCGCTCGGCGGAGACGATGTCGACGCGCTCGGTCATGAGCACGAGTGCGGCGAGGGTGCCGCCGTCGACGTCGAACCCGAGCTGTGCCGCGAACCGCGCAGCGCGCATCATGCGCAGCGGGTCGTCGTCGAACGAGCGCTCGGGCGCGACCGGGGTGCGCAGGACGCGTCGCGCGAGGTCGCCGAGTCCGTCGAACGGGTCGACGAACGTCATCTCCGGCACCCGGACGGCCATCGCGTTGACCGTGAAGTCGCGCCGCGACAGGTCGCCCTCGAGCGTGTCGCCGAACGCGACGACGGGCTTGCGCGACGCGGGGTCGTACTCGTCGGTGCGGTACGTCGTCACCTCGACGACGAGGTCCTCGCCCCCGCCACGGGCGAACCGCTTCGCGCCGATCGTGCCGAACTCCTTGCCGATGTCCCAGTGCGCGTCGCCCCAGCGCGCGAGCACCGCCTGCGTCTCGTCCGGGGAAGCGGAGGTCGCGAAGTCGAGGTCGTTGCTGGCCCGTCCGAGGAAGGCGTCGCGCACCGGTCCGCCGACGAGGGCGAGCTCGTGGCCCGCCGCGCGGAAGACCTCGCCGAGCTCGATCGCCGCGGGGGCCATCTCGGCGAGCACGGCGAGGGCTCGGCGCTGCAGCTCGAGGGCCGCCGGGTTCGGCTGGGGGTGGGTGGCGTGGGCACGACACCCAAGCCTGCCAGATGGCGCGTCACGGCCGGACGAGCCCCACTCGGTAAAGTTGGAGGATGTCCAGCCCCGCGCACGCCGACGAGCCTCGGAGGGACCCCGCCGGCCCCCGTCGCGCGAGCGGCCGTGACGGAGCGGACGGGGCCCGGGCGCGCGCCCGGCGCGTCGCCGTCCCGGCACCGCCCGGCGGGCACGCCCTGCACATCGACCCCCGCGACCGGCTCGGCGGGGCGGCACCGCTGCCCGTGGTCGAGGAGGTCTCGGCAGGCGGTCTCGTCGTCGCCACGGACGCGGACGGCCCGCGCGCGGCCATCATCGCGCGGCGCAACCGCGGCGGCCGCCTCGAGTGGTGCCTGCCCAAGGGGCACCTCGAGGGCGAGGAGACGGCGGAGGAGGCCGCGATCCGCGAGATCGCCGAGGAGACCGGCATCCACGGCGTCGTGCAGGAGCCGCTCGGCGTCATCGACTACTGGTTCACCGGCGACGACCGGCGGGTGCACAAGGTGGTCCACCACTTCCTCCTGCGGGCGACGGGCGGTCGGCTGAGCGTCGACGGCGACCCCGACGGCGAGGCGGAGGACGTCGCGTGGATCCCCGTGGTGGAGCTCGCGGAGCGCCTGGCGTACCCGAACGAGCGGCGCATCGCCGTCGTCGCGGGCAGCGTCCTGGAGGGCCGCCGCGCGCGGTTCCGCAGCACCATCACGAGTAGGGTGACCCGCACGATCGTCCGCTCGCCCGGCCGGCCGCACGAGGGGGGCGGGCCGGTACCGCCCGCCCCACGGAGCCCGACCGACCACTCATGACGTCCACCGCCTCCCGCGGCGTGCGCGCACGCCGCCTCGCCCCGGGCCTGCTCCTCGTCCTCGTCGTGCTCGCCACCGTGCTGGGCACCGCGCTCTCGCCGGTCCCGGGGACGAGCCGCGCGGCCTCCTTCCTGGCCCCTGCCGCCGCCGACGTCGCCGCGGACGGCGAGGTGACGGTGGAGCTCGACGCGATCACGCCCGGGGTGCTCGCGCCGGACGGCACGCTGACGGTCACCGCCACCGTGAGCAACGGGACCGAGGAGACCGTCGGGTCCCCCGCCGTCGAGCTCGGCCTCGACCGGTCGGCCACCGCGACGCGCTCCGGCCTCGAGAGCTGGTCCACCGCCGCGGCGACCCGGCGGATCGGCACGCTCGTCGACCAGCAGTCGCTCGACCCGCTCGCGCCGGGCGCGACGGCGCAGGTCACGTTCTCCGTGCCCGCCGCGGACCTCGGACTGTCGGCACGCAGCGACTGGGGCCCGCGCGGGCTCGCGGTCCGCCTCTCCGACGACGGCCGGCGCCTCGCCGTCGCACGCTCGTTCGTCGTGTGGGCGCCGCCGGGCGACGTCCCACCGGTGCGGCTGAGCATGGTGGCGGCCGTGACCGGGCCGCCCGTCGACCCGGACCCCGAGGCGTACGACGACGCGCTGTCGGCCGCGACCGGCGCCGACGGCCGCCTCGGCCGGGTGCTGGACGCCACGGCGTCGTCCCCCGAGATCGGGTGGGTCGTCGACCCCGCGCTCGTGGCCGCGGCGCAGGCGTCCCCGGACCCCGGCGTGACGGCGTGGGCCGGTCGCCTGCTGGACGCCGCCGAGGGGCGGACGACGTTCGCGCTGCGCGCCTACGACCCGGACGTCGCCGCGTACGCCCACGCGGGGCTGCCCCTCCCCGAGGGCACACCGCTGCCCGGTGCGGACCCGGAGCCCGCGGTGCCCGACGAACCGGCGGCGGCGGCGTGGCGCACCGACCTCGCCTGGCCGGCCGACCCGGTGCCCGACGTCACGACGACGGCGCTCGCCGCGTCGTCGGGCGCGACGACCGTCGTGGTGGGCGGCGACGCGCTCGCCCCCGACCGCTCGCTGACCTACACGCCCACCGGCACCGCCCGCGTGTCCACGCCCGCCGGGGACGTCACCGCACTCGTGCCGGACCCGGAGATCACGCGCGCCGTCGCCGCCGGGCCGGGGGCCGACCCCGTCGCCGTGCAGCGCCTCCTCGCCGAGACCGCGGTCGTCGCGCGCGAGCGACCGGCCGACGCGCGGCACGTCCTCGTCGCGCTCCCCCGCGGCTGGGAGCCGGACGCCACGGCGTTCGAGGAGCGCGTCGCCGCGCTGCAGGCCGCGCCGTGGGTCGACGTCGCGCCCGTCGACGAGCTCCTCGCCGCGCCGGTGCCCGAGGACGCGCGGTCGCCGCTGCCCGACGACGCGCCCGCCGAGGGCGAGATCCCGCCGAGCCAGCTGCACTCGCTCGACCGCACCCGCACGGAGCTCGCGGCCTTCGCGACGGTCGCGCCGGACCCGGCGGCGCTCACGCGCCCGCTCGAGCCCGGCTTCGTGGTGCCGGGCGCGGTCGCCTACCGCGACGCACCGGAGGCGCGGTCCGCCGCCGTGCAGCACGCCGCGCAGGCCGCCCAGGCCGTGATGGGCGGGGTGTCGATCGAGCGCGGCTCGCCGATCCTGCTGCTGGCCGAGGAGCAGAGCCTGCCGGTCCGGGTGGCGAACGACCTGCCGCAGGACGTCGAGGTGCAGGTCGTCCTGCGCCCCGACGACCCCCGCCTCAAGGCGCCGTCGCGCCAGACGACGACGGTCCCCGCCGACTCGGAGGTGACCGTCTCGGTGCCGGTCGAGGCGAACGGGAGCGGCAACGTCACCGTCGCCGTCGAGGTCGTCAGCGCCGCCGACCCGTCCGTGCGCGTCGCGGCCCCCGACGAGTTCGTCGTGCGCGTGCGCGCCGAGTGGGAGTCGGTCGGCACGGCCGTCGTCGCGGCGCTGCTCGCGATCGCGATGGTCGCGGGCATCTGGCGCACCGTCCGTCGCGGCCGCTCGCCTCGTCGTCTCCCGGGCGCGACCGTGGACCAGCCGGCTCCCGCCCCGGCGGAGCCGGAGCGGGCCGACGTCGAGGGGCAGCGCCGGTGACGCGCTCGAGCCCGCGCCACGTCCGACCGCGGGACGACCGGCCCGGCGAGCGCCCCGGCACGAGCCGCGGGGAGGACGCCCCGGTGCCGTCCGCGCTGCCGGGCGACCCCGCGGCCGCGGGCACGGCGGACGAGACCGCGGAGGCGGGGGCGGCCGAGGCGCCCGCCGCCGGCCGCTCGGGCGGCCTGGGTCGCTCGTCGGCGCTCATGGCGTCCGGGACCCTCGTCTCGCGCGCGCTGGGACTCGTGCGCAACGTGCTGCTCGTCGCCGCGATCGGGACGACGGGGCTCGTGGCCGACGCGTTCGACGTCGCGAACAAGATCCCCAACGTCCTCTTCGCGATCCTCGCGGGCGGCGTGCTCAACGCGGTGCTCGTGCCGCAGATCGTGCGGGCCTACCGTGCGCACGACACGCAGCAGCGTCTCGACAAGCTGCTCACGCTGTCCGGCACGGTGCTGATCGCGATCTCCGCGCTGCTCACGGCGGGCTCGAGCATCCTCGTGGGCCTGTACACGGGCGACGGGTGGACGTCCCCCCAGATGGCCCTCGCGGTGTCGTTCGCGCTCTGGTGCACGCCGCAGCTGTTCTTCTACGGCCTCTACACGCTCCTCGGCCAGGTGCTCAACGCGCGCGGGCAGTTCGGGCCGTTCATGTGGGCGCCGGTGCTCAACAACGTCGTGTCGATCATCGGCTTCGGCGCGTTCATCGCGGTGTACGGGCCCGCCGCGAGCGGCACGGTGGACGACCTCACGCAGTGGGACGGCCCGAAGATCGCGCTCCTCGCCGGCACGGCCACCCTCGGGGTCGCGGCGCAGGCGCTCATCCTCGTCGTGCCGCTGTGGCGGGCCGGCTTCCGCTGGCACGTGCGGTTCGGGCTGCGCGGCATCGGCCTGCGGTCCGCGGGCCAGGTGGCGCTGTGGACGTTCGCCGCCGTCGTGCTCGAGCAGGTCGGCGTGCTGTTCACCACGCGGTTCGCGAGCGAGGCCCCGCGCGCCGCCCTCGCCGAGCGCTTCGGCGAGTACGCGGGCGACCCGGGTGCGCAGGGCGTCGTCACGGGCCTGACCGTCGCGTCCCCCGAGGCGTTCGCCGACCAGCTCACCGTGGCGGGCAACGCCGCCTACACGCAGGCGCTGATGATCTACCTGCTCCCCCACTCGCTCGTCACCGTGTCGATCGCCACGGCGCTGTTCACGGGGATGAGCGCCGCGGCCCACGCCGGCGACGTCGACCGTGTCCGCCGCGACCTGTCGCGCGGCGTGCGCACCGTCGGCGTGTTCACGGTGTTCGCGACCGCGGTCTTCGCGGTGCTCGCCCTGCCGATCACCAAGCTGCTCGTGCCCTCCGTGGGCGCCGCCTCGGGCGCGGCGGTCGCGCAGGTCCTCGTCGCCATGGCGTTCGGCCTCGTCCCCCTCGGCGGCATGGTCCTCATGAAGTGGGTCTACTACGCCTTCGAGGACGGGCGGACGGTGTTCTGGATCCAGGTGCCCGGCACGATCGTGCTCGTCGGCGTGTCGTGGCTCGCGACGCGCACGCTCGACCCGCAGTGTGGGTGGTCGGCGTCGGCGCCGCCATGAGCCTGTCCAACGTCGTGGCGGTCGCGCTGCGCACCGTGGGACTGCGGCGCACGCTGCGCGGCCTCGACGGGCACCGCATCGTGCGGATGCACGTGAAGACGGTGCTCGCCGCCCTCGTCAGCGCTGGCGCCGGCTGGGGGGTCCTCCAGCTCTACGTGCGCCTCGCCGGCGAGATCTACGGCCTGTCGTGGTGGGAGGCGGTGCTCGTGGTGGCCGTCGTGGGTACCGTCATGACCGGGGTGTACGTCGGCGGCCTCCGCGTCCTGCGGGTGCGCGAGCTCGACGAGCTCCTCGGGCCGCTGCTCGGCAAGGTGCGGCGCCTCGCGCGCCGGTAGATACCGGGCAATCCGGGCCCGCGTACCATGTGGTGATGCCGACCACGAGTCCCCCGAAGGAGGTCCGGTGAACGGCGTGGCCCCTGGAACACTGCTCGTCGCCCGCTACCGGTTGGACGACCAGCTCGCGTCCGACCTCGCCGACGTCACGGCGTGGGCGGCCCACGACCAGATCCTCGACCGGCCGGTCCGGGTCTCTCTCGTCGCGGGCCCGCACGTCGCCGAGGCGCTCGACGCGGCGCGGCGCGCCGCGCTCGTCGCGGACCCGCGCCTGACGCGCGTCCTCGACGTCGGGTCGGAGGACGGCGTCGCGTACGTCGTGACCGAGCCGTTCGTCGGCACGACGCTGACGGACCTCGTCGCGGGCGGCGTCGTCGACCCGCGGCAGGCCCGCGCCATCGTCGGTGAGGCGGCCTCCGCGCTCGAGGCCGCCCGCAGCCGCGGCGTGCACCACCTGGCCGTGCGGCCGGACGCCGTCCGGGTCGACGGCGACCGGGTCGTCGTCACCGGGCTCGGGCTCGACGGCGGCGTCGCCGGCCAGGACCAGCACGACCCGGGCCGCACGTCGCGCCTGGACGCCGTCTCGCTCGTGGCGCTCCTCTACTACGCGACGACGGCGCGCTGGCCCGGGCCGTCGCTCGACGTGCCCTGGATCTCCGACGCCGCGATCCACCCGCTGCCCGCCCAGCGGTCGCGCGGCGGCGTGCTCCCGCCGTCCGGCGTCCGCGGCGACGTGCCGCCCGAGATCGACGAGCTGTGCGTCCGGACCTTCGCCACCGACGTCGGCGCGCCCGGCGCGTGGACCAGCACCCTGCCCGGGGACGGCCCGCGCACGCCCGAGGACGTCGTCGGTGCGCTCGCGCCGTGGGACGCGGTCTCCGTCGCGTCGCTGCACGGGGCGGCCGCACCGGCCGCCGCGGGCGTGAACCGGCAGTCCGTCCGCAGCGCGTTCGACGGCGGGGCCGCCGCCCCTCCGGGCACCCCGCCACCCGCACCCCCCGTCCGCGCCCCAGCACGGGCCGGATCCACCGCGTGGGCGACGTCCCCGGCTCCGCCGGTGCCGGCGTCCCGCAGGCGGTCGCGTACGGCGCGGGCGCGGGTGCAGCGGCGGGTGCCACCGCGGTGGGTGCGGCCCCCGTACCGCCACCTCCGGCCGGGTACGACGCCGGCACCGCGCCTCTCCCCGCCTCCGCGCCCGGAGGCGACGGCGGGGCGGGAGCCCGGGTCGAGGCCGCGCCCGCCGGGGCCGACGCCGCACCGCCACGCCGTGGGTCGCGCCGGTTCAACGCCACCCCGGTGGTGCTCGTGCTCGTCCTGCTCCTCGTGGGCGCCGGCGTGGTGTGGGCGGTCAACACGGCCTTCTCCGGCTTCGACCCCGCCGTGTCGACGGACGGGCGCCCGACGGCCGACGCCGGCGAGCCCGCGGGCGAGGAGACGACCGACGGGGACGGGGCCGAGGAGCCCGCTGCCCCCGAGCCCGCGCCCGAGGTCCGGCCCGCCATCGCGTCCGGCACCGCGCTCGACCCGCAGGGGGACGAGAACCCCGACAACGAGGGTGAGCACCCCGAGCTCGCCGCGCAGGCGTACGACGGGCAGCCCGAGACCGCCTGGTACTCCCGGCGCTACAACTCGCCGGACTTCGCCGGGCTCAAGAGCGGCATCGGGTACGCCATCACGCTCGAGCAGGCGGCCCCGGTGCAGACGATCGTGGTGGACACCACGGTCGAGGGCGGCAACGTCGAGATCCGGGCGACGTCGCCCGACGCGCCGACGGAGGGCGAGGTCCTCGCCTCCGGACCCCTCTCCCCCGGGGCGGAGTTCACGTTCGCCGAGCCGGTCGAGGCCGAGTCCCTCGTCCTGTGGTTCACGGAGCTGCCGCAGAACGGCCAGGGCGAGAACCGCGTGGAGATCAACGAGCTGCTCGTCTCCTGACGGGGACGCCGCCGCAGCGGCTCCGCGCGCGACGCCATGCGGGCCGCTGCGGCGGGGCGCGCACGCCCCGCCACGGGGGCCCGTACCGTGGAACAGAAGGCGGCCCGGCCGTGTTCACCACATCGCGTGGCCGACCGCCACGCACCGAGATCGAGGAGCTTTCACCGTGACCGAGCAGCCGACCGTCGAGAACCTCATCGTCGTGGGGTCGGGTCCCGCGGGGTACACCGCCGCGATCTACGCCGCCCGTGCCGGGCTGGGCCCGGTGGTGCTCGCCGGGTCGGTGACCGCCGGTGGCGCGCTGATGAACACCACGGAGGTCGAGAACTTCCCCGGGTTCCCCGACGGGATCATGGGTCCGGACCTCATGGAGAGCATGCGCAAGCAGGCCGAGCGGTTCGGCGCGCGCGTGGAGTGGGACGACGCGGAGAAGCTCGAGCTCGACGGCCCGGTGAAGACGGTCGTCACCGCGAACGGCGAGACCTACCGTGCCCGCGCCGTGATCCTCGCGACCGGGTCCGCGTACCGCGAGCTCGGCATCGACGACGAGAAGCGCCTGTCGGGCCGCGGGGTGTCCTGGTGCGCGACCTGCGACGGGTTCTTCTTCCGCGACCAGCACATCGCCGTCGTCGGTGGTGGCGACTCCGCGATGGAGGAGGCCACGTTCCTGACGCGCTTCGCCGAGAAGGTGACGATCGTGCACCGTCGCGACGAGCTGCGGGCGTCGAAGATCATGGCCGACCGCGCGCTGAACGACCCGAAGATCGACTTCGCCTGGAACTCCGAGGTCGTCGCCATCGCCGGTGAGAACAAGGTCGAGGGCGTCACGCTGCGCGACACCGTCACCGGCGAGGAGCGTCCGTTCCCCGTGACCGGGCTGTTCGTCGCGATCGGGCACGAGCCGCGCAGCGAGCTCCTGGCGGGCCAGGTCGACCTCGACGCCGAGGGCTACGTGCAGGTCGTGGGACGCTCGACCGCCACCAACCTGCCCGGTGTGTTCGCCTGCGGCGACCTCGTGGACCACTCCTACCGCCAGGCCATCACCGCCGCCGGTTCCGGGTGCTCCGCCGCCCTCGACGCCCAGCGCTACCTCACCGAGCTCGTCGACGCCGCCGGCGAGGCCGACCTCGCGGGCACCCCCGAGGCACCCAACCCCGACGAGCTCCCCGAGGCGCTCGCCGAGCTCAACTCCTGACCCCTCTTCCTCCCACCCGTCCGTCCCGGACGACCGACCGACCCCAGGAGGCACGTGGCCACCGTCCCCGTCACCGATGACACCTTCCGCTCCGAGGTCCTCGAGTCCGACGTGCCCGTGCTCGTCGACTTCTGGGCCACCTGGTGCGGGCCGTGCCGCCAGGTCGCCCCCATCCTCGAGGAGCTCTCCGAGGAGTACGCGGGCAAGATCAAGATCGCCAAGCTCGACACGGACGCGAACCCGGAGACGACCGGTGCCTACGGCATCGTGTCGATCCCGACGCTCAACGTCTACGTGGGCGGCGAGCTCCAGCGCTCGATCATCGGTGCGCGCCCCAAGCGCGCCCTCACCGAGGAGATCGACGCGGTCCTCACGACCACGGTCTGAGCCGACGGCCGGTCCCCGGGGCCGGCCGGTCGACGCCGTCACACCCTGCCGGAGGGCGGGCCACCACGCGTGGTCCGCCCTCCGGCGTCTTCACGGGATCCCCCGATGCGCCGTGCCACACTGGGGATCGTGACCGTGCCGACGAACCCCGCGCAGCCGCCCACGACGGGCGGGACCCGACTCGACCCCTGGTTCGGGGCGTACGCGGAGCGAGCGCACGGCATGCGCGCGTCGGAGATCCGGGCGTGTTCGCCGTCGCCAACCGTCCCGAGGTCGTGTCCCTCGCCGGCGGCATGCCCTACCTCGACGGACTGCCCCTCGACACGATCGCCGAGACGGTGCAGCGCCTCGTCGCGACGCACGGCGCCACCGCGCTGCAGTACGGCTCCGGGCAGGGCGACGAAGCGCTGCGCGAGCGGATCCTCGACGTCGTCCGTCTCGAGGGCATCGACTGCCACCCGGACGACGTCGTCGTCACCACGGGGTCGCAGCAAGCCCTGGATCTCGTCACGCGCATCTTCATCGACCCGGGCGACGTCATCGTCGCCGAGGCACCGAGCTACGTCGGGGCGCTGGGCGTCTTCCGGTCCTACCAGGCCGACGTCGTCCACGTCCCGCTCGACGAGCACGGCCTCGTCCCCGAGATCCTGGACGAGACGCTGACGTCGCTCGCCGCCGCCGGTCGCCGCGTCAAGCTGCTGTACACGGTGCCGAACTTCCACAACCCTGCCGGCGTCACGCTCTCCGCCGAGCGGCGTCCCCGGATCCTCGAGATCGCGCAGCGCCACGGCGTCCTCGTCATCGAGGACAACCCGTACGGTCTGCTCGGGTTCGACGGCGAGACCCTCCCCGCGCTGCGGTCTCTCGACGAGGACGGCGTCCTCTACCTGGGATCGTTCTCCAAGACGTTCGCGCCCGGGTACCGCGTGGGCTGGGTCGTCGCGCCGCACGCCGTGCGCGAGAAGCTCGTGCTCGCCAGCGAGTCGGCCATCCTCTGCCCGTCGAACGCATCGCAGATGGCGATCGGCGCCTACCTGGACACGTGCGACTGGAAGGGCCAGATCAAGCAGTTCCGCGAGCTGTACCGCGAGCGTCGCGACGCCATGGTCGGCGCGCTCGCCGAGCACCTGCCGTCCGCGAGCTGGACCGTGCCCGAGGGCGGGTTCTACACGTGGGTCCGACTGCCCGAGGGGGTGGACGCCCGGTCGATGCTGCCGCGAGCGGTCACGGCCCGGGTCGCCTACGTCCCCGGCACGGCGTTCTACGCCGACGGCGGCGGCGCTGACCACATGCGGCTGTCCTTCTGCTACCCCACCCCCGAACGGATCCGCGAGGGGAGTCCGTCGCCTCGCCGGGGTGGTGAACGCCGAGCGCGAGCTCGTCGAGATCTTCGGGACGGGGGCGGGTCTCGACCCGGACCCCACGGACATCGAGAGCCCGTCACCCGACCTCGCCTGATCCGCCCAGCCACTCGACCGGCCCGTCGCCCGGAGCCCGGGCGACGGCACGCCTCCGTCACAAGGAGCCTTCGTGGACACCCCCTCCGGACACCACAGCTCGACCTCTGCCCTCCCCTCCCCCGTCCTGCTGGACGGTGCGACGGGCGCCGCGGCGGCCACCGGCCGGTCCCAGCCGCACGTCACCATCCTCGCGGGAGGCCTCTCGCACGAACGTGACGTCTCGTTGCGGTCGGGGCGGCGCGTCGCGGAGAGCTTGCGCGCTGCCGGGCTGGAGGTGTCCGTCCACGACGTCGACGCCGATCTCCTGCGCTTCCTCGACCGGCACCGGCCCGACGTGGTGTGGCCGCTGCTGCACGGCGCAAGCGGCGAGGACGGTTCCGTGCGCGACGTCCTCGAGCTCGTCGGCGTCCCCTACGTCGGCACCGGCCCGCGTGAGAGCCGCGCCGCATGGAGCAAGCCCGTCGCCAAGAGCGTCGCGATCGGCGCCGGGATCTCCACGCCGGAGTACGTCACGCTCCCCCAGAGCCTGTTCCGTGAGCTCGGTGCACAACCCGTCCTCGACGCGATCGTCGCGCGCCTCGGTCTGCCGCTCGTCGTGAAGCCGACGCAGGGCGGGTCGGCGCTCGGCGTGACGCTCGTGGAGACGGCGGACCAGCTGCCGCGCGCGATGGTGGACTGCTTCGCCTACGGCAACGTGGCGCTCGTCGAGCGCGCGGTATCTGGCACGGAGCTGGCGGTGAGCGTCGTCGACCTCGGTGACGGACCACGGGCGCTCCCGCCGGTCGAGATCGTCACGGAGGGCCCGTACGACTACGACGCCCGGTACAACCCGGGCCGCACCGAGTACTTCGCGCCCGCACGTCTCGACGCCGAGGCGGACGCCATGGTCCGCGACGTCGCCGTCCGTGCGCACCGTGCGCTCGGCCTGCGGGACCTGTCACGCACCGACGTCATCCTCGAACCCGACGGTCAGGTGCAGTTCCTCGAGGTGAACGTCGCGCCCGGCATGACGGAGACGTCCCTGTTCCCGCAGGCAGCACGCGCCGCGGGGCTCGACCTCGCGGAGCTGTACCTCGCCGTCGTTCGCCACCGCGTCGGCGTCTGATCTCCACAGCGCGAAAGTCGAAGCAGGCAGGCCGTCGACGTAGCACGTGGCTGCCGGGCGATACGACTGTCCGGTTGTGCGACTGCCCGGCTGTGCGGCCGTGTGGCTGTCCGGCGATGCGCAACGGTCCGGCGTCGATCAGACCGCCGTCGATGGGGCGGGCACCGCGGCCCTGGACGAGGTGCAGCGTGCTGCCGCCTCGCCGACTGCCGGATGTGCTGCCCTCCACGAGCCTGCGACGATGCGGCCCCCGCGACGGCATGAACCGGTGATGTCCGGCAATGCTCCGGAGCTCACACGCCTCTGCTGACGTGCGCGTGCTTCGCGACACGCTCGTGCTCCTCTCACGCCCGCGCATCATGACACCTGGGCGACCGAGCCTGCGCGTGCGACAAGGCGTGCCGCACCCACGGGGACCGTGTGCCTCGGGGCCGTGCACCTCAAGCGGTGCGTCCCGGGCGGTGCGCCGCGGGGCGTGATGTGCGGCGGTTCTGGTGAATGTGCACGTCGTGCGTCATGACGCCACGATGCCCGGTACTACCTTCGCTCGTGGCCAGCCGGGCGGCGCTGCCCATCTGAACTCGTCGGTCCGAGGCGGCGTGACCTCGCCAGCGCTGCGCTGTGGTGCACTCTTCTTGGCGCACTGCCGCACCTACGGGAGCCAGCATGGGTGTGGCCAGCATCGTCCGCGCGAGAACTCACCGCCTGCTGGCGGGTCGATCGAGCGATGCTCGGTCGGTTTCACGTGAAACGACGTGCGCCTCGCACGCCCGTCCCATCGACCAGTGCCTCTTCCTCGGTCGGTCCCCGCGTGGAACCACGGTGGCTGCGGACCACGTTCCACGTGAAACAGAGGACGAGGACGCGTCGTCCGTCATAGTTGAGTGCCATGCTGGCGGCATCGGATGGCTCGGTGGACGGACGTTTCATGTGGTGAAGGCGCCGATGAGACGCCGTGCCGTGCTGCCGTCGTTCCGTCGTTCCGTCGTGCCGTGCTGACGTCCTGCCGGGCTGCCGTGCTGACGCCTGCCGTGCTGCTGTGCACCCGAAGCCCCGTCGCTCGTCCGGAACCCCGGGACGAGTGCGCGGAGAGTCAATGGGCCTCCCAGGCAGACGACTGCAGAAGTGCGCGCAGCGCTGGCGGTGACCGCGTCTCCGTGCATGGCGCGGCCCCTCCCCCGGTGGTGCTCCACCTGCCTGTTGGGGTCCGTTCGTTGCTGCTCCGCCATCCCGCGAGTTCGCCACGGCACCATTCGCCCGCCGCGCACTCGTCGCGCGGGCGTCTGCACAGGTCGAGATGCCGCATGGTTCCCGCCTTCCTCCGGCGTCGGGGCCTCATGATGGAAGAGACGTCGCGTCGGACGTGCTGCGTCGTGGTGACCATCGGGTCCGCGCGTCCTATGGCGGGACCGAGGGAGGCCACGGGCCGATCGGAGCTCTGCGTCGACTCGACCGCTCGTCCGCAGTCACGCGGGTCTGCAAGGACGAAAGGTCCCGAACACCGGCGTCATCGGAGCAGCGACAGTCTGTTCAGCGACATGTGTCCAGCTATGGGTCGCGATGGCGGGACGTCTCGCGCCGTCGGCTACTCGCGAACCCTCGGGATCACCGCAGTCAGGAAAGGCGATGTTACGTTCCACGTGAAACGGCGGGGCAGTCGCTAGCTAATCTACGCCGCACTCTGCCCTACGCCGGACGCCGCCCTTCACCGTGCGCGAGCAGGGTGCGTCCTGCGCTTCGTCTCGCGCGGGATCACAGACGACACCTTGATCACCATCCGCTGCGCCCCGCGGCTGGGAAGCGCGTACGGGAGACACAGGGCCGCCGGGGTATCCATAGGTGGTCGCCGATCTCCCGATCCGTACGGAGCGCGTTTCACGTGGAACTGTCCGCGCCCACCTCCCGGCGCGACGTCTGCTCGTGACGTAAACGGGACGCGCGGCGCGTCACCGTGGTTCGCCGGCCTGGTGGTTCCTCCGCGTGCCCCTGACGGCGTCCACCCCGTCGCACATCCCCGCCGCGGCGATTGTCGCCACGGCGCGCCCTGAGGCGGGATTCTCGCCACCGCATCGCACGCGTGGTCCGCACCGCACTCTCGCGCACGGATCGCGGCACGTCACCACGGGCTCTGGACGCCCCGCCCCCCGCGCACAGCGGGACCGCGCCGCAAGAAAGTTGCTCTCGCTCCAAGCGATGCGACTGCGATGCGGGACTGCTGCAGGATTGGTTGACACTTCATCTGTGGGACGAGGTCCTGCTGGAAGGATGTCGCTGTGCCCAAGAAGTTCCCGCCTGAGTTCAAGCGTGACGTCGTGCGGGTCGCCCGTCGCGGGGA
>NZ_MKKH01000076.1 GCF_001942335.1 Cellulosimicrobium sp. CUA-896 | reverse complement strand
GGGACTGCTGCAGGATTGGTTGACACTTCATCTGTGGGACGAGGTCCTGCTGGAAGGATGTCGCTGTGCCCAAGAAGTTCCCGCCTGAGTTCAAGCGTGACGTCGTGCGGGTCGCCCGTCGCGGGGATCTGACGCATGCCGAGGTCGCCAACGACTTCGACATCTCCGTGGAGTCGGTGCGGCGCTGGGTGCGCCAGGCCGACATCGACGACGGGGTCACCGATGGTCAGACGACCAGTGAGCAGAACGAGCTGGTCCAGCTGCGCCGGGAGAAGCGCCGACTGGAGATGGAGAACGAGATCCTGCGCCGCGCGGCCGCATATTTCGCCGCTGGATCGCTCCCAAAATGAGCTACCCGCTGGTCCGTGACCTGGCCGCCGAGGGCATCCCGGTGCGGCTGACCTGCGGGGTGCTCGGCCACTCCAGGCAGGCCTACTACGCCTGGGCTGCCAACCCCGTCAGTGACCGCGAGCTCGAAAACGCCTACCTGACCAACGCGTTGATCGACGCCCACGGCGACGACCCGGAGTTCGGCTACCGGTTCCTGGCCGACGAGCTCGAGCGCGCCGGCCACGACGTCGGCGAGCGGCGGGTCTGGAGGTTGTGCTCGGCGCAGAAGCTGTGGTCGGTGACCGTGCGCAAGGGCAGGCGCGGGGCCGGCAAGACTCCGGGCCCGGCGGTCCACGACGACCACGTCCAGCGCAACTTCACCGCGACCGAGCCGGACCAGGTGTGGGTCACCGATATCACCGAGCATCCCACCGGCGAGGGCAAGCTCTACTGCTGCGCGATCAAGGACCTGTTCAGCAACCGGATCGTCGGCTACGCGATCGACGAACGGATGACCGCCCAGCTCGCCGTCACCGCCCTGCGCACCGCCGTGGCCCGACGCGCCCCGAGCGGCGTCGTGGTGGTCCACTCGGACCGCGGAGCGCAATTTCGAGCGCGTTCCTTCCGGGCGGTCCTGACCGCAGCCGGGCTGCAGGGATCGATGGGTCGCGTCGCCTCCGCCGGGGACAACGCGGCCATGGAGTCCTGGCACGCGCTGCTGCAGAAGAACGTCCTGAACCGTCGCCGCTGGGCCACCCGCGACCAGTTGCACGACGCGATCGTGTTCTGGATCGAACGCACCTACAACCGGCGTCGACGCCAGCGAGCCCTCGGCAAGCTCACCCCCGTCGAGTACGAGCTCGCCTTCACCGCCCAGAACGCCGCGCTTGCGGCATGATCACCACTAACCCCGTGTCAACGGATCCGGCAGCAGTCCC
>NZ_MKKH01000074.1 GCF_001942335.1 Cellulosimicrobium sp. CUA-896 | reverse complement strand
CAGGTTCGCGACCTTCGCCGCCTCGTTCGAGTTCTGCGCGATCTCCCGGATCGACGCCCCCATCTCCTCGGCACCCGCAGCCACCGTCCGCACGTTCTGCGACACCTGCTCCGCCGCCGACGCGACCACGCCGGCCTGGGCCGCGCTCTCGTCCGAGCTCGCGGTGGACCGGGCGGCGCTCTCCCCGAGCGAGGCGGCCGTGGCGGCGACGGTCTCCGCGGACGACACGCGCCCGCGATGAGCTCGCGCAGGTTCGCCTGGGTGCGCTCGAGGTCCACCGCGAGGCGTCCGAGCTCGTCGCGCCCGGTCACGCCGGAGGAGACGGTGAGGTCGCCGTCGCCCACGGCCGCCAGGCTCGCGGACACCGCCCCGATGCGGCGACTGATGCCGCGTGCCACGACGTAGGCCAACCCGGTGGCGACCACCGCACCCAGCGCGGCGACGAGGAAGGTCAGGAGGATCGACCGCGCGGCAAGATCGTCGGTGGCCGCAGCGAGCGCGGAGGCCTCCTCGCCCTGGGCTGCGGTCTCGACCTGGATGGCGTCGATGGCGTCCGAGATCAGGACGTCGACGGTCTCACGGAAGTAGGCGGCGAACCCCACGCTGTCCCCAGCGTCGGCGAGGGGCAGCAGGGTCTCGTTCGACGCGGTGTAGAAGTCGTCGAGAGTGGCGACGATCGTGTCCACGTCGACCTGGCTCACCGCGTTCGGACGGTACGCCTCGATCTGCGAGTCCAGGTCGATCCTGCGCTCCGCCAGCTGCTCTCGCAGCATCGTCCGGGTCTCGGGTGTGGCGATGCCGTACTCGGCGATCCTGGCGCGGTCCCCCTGGAAGCGCGCTGGATCTCGGTGAGCTGCTGCAGCGGGGTGACGTTGCCGCCGTACATCGTGGCGGCGTCCGTCCGGAGCTGCAGCATCGAGCTGAGCGCGACCGAGGTGATGACGGCAGCGACGACCACCATCACCAGCACCGACGTGAGGATCTTGACCAGCACGGGGCGGTCGGCCCAGGCCGACGACGCGGCTCCTCGCCGCGTCGGTGGTCGTCGGGCCCCGGCACCCCGCCCGCGGCCGGCACGTGGCCGGGCGCGAAGGACGGTCGGACGGGCGCCGCGGGCGCGGGGACGGCCGTGCGCGGCGGGTCGATCAGCTGGGTCACGTGAGATTCCTTCTCCTGGTGCGGAGCCCCCTGCGGGCTTCCGGTGACGTCCCCCCGGGCCTGTCGCCGCGTCGTGCGGCCGGGCCCGAGGGGGTACTGCGTGGTAGGTCGGTCGAAGCGACCGGTGGTCGTGCTCCGTCAGTAGGCGAACTGGGCTGCGCGGGCGCGCAGCTCGGTGGACATGCGGGAGAGCTCGGTGACGGACGAGCGGATCTCCTCGAGGACCTCGGCGGTCGTCGTGGTGGCCGACGCGATGCCCGTGATGCTGTCGGCGATCTCGCCGGCCCCGGTGGCGGACTCCTGGACGCCGCGCGACATCTCGGTCGTCGTCGCGCTCTGCTCCTCCACCGCCGAGGCGATGGTCAGCTGGTAGTCGTTGATCTGCCCGATGATCTGCGTGATCTCCGCG
>NZ_MKKH01000073.1 GCF_001942335.1 Cellulosimicrobium sp. CUA-896 | reverse complement strand
GCGCGCGCCACGGTGACGTGCGCACGCCGGCGCGGCCGGCGGTCCCCGTGCACCCCGACGTCCTCGGCCGCCGCGGCCGCCCCGGCGCTCAGCGCGCGCAGGCCGTCGCTGTCGCCGCCGACGCCCACCCACAGCACGCGCCGGTCGAAGACGCCCGCGCCCCGCAGCGCGAGGACGAGCGGCGGCGTGAGCGCGGCGGCCTCGGCCAGCGCGGCGGTCAGGTCCGGGACGGCACCGTCCGGCACCTCACCGAAGAACGACACCGTGACGTGCCACTGCTCGCGCGGCACCCACCGCACGAGAGGCGCCCCACCCGGCCGGACCTGCTCGTGCGCCCGGACCCCGCCGAGGGCGAGGTCGAGGTGCGCGGCCGCCGCGTCGTCGGGGTACAGCGCGGCGAACAGCCTCACGGGCGGGGAGCCCGGTGCGCTCGGCTCGACGCGTAGAGGCACACCGTGGCGGCGGTCGCGAGGTTGAGCGACTCGGCACGGCCGCGGATCGGCACCCGGACCACCGCGTCGGCCAGGGCGCGGTGCTCGGGCGGCAGGCCCCACGCCTCGTTGCCGAACACCCAGGCCGTCGGGCGGGCGAGGTCCGGTCCGGACGCCGACGCGTCGCCCGCGACGTCGAGCAGGTCGTCGAGGTCGTGGCCGCCCGCGCCGTCCGCCGCGAGGACCTGCAGGCCTGCCGCGCGCAGGGCCTCCACCGTCGCCGCGAGCGTCACACCCGCCACCACGGGCACGTGGAAGAGCGAGCCGGCCGTCGAGCGGACGACCTTCGGGTTGTGCACGTCCACGCTCTCGCCCGCAAGGACGACGGCGTCGGCCCCCGTCGCGTCGGCAGCACGCACCACGGTGCCCGCGTTGCCGGGGTCGCGCGCGGCGGCCAGGACCGCGACGAGCGCGGGCCGGTCCTGGGGCAGCGCGGCGAGCGCGTCGGCGAGCCGCTGCGCCGGCTCTCCCGCCTCGGCGCGCACCACCGCGAGCACGCCCTGGGCGTCGGGGCTCATCGCGGCGAGCACCTCCGCCGTCGCGACGTGGACGTGCAGGCCCGCCGCCCGGGCGTCGGCGACGATCTCGGCGTAGCGGTCGGCGGCGCCCGGCGTCAGGTAGACGTCCCGCACGCGGTCCGCGGCGTGGCGCACCGCCTCGCGCACGCCCTGCGGCCCCTCGACGAGGAGCTGGCCGTGCCGCGAACGCGCCGGACGCCCGGACAGCGCCCGCACCGCCCTGACCCGGTCGCTGCGAGGGTTCGTCAGCGTGGGGTCGAGGGGGTCGGGCACCGGCCGGCGTCCGTGGCGTGGGTGCGGCCGCTCAGGCCGCGGCCTTCGGCGCGTTGACGTCCTCGGGGAGCGCGTCCTTCGCGACCTGGACGAGCGCGTTGAACGCGGCCACGTCGTTGACCGCGAGCTCCGCGAGCAGGCGACGGTCGACCTCGACACCCGCGGCCTTGAGGCCCTGGATGAGGCGGTTGTACGTCAGGCCCTGGGCGCGGGACGCCGCGTTGATGCGCTGGATCCACAGCTTGCGGAAGTCGCCCTTGCGCGCCTTGCGGTCGCGGTAGGAGTAGACGAGGGAGTGGGTGACCTGCTCCTTCGCCTTGCGGTAGAGGCGCGAGCGCTGGCCGCGGTAGCCGCTGGCGCGCTCGAGGGTCGTACGGCGCTTCTTCTGGGCGTTGACCGCCCGCTTCACGCGTGCCACGTGATGCTCCTTGCAGTAGGTCGGGGGCTCAGGGACGAGCCGGACGACGGCGGGTCACGCCGCCGTGCCGGTCACTTGCCGAGCAGCTTCTTGATGGACTTGACGTCCGCGGGCGAGACCACCTGGTCCTGCGCGAGACGGCGCGTGCGCTTGGTGGGCTTGTGCTCGAACAGGTGACGGCGGTTGGCCTGCTCGCGCATGACCTTGCCGCTCCCCGTGATGCGGAAGCGCTTCTTGCGCCCGAGTGCGTCTTGTTCTTCGGCATGGCTGCCGTCTCTCCTCGTGTCCGGTCACCCGCCGGCGGGCGGGCGACGTGTTCGGGTCCGGGCCGGTGGGCGCGGACCCCGTGCGGGGTCGTTCTGCGGTCGCGCCGTCAGCCGGCCTTGCCGCGCGGGGCGGGCTTCGGCGCGGGACGCGGCGCGGCCGGCCTCGGCGCCGCGGGACGCGGCGCGCGCCGTCGTGCTCGACGACG
>NZ_MKKH01000072.1 GCF_001942335.1 Cellulosimicrobium sp. CUA-896 | reverse complement strand
CGCCGCGGCGCGCGCCGCCATGCGCCGGGTCCGGTCCGTGCTCCCGGCGGTGCCCCCGCCCGCGTGCCCGCCGTCGGCGCGCGCCGCCGCGCCGGACGTCCGGTCCGTGCTCCCGGCGGTGCCCCCGCCCGCGTGCCCGCCGTCGCCCGGGGCCGGGGCGTCGTCCGTCGCGGCCCGGCCGTCCGGACCGGCCTGGACGAACTCGGCGTACCGGTGCATCAGGCGCTTCTCGCCGGCGCGTAGGCGTACGCCTGCCGGCACACCTGCCACAGGCCGTCCCGCCGGCGCACGTGCAGCACGACGTCGGGGACGAACACGAGCTCGTGCCCGGCGAGCTGCACGCGCAGGCAGAAGTCGTCGTCCTCGGCGGTGCGCGCGCCCTCGAAGAAGCCGCCCACCTCGTCGAACACGGACCGCAGCACGCCCATGTTGCCCGACCCGGCGGTGACGAACTGGGGCAGGAACGGCTTGACCGTCAGCCCGTGCGCCTGCGCGGTCCACGTCACGGCCGAGTCCGAGTCCGCGTTGAGCAGCGAGCCCTCGAACGGACCGGCGACGAACTCGTGCTCGTCGAGCGCGCGGCGCACCGCCGCGACCCAGCCGTCGCCGACGCGGTCGTCGGCGTCGCAGAAGGCGATGCGTGACGCGCGGGACCGCCCGACGCCGATGTTGCGCGCCGCGCTGGGGCCGCGCCGGGCGGACGCGTCGACGAGCCGCAGCTCGGGCATGCGCTGCGCCCACGCCCGCACGAGGTCGGCGGTGCCGTCCGTCGAACCGTTGTCGCAGACGAGCACCTCCCAGGGCCACGCGGGCCGCTGCGCGAGGAGCGCCTCGAGCTGCGTCGGCAGCGTCTCCTCGGCGTCGAACGCGGGGATGACGACCGACAGCTCGGGCGTCCCCGTGGCGGGCGCGCCGTCCCGGTCGTGCGAGGGAGCGGTCATGCGCGGGCCATCCGCTCGCGGGCCATGCTCTTGACCCGCCGGTAGCGGGCGAGGAGGTCCCCGACGGTGCGCTCGTCGTAGCCCTCGGCACGGGTCGCCTCGAGGATGCGGCGCAGCACGTCCGCGCGGTCGAACGCGGGCAGGCGCTCGTCGGGGCCGAGGGTCTCCGGGTCGGCGCGCGTGTCGTGGAGCAGGACGATCGCCCCCGGGAAGACGGCCGCGACGGCGCGGCGCGCGACCGCGGACTCCTCGTCGTGCACCCAGTCGAACGCGTCGCCGGACCAGATGACGGTCTCGAGCCCGAGCCGCCGGATGCCGAGCGCCTGCTGCAGGGTGTGGGCGCCGTACGGCGGGCGGAACAGGCGGACGCGGTGGCCGGCGACGTCCTCGACGGCGGCGCGCGCGTCGCGCACCGAGGCGACCGCGACCCGGTCGGGCAGCGTGAGCAGGGACCGGTGGTCGCGCCCGTGCAGGGCGAGCTCGTGCCCCTCGTCGACGATCCGCCGGACGATGTCCGGGTGCCGCCGCGCCGGTTCGGACAGCACGAAGAACGTGGCCCGCGCGCCGTGCTCGGCGAGCGTGTCGAGCACCGCGGGGGTCGACGCCGGGTCCGGCCCGTCGTCGTAGGTCAGCGCGAACACGGGGTCGGCCGTGTCGACGCAGAACGTGCCGAGCGGCGTGGTGAGCGGCGAGGGCAGCAGGCCACGGGCGTAGGCGACCCCGCGGAACGAGCCGGCGGGCGGCGCGTCGCGCTCGATGTCGCGGCGCCGGACGACGAGCGGGCGCATCCGCCGTCCCCGCGGGACGGTCGTGGGCGTCGCGGCGCTCACGTGCGCTCCCCGTCGAACGTCGCGAGCCGGCGGGCGGCCGCGGGCGACGTCGCCGCCTCCGTCACCAGCCGCACGCGCAGCGCCCGGGCCCGCGTCCTCGAGCTCACGCCGAGGACGTGGTGGAAGGACCAGTCGTCGTCCGGGTCGAACGCCGGGTCGAGGGGCCGCGGGCGGGGCGCCGGGTCGTTGCCGGTGACGTCGCCCGAGTCGAGGAACGGGATGCCGGGCGTGCGGGGGGCGAGCGTCTCGAAGTCGGTGGCGACGAGGCACCCGTCGAGGAGCCAGACGTTGTGCGGCTGGAGGTCCCCGTGGAGGTAGCCGGCGGTGTACACGTCGAGCAGGACGTCGAGGGCCCACGCCCCGGCCTCGAGGCGCTGCGCCCGGGTCATCGTGCGGCACGCGAGGTCGAGGCGGTCCTCGTCGCGCAGGCGCGGCACCGTGAAGCCGCGCCGGTGCCAGCGCACGACGGGCATGCGCCAGGGCCGGTCCCGGAAGAGGTCGTCGCTCAGGCGCTCCGCGGCGAGACCCGCGCGGCCGAGCTCCGAGCGCGCGAAGTACTTGCCGACCGTCGGCTCGCCGCCGGTCGTCGTGTACACCGTGACCGCGTAGTCCGTGCTCTTGACGAACGTCGACCGGACGGGGCAGCCGAAGATCCGGACGAGCTTGGCGCGGCCCAGGACGCGGCTCGTCAGCGTGCGGCGCACGCCCGGCTCCGGGCGCACGTCGCGCCCGACGGGCGCGCCCCGTGCTCCGGCGCCGTCGACGCGTCCGGCGCCAGGGTCCCGGGCTCGGGCGCGGTCATCGGCCCACCCGGCGC
>NZ_MKKH01000071.1 GCF_001942335.1 Cellulosimicrobium sp. CUA-896 | reverse complement strand
CCGCGACCGCGTGCCCGAGGCGTTCGGCGCAGCGGGCTCCTCCGCGGTCCCCCCGGTGCCCCCGGTGCCGGACGAGCTCGCCGTGCGCCGGAACCGGCGGCGCCGGGCGCCGCTGCAGGTCGCCGCGGCGGTCGCCGGCGCCTGGTCGTGGGTGCGGGGGCTACGCGATCGGCGCGGGGGGCGGTGGGCTCGGGGGCGGCGGCGGCGACGTCGTCGCCACGACGGCGCTCGCGCCGCTCGAGCTCGGCACGACGACGATGCCGGGGAGCGCCGGGGCCGAGGTGCAGGAGGACTCGGCGGCCGGGGCCGGCGTCCTGCCCGCGCCGGGAGCGGCCGACACGCGCGCGTCCACCTCGATGCCGTACCCGGGGTTCGGGGCCGGCCGCACGGTCTTCCACCAGGACGGGCTGTCCGCCGAGGGCGGCGCCGCCGAGGCGTGGGCGTACGACGCCGCGGGCGTCTTCTCCTCGCAGACGGCGCGTCGCGTCGCCGACGTCCTGGGCGTGGGCGGCGGCGTGCGCGAGGAGTTCGGCGCGTACGTCGTGGGGGAGCGCGACGGCTCGGGGGCGAGCGTCTCGCTCCAGCCCGACGGCCTCGCGAGCGTGTCCTTCCACGACCCGGCGAAGGACCCGTGGCGCTGCGTCGTCGTGCAGCCCGCGCCGGCGCCGGACGACGCGGCCTCCTCGGGCGACGGTGCGAGCGCGGACGTGGCGCCGGCCGAGCCCGGCGCGTGCGCCGACACCGACCACGGCGTCCCGCCGGGGCGCGACGCCGCGGTCGAGCGGCTGCGCGAGGTCATGGGCTCCCTCGGTCTCGACACCGGGGGGTACGAGTTCGTGCCGGAGGACCTGACGGCGGAGCAGGCCGCGCCGCGCGCCACGACGGTGACCGCGCACGAGGTCGTGCAGGGTCGGCGCACCGGCACGTCGTGGAACGCGACGTTCTCCGGCGCGGGGCTCGCGTCCCTCTACGGGACGCTCGCGCCGCGCGTCCCGCTCGGCACGTACGAGGTCGTGAGCCCGGCCGAGGCCGTCGAGCGCCTCGGCGACCCGCGGTTCGCGGGCGGAGGCCCGGTCCTGTGGGCGCGCGAGGACGCCACGGCCCAGGGCGTGCCCGAGATCGCCCCGGCGCCGGAGGAGCCGGTGGAGCCCACCGTCCCGCCGACGGTGCCCGAGGGCAGCGCGATCGCGTGGCCGGTGACCGACGTGACGATCACGGGGGCGCGCCTCGGGCTCGCGGTGCAGCACCAGCCCGACGGCGCCGCGGTGCTCGTCCCCGCGTACGAGCTGACCGCGGCCGACGGCGGCGTGTGGTCGGTGCTCGCCGTCGTCGACGACCGCCTCGACTTCGCCCCGGCGGCGCCCTGACCGGGGCGGACGCGCGGCTTTTGCCGCGTGTCCCGGCCGAGCGGCGCTGTGGCGCGACGCTTTTGATTGACCGCCGACAAAAGCGTGGTTAGGGTCACTGCAGGCCGTCGCCCCGGGCACCGTGACCGTGTCGTCGTGGCGCCGGCCTGGCGGTGGCACCGAGGCCATCGTCGCGACACTCGGCGCGCCAGGGCGCGCCGACGGGACGGGGAGCAACGATGCACCACAACGCCTCTGCACGGACCGGCCTCTGGCTGGTGGGAGCCCGCGGTTCGGTCGCGACCACCGCGACGCTGGGGCTCGCCGCGATCGCGCAGGGCCACGCCGACGCGACCGGCTGCGTCACCGCACAGGAGAGCTTCGCGTCCGCGCCCCTCCCCGCTTTCGCGGACCTCGTCGTGGGCGGGCACGACGTCACGGACGTGTCGATGGTCAAGCGCGCCGAGCTGCTCGTCGAGGCCGGGATGATCGCGCCGCACCTGCTCGCCGTCGCCCACGCCGCGCTCGAGCAGGCGGACGCCGACGTGCGGCGCGGCTACGACGCCGCGGCGGCCGCCCGGGGCGAGGGGGCGAGTCGCAGCAGGCCGCCGCCGAGCGCCTCGCGCGGGACATCACGGAGTTCCGCGACCGGCACGGCCTCGCGCGGGTCGTCGTCGTCGACCTCGCCTCGACCGAGCCCCTGCCCGAGCCCGTGCCCGAGTTCGCCGACCGCGCGCTGCTCGAGGCCGCGCTCGCCGACCCGGCGCGCGCCGTGCTCCCGCCCAGCTCGCTCACCGCGTACGCGGCGCTCCTCGCGGGCGCGCCGTACGCGGGGTTCACGCCCTCGGCCAGCATGTACCTGCCCGTGCTCGTCGACCTCGCCGCCGAGCGCGGCGTGCCCGTCGCCGGCCAGGACGGCAAGACCGGCCAGACGTGGCTGCGCACCGTGCTCGCGCCGGCGTTCGCGGCCCGCGGCCTGCGCGTGCTGTCGTGGGCGGGCACCAACCTCCTCGGCGGCGGCGACGGCGCCACGCTCGCCGACCCGGAGGCGGTGCGCAGCAAGCTCGCCTCGAAGACGCGCGGCCTGCACGACCTCACGGGCAGCGACGTCACCCCGCTGCACATCGACAACGTCCCCGACCTCGGCGACATCAAGGTCGCGTGGGACCACGTGCACGTCCAGGGCTTCCTCGGGTCGCGGCTGACGCTCCAGACCACGTGGTCCGCGTACGACTCGATGCTCGCGGCGCCCCTCGTCCTCGACCTCGGCCGTCTGCTCGCCCTCGCGGACGCCGCCGGCTACGCCGGTCCCGTGCCGCAGCTCGGCTTCTTCTTCAAGGACCCGTGGGGCAGCGACGTGCACGACGTCGCGTCGCAGACGCTCGCGCTCGCGGACTGGGTGCGCGAGGCCTCGGCGCGCGTCGCCGCGGCGACGGACCCGTCGGCGCGTCCCGCGCAGTGACCGTGCCCGCACCGACCTGCGCGACCACCTCGACCTGGTCCGCGCGCCGGCCGTGCTGTCCGTGCTCGGCGACACGCTCGCCGGGTCGGCGGCCGCCGGCCACCGGCTCACCCCGCGGCGTGCGCTGCTCCCCGTCGCGTCCGCGTGCCTGTACGCGGGCGGGATGGCGCTCAACGACTACGCCGACCGGCGGCTCGACGCCGTCGAACGGCCCGAGCGGCCCATCCCGTCCGGCCGGGTGTCGCCCGAGCGCGCGCTCGGCGTCGCGAGCGGGCTCACGCTCGCGGGCGTCGGGCTCGCCGCCGCCGGCGGGGGACGCCCGGCCCTCGCCGTGGCCGTGCCGCTCGCGGCGTGCGTGTGGACGTACGACACGGTCGCCAAGGAGAGCCCGGCCGGACCGGTCGTCATGGCGGCGTGCCGAGGCCTCGACGTCCTGCTCGGCGCCGCGGGCGGCCGGGTGCGCGCAGCCCTGCCCGCCGCGGCCGCGCTCACGGCCCACACCGCGGGCGTCACGGTGCTCTCGCGCGGCGAGGTGCACGGGACGACGTCGCGCGTCGCCGCCGCGGTGACGGGCGGCACGCTCGCGGTCGCCGGCACGGTCGTCGCGGGCGCGCTCCGGGCACCGCACGGGCGGCGGGCCCCTGGGACGCGTCGTCCGACGTCGCGACCGGTCGCCGCGCCGTCGTCGCGTCGTCCGACGTCGCGACCGTCGTCGCCGTCGTCGCGCGGGTCGCGG
>NZ_MKKH01000070.1 GCF_001942335.1 Cellulosimicrobium sp. CUA-896 | reverse complement strand
GTCAACGCCGTCGCGTCCGCGATCGCGAACGGCACGTTCAACATCCGCGCCAACGTCTGCGCCAGATACGTCTTGCCCGTCCCCGTCGGACCGATCAGCAAGATGTTCGACTTCGCCAGCTCGACGTCGTCGAGCTCGTCGGCGTCGGGCGTGCCGTCGCCGGCCTCCGCCGCCTCTGCGGCCGCCGCGGCGGCGCGGACGCGCTTGTAGTGGTTGTGGACGGCGACGGCGAGGGCCCGCTTGGCCGGGTCCTGCCCGAGACGTAGGTGCTGAGGTGGGCGAAGATCTCGTGCGGGGTCGGCAGGCGGCCGTCGCCGGAGACGACGTCGGTGCTCTCCGGCTCGCGGTCCTCCTCGATCATCTCCAGGCACAGGGCGACGCACTCGTCGCAGATGAAGACGCCCGCGGGGCCGGCGATGAGGCGCTTGACCTGCTTCTGCGACTTTCCGCAGAACGAGCAGGTGAGCGAGTCCGCCGTACGGGGGCGGCGCGGGCGGTCGCCGGTCGCGCCGCTGCCGTCGGTCGATGCCACGGGATCCTCCGGTCGGGTCTGTGCCGAGAGCGCCGATCGTAGCCTCCGCCACCCTCGTGCCCGGGGGACGGGCGGCACGGCGCGCCGGGGCGGGCAGAGCCCTTCACCCGTCCGGCCGGACGGGGTGCCAGGATGCCCGTACGGCGCGCCCGAGGATCGACCTCGAGCACGTCCGTACCCGATAGACTGGAACGGTTCCAGAGAACACGTCCTACCACACACCTGCGCCGCCCGGGAGGCCTCGTGACCGACCTGATCGACACCACCGAGATGTACCTGAAGTCGATCTACGAGCTGCAGGAGGAGGGCATCCCGCCGCTGCGGGCGCGGATCGCCGAGCGTCTGGGCCACTCCGGTCCGACCGTCTCGCAGACGGTCGCGCGCATGGAGCGCGACGGCCTCGTCGTCGTGGGCGGGGACCGCCAGCTCGAGCTCACGCCGCTCGGCCGGCAGACCGCGGTGCGCGTCATGCGCAAGCACCGCCTCGCCGAGCGGCTGCTCACCGACGTCATCAAGCTCGACTGGCAGCACGTGCACAACGAGGCGTGCCGGTGGGAGCACGTGATGAGCGACCTCGTGGAGCGTCGGCTCATCCAGCTCCTGGACCACCCGGCGCACGACCCCTACGGCAACCCCATCCCCGGCCTGCGGGAGCTGGGCGAGAACCTGCCCGAGGTCCAGTACCTCGACGGCGTCGCCTCGCTCCCGAACCACGTCGCGGCGCACCGCGTGCCGGTCGGCCAGGAGACGCGCGTCGTGCTGCAGCGCATCGCGGAGCCCGTCCAGGTCGACGACGAGCTGCTCGCGCGCTTCGCGGAGGCGGGGGTCCTGCCCCACCGCCCGCTCGTGGTGACGCCGTCGGTCGGCGGTGCCACGGTGTCCGGCGAGGGTTCCGCGACGGTCCTCGACCTGCCCGACGACGTCGCGCGCCACCTGTTCGTCACGAAGGACTGACCCCCGCCGGGCCTCGGGCGCGGGCACCCGAGGTCCGGTGTCACGTCCGAGGGCCCTGCACGGTCGGGTGTGCATGACGAACACCCCCGCTCCGATCCCGCTCCCGATCGCGCCCCCGGTCCCAGCCCCGGCCCCGGTTCTGATACCGCAGGACTCGACCACCGCCTCCGCGGAGGTGCTGGCATGACCCGCGTCGCGGTCGCCGGCGGCACCGGCACGGTCGGCACGCACGTCGTCGCGCGGCTGGAGGAGCTCGGGCACGACCCGCTCGTGCTCAGCCGGTCGCGCGGCGTCGACCTCGTCACCGGCTCGGGCGTCGACCTGCGTGGCGTGGACGCCGTGATCGACGTCGGCAACGTCACGACGCTGTCGGCACGGCGCTCCCGGGACTTCTTCGAGGCAACCACGAGCACGCTGCTCGCGGCGGGACGTCGCGACGGGGTCCGGCACCACGTCGCGCTGTCGATCGTCGGCATCGACGCCGCTCCGGGCGGCTACTACGCCGGGAAGGTCGCGCAGGAGCGCGCGGTACGCGCCGGGTCGGTGCCGTGGAGCATCCTGCGGGCGACGCAGTTCCACGAGTTCGCCGCGCAGACCGTGCAGCAGACGACGCTCGGCCCGGTCGTGCTCGTCCCGCGCCTGCGCACGCAGCCCGTGTCGACGCGCGAGCTCGCAGCCGCGCTCGTCGACCTCGCCCTCGGCGACCCGTGGGTGACGCGGGAGAGATGGCCGGCCCGCGCGAGGAACGGCTCGCCGACATGGTGCGTGGCTACCTCGCCGCGGAGCGGCGCCGGAAGAGGGTCCTCGAGGTCCGCTTCCCGGGCGCGTTCGGTCGCGCGATGGCGGGCGGCGACCTGCTTCCCGGACCCGACGCGAGACGCGGGACGCAGACGTTCGCGCAGTGGCTGGCGGCCCGGGAGGCGGCCCGGGAGGGCTGAGCGCGGCCGAGGGCGCCGCGCGGTGGCCGAGCTCCGGTCAGCGGGCGGCGCCCTCGAGCGTCCCGGTCACCGTGCCGCGCAGCGGCTCGACGATGCACTGGACGGAGTGGTCGCCCCACGTCCAGTTGTCCTCGGTGGGGGAGAACCACCAGGCGTACAGCTCGGACTCCTCGTAGGGAAGCCCGACGTAGGACTCGAAGGCCTCGAAGCAGAACTCCTCGGCGAGCGCCTCGACGTCGTCCTCGCCGGGGTAGTCACCGGCCGGGAGGTCGGTGATCGCGAACACCTCGGCATGGTGGTCCGCGGCGCACGGGACGACGGGCACGGTGAAGACGGTGTCGGGGAGGTCGGTCGTGACGACGCAGTCGCCGACCGCGAGCTCGAGGATCTCCGTGTCCCGCGCCTCGGACGCCTCGCCGCCCTCGCCGGTGGGGTCGCGCAGCGGCGTCGCCGCCTCGGAGAACGCCGTCGCGGCGAAGATCCCGGACGCGAGCAGGACCGCCAGCACGATCCACGAGCCGACGTACGCCACCGCGCCCGTGATGACCGCGCCGACACCCCAGGAGCGGGCCCGCTCGGCCTCCCGGCGGCCGGTCTGCACGTCCTGCGCACCCAGCGCGCGGGCCGCCCGCTGCGAGGCCAGCAGCGCCGGGACGCCGAGCGGCCAGAACAGGAGGAAAGCCGCGATGACCCAGCCGGAGCCCGTCGACGGCTCGCGCGGCGGGGCTCCCGGACCGGGAGCGGCGGGACCGTACGGCGACGGCGTCGTCGGCGGCAGCGGGGGCGGCGGTACGTCGAACCTCGGCGGGCCGGACGACGGCGTGCCGGACGACGGCGGGCCGGACGACGGCGGGCCGCTCGGTCCCGCGGGCGGGTGCGGCGGGGAGAACGGGTTGGGCTCGGGTGCGGTCACGCTGGCCTCGGCTCGTCGTCGGGTCTGGGTGCGCGGACGCGCTGTCCGGGGGCGCGGCGTCGGTGCGACGCATTTGTACCAGAACCGGACGACGGCACCGGCCGCCGGATGCGCGACAGCGCGAGGTTCACCACGGACGTGCCGAACCCCGGGTTGGGTGCTGCCGGGCGTGCCGAACCCCGGGTTGGGTGTCGTTCGAGGCCTTGAACGGCGCACAACCCGGGGTTCGGCGGTGGTGCGGTGTCCCCGCGGTGGTCGGCGGCTCGGTGGCCGACCGGGGCGGGGTGGGGGTCAGGCGGGGACGATGAGCCCGGCGGTCTGGGTGCGGGCGCGCTGGAGGCGGGCCTCGGCGTCGGACCAGTTGACCAGGTTCCACCAGGCGGTGACGTAGTCGGCGCGCACGTTCTGGTAGTCGAG
>NZ_MKKH01000069.1 GCF_001942335.1 Cellulosimicrobium sp. CUA-896 | reverse complement strand
TGCGGCGCAGGCCGAGGACGGCCGCCGCAGGCCCCGCGCCGCGGTCCATGCCGGCGAGCGACCGCGCCCCCGCCCCGCGCGCGAGGCCGAGCAGGACGGTCTCGGCCTGGTCGTCGAGCGTGTGGCCGAGCAGCACGGCGTCCGCGCCGAGCTCGTCCGCGGCCGCGCGAGCGCCGCGTACCGCGCGCGCGCGCGTCCGCCTCGGGCCCGCCGCCCGCGGCCGCGACGACGACGCGCCGCACCTGCACCGGGTCGAGCCCGAGCCCGCGGCACCGGTGCGCCGCGTCGTCGGCGACCTCGGCGCTGCGCTCCTGCAGGCCGTGGTCCACCACGACCGCGCCGGCGCGCAGCCCCGACCGGGGCGCGACGAACGCCGTCGCCGCGGCGAGCGCCGTCGAGTCCGCGCCGCCCGAGCACGCCACGAGCACGAGCCCGCCACGCGGGACGTCCGCGACCGCGTCACGCACCGCGCGGCGCGCGCTCGCGACGACCGGCGCGGGACCGCCCACCGGCGCTCAGCCGTGGACGCGGCGCACCCAGGCGCGCGCGTCCGCGATCTCGCGGGCCGTCGGCAGGTTGCCGGGCGCCGCCCACACGGCGTTGAACCCGTCGCGCCCGACCTCCTTCTCGACGGCGCGCACGAACGCGGCGCCGTCGCGGTACTGCGCGATCTTCGCGTCCATGCCGAGCAGGCGCCGCAGGACGACGTCGACCCCGGAGCTGCCCGCGCCGTCGCGCCGCGCCTCGAACTTGCGCCGGATGCTGCGCACCGTGCGCACGGTGCGGGGCCCGACCGCGTCCATCGCGACGTCCGCGTGGCCCTCGAGCAGCGCCATGACGGCCGACACGTCCTCCAGCTGGCGCCGTTCGTCGTCGGTGAGGAACCCGTCGACGAGCGTCGTCCCCTCCCCCCGCACCGCGTCGAGCACGGCACGGCCGACCGTCCGCAGCTTCTCGGGCAGACGCGCCTCGGCCAGCCGGCGCGAGGAGGCCGACAGGTCGGTGAGCAGGTGCTCCGCGCGTCCGCGCAGGTGGTCGGCGAGCCAGGGCGCCGCCGCGAACTGCAGGGCGTGGGTCTGCTCGTGCAGGCACACCCAGAGCCGGAAGTCCGCCGGCACGAGGTCGAGAGCGCGCTCGGCGTGCAGCACGTTGGGCGCGACGAGGACGAGCCGGCCCGGCTCGCCCGGGGCCGCGGCGCTGTAGGGGTCGAACTGGCCGAGGACACGGCTCGCGAGGACGGCGAGCACCGAGCCGAGCTGCGCGGCGCCGACGAGTGCGGTCGCCTGCGGGACGCGTGGCGGGCGGTCCGATCCGTCGGCGAGCAGCGCCTGCGCGACGCCCTCCGTCATCGAGGCCATGATCTCGGTGTTGGCCCGGGCCCAGCGGGCACGGTCGACCACGTACACGCTGCCGAGCTCGGCCGGGCGCGCGGCACCGGCGGGCGTCATGCGGGTGACGTCGAGCACGTGCGGGACGGCGGTCGCCGCGGCGTCGCGCAGCCCCTCGACGAGGTCCGCGAGCTCGTCGCGCGTGGCCTGCGGGCCGGGACGGGCGAGCCTTCCCGCCACCTGCGCGGCGGCGTCCCAGTCCACGATCGACGGTCCGCCCGGCGGGCGGTCGGCCTTCTCGACGAGCGTCACCGCTCCACGGTATCCCGGTCCGGGAGCGCGCCGGACGTCAGCCGGAGCAGCCGCACGCCGCGAGCGACGCGACGAAGTCGTCGAGGATGATGCGCGCACCGTACGTGCCGCCGTCGGGGACGGCGTCGGTCATGAGCGCGAAGACGAGGAGCCGGTCGTCCGCGGTGACGACGGTGCCGGCGAGCGACGCGACGTCGGGCAGGCTGCCCGTCTTCGCCCGGACGACCCCGCGGCCGGCGTTGGCGAGGAAGCGGTCGTCGAGCGTGCCGGACAGCCCGGCGACCGGGAGCCCGACGGCCGCCGGGCGCAGCTGCGGGTGGTCGGGGTCGGCGAGCAGGTCCACGACGTCGGCGAGCTGGCGCGGGGTGAGCACGGACCCGTCGCCGAGGCCCGACAGGTCGGCGAGCTCCGCCCCCGCGAGGTCGACGCCCAGGCCCTCGACGGCGGCGCGGACCGCCCGGACGGCTCCTTCGGCCGAGCCGGGGAGCCCGGCGTCCACCGCGACGACGCGGCCCACGACCTCGGTGAGGGTGTTGTCCGAGTGCTGGAGCAGGTAGGCGACCACCTCGCTCAGCGGCGCGGACTCGACCTCGCCGACCAGGCGCGCGTCCGACGGTGCGGCGCCCGCACCGGGTCCCCGGAGACGGTGACGCCCTCGGCGGCGAGCGCCTGCACGAAGGCCTCGGCCGCGGCCATCGCCGGGTCCGGCGCGCGCGGTGCGTACTCCTCGTCCTCGAGCCGGGCGACGTCCACCGCGAGCGCGGCGACGGGTGCGACGTACCCGGCGGTGACGTTGCCGGGGAAGACCGACGGCGCGACCGCGGGCCCCGTGAAGAGCGTGTCGTCGAGCTGCAGCGTGATCGTCGTGCGACCGGTGAGGCGCAGCTCGCCGGCCACCTGCGCGGCCAGGTCCGCCAGGCCGGCGTGACCGTCGACCGCCGTCGGGTCGCCCTCCCCGGCCGCGAGCATCATGTCCCCTCCCCCCACGAGGACGACGGTGTCCAGCCCGTCGAGCACGGCGCGCGTGGGGAGCGTCGCGTCCGGGCCGGGGGACGTGAGCGCCGCTGCCGCCGTCAGGACCTTCAGCGTGGACGCGGGCACGTGGCCCGTCGTCGCGCCCGCGCTGCCGAGCGTCTCCCCCGTCGCGGCGTCCACGACGAGGGCGCCGACCCGCGGGCCGAGCCGCTGGTCGGCGACGAGCGCGTCCGTGAGGTCCTGCACCGTCGCGTCCTCCGGGACGGAAGCGGTGTCGTCGAGAGGGGGCAGGCCCGTGACGAGGGGCGGCGCGGCGACGGCGCCGGGCGGGTCGGGGAAGGGCGCGGGCTCGCGCGGCGGCGGGGCGGTGGTGAACATGCCGGGCACGACGTCGACGGCGTCGGCGACGAGGTAGCCGCCGGTGAGCGCGAGGACCACGCCGATCGTCACGCCGGCGCGCGTGCCCCAACCCATACGTCTCTCCCTGTGGCCTCGCGTGCGGGCGTGCCGCCGACGTCCGGCCGGGCGGGCCGGGCGCGAGCACGTGCGCATTATCACTCATCCGGCTGACCGTCCGGCTCTCGCCGGGGGGTCGCGGCGGGACCGGCCGTGTCACACTAGTCCGCACGACGGCGCCGTCCGTCGATCACCCGACCAGCCACCGCCCGAGTCCTGCGGTGCCGGTACGACTGGAGGACACGCAGTGGAGTTCGACGTCACGATCGAGATCCCCAAGGGCCAGCGCAACAAGTACGAGGTCGACCACGCGACCGGGCGCATCCGTCTCGACCGCATGCTCTTCACGTCGACGCGCTACCCGGACGACTACGGCTTCATCGAGGGCACGCTCGGCGAGGACGGCGACCCGCTGGACGCCCTGGTCCTCCTCGAGGAGCCCACGTTCCCCGGCTGCCTCATCCGCTGCCGCGCGCTCGGCATGTTCCGCATGCGCGACGAGGCCGGGGGTGACGACAAGGTGCTGTGCGTGCCGACCGGGGACCAGCGCGCCGCGTGGCGCCAGGACATCGACGACGTCTCGGACTTCCACCGCCTCGAGATCCAGCACTTCTTCGAGGTCTACAAGGACCTCGAGCCCGGCAAGTCGGTCGAGGGCGCGCACTGGGTGGGCCGCTCCGAGGCCGAGGCCGAGATCGAGCGCTCGCTGCAGCGCGCGATCGACTCGGGCTACCACGTCGGGCACTGAGCCCGGCGGCCCTCAGGGGCGACCGGCCCACGGCATCGCGTCGGCCCAGCGCATCGGCACCTCGCGCACCGTGACGCCCGGCTGCGGGGCCTCGATCATCGTGCCCCCGCCGGCGTAGACCGCGACGTGGCGGATCGTCGAGGGGTCGGACGGGTCGTTCGCGTAGAAGAGCAGGTCGCCGGGCCGCAGCTGCGCGTACGGGAGTCTTCGCCACGCGCTGGTACTGGGACCGTGAGGTCCGCGTGATGTCGACGCCCGCCGCCGCCCACGCGCGCGACGAGCCCGCGCAGTCGTAGCCGGGCCCGTG
>NZ_MKKH01000068.1 GCF_001942335.1 Cellulosimicrobium sp. CUA-896 | reverse complement strand
GCGGCCGGGGCGGGGCGGTCGGCGCCCGGCGGCCGGGGCGGGGCGGGGCCGGTCGGGCGGACGGGACGAACGGTTCAGCGTGCCGCGCGCTCCGGCTCCGGCTCGGGCGCGGGACCGGACGCCGACGCGTCACCGTCGGGGGCGACGGCCTCGAGCGCCGTGGCGCGGCGGTGCTCGCGGACCGACCAGGCGACGGCGCCGGCCCAGACGACCGCGACCGCGCCGAGCACGACGCCCTGGACGGCGCCGCTCGCGTCGACCCAGTCCGAGCGCAGCAGCGTGCGGACGTTCGTCAGGACGATGACGCCGCCCACCGCGGACCCGAGGACGCGCGGGGGCAGGTGGCGGACGAGCCACGCCGCGAGCGGCGCGGCGACCAGGCCGCCGGCGAGGAGCGCGAGGACCCACCGCGGGTCGATGCCCTGGGACCCGAGCCCGACGAGGAAGCCCAGGGAGGCGGCGAGCGCGACGAGGAACTCGCTGGTGTCGATGGAGCCGATGACCTTGCGCGGCTCGATGCGCCCGGAGGCGAGCAGGGCGGGCGTGCCGACCGGACCCCAGCCGCCGCCGCCCGTCGCGTCGACGAAGCCGGCGACGAGGCCGAGCGGTGCGAGGAAGCGGCGGCGCAGCGGGAGCCCGAGGCGGCCCGTGGGCAGCCCGGCCACCGTGAACCGGGTCAGCACGTAGACGCCGAGCGCGAGGAGCAGCAGGGACATGACCGGTGCGGCGACCTCGGTCGACAGGGCCGAGAGGAACGTCGCGCCGGCGAACGCGCCGACCGCTCCGGGGATCCCGATGCGGAGCACGACCTTCCAGTCCACGTTGCCGAAGCGCCAGTGCGCCGCGCCGGACGCGAGCGTCGTGCCGATCTCGGCGAGGTGGACGGTCGCGGACGCCGCCGCGGGGTTCGTCCCGATCGCGAGCAGCAGGGTCGTCGACGTGACCCCGTAGGCCATGCCGAGGCTCCCGTCGACGAGCTGGGCGCCGAGGCCGACGAGGGCCAGCAGGAGAAGTGTCCGCACCGCACGCTCCCTGTCCGTGGGGCCGGGTCCGTCCCCGGCCGTGCCCGACAAGGTTGACCGAACTGGTCGGGTTTTTGTAGAGGGCGGCCACCTGGTGGTCGAGTGTTACCGGCCGCCGTCACACGGGGACGCGGCGGCTCACGGGTGCGAGGCGCTCACGGGTTCTCCCACGCGTCGGCGCGCGCGGCGAGCCGGCGGACCGCCGGGGGCAGGTCGCGCCGCACGACGTCCGCGACCGTCACGACGTCGAGCACGTCCCGCACGCTCGCGCGCAGCGCGACCCAGACGTCGAGCAGGCCCGCGGCCGCGCCGTCGTACGTCAGGCTCGGCGGGCGCTCGTCGCGCACCGTCACGAGCGGGCCGTCGACCGCGCGGAAGACGTCGGCGAGGGTGATCTCCTCGGCGGGACGCACCAGGCGGTAGCCGCCCGACCGGCCCCGCACGCTCGCGACGACGCCCGCACGGCGCAGGTCGCCGAGGATGCGCTCGAGGAAGCTCACCGGCAGCCCCTGGCCCGCCGCGAGGTCCTCCGCGCGCACCGGGTCGCCGTGGGGCGACGCCGCGAGCTCGGCGCACGCCCGCACCGCATAGTCCGCCTTCGCCGAGACCCGCACGGCCACATTCTGCCCCGCGGGCGGCCCTCGCCACGCGGCGGGTCGCGGCGACCGCGCCGTCAGCGGACGAAGAACGGGCCGTTCGACGGGTCGGCGAGCCACCCGAGCGCATGGCCGACGCGCTCGGTCGTCGACGGCGTGACGTCCTGCGGCAGCGCGTCGGGCGCGAACCACGCGACCGCGAGCGACTCGTCGTCGGCCACGTGCGCGGCCGCCGCCGCGGCGGGGGAGGCCGGCCGGCACAGGAACGCGAGGTCGAGGTACTGCGACAGGTCCCCGTTGGGGTACCGCACCGGGTCGGTGACCGTCACCGCGACGAGCGCGTCCACGACCACCTCGACGCCCGTCTCCTCGAGCACCTCGCGCGCGAGCCCCACCGCAGGGTCCTCGCCCGGCTCGAGGATCCCGCTGATCACCGACCACAGCCCGCTGTCGGCGCGCTGCCCGAGGAGCAGCCGCCCGTCGTCGTCCACGACGACGGCCGACACCCCCGGCATCCACAGCAGGTCGGTCCCGACGTGGGAGCGCAGGGCGGCGACGAACTCGGGGATCGGCATGCCCCGAGCCTAGGTGGTGGTGATTGCCGCCGTCTGCGAGAGCGTGGTGGCCGCTGTGCAGCCGGCTCGGGGCGGTGACGCCGGGCGAACGCGACCCGGTGACGGTGGGTGGGGGTGGTGGCGCCGGATCGTGGCGGGTCTGGCGGGAGCGGCGAGGGACGAGCCGCGGATGGTAGATCCGGCGCCACCACCCCCACCCACCACCCAGGGCGACCACGCCCGCCACGGGAACCGTTCATGGAACGAGACGGTCCGTCCGCGCCTCGGAGGGTGCGTGCTACTGTCACGGCGTGAGTTCTCAGTGGTATTGGCGCTTTACGCAGGCTCCCGGTGGGGCCGTGCGGGCGTTCGCCTGACCACAGACAACCACCCGGAGCCAGCACAGGGCCTGGGACGCGGACCGCGTCCGGGCCCTTCGTCGTATCGACGGGCCGTTCCGGGACCACGGGCGGCAGCAGGCCGGTGAGGGCTCCGTCGGACGACGGCCCCCCGAATCCCCGTCGCACGAACCAGGAGCCCCCCGTGACCAGCACGACCGCCCGAGCCGCGCAGGACCGGCCCGCGAACGCCCAGCCCGCGAACGACGGCCAGGATGCCGCTAGCGTCGATCCCGTGGACAGCCCGGAGCTGCAGGCGCGCACCAGCGACCTGCGCGTGCGCGCCCTCGACGCGCTGCCCGCGCCGCGCACGATGCTCGCCGACCTCCCGCTCGGCGCGCGTCGCAGCGACCTGGTGACGACGTCGCGCCGCGAGGTGCGCGACGTGCTCGCGGGCGACGACGACCGCCTGCTCGTGATCGTCGGTCCCTGCTCGGTGCACGACCCGCAGGCCGCGCTCGACTACGCGGAGCGCCTCGCCGGCGTCGCCCGCGAGCTGTCCGAGGACCTGCTCGTCGTCATGCGCGTGTACTTCGAGAAGCCGCGCACGACCGTCGGCTGGAAGGGTCTCATCAACGACCCGCACCTCGACGGCTCGCACGACGTGCACCACGGACTGCGGCTCGCTCGTGAGGTGCTGCTCGGCGTCCTCGACGCGGGGGTCCCGGCCGCGTGCGAGTTCCTCGAGCCGACGAGCCCCCAGTACATCGCCGACGCCGTCTCGTGGGGCGCGATCGGCGCGCGCAACGCGGAGTCGCAGGTGCACCGCCAGCTCGCGTCGGGCCTGTCGATGCCGGTGGGCTTCAAGAACGCGACGGACGGGGACGTGCAGATCGCGGTCGACGGGTGCATCACGGCGGCGAGCGAGCACACGTTCTTCGGCATGGACTCGCTCGGCCGCGCCGCGGCCGTCGAGACGGCGGGCAACCCCGACTGCCACGTCATCCTGCGCGGCGGGCGCTCGGGTCCCAACTACGGCACCGACGACGTCGCCGCGGCGCTCGCGGTCGCGCGGCGCTCGGGCGTCGGCGGGGTGGCGGAGCACGGGCTCGTCGTCGACGCGTCGCACGGGAACTCGGGCAAGGACCACCTGCGCCAGGCCGAGGTGGTGCGGGAGCTCGCCGCGCGCTCGCCGCCGGCGAGCAGGGCGTCACGGGCCTCATGATGGAGAGCTTCCTCGTCGCCGGGGCGCAGAAGCCGGCGCCGTCCGGGCTCACCTACGGGCAGTCGGTCACGGACGCGTGCATGGCGTGGGACACCACGGCCGACCTCCTGCACGAGCTCGCGGGCGCGTCCGGGAGCGTCGCGCGCGCTGAGCCTCGGGTGGCGGGACGGTCGATCCTGTGCTGGACCCATCCGACCTCGCGTCCGCGTCGAACCCCTGCTGTCCCGGACGGTCCGGGACGTACGGGTGGAGGGTGGCGCGACGGCCTGCGGGCGGGGCGCGCCGAGGGCGCGCGGTGCGTGCCCCGGCGCGTGCTGAGGCAGACTGTCCGGGTGCCTCCCTCCGTGACGACGAACGCGTCGGGCGCCGTCGACGCCGCGCTCGCGGCGTGCGCCGGCGGTGACCCCGACGCGTTCGCGCCCGTGTACGACGCGCTCGCGCCCGTCGCGTACGGCACCTGCCTCGGCGTCCTGCGTGATCCGGACCACGCGGCGGAGGTGATGCAGGAGGTGATGGTCGAGGTGTGGCAGACGGCGACGCGGTACGACGCGGCGCGCGGCTCGGCCCGGACGTGGGTCGCGACCCTCGCCCGCCGGCGCGCGGTCGACCGCGTGCGGGCGGAGCAGGCCCGCCGCGAACGCGACCAGCGCGACCTCGACACCGCGATGGCGACCGCCCCGCGGGACGTCGTCGCGGAGGACGTCGAGCGCATGCTCGACGGCGCCGCCGTGCGCCGGTGCCTCGGCTCGCTCACCGGCACGCAGCGCGAGGCCCTGGTCGAGGCGTACTACGGCGGCTACTCCTACCGCGAGGTCGCCGAGCGTCTCGGCGCCGCGCTGCCGACCGTGAAGTCCCGCATCCGCGACGGCCTGATCCGTTTGCGCGACTGCCTGGGGGTGGCCCGTGCCTGACGAGACCCTCGGCACCGGCGCGGACGCGCGCGGCGACGCGTGGGACCTGCTGCCGGCCTACGCCCTGGACGCCGTGGACGACCTCGAGCGGCGTGCGGTCGAGCGGCTTCTCGACGACGACCCGGACGCGCGCCGCGCGCTCGACGAGTACCGCGACGTCGTGGCGGCGTTCGCGGTGGAGCAGGCCCCGCCCGCCGCGGCGCGCGACGCCGTGCTGGCGCGCGTCGCGACGACGCCGCAGGTGGCTGCGCCGGG
>NZ_MKKH01000067.1 GCF_001942335.1 Cellulosimicrobium sp. CUA-896 | reverse complement strand
TCGTCGAGCAGGCGCGCGCGCCAACCGGCAGGGCTTCCCCGTCGCTCCGCCTACCTCGACCAGGCGTCGACGCTCCTGCGCGACCAGATGCTGCCGACCCTGGACGAGGTCGTGCTCGACGACGCCGACCGGGTGGCGGCGGACTTCGCGGGCGTGCGCGACGCCTGTGGGTCCTGGCCGCCGGCCTGGTCGCCCTCGCGGTGCTCGTGCTGAGCCAGGTGTGGCTCGCGCGCCGGACGCACCGCGTGCTCAACGTCGGGCTCGCGGCCGCGACGGCGGTGGTGCTCGTCGTCGGCGTCGTCGGGACCGTGCTGCTGTCCCAGGCGAGCGCACGGGCGCACGACGTGCGGACCGGCTCCTACGCCGCGACGCTCGCCGCGTCGCAGGCGTACGCGCTCGCGAACGAGGCCAAGTCGGCGGAGGCCTTCACGCTGATCCAGCGCGGGTCCGGCCAGGCCTACGAGGAGGAGTTCGTCGCCGCGACGGACGACGCCGCGCAGCGCCTCGACGCCGCCGCGTCCGAGGGCGTGCTCGACGGGTCGGGCGCGCAGGCGCTCGACGCCTGGGTCGCCCGCCACGCGGAGATCCGCGCGCTCGACGACGAGGGCGACTGGGACGGCGCCGTGGCGCTCGCGACGAGCACCGACGCCGACAGCCCGAACGCGGCGTTCGAGGAGTTCTCGGCGACCGCGCGCGAGGACATCGAGACGAACGCCGCCGCGACGCGCGACGACCTGGCGTCGGCAGGCACGGGCTCCGCCGTCGCCGGCTGGCTGCTGCTCGCCGCCGGCGCGGCCGCGGCCCTGCTCGCGTGGCGCGGCGTCACGGCACGACTGGAGGAGTACCGGTGAGGACCACGACCGCTGCCCGGGCCCTCGCCGCGGCGCTGGCCACGACGACGCTGCTGCTCGCCGGGTGCTCCGGCCCGACCGGCGCTGACGACCTCCGTCTCGCCCCCGCGGAGCCGGAGCCGGAGGCCACGAGCGTCGCACCGGCGCCCGGCGCGCCGGCGGAGTGCGCCGACCCGCTCGCCTCCTACGCGCCCGAAGGACCGCTCCCCTCCCCCGACGCGCTGCCCGCCGGCAGCACCATGGCCGAGATCCGCGAGCGCGGCTCGCTCGTCGTCGGCGTCTCCGCCGACACGCTCCTCATGGGCGCGCGCAACCCGTTGACCGGGGAGATCGAGGGGTTCGACATCGACGTGCTGCACGAGGTGTCGCGCGCGATCTTCGGCAACCCGGACCGCCTGACGTTCCGGGTCATCACGTCCGGCCAGCGTATCGATGTGCTCGAGGACGGCGAGGTCGACCTCGTGGCGCGCGCGTTCACGATGACCTGCGAGCGCTGGGACCAGATCGCGTTCTCGGCCGAGTACTACCACGCGGGCCAGAAGGTGCTCGTCACGCGGGACTCGACCGCGACCGGCATCGCGGACCTCGGGGGCAGCGCGTGTGCGCCCCCGAGGGCACGACGACGCTCTCCCGCCTCGAGGAGTTCTCCGGCATCGAGCCCGTGCCGGCCACCACGCACACGCAGTGCCTCGTGCTCTTCCAGCAGGGCCGGGTCGACGCGATCACGGGCGACGACACGATCCTCGCCGGCTTCGCGGCCCAGGACCCGTACGCGAAGGTGGTCGGCGCGGCCATCAGCGACGAGCCGTACGGCGTCGGCGTGCCCGCCGGCGACGTCGACATGGTCCGCTTCGTCAACGGCGTCCTCGAGCGCACGAAGAGCGACGGGACGTGGGCCGCGAGCTACGACCGCTGGCTCGGCGTGCTCGGCCCCGCGCCGTCGCCGCCCGCCGCGGTGTACGGGCGCACGCCGTGACCCGACCCGTCGCGCCCGAGGCGCCCGGACGGCTCGGCGAGGCGATCCCCGCCGCCGACCTCATGCGGTATCTCGGCGAGCTCGAGAGCTGGCTCGACGCCCGGCGCACGGAGCTGGACCGCCTCGACGCCGCCGCGCAGGCCGCCGCGGCCCCGGACGCCTACACGGCCGACCTCGTCCTCGCGCTGTCCCTGTGGCAGGCGATCCGCGGGCGGGCCGACGACCTGCGCGAGACGTGGGACTCCGGGCGGGTCGACGTCGTGGCGCGCGAGAAGATGTCGGTGCTCATCTGGGGCCGGCTCGACTCCGGCTCGGGTGCGGCGCTCGTGTCGCTCGTCGAGGCCGCCACGCTGTGCGACGCGCTCGTCGTGCAGCTGCGCACCCGCCTGTCGTTCGACCCGCACACCGCCGACCAGGTGGCGCGGCTGCGCGGGGTCCGCGCGGAGCTCGTGCGCTGCGAGGACCTGGCGGGGTCCGACGTCGACGCGCGCGCCGCGTCCTCGCCCTGCGCGAGCGGCTCGAGCGGGTCGTGGGCCGGGCCGAGCGCGGCGCCGACGTGGCGGGTCCCCTCGCGGAGCTCGAGTCGGACGTCGCGCGCGCCGAGCGCGACCTCATCGTGGCGTCCGCCCAGCGCCGCGAGCTGGCCCGCGACCGCGCCCGGACGACCGAGCGCCGCGACGCCCTCGAGGCGCGCGAGCCCGCGCTGCGCGAGCTCGTGCTGCGCTGCCGCCGGGAGGTCGTCCATGCGCCGCGCCTCGCCGTGCCCGACGTCTCGCGTCTCGGCCCGGTGCCCGAGTCCCGCTTCGAGCTCGACGCCTACGCCGCACGCCTCGACGCCGTCGAGCGCGCCGTGAAGGCGGTCGAGTCCGCCTACACGGCGCCGCTGCGCGAGCGCGCGGAGCTGCGGTACAGCCTCGAACGGCTCGCCGAGCGGGCACGGGCGAACGGCCGCTCCACGTCGCCCACGGTGCGCTCCGGTCTCGTCGAGGCGCGCGAGGCCGTCGAGGCGACGCCGTGCGACGTGACGCTGGCGCGCTTCCTCGTCGAGCAGTACCAGTTCCTCACCCGCGACCTGCCCACCCCGGAAGGAGCGTCGTCGTGACGACCACCGCGACCGTCCCGTGCTCGGAGCCCGGCTGCCCGGGCACCATCGAGGACGGCTACTGCAACGTCTGCGGGGCACCCGCCGGCGGGTCCGGCCCGACCGCGGCGACCCCCGACGGTGCGGCGACGGGCACGACCGCCGCGTCCCCGTCGGCGGTGCTCGGCACCGGCTTCGTCGAGGGCCGCGCCGGGGTCGCGTCCGCGGGCGCGGAGCCCGACGCCGAGCGCTCGACCCGCACCGGTCGCACCAGCTCGAGCCGGCTCGCGTCCACAGCCCTCGGCTCGGCACGCACGGCGGCGACCGGATCGCGCGCGACGCGCCGCGTCGCACGTCGTCCACCCGGCTGCGCGGCCACCGCCTCGGCGCCGGCCTGACGACCGTGCCGTCCGCGCCCGTGGCGGACCCGCTCCAGGCGGTCATGGCCGTCCCCGAGGTCCCCGAGCACAAGCGGTACTGCCCCGCCTGCGGGGAGAAGGTCGGGCGCGGCCGCGACGGCAGGCCCGGGCGCACCTCCGGCTTCTGCCCCCACTGCGGCAACCGCTTCGACTTCACGCCGCAGCTCTCCCCCCGGCGACCTCGTCGGCGGGCAGTACGAGGTCGTCGGGTGCCTGGCCCACGGCGGGCTCGGGTGGATCTACCTCGCGCGCGACCAGAACGTGTCCGGCCGGTGGGTCGTGCTCAAGGGCCTGCTCAACTCGGGCGACCCCGACGCGTACGCCGCGGCCATCTCGGAGCGGCAGTTCCTCGCGGAGGTCGAGCACCCGCTCATCGTGGAGATCTACAACTTCGCGATGCACGACGGCGCGGGCTACACCGTCATGGAGTACGTCGGCGGCACCTCGCTCAAGGACATCCTCAAGGACCGGCGGGAGGCGAACGGCGGCGTCGTCAGCCCCCTGCCCGTCGACCAGGCGCTCGCCTACGTCCTGGAGATCCTGCCCGCGTTCGCCTACCTGCACGACCAGAACCTGCTGTTCTGCGACTTCAAGCCCGACAACATCATCCAGCAGGGCGACGGCGTCAAGCTCATCGACCTCGGCGGCGTGCGGCGCGTGGACGACCTGACGTCGGCGATCTTCGGCACGGTCGGGTACCAGGCGCCCGAGGTAGCCGAGGTGGGGCCGTCCGTCGCGTCGGACATCTACACGATCGGGCGCACGCTCGCGACCCTCGTGCTCGACTTCCGGGGGAACACGTCGACGTACGTCGCGTCGCTGCCGCCGGTCGCGGACACGCCCGTGTTCCAGGCGTACGACTCGTTCTACCGCCTGCTCGCGAAGGCCTGCGCCCTCGACCCGTCCGACCGGTTCGCGACCGTGGACGAGATGCGCGCCCAGCTGCTCGGGGTGCTGCGCGAGGTGGTCGCGACCGACCGTGGTCCGGGCAGCGGCGCGCTGCACTCGGCCGCCTCCGTGCTGTTCGAGGCCCCGGTGTCGGACGTCGCGGAGCGTCCCCTGGCGTGGGACGAGCTGCCCGCGCTGCGCACCGACGAGCACGACCCGATGGCCAGCTGGCTCGCCGGCGTCAACGTCGCCGAGCCGGACGCGCGCCTCGCCGCGCTCGCCGACGCGCCGCAGGACACCGTCGAGGTGCGCCTCGCCCGCGCGCGCACGGCCGTCGAGGCCGGCCGCCCCGACGTCGTGCGCGACGCGATCGCGCAGGTCCTCGGGGACGACCCGTGGGAGTGGCGCGCGGCCTGGCTGGGCGGCCTCGCGGAGCTCGCGAGCGGCGACGCCGTCGCCGCACGCGCGTCGTTCACGCCGTCTACGGGCAGGTCCCGGGCGAGCTCGCGCCCAAGCTCGCGCTCGCGACCGCGTGCGAGCTCAGCGGCGAGCCCGACATCGCCGAGTCGCTCTACGTCATCTGCGCGCGCACCGACGCCAACTACACCGCGCCCGCCGCGTTCGGCCTCACGCGCGTGCGGCGGCGCGCGGCGACCTGGACGGCGCGCTGCAGGCGCTCGACCTCGTCACGCCGACGCGCGGGTCCTACGTCGGGTCCCGCGTGCTGCGCGCGCAGCTGCTCGCCGGCTCGGGGCGCGGTCTGCCCGCGCTCGCCGACGCCCTCGCGAGCGTCGGGTCGGTCGCGATCGCCCCGCGCGAGCGCGCCGAGCTGTCGGTGGGCGTGCTGCGCTCCGCGCTCGACACCGTGACGACGACGGGCCCGTCCTCGGCCACGACCATCGCCGGCGTCCCGGCCGAGGAACCGGCGCTGCGCGACGCGCTCGAGGCGGCGTACCGCGACCTCGCGGCGCACACGGACGCGCGCGACGAACGCATCGCGCTCGTCGACCGGGCCAACGAGGTCCGACGGTGGACGCTCCGGTGAGCGGCGTCGAGCCGACCGGCGGCACCACCGTGCTGGCGTGCCCGCGTGCGGCGAGCCGTCGCACGAGGCGCGCGCGTTCGCGAGGCGTGCGGCACCCGGCTC
>NZ_MKKH01000066.1 GCF_001942335.1 Cellulosimicrobium sp. CUA-896 | reverse complement strand
GTCGAGCGCTCGCTCGCGCGGGCGGGCGCGGAGCGGGACGCGGCCGAGGCCGCACGCGCGAGCGCGACGCCGCGGTCACGGGGGCGCGGACCCACGTCGACCAGCTCGCCACGCGGCTGCGGGAGCTGACCGACGTCGCGCACCGCGACGAGGTGGCGCGCGCGCAGCAGCAGCTGCGGATCGAGCAGCTCCAGGCGCGCAGCGTCGACGAGCTCGGCATGGACCCCGAGGTGCTCGTCGAGGAGTTCGGCCCGCACCGGCCCGTCCCCGTGTCGCCGCCGGCCGGCTCCGCGGACCCCGGCGACGAGGAGGGAGCCGCACCCTCGGTGCCCTACGACCGGGCGGCGCAGGAGAAGCGGCTCAAGGCGGCCGAGCGCGACCTGTCGCGGCTCGGGAAGGTCAACCCGCTCGCGCTCGAGGAGTTCGCGGCGCTGGAGGAGCGGCACAAGTTCCTGGCGGACCAGCTCGCCGACCTCAAGAAGTCGCGCGCCGACCTGCTCGAGATCGTGCGGCAGATCGACGAGCGCGTCGAGCGCGTGTTCGCCGACGCCTACCGCGACACGGCGGAGCAGTTCGAGCGGGTCTTCGCGCGCATGTTCCCGGGCGGGGAGGGGCGCCTCGTGCTCACGGACCCCGACGAACTCCTGACGACAGGTATCGAGGTCGAGGCCCGCCCCGCGGGCAAGAAGGTCAAGCGCCTCTCGCTGCTGTCCGGCGGCGAGCGATCGCTCACCGCCGTCGCGCTGCTCGTCGCGATCTTCAAGGCCCGGCCCTCGCCGTTCTACGTCATGGACGAGGTGGAGGCGGCGCTCGACGACGTCAACCTGGGACGCCTCCTCGAGATCTTCCGCGAGCTCCAGGAGGACTCGCAGCTCATCGTCGTCACGCACCAGAAGCGCACGATGGAGATCGCGGACGCGCTGTACGGGGTGACGATGCGGGGGGACGGCGTGACCACGGTCATCAGCCAGCGGCTGCGCGAGTCGCGCGAGCCCGCCGCGGTCTGAGGGGCGCGCCCTGGGCCCCGCCGCGTCCGGCGCGCACGGGGTGCGGAACGCGGCGATCCCGCCCCGTGTGAAGATGTGGTGGCGATCGTCGGCCGTGCCGCACGCCGCTCGACGCCCCCGAGCCGCTGCGGATACTGGTCCTCATGGCGTGGATGTTCGTGTGGCTCGGGATCACCCTCGGCGCGGCCGCGGTGGTGTTCCTCTTCGCCAGCGTCGTCGCCCGCGCGGAGACGCCGGCACCGGACGACGAGGGGCTGCGCGGCTTCTGGAGGAACTTCCGCTCGGGGCTGCGCGGCGGCCGACGGCGCGAGCCCCGCGGGACCGAGCGACCGGCCACCGTGCGGCTCCCGCGCCCGGTGGACACCAGCATGGACGACTTCTTCGCCGCCACCGAGGTCCACACCCCGGCGTACGTGGACGCGGAGGAGCTGACCGAGGTGTGGCACCGGGCGCGCGAGCGCGCCGTGCGGCCGCTGCACCACCACGGCGTGCGCGCGCGGCCCGTGGCGCATCCTGCTCCGCTCGGACCCGGGCACGGCGCCCTGCCCGCGCCCGTCCCTCCGGTGCCCTCTGCTCCCGTGCCGGCCCCGCCGCCCGACGGCCAGGACCGGGTGCCGCGCGCCTGACCGTCCCACGCGGCACCGTGGCCGCCGCGTGCCGCCGACCCCCGTCTGAGAGACTGCCCGCGTGAACGACCTCGCTCTCGTGTGGATCATCGTCGGCGCCCTGTTCCTCGTCGGCCTCGTCACCGCCGGCACCACGACCGTCCGTCGACGGCGCCGCGGCGCGCCGGGGCCGACCGTCCCGCGCGGGGCGACGACCGACGTCGGCCAGGAGCCGCCGGACGAGCGGGTCGCGGAGGCGGGGACGCCGCCGAGCACGCGCGAGCCCGCGCCTGCGACCGTCCCGGCCCCGGGCGTCGAGCGACCCGAGCCCGTCGGCGGCCGCCTCGTGCGCCTGCGCGACCGCCTCGCGCGCACGGGATCGCCGCTGGGGGCGCGCCTGCTGTCCGTGCTCTCGCGGGACCACCTGTCCGAGGACGACTGGGACGAGCTGGAGGAGACCCTCCTCCTCGCCGACGTGGGCGCGGGCCCCGCGGCCGAGCTCATGGAGTCGCTGCGCACCCGGGTGCGCGTGCTCGGCGTCCGGGACCCGCAGAGCGTGCGCGCGCTGCTGCGCGAGGAGCTCGTCGCGCTCGTCGACCCGACGCTCGACCGCAGCCTCGGGACGACGCCGAGCGTCGGGCCGGACGGGCCCGTGCCCGCGGTGGTCCTCGTCGTCGGCGTCAACGGGACCGGCAAGACGACCACGGTGGGCAAGCTCGCGCGCGTCCTCGTCGCGGAGGACCGCAGCGTCGTGCTCGGTGCCGCCGACACGTTCCGCGCCGCGGCGGCCGACCAGCTCCAGACGTGGGGCGCGCGGGTCGGCGTGCCCACCGTGCGCGCGGACCGGGACGGCGCGGACCCCGCCGCCGTCGCCTTCGACGCCGTGCGGCGCGGTCGCTCCGAGAACGTCGACGTCGTCCTCGTCGACACCGCCGGGCGCCTGCAGAACAAGGCCGGGCTCATGGACGAGCTCGGCAAGATCCGGCGCGTGATCACGAAGGAGGCCCCGCTGTCGGAGGTGCTCCTCGTGCTCGACGCGACGACGGGCCAGAACGGCCTCAACCAGGCGCGCGTCTTCGGCGAGGTCGCGGGGGTCACGGGCATCGTGCTCACGAAGCTCGACGGGACGGCGCGCGGCGGGATCGTCGTCGCGGTCCAGCGCGAGCTCGGCGTGCCGGTCAAGCTCGTCGGGCTCGGCGAGGGTCCCGACGACCTCGCGCCGTTCGACCCCGAGCAGTTCGTGGACGGGCTCCTGGGGGAGTGACGCGGGCGGCGGGCCCTCCTCGCGCGGGCCCGGTCCGCCGCCGCGCCCGCCGCCGCGCCCGTCGCCGTGCGCGCATCACGATCGGGTCACGGAGAGATCACGAGGGGATCGCGACGCGGGCCGGGCGGTCGCCCCGGGCCCTCGTGAAACCGAACGTTTACGCCGGACGGACGCTTGTCACATCCCCGTAACACGACGACAGCCCCGGTGAAACCCGGCGCGACCACCGTATTCCCTGACCGGCCGCCCGGCTGGCGAGGGGAGATTCACATGGAGCTGGACACCGGAGCTACCGCGTGGATGCTGATGTCAGCATCGCTCGTGCTCCTGATGACACCAGGGCTTGCGCTGTTCTACGGGGGCATGGTTCGCGGCAAGTCCGTACTGAACATGATGATGATGTCGTTCGGCGCGATGGCCGTCATCGGCGTCGTCTACGTCCTGTGGGGCTGGTCGATGTCCTACGGGTCGGACGTCGGGGGGATCATCGGCAACCCGTTCGAGCAGTTCGGCCTGTCGGGAGCGATCTACGACGACGCGGGCGAGTTCCTCGTGGACGACTACGGCGTTCCCGGCATCGTCGGCGTCGCGTTCCAGTCGACGTTCGCCATCATCACCACGGCGCTCATCTCCGGTGCGATCGCGGACCGCGTGAAGTTCGGCACCTGGATGGTCTTCACGGGCATCTGGGTCACGCTCTGCTACTTCCCGATGGCGCACATGGTGTGGGGCGGCGGCCTGCTGTCCGGTGACGGCCCGTTCGCCTCGATCGCCGCGCCGATCGACTTCGCGGGCGGCACGGTCGTCCACATCAACGCCGGTGCGGCGGGCCTCGCGCTCGCGCTCATCGTCGGCAAGCGCAAGGGCTTCGGCACCGAGCCGATGCGGCCCCACAACCTCCCGTTCGTGATGCTCGGCGCCGCGCTGCTGTGGTTCGGCTGGTTCGGGTTCAACGCCGGGTCCGCCTTCACCGCCGACGGCTTCGCCGGCCTCGCCTGGGTCAACACGACCGCGGCCACCGCCGCCGCCATCATCGGCTGGCTCGTCACCGAGAAGATCCGCGACGGCCACGCGACCTCGCTGGGCGCGGCCTCGGGCGTCGTGGCCGGTCTCGTCGCCATCACCCCGGCGGCCGGCTCGCTCGACCCGGTCGGCTCGCTCGTGCTGGGCGTCGTCGCCGGTGTGCTGTCGGCCCTCGCGGTCGGCCTCAAGTACCGGTTCGGCTACGACGACTCGCTCGACGTCGTCGGCGTGCACCTCGTCGCCGGCCTCTGGGGCACCGTCGGCATCGGCTTCCTCGCGACCGAGACGGGCCTGTTCTACGGCGGGGGCGTCAACCAGCTCCTGGTCCAGGTCATCATCGCGCTGGTCGCGGTCGCCTTCTCGCTCGTCGTCACGACGGTCATCGCGTTCGCCCTCAAGGCCACCATGGGCTGGCGGGTCAGCGAGGACGCGGAGGTCGGCGGCATCGACCTCGCGGTGCACGGCGAGACGGCGTACGAGACGATCCAGCAGGGAAGCGTCATCAAGGAGGTCCGAGCATGAAGCTCGTCACGGGAATCATCCAGCCGCACCGTCTCGACGACGTGAAGTCGGCGCTGGAGGCAGCGGGCGTGCGCGGCATGACCGTCAGCGAGGCCAGCGGCTACGGCCGCCAGAAGGGCCACACCGAGGTCTACCGCGGCGCCGAGTACACGGTCGACCTGGTCCCCAAGGTCCGCATCGAGGTGCTCGTCGACGACGCGGACTCGGTCGCCGTGACCGAGGCGATCGTCAAGGCGGCCCAGACCGGCAAGATCGGCGACGGCAAGGTCTGGACCGTCCCGGTCGAGGACGTCGCCCGGGTGCGCACCGGCGAGCACGGCCCCGGCGCCCTCTGAGGCGGCGGACACCACGCATGACGGACCACGCCTCGTCCCCGGTGGGCAGCGGGGGCGGGCCGGCGGACCGGACGGAGGTCCCGCACCCCGAGGGGGTGCGGGACCTCCGCGCTCGGACGCTGGGCCTCGCCCGATCCATGAGCGGCCGCGGCCGCAGCGGCGTCGCCCGGCGCGCCGCCGTCGTCGAGCTCGTCACCACGAGCCTCGAGAGCCTGTGGAAGGAGGCGACGGACGACGTCGCACCCGACGGCATCGCGCTCGCGGCGGTGGGCAGCCTCGGCCGCGGCGACATGGGGCCGGTGAGCGACCTCGACCTCGTCCTCGTCCACGACGGGCGCAGCCACTCCGCCGACGAGGTCGCGCAGGTCGCCCAGCGGCTCTGGTACCCGCTCTGGGACGCCGGCGTCGACCTCGACCACGCGGTGCGCTCGCTCGCCCAGTGCCGCCAGGTCGCGTCGAAGGACGTCCCGGCCGCGGTGGGCTGGCTCGACGTCCGCGCGGTGGCGGGGGACGCCGTCGTCGTGCACCGCGCGTCGTCGGCGGTGCTCACCGACTGGCGCTCGGCGTCGCGGCGCCGGCTGCCCGAGCTGCTGTCCTCCACGCGCGAGCGGGCCGAGCGCGCGGGGGAGCTCGCGTACCTCGTCGAGCCGGACCTCAAGGAGGCCCGCGGCGGGATCCGCGACGCGGTCGTCCTCTCGGCCCTCGCGGCGACGTGGCTGACGGACCGTCCGCACGGCTCGGTCGACCGTGCGTACGCGCACCTGCTCGACGTGCGCGACACGCTGCAGGTCGTCACGGGCCGGCACAGCAGCAGGCTGCTGCTGGCCGACCTCGACGAGGTCGCCGACCTGTCGGGGTTCGACGACCCGGACGAGCTGCTCGCGAGCCTCGCCGAGGCCGGCCGCGAGATCTCGTACGCCCTGGACACGACGGTGCGGCGCGCACGCCAGGCCCTGCAGCGCCCGTCGGTGGCCCGCCGGCCCGTGCTGGTGCGCGGCCGGCGCGCCGCCCCGCGCCTGCGCTCGGTGGGAGACGGGCTGGTCGAGCACGACGGCGAGCTCGTGCTCGCGGTCGACGCCCACCCGGAGTCGGACCCGCTGCTGTCCCTGCGCGCCGCCGCGACCGCGGCACGCACCGGGCTGACGCTCTCGCCGGTCTCCGTCGCGAGCCTCGCGCAGTGCCCGCCCCTGCCCGAGCCGTGGCCGAAGCCCGCACGCACCGCGTTCCTGTCCCTCCTCGCGTCCGGTCAGGCGCAGGTCGCGGTCTGGGAGGCGCTCGACCTCGCGGGCGTGGTCACCCGCTGGATCCCCGAGTGGGCGGGGGTCCGCAACCGTCCGCAGCGCGCCGCCGTCCACCGGCACACCGTCGACCGGCACCTCGTGGAGGTCGTGGCGCGGGCCGCGCGCGACCGCAAGGACGTGGCGCGCGCCGACGTGCTGCTCCTGTCCGCGGTGCTGCACGACATCGGCAAGCGGGCCGGGGCCGCCGACCACTCGGTCGAGGGTGCGCGGCTCGCACCGCCGATCCTGCGACGGATGGGGTTCGACGAGGGCGTCGTGGCCGACGTCGCGCGCCTCGTGCGCCACCACCTCACCCTCTCGCGGCTCGCCGTGACCCAGGACCCCGACGACCCGGCGACCGTCGCCGAGCTGGCCGCGGCCGTCGACCACCGGGTCGACCTGCTCGAGGTGCTGCGCGCCCTCACCGAGGCGGACGCGTCGTCGCTGCGCCCGGGCGCGTGGACGGCGTGGCGCGCCCGGCTCGTGGACGACCTCGTGGGTGCGACGGCGAGCGCGCTGCGGGCCGAGGGCGGGCAGGAGGGTTCCGCCGGGTAGGCTGGTCGCTCGCGGACGCGCGGGCGCGCGGCGCTCCCCGGCATCGAGGAGAGCCGCTGCGCCGTCGGCACGCGATCCGCACGAGACGACCGGCGACTGATGAGGATGACGCGGTGTTCAACACGCTGTCGGACCGACTGACCTCGACCTTCAAGAACCTGCGGACGAAGGGTCGGCTGTCGGAGGCGGACATCGACGCGACGATCCGCGAGATCCGTCGCGCCCTGCTCGACGCCGACGTCGCCGTGCCCGTGGTGCGCGAGTTCACGGGCACGGTCCGCGAGCGCTCCCTGTCCGCCGAGGTCTCGGGCGCGCTCAACCCCGCCCAGCAGGTCGTCAAGATCGTCAACGAGGAGCTCGTGGCGATCCTCGGCGGCGAGAGCCGGGGACTGCGGCTGTCGAAGACCCCGCCGACGGTGATCATGCTCGCCGGCCTCCAGGCGCCGGGAAGACGACGCTCGCGGGCAAGCTCGCGCTCCACCTGCGCGAGCAGGGCCACACGCCGCTCCTCGTCGCGGCCGACCTCCAGCGCCCCAACGCCGTCACCCAGCTGTCGGTGGTCGGCGAGCGCGCCGGCGTCCCCGTGTTCGCCCCGCACCCCGGCAACCAGAGCGACGTCGAGGTCGACGACGTCATCGGCGACCCGGTCGCCGTCGCGCGCGACGGTCTCCAGACCGCGCGCCAGCGCCAGCACGACGTGGTGATCGTCGACACCGCCGGCCGGCTCGGCCTCGACTCCGTGCTCATGCAGCAGGCCGCGGACATCCGCGACGCGGTGACGCCGGACGAGATCCTGTTCGTCATCGACGCGATGATCGGCCAGGACGCCGTCGCGACCGCGAAGGCCTTCGAGGAGGGCGTCGACTTCACCGGCGTCGTACTCACCAAGCTCGACGGCGACGCGCGCGGTGGCGCCGCGCTGTCCGTCACGGGCGTCACCGGACGCCCGATCCTCTTCGCGTCCACCGGTGAGAAGCTCACCGACTTCGAGGCGTTCCACCCCGACCGCATGGCGTCGCGGATCCTCGACATGGGCGACGTCCTCACGCTCATCGAGCAGGCCGAGAAGGCGTTCGACGCCGAGCAGGCCGCGAAGATGGCCGAGAAGCTCGAGTCCGGTCAGGACTTCACGCTCGCGGACTTCCTGGTGCAGATGCAGCAGATGAAGAACATGGGCTCGATGAAGAAGATGCTGGGCATGCTGCCCGGCATGGGGCAGATGCGCGAGGCCCTCGAGAACTTCGACGAGCGCGAGGTCGACCGCATCGAGGCGATCATCCGCTCGATGACCCCGGCGGAGCGCGAGAACCCGAAGATCATCAACGGCTCGCGGCGCGCGCGCATCGCACGCGGCTCCGGGCGCACGACGGCCGACGTCAACCAGCTCCTCGAGCGCTTCGCGGGCGCGCAGAAGATGATGCGCCAGATGGGCAAGGGCGGCGGCATGCCGGGCATGCCGGGGATGGGCGGCCTCCCCGGGATGGGCGGCAAGAAGTCGCGCGGCCGCCAGACGCCGCAGCGCAAGGTCAAGGGCAAGTCGGGCAACCCGGCGAAGCGCGCCGCGCAGGAGCGCGCCGCCGCGGCCCGGGCAGCAGGCGAGGCGCCGCGCTCCTCGGCGCCGGCAGGGTCGTCGTTCGGCGTGGGCGGCGGCAGCCGGGCGCCCAGGTCCCCGACGACGTGCAGCTGCCGCCCGGCTTCGACAAGCTGCTCGGCCGCTGAGCCGCGGCCGTCCGTCCGCCGCCGGCACCACGAGTCCGTCCCCGGGAGCAGCATGTCCGCGCTCGAAGGCCCCACGCTGCACGTCCGCGGCCGCGTCCTCGTCGGGGACGACCGCGAGGTCGGCGACCTGTGGGTCAAGGACGGGCGCGTCACCCTGACGCGGCCGTCCGCGCAGGGCACCAGGATGGTCGAGCTCGAGGGGTGGGTCCTGCCGGGCCTGGTGGACGTGCACTGCCACGTCGGGCTCGGCGCGGACGGGGCGGTCGACGCCGCGACGGCGCAGGAGCAGGCGGTCGCCGACCGTGACAGCGGCGTCCTGCTCGTGCGGGACGCCGGCTCCCCGGCGGACACGCGGTGGATCCAGGCGCGCGACGACCTCCCGCGGCTGGTGCGTGCCGGACAGCACCTCGCGCGCCCCAAGCGGTACCTGCGGCACTACGGGCTCGAGCTGGACGACGTCGCGCAGCTCCCCGAGGCGGTCCGGCGCGAGGCGCGCTCGGGGGACGGGTGGGTCAAGCTCGTCGGCGACTGGATCGACCGTGACCTCGGCGCCGACGGCGACCTGCGTCCGCTGTGGCCCGACGACCTGCTCGCCGAAGCCGTCGCCGTCGCGCACGCCGAGGCCGCCCGCGTCACGGTGCACGCGTTCTCCGAGGAGGTCGTGCCGTCGCTGCTCGCGGCGGGGGTCGACGGCATCGAGCACGGCACGGGCATCCGCCCCGAGGTCATGGCCGAGGTCGCGGAGCGCGGCGTCGCCGTGACCCCGACGCTGCTCCAGGTCGGCCGGTTCGAGGACATCGCCCGCCGGGCCGACGACCGGTACCCCCGGTTCGCCGCGCGCATGCGCCGGTTGCACGCGCGCCGGTACGAGCAGGCCCGTGCCCTCCACGAGGCGGGCGTGCCGCTCCTCGTCGGGACGGACGCGGGGGGCACGATCGGGCACGGACGCGTCGCCGACGAGTGCGCCGAGCTCGTCGCGGCGGGCATCCCGGCCGCCGACGTCGTCGCTGCCGCGAGCTGGCAGGGGCGCGCTCACCTGGGCTTCACGTCGCTCGTGGAGGGCGCGTCCGCGGACTTCGTCGTCTACCCGGCGGACCCGCGGCGCGACATCGACGTGCTGCGGGCGCCGACCGCCGTCGTGCTGCGGGGCCAGGTCGTCGCGCCGCGGCCCACCTGACCGCGCCGCCGGGACGGTCGTCGGCGGCTTGGTCGCCCGTCGCCGGTCTGGCACAATGTCCCGGTACCCGGCATGCCCGGCCCCTCTCACCGTGCCTGTCGCGTCCTGAGCTCCCACAGCGGTCCTGGCCCCACCAGGACGCGTGCGCGCTCACCCACACCAGAACCAGGAGTGACCACCACAGTGGCCGTCAAGATTCGTCTGAAGCGTCTCGGCAAGATCCGTGCGCCGTACTACCGTGTCGTCGTCGCCGACTCGCGCACCAAGCGCGACGGTCGCGTGATCGAGGAGATCGGCAAGTACCACCCGACCGAGGAGCCCTCGTTCATCGAGATCACCTCGGACCGCGCGCAGTACTGGCTCGGTGTCGGCGCGCAGCCGTCCGAGCAGGTCCTCGCGCTCCTGAAGATCACCGGCGACTGGCAGAAGTTCAAGGGCCTGCCCGGCGCCGAGGGCACGCTCAAGGTCAAGGGCGAGAAGGCCGACGCCACCGCCGCGGTCGAGGCCGCTGCGGCCGACGCCGAGAAGATCAAGGCCAAGGCCGCGGAGAAGAAGGCGGAGGCGCCCGCGGAGGCCGCCGAGTCCGACGACACCGCGTCGAGCGACGAGCAGGCCTGATGCTCGCGGACGCCCTCGAGCACCTCGTGCGCGGCATCGTGGACAACCCGGACGACGTCCGGGTGAACGCCAAGACGCTGCGCCGTGGTGACCTGCTCGAGGTGCGGGTGCACCCCGACGACCTCGGCCGGGTCATCGGCCGGGGCGGGCGCACGGCGCGCGCGCTGCGCACCGTCGTCGGGCGCTCGCGACCGACGGGCCGGTGCGGGTCGACGTCGTCGACGTCGACCGCCGCTGAGCGCGTCCACGCACGACCCCGTCCCACGGGACACCGAGACCCGGCCCGCCGCCCGGCGGGCCGGGTCTTCTCGCACCCGGGGCGCGACCGGGGCACGAGCGCCGCGACGACAGGAGCGACGGCGGTCGCGACGACACAGGCCCACACCGAACGACCGGAGGACAACGACGATGCAGCTGACCGTCGCCCGCATCGGGAAGGCCCACGGACTGCGCGGGGAGGTCGCGCTCGACGTGCGCACCGACGACCCCGAGGCGCGGCTCGCCGTCGGTGCGGCGCTGCCCACCGAGCCGGCCGACGCCGGCCCGCTCACCGTGGTGTCCGCCCGCGTGCACCAGGGCCGCTGGCTCGTCCGCTTCGAGGGCGTCGCGGACCGCACCGCCGCCGAGGCGCTGCGCGGCGTCGAGCTCGTCGTGGACGTCGAGGAGTCCGACGAGGAGGACGCCTGGTACGCGCACGAGCTGGCCGGGCTGCGCGCCGAGTCCGTCGACGGGACCGAGCTCGGGCGTGTCGAAGGGCTCCAGGAGGCCCCGGCGCACGACCTGCTCGTCCTGCGCGAGCCCGACGGCACGCGCACGCTCGTCCCGTTCGTCCGAGCCATCGTGCCCGTCGTGGACGTCCCGGGCGGACGCGTCGTCCTCGACCCGCCCGGCGGCCTCCTCGCGTCGGACGCGGCGCGGCTCGACGTCGCGACGCCCGAGGAGGACTGACGTGCGCGTCGACGTCGTCTCGATCTTCCCCGACTACCTCGCCGCGCTCGACCTGTCTCTCGTCGGCAAGCGCGCGCGGCGGGCATCCTCGACCTGCGCGTGCACGACCTGCGCGCCTGGACCAGCGACCGGCACCGCACGGTGGACGACACGCCGTTCGGCGGGGGAGCGGGCATGGTCATGCGGCCCGACGTGTGGGGGCGTGCGATCGACGCCGTCGCGGGCCTCGACGCGGGCGTCGTGGGCGACGTGGGCGACGCGGACCCCGACAGGAGCGACGACGCGGTGCCGCCCGCGAGGAGCGGCGCCCCGGTGCACCTCGTGATCCCCACGCCGTCGGGCACCACCTTCACCCAGCGCACGGCCGAGGAGCTGGCACGCGAGGGACACCTCGTCGTGGCGTGCGGGCGGTACGAGGGCATCGACGCGCGCGTGGCCGAGCACTACCGGTCCCGGGGCGTGCGGGTCAGCGAGCTGTCGATCGGGGACTACGTGCTCAACGGGGGCGAGGTGGCCGCCCTCGTGGTCGTCGAGGCGGTGGCGCGACTGCTCCCCGGCGTCGTCGGGAACCCGGAGTCCCTCGTCGAGGAGTCGCACGGCGCGGCCGGGCTGCTGGAGTACCCCGTCTACACGAAGCCGCCCGCCTGGGCGGACCTCGAGGTGCCGGACGTGCTGCTGTCCGGCCACCACGCGCGGATCCACCGCTGGCGCCGCGACGAGGCCCTGCGTCGCACGGCCGCCCGCCGCCCGGACATGGTCCGCGCGCTCGACGCCGCGACGCTCGACGCGCACGACGTCGACGTGCTCGCGGAGGCGGGGTGGCAGGTCCGCGACGGGCGCCTGGAGCTCGCCGACCGCGACTGACGCCGTGCGCCGGCGCCGCCGGGAGGGCCGCCGCGCCGGTGTGGCAGAATGAGTCCTCGGTGTGCGCCGATTCCCGGTCTCTGCCACAGGGGACGACCGGGAGCCGTAGGCGCGCCGACCGGCCCGGCGCGACGCGCCGGCAGGGTCGTGCACCGTCCTGACGAGAACCGCCCGGCACGACCGGGCACGAGCACGCGTCCGACCTGTGGCGGGCGAGGAGAAGCACCATGCACACGCTGGACAGCGTCGACGCGGCATCGCTGCGCACCGACGTCCCGGACTTCCGCCCCGGTGACACGCTGAAGGTCAACGTCAAGGTCGTCGAGGGCAACCGCTCCCGCGTCCAGGCCTTCCAGGGCGTCGTCATCGCGCGCCAGGGCCACGGCGTCCGCGAGACCTTCACGGTCCGCAAGATCAGCTTCGGCGTCGGCGTCGAGCGCACGTTCCCGGTGCACTCGCCCACGATCGAGTCCGTCGAGGTCGTCACCCGCGGCGACGTCCGCCGGGCGAAGCTGTACTACCTGCGCGCGCTGCGCGGCAAGAAGGCGAAGATCAAGGAGAAGCGCGAGACCGCGCCCGCTCGCTGATCGACCCTGTGCGCACGGGCGGCCGTCCCCTCCGGGGCGGCCGCCCGTCGTCGTCCGGGCGGGCCGCCGCCGACGGCCCGCCCGACACCCGTCCCTCGTTTTCCCGGATGCACCTCGAAGATGGCATGGTGAACGCGTGACCGACAGCGCCTCCTCCAGCGGCTCGCGACCCGACGCCCGCCCCCCGCGCGCGTCCGCGGCAGCCGTCGACGCCTCCGCGGGGGACGACGTCCCCGGCGAGGAGCGTCCGGCGGGGCCGCCCGAGCGCCCCGCCGGGCGGACGTCGCGCGCCCGCAAGCCGTCGCTGCTGCGCGAGACGGCGATCATCGTCGTGAGCGCGCTGGTCCTGTCGCTGCTCATCAAGACCTTCCTCGTGCAGGCCTTCTTCATCCCGAGCGCCTCGATGGAGGACACGCTCGTCGAGGGGGACCGCGTCATGGTGTCCCGGCTCGTCCCCGGCGCGTTCGACGTCCACCGTGGTGACGTCGTCGTCTTCAAGGACCCGGGAGGCTGGCTGCCGCCCGCTCCGCCGCAGGACCAGAGCCCGTTCGCCGAGGCGGTCCGCACCGCCCTGACGTTCGTGGGCCTGCTCCCGCAGGACACCGGCGAGCACCTCATCAAGCGCGTCGTCGGGGTCCCCGGCGACCACGTCGTGTGCTGCGACGCCGAAGGACGCGTGAGCGTCAACGGCGAGCCCGTCGACGAGACGTACATCAAGCCCGGCTCGGTCCCGAGCCAGGACCCGTTCGACCGGACCGTGCCGGACGACATGCTGTTCGTCATGGGCGACAACCGGCAGAACTCGCAGGACTCGCGCTACAACACCGGCAAGCCCGGGGGCGGCTACGTCCCGATGGGCAACGTGGTCGGCACCGCCTTCGTCAAGGTCTGGCCGCTCTCGCACGCCGAGCTTCTGCGCAACCCCGGTGACGTGTTCGCCGACGTGCCCGCGGACGAGCCGTGACCCTCCCGGTCGTGGACGCCGGCGGTGCCGGGGACCGCGACGCTCCGCGGCGTGCCGGGCGTGACGCCCGCGCGGCGGCGCGCACGCCGGTCCGGCGACGGCGTCCCGACCTGCGCCAGGAGCGTGCGCTGCTGCGCGGGGGCGCACGCGTGGTCGCCGGGATGGACGAGGTCGGCCGCGGCGCGCTCGCGGGCCCCGTGTCGGTGGGGGTGGTCGTCGTCGACCTGACCACGAGGCCGTGCCCGCCCGGCCTGACCGACTCCAAGCTGCTCACCGCCGCGGCGCGCGAGGCGCTCGTCCCGCTCGCCCGGTCCTGGTGCCTCGCCTGGGCGGTCGGGCACGCGGGGCCCGCCGAGATCGACGCGCACGGCATCGTCGGCGCCCTCCGCCTCGCGGGCAGACGAGCCCTCGCGCAGGTACGACGCACCGTCGGGGACGTCGACGCGGTGCTGCTCGACGGCAAGCACGACTGGCTGAGCCGCCCGGCCGCCGTCGACCTCTTCGAGGCGTTCGACCTCGACCCGCACGGCGACGACCGCCTGCTCGAACCGCACGTGCGGACCCTGGTCAAGGCCGACCTGCAGTGCGCGTCCGTCGCCGCGGCGAGCGTGCTCGCGAAGACCGAGCGCGACGGGCTGATGACCAACCTGGCGCGGCAGTACTCCGCGTTCGGCTGGGACCAGAACAAGGGCTACGGCGCGGCGAACCACGTCGCGGCGCTGCGCGAGCACGGCCCCACGCCGCAGCACCGGCGCAGCTGGCGGCTGCCCGGCAGCCACGACGGTGCCGACGGTGCCGACGGCACTCTCGGCGACGGGGGCGCGCCCGACCGGCGCGACGTCCTGGTGCTCCAGGACGCGGTGGCGATGACGGCGCTCGACGAGGCCGCGCTCGACGAGGCCGCGCTGGACGAGGCCGCGCTGGACGAGGCCGCGCCGGACGAGGTCGGGCACGACGGGTCGGCCTCGTCCGAGGTGGCCCTCGACCTCAGGCTCGACGCCGTGGCGGCGCACCGCGGCTGAGCCACGGCTCGCGGCCTCGATGGTCCATGATGGGAGCGTGAGTGCCGAAGACCTCGAGAACTACGAGACCGAGATGGAGCTCGCGCTGTACCGCGAGTACCGCGACGTGGTGGGTCTGTTCTCGTACGTGGTGGAGACCGAACGCCGCTTCTACCTGGCGAACCAGGTCGACCTCCAGGTGCGCTCGGCCGCGGGCGAAGTCTACTTCGAGCTGCGCCTCGCGGACGCGTGGGTCTGGGACGTCTACCGGTCGGCACGGTTCGTGAAGTCGGTGCGTGTGGTGACGTTCAAGGACGTCAACGTCGAGGAGCTCGCGAAGGCCGAGCTCCAGCTCTGAGGCCGCGGCGCCTCTGAGGCTCTGCGCCGCCGCACGGGTGCGCTGGCCGTGCACAGGCACGGCCGCCGGGGGTCTCGTCCCCAGCCGCGCGACGGCGCGTGGCGGGAGCGTCCGGCGTGGGCGCACCGTGGGCCGCGGAGGTGAGCCCATGGGAGCGAAGGACGCCGTCGGGCGGTACGGGGAGAGGGTGGCCGCGGCCCACCTGGTCGAGGCGGGGTGGACCGTGCTCGACCGCAACTGGCGCGGGCACGACGGCGAGCTCGACGTCGTCGCGCTCGACGGGGACGTGCTCGTCGCCGTCGAGGTCAAGACGCGCCGAGGCACCGCCTACGGGCACCCGGCGCAGGCCGTGACGCCGGCGAAGCTGGCGCGGCTGCGCCGGCTCACCGGCCAGTGGCTCGCGACGCACGACGTGGGCGCGCGCTCGGTGCGCATCGACGTGGTGGCGGTCGTCGTGCCGCGTGCCGGCGCCGCGCAGGTCGAGCACCTCGCGGGGGTGAGCGCCTGATGGCCCTCGGTACCACGCGCGCCGTCGCGCTCGTCGGCCTGACCGGTCACGTCGTCGAGGTCCAGGCGCACATCGCGGCCTCCGTCCCGGGGTTCGTCCTCGTGGGTCTGCCGGACACGGCGCTCAGCGAGTCGCGCGACCGCGTGCGCGCGGCCGTCGCGTCGTCGGGCCTGACGTGGCCGCAGCGCAAGATCACCGTCAACCTCTCACCCGCCGCGCTGCCGAAGTCCGGGACGACGTTCGACCTCGCGATCGCGGTCGCGACGCTCGCCGGCGCCGGGATCCTCGGCACCTCCGACGTCGAGCGCGTCGTGCACCTGGGGGAGCTCGGTCTCGACGGCAGGCTGCAGCCGGTGCGAGGGGTCCTCCCGGCGGTGGCGGCGGCGGTCGACGCGGGGTTCCCCGACGTCGTGGTGCCGGCGGCCGACGAGCCGGAGGCGCGGCTGGTGCCCGGCGCGCGGGTCGTCGGGGCCGTCGACCTCGCCGACGTCGCGCGGCTCCACGGGGCCGACCTCGAGCGACCTGCGGGGCACGTGGCGGTCCCGGCCGCGCGGCCGTCCGCCGTCGTGCGTCGCGACGGCGACCTCGTCGACGTGCTCGGCCAGGACGAGGCGCGCCACGCGCTCGAGGTGGCGGCGGCCGGCGGCCACCACCTCCTCCTCGTCGGGGCACCTGGTGCCGGGAAGACGATGCTCGCCTCCCGCCTGCCCGGGATCCTGCCCGACCTCACGGAGAGCGAGGCCGTCGAGGTCACGGCGGTGCACTCGGTCGCCGGCGTCTTCGACCCCGGGGCGGGGCTGGTGCGCCGCCCTCCGTTCGAGGACCCGCACCACACCGCCACGCCCGCGGCCATCGTCGGGGGCGGCAGCGGTCTGCCGAGGCCGGGAGCGGCGTCGCGCGCGCACCGGGGCGTGCTGTTCCTCGACGAGGCGCCCGAGTTCGGGGCGCGCGTGCTGCAGACGCTGCGCCAGCCGCTCGAGCACGGCGAGCTGGTGATCCACCGCGCCGGAGGCACCGCGCGGTACCCGGCCCGCTTCCAGCTCGTCCTCGCCGCGAACCCGTGCCCCTGCGGCAGGGCCGTGGGCAAGGGGCTGGACTGCACGTGCAGCGCCGTCGCGCAGCGGCGGTACTTCGGCCGCCTCTCGGGGCCGCTGCTCGACCGCGTCGACGTCCAGGTCGAGGTGCGTCCGGTCTCGCGGGTCGAGCGCGCGAACGGTGCGCGCCCCGAGTCGAGCGCCGCCGTGGCCGCACGCGTCCGCGCCGCGCGGGAGGCGGCCGCCGCCCGCCTCGCCGGGACGGGCTGGCGCACGAACGCCGAGGTCCCGGGCACGTGGCTGCGGGACCGGCTGGGGCCGGACCCCGCGCTGCTGCGCGACGTCGACACCGCGCTCGACCGTGGGTCCCTGAGCCTGCGCGGCGCCGACCGCGTGCTGCGCCTCGCCTGGACGGTCGCGGACCTCGCCGGTCGCGCGGCGCCGTCACGGGCCGACATCGGCCAGGGTCTCGCGCTGCGCACGCGGGGTCACCGTGGCTGACCGGGTGGTCGCCCCGGGGTCCCACCCGGAGCCGGTCTTCGACGTCGCCGACGACCGGCTCGCCCGCGCGGCGTGGTGCCGGATCGCCGAGCCCGGGGACGAGGTCGCCGGCGCACTGGTGCGCGCCCTCGGGGCGGCGGAGGCGCTCGCGTGGGTCTACGACGCCGTGCGGGAACCGGCGGCGGCGCGCAGCACGCTCGCCCACCTCGGGGAGCAGGCCCGGCCGCCCGGCGCGCCGGCGGAGCGCCCCGCACCGGGCCGACGCGCGGTGCTCGCCGGCGTCCTCCCGATGGAGCCGGAGCGCGAGCGGCAGGGTCCGGTGCCGCGGGTCCTGCGCGCCCTCGGCCGGTGGGCGCCGCGCCTCGAGGGCCTGGATCCCCGGCGCGAGCTGCACGTGCTCGAGCGGCTCGGTGGCGCCTTCCTCGTGCCCGGCGACCCGGGATGGCCGGCACGGGTCGACGACCTCGGCCCGGCGGCACCGCTCGGGCTCTGGGTCCGGGGAGCGCCCGACCTCGCGGCCGCGTCCCGTCGGTCGGTCGCCGTGGTCGGTGCCCGCGCCTGCACCGACTACGGGCGGCACGTCACCGGCGAGCTCGCGACCGGGCTCGCCGGACGCGGCTTCACGGTCGTGTCCGGCGGGGCGTACGGGATCGACGCCATGGCGCACCGGGGTGCGCTCGCCGCCGACGGTCCCACCGTCGCGTTCCTCGCCGGGGGCGTCGACCGCCTGTACCCCGCCGGGAACGTCGAGCTGCTGCGTACGGTGACGGCGTCCGGCGGTGCCGTGGTGTCCGAGGTGCCGCCGGGATCCGTGCCCAGCCGCGTCCGGTTCCTGCTGCGCAACCGGCTCATCGCGGCGTTCTCCGGGGCGACGGTCGTCGTGGAGGCGGCGTGGCGGTCGGGGTCCCTGAGCACGGCGGCGCGCGCAGCGGAGCTCTCGCGGCCCGTCGGCGTCGTGCCCGGCCCGGTGACGTCGATGGCGTCGTCAGGCTGCCACCGGCTGCTGCGCGACGGGACCGCCGTCTGCGTGACGGACGCGGCCGAGGTCGCGGAGCTCGCGGGAGAGCTGGGGCGGGACGCGCTCCAGCCCGGGCCGCCGCCCGACGGGGAACGGGCAGCGCCGCACGACGGCCTCGACGAGGTCGAGACGAGGGCGTGGGACGCGTTGCCGCTGCGCGTCGGCCGGCCGGTCGGGTCGGTCGCGCGCACCGCCGGTCTCGCCGTGCCCGAGACGCTCGGAGCGCTCGGCCGGCTCGAGCTGTCGGGCCACGCCGAGCGCGTGGCGGGCGGATGGCGCCGGGTCGTCCCCCCGGAGGGGGCCGGCAGTGCGTGACGGGGCGGGTCGGCCACCGGGCCGCCCCGCGCCCGGAGCGCCTGCGGGGGCCCGCGGGCCGTGCACGGCACACTGGGACGTGGACCACCGGAGGCGACCTGCGACGCAGGGGAGGACGGACCCGCAGGACGCGGCCACGGGCGGGGCCACGGCCCCGGGCGGGGCCACGACGGAGGCCGAGGCCGCGCCGGGGGTGCCGGCGCCGCTGGCCGTCGCCCTGGACGACTTCGCCGCCCACCTCGCGGTGGACCGGGGGGTGTCGGAGCACACCGTGCGCGCCTATGCCGGTGACGTCGCCGACCTGCTCCGGCACGCGGCCGCCGAGGGCGCTGCGACGCTCGACGCCGTCCGGCTCTCCACGCTCCGCTCGTGGCTCACCGAGCTCTCCGAGCGGGGGCTCGCCCGCGCCACGCTCGCGCGCCGCGGCGCTGCGGCGCGCGCCTTCTTCGACTGGGCCCGCACCACGGGGCGCGTCGCGGCCGACCCGTCGGCGCGCCTCGCGAGCCCCCGGGTGCCACGGACGCTGCCGACCGTCCTCGCCGTCGACGCGGCCGCACGGCTGCTGGACGCCGCGCGCGCCGCCGCCGACGACGGGACGCCCGCGCGCCTGCGGGAGTGGGCCGCGGCCGAGCTGCTGTACGGGGCGGGGATCCGCGTCGGAGAGCTCTCGGGGGTCGACGTGGACGACGTCGACCTCGACGGGCGGACCGTGCGGGTGCTCGGCAAGGGGGACAAGGACCGCGTCGTGCCGTTCGGGGTCCCCGCCGCGCGCGCGGTGCGGAGGTGGCTCGAGGCGGGCCGCCCCGCCGTCGTCACCGCTCGGTCCGGCGCGGCGCTGCTCGTCGGCGACCGCGGTGGCCGCTGGGGGCCGCGGCAGGTGCGCGACGCGGTGCACCGGCTCGCGGCGGCGGCGGGGGTCGAGGACGTCGCGCCCCACGACCTGCGCCACAGCGCCGCCACGCACCTGCTCGCCGGCGGGTCCGACCTGCGCAGCGTCCAGGAGATCCTCGGGCACTCCTCGCTCGCGACGACGCAGCGCTACACGCACGTGACCGCGGAGCGGTTGCGCAGCTCGTTCGAGCAGGCGTTCCCGCGCGCCTGAGCCGGACGGCGCGCCTGCGCCGGTGGTCCCGGGCGCGCGGTCGGCACGGGTCAGGGCGCCCCTCAGCCGAGGGGCAGGAGCACGATCGGGGACCGGTCACCGAGCAGCCCGAGCGGGTCGAGGTAGCGCTCGCCGCGACGCACGCCCCAGTGGACGCACGTGCGCGCGCAGTGCCCGCCGCGGTGGGACGACGTCGGCCCGCCCGGCACCACCTCGACGGTCCCGACCGGCGTCCCGCGGCCCACGCGCGCTCCCGGGCCGACGGTCCCCGTGACGGGTTCCACCGAGGTGCGCAGCCCGTCGTCGTGCAGCACCACGAGCACGTCGCGCCCGGCGACCGGGCCGGCGAACGTGACGACGCCGGGCGCGGGGGAGCGCACGACCTCGCCCGGGGTCGCGGCGAGGTCGACGCCGCGGTGTCCCGCGAGCCAGTCCTGCGCCGGGGGGTCGAACGGGGCGAGGACGCCGAGGGCGTCGTCCGGGCGTTCCAGCGGCGGGACCCAGCCCGCGGGGTCCTCGCGCAGCCGGCCGGGGGAGAACCCGTCCGCCGGTGCCCGCAGGGGGCGGTCGCCGTGCGCCGGTGGTCCGGCCGCGCCGGCGGCCGTGGCGGGAGGGCCCGCGTGGACGCCGACCAGGGCCGGGACCACGACGCAGAGCGCGAGCGCGGTCGACCGGACGGAGGGGCGTGCCGAGCTGCGGTCGGCCACGGCGGCGGGCGTCGTCATGCCCGGCAGCGTGCCGTGCGGGCGGCCGAGCGTGCACGCGCCGACGACCCGGCTGTGGACGACGGGAGGAGCCGACGGACGTCGGCCCGAGGCTGTGGTCGAGGGTGTCGCCGCGAGGCACGCCGTCCCGCGCCTCGCAGCGTCGGCCGTGCCCCGGCGGTCGGGTAGACTGGTCGACGCGATCGGCACGGCCACCAGCCGCCTCGTTCGTCGCTCGGCGCTCCGGCGTCCGGAGGCGGCGGGACGACGGGCCGGACCGGTCGACTTCGCGCGCCACGCTCCCGCTTCCCGTCCCGGTCCGCCGGGATCCTGCGGGCCGCGTCCGGCGTCGGTCCCGCCCGCACCCCGTGCGAGCGGGCGTCGGCACGGGTGGCGCCAGGGGTGCGTTCCGCCGTGGACCGCACCGACAACCGCAGTCGCGGCCCGCCTCGCGAGGGGGCCGCCGGAGCGCGCGTGCACCGGGAGGATCCCGGGCCGCGCGGTGAAAGGACGTGTCATGGCCGTCGTGACCATGCGCCAGCTCCTCGAGAGCGGTGTCCACTTCGGGCACCAGACCCGCCGTTGGAACCCGAAGATGAAGCGCTTCATCTTCACGGAGCGCAACGGCATCTACATCGTCGACCTCCAGCAGTCGCTGTCCTACATCGACCGCGCCTACGACTTCGTCAAGGAGACCGTCGCGCACGGCGGCACGATCCTGTTCGTCGGCACGAAGAAGCAGGCCCAGGAGCCCGTGGCCGAGCAGGCGTCGCGCGTCGGCATGCCGTACGTGAACCACCGCTGGCTCGGCGGCATGCTCACCAACTTCACGACGGTCCACAAGCGCCTGCAGCGCCTCAAGGAGCTCGAGGAGATCGACTTCGACGACGTCGCCGGCTCGGGGCTCACCAAGAAGGAGCTCCTCGTCCTGCGCCGCGAGAAGGACAAGCTCGCGCGCACGCTCGGCGGCATCCGCGACATGGCGAAGGTGCCCTCCGCCGTGTGGATCGTCGACACGAACAAGGAGCACCTCGCGGTCGACGAGGCGCGCAAGCTCAACATCCCGATCGTCGCGATCCTGGACACCAACTGCGACCCCGACGTCGTGGACTACAAGATCCCCGGCAACGACGACGCCATCCGCTCCGTCACGCTGCTGACGCGCGTGATCGCCGACGCCGCCGCCGAGGGCCTCATGCAGCGCCACTCGGGCCGTTCGGGCGCCGAGGCCGGTGCCGCGACCGACGCCGAGCCGCTCGCCGAGTGGGAGCGCGAGCTCCTCGAGGGCGCCGAGCAGCAGCTCGAGACGCAGGAGCAGCCGGCGGAGGCCGCGCCGACCCAGGGCGCGACCGGCGCCGAGGAGGCCGTCGCCCCCGGTGCGGACGCGGCCCCCGCGGTCGACGCCGCGGCCGAGGCGGCCGGCGAGCCGACGACCGAGCAGGCGGAGACGGCCGAGAAGACCGAGCAGGCCGAGTGAGGACGTGGGGTGCGCGGCGGGCGAGCCCGCCGCGCACCCCACGCCGCGCCCGGGTCCCCGGAGGGGCCCGGAGCCCGCACCCAGCACGACCCGTGACGAACCACGAGTGAGGATCCTCCACCATGGCGAACTACACCGCCGCTGACATCAAGGCGCTGCGCGAGCGCACCGGCGCCGGCATGCTCGACGTCAAGAAGGCGCTCGACGAGGCCAACGGCGACTCCGACAAGGCGCTCGAGATCATCCGCGTCAAGGGCCTGAAGGGCGTCGCCAAGCGCGAGGGCCGTTCCACGTCCGAGGGCCTCGTGGCCGTGGACATCCGCGACGCCGAGGGCGGTCAGGTCGCCACGCTCGTCGAGCTCAACTCCGAGACCGACTTCGTGGCGAAGAACGAGACCTTCATCAACCTGGCCGACCGCGTGCTCAAGGCGGCCGCCGCCGCCGGTGCGCGCGACGCCGACGCCGCGCTCGCCGCGGACGCCGACGGCGAGACCGTCCAGGAGGTCATCGACAACACCGCCGCGACGCTCGGCGAGAAGATCGTCCTGCGCCGCGTGACGCGCGTCGCGGGCGAGCGCGTCACCGCCTACCTGCACCGCACCGCGCGCGACCTGCCGCCGTCGATCGGCGTCGTCGTCGCGACCGACGCGGCCGGCGAGGCCGTCGCGAAGGACGTCGCGCAGCACGTGGCCGCGATGTCGCCGCAGTACCTGTCGCGCGACGACGTCCCGGCCGAGACGGTGGAGAACGAGCGCCGCATCGCCGAGGAGACCTCGCGCAACGAGGGCAAGCCGGAGGCCGCGCTGCCGAAGATCATCGAGGGCCGGCTCGGGGGCTTCTTCAAGGACGTCGTCCTCGTCGACCAGCCGCTCGCGAAGGACCCGAAGAAGACGGTCGGCCAGGTCGTGTCCGAGGCCGGTGGCTCGATCACCGAGTTCGTGCGCTTCCGCGTCGGAGCCTGACGCTCGTCCGGCCCGGCCCTCCCGCCGTCAGGCGGGACGGCCGGGCCGAGCCGCACCCGGGCGCCCTCGCGCCCGGGTGCGGACCAGGACCCCAGGAGCAGTCGGCCCCGCGAGCGCGGGGCGCTGCGCACCGGCCGTGGCCGGGTGACGACGAAGGACAGGTGGCGACATGACGACAGGCGAGCCGACCAGCACGACGGTGACCGGTGCGGGCGCGCCCGCGCGCCGCGTGCTCCTCAAGCTGTCCGGGGAGACGTTCGGCGGCGGCCAGATCGGGCTCGCGCCCGACGTCGTGCAGCGTGTCGCCCAGGAGATCGCCGCGGCCGTCGAGCAGGGCGTGCAGGTCGCCATCGTCGTCGGGGGAGGGAACTTCTTCCGCGGCGCCGAGCTCTCCCAGCGCGGCCTGGACCGGGCGCGCGCGGACTACATGGGCATGCTCGGCACGGTCATGAACTGCCTCGCCCTCCAGGACTTCCTCGAGCAGGCCGGCGTGACGACGCGGGTGCAGACCGCCATCACCATGGGCCAGGTCGCGGAGCCGTACATCCCGCTGCGGGCGATCCGCCACCTCGAGAAGGGGCGCGTCGTCATCTTCGGCGCGGGCGCCGGCATGCCGTACTTCTCGACGGACACGGTCTCCGTGCAGCGCGCCCTCGAGACGCACTGCCAGGAGGTCCTCATGGGCAAGAACGGCGTGGACGGCGTCTACACGGCGGATCCCCGCAAGGACCCGGCCGCCGTGCGGCTCGACCACCTCACGTACACCGACGCCCTCGTCAACGACCTCGGCGTCATGGACGCCACCGCCATGAGCCTGTGCCGGGACAACGACGTGCGCATGCGCGTCTTCGGCATGGGCGAGCCGGGGAACGTCACCCGCGCCCTCGTCGGCGAGAATATTGGCACACTGGTCACCGCGGACTGACGAGCAGCTCGCAGGACCGACGAGACGTAAGGAGCACTGGGTGATCGACGAGACCCTCCTCGAGGCCGAGGAGAAGATGGACAAGGCGGTCGAGGTGGCCAAGGAGGACTTCGCCGCCATCCGCACCGGCCGGGCCAACCCCGCGATGTTCAACAAGATCACGGTCGACTACTACGGTGCCCCGACCCCGCTCCAGCAGCTGGCGTCCTTCCAGACGCCCGAGGCGCGGACGGTCATCGTCGCGCCGTTCGACAAGAGCGCGATGACGGCCATCGAGAAGGCGCTGCGCGACTCCGACCTGGGCGTGAACCCGTCGAACGACGGCAACATCATCCGCGTCGTGCTGCCCGCGCTGACGGAGGAGCGTCGCCGCGACTTCGTCAAGCTCGCCAAGCAGAAGGCCGAGGACTCCCGCGTGTCGATCCGCAACGTGCGGCGCCGGGCCAAGGAGGAGCTCGACCGCATCGTGCGCGACGGAGAGGCCGGCGAGGACGAGGTCACACGCGCCGAGAAGGAGCTCGAGGGCCTGACGAAGCAGCACGTGGACCAGGTGGACGCCCTCCTGGCCGGCAAGGAGAGCGAGCTGCTCGAGGTCTGAGGCTCTCTCGGACCCGGGCGCACCAGCCGATGTCAGAACTCCACCCCGCCGCCGGCGACCCCGCGGACGGCCGCGCGGTCGGCCCGGAGCCCGACGGCACGCCGGTCCCGTGCGCACGGCGCGCGCCGGGCGCAACCTGCCCGTCGCGATCGCCGTGGGTCTCGGCCTGCTCGTCGTCGTGGCCGCGAGCCTGGCCTTCCGGCCCGAGCCGTTCGTCGCCCTCGCGGTGCTCGCCGTGGGAGCCGCGGTGTGGGAGCTGGGCAAGGCCCTGCAGCGCCGCGACCTGCACGTCCCGGTGCTCCCTCTGCTCGTCGGTACCGCGGGCATCCTCGTCTCGTCGTACTACTCCGGTCCCGAGGCGCTGCTCGTCTCGTTCATGCTCACGGTCGCCGGCGTCGTCGTGTGGCGCGTCATCGACGGCTCGGGCACGGCCGCGGTGCGCGACGCCGCGGCCGGCACGTTCGCCGCGGCCTACCTGCCGTTCATGGCCGGGTTCGTCATGCTCCTGCTCGCGCAGGACGACGGGCGCGTGCGCGTCCTGCTCTTCATCCTCCTCGCGGTCGCCAACGACGTCGGCGGGTACGTCGCCGGCGTCCTCTTCGGCCGCCACCCGCTCGCGCCGTCGGTCAGCCCGAAGAAGTCGTGGGAGGGCCTCGCCGGCTCGTTCGTCCTCGCCACGGCCGTGGGCGTCGTCGGCGTCGTGATCGGCCTCGGGGCGAGCCCGCTCCTGGGTGTCGCGCTCGGCGTGCTCACGCCGCTCACGGCGACCGTCGGCGACCTCGCCGAGTCCATGATCAAGCGGGACCTAGAATTGAAGGACATGGGGTCGCTCCTGCCGGGCCACGGGGGCATCCTCGACCGGCTCGACTCCATGCTCCTCACCGCGCCGTTCGTCTACGTGCTGCTCACCGTGGCAGCGTGACGGCGCCCCGCCCCCCCCACGCTTGGACCCTCCCATGACCGTGCGACCGACCGTCCGACAGAACGCCCCCGCGGCAGACCGCCCGGCAGACCGCCCGGGTGCGACGCAGGCCGCGCGCTCCGTGCGCCCGTCGGTGGAGTCGACCCCGCTCCCGCTCGTCATGTCGGCGCCGCGCCGCGGGAAGCCCCCGCGCCACTTCGCCGACCTCGCGCCCGACGAGGTGCGCGACGCGGTCGTCGAGCTCGGCGAGAAGCCGTTCCGCGCGAAGCAGCTCGCGACGCACTACTACGCGCACCTCACGCGCGACCCCGAGGCGATGACCGACCTGCCGAAGGCGTCGCGGGACGCGCTCGCGCAGGCGCTCTTCCCGCCGCTGCTCACGCCGGCCCGGCGCATGGAGGCCGACGGCGGCACGACCGTCAAGACGCTGTGGCACCTGTTCGACGGCGCGAAGGTCGAGTCGGTGCTCATGCGCTACCCGCAGCGCACGACGCTGTGCGTCTCGAGCCAGGCGGGCTGCGGCATGGCGTGCCCGTTCTGCGCGACGGGGCAGCTCGGGCTCACCCGCAACCTCTCCGTGGCGGAGATCGTCGAGCAGGTGCGCGCCGCCGCGCGCTCCCTCGCCGACGGTGAGGTCCCCGGCGGCCCGGCGCGCCTGAACAACCTCGTGTTCATGGGCATGGGGGAGCCGCTCGCCAACTACAAGGCGGTCATGGGGACCGTGCGCCGTCTCGTCGCGCCCGCCCCCGACGGCCTCGGCATGTCCGCGCGCAACATCACCGTGTCGACGGTCGGGCTCGTCCCCGCGATGCGCAAGCTCGCCGACGAGGGCATCCCGGTGACGCTCGCCCTGTCCCTGCACGCACCGGACGACGACCTGCGCGGCGAGCTGGTGCCGATCAACACGCGCTGGAGCGTCGACGAGGCGCTCGACGCGGCCCGGCACTACTCGAGGTCACGGGCCGGCGCGTGAGCATCGAGTACGCCCTGATCAAGGACATGAACGACCACGCGTGGCGGGCGGACCTCCTGGGCGAGAAGCTCAATGCACGCGGCCACGGCTGGGTGCACGTCAACCCGATCCCGCTCAACCCGACGCCCGGGTCGATCTGGACCGCCAGCGACCCTGCCGTCGAGGCGGAGTTCGTGGCACGATTGCGCGGGCACGGCATCCCGACGACGGTCCGTGACACCCGCGGCAGCGACATCGACGGCGCCTGCGGGCAGCTCGCTGCAGAGGAGGACGAGTGAGTTCGCTGTTCACGACGGTCTCGAGGACCCGCAACGGGTACGACCCCGAGGAGGTCGACGACTTCTTCGAGCACGCGCGCGACGTCTACGAGGGTCGCGCCTCGGACCGCCTGACGAGCACGGAGATCCAGACGTCCGTGTTCGACCTGGTGCGCGGCGGCTACGACACGCACGAGGTGGACGCCGCGCTCGACCGGCTCGAGGGGGCGTTCATCGCCCGGCAGCGCGCCGAGTACGTCGCGGCCCACGGACAGCAGGCCTGGATGAACGCGCTCGCCGAGCGGGCCCGCACGCTGTACGGGCGGCTCGGCCGGCCGGACGGCGAGAAGTTCGCCCCGGCGGAGCGGGGCAGGCCCGCGTACGACATGGACGACGTCGACGACCTGTGCGACCGGCTCGTCGCCTACTTCGACAGGCAGGTGCCGATCACCGCCGCCGAGATCCGCGCCGCCACGTTCAAGCGGGTGCGCGGCCGCGACGGGTACGCCGAGGGTCCGGTGGACGCCTTCTTCTCGCGCGCCGTCGAGGTGCTGCTCGGCGTCGAGTGAGGCTCCCGACAGGTCTGGCACGCACGGCGCACCTGGGATGATGGGACCCGTGCACGACCACCCCGAACCTCGCACCCTGACGATCCTCGGCTCGACCGGGTCGATCGGCACGCAGGCGATCGACGTCGTCCGTGCGCACCCCGGGCGGTTCCGGGTCGAGGCGCTGTCCGCGGGAGGCGGTGACGTCGACCTCCTCGCGCGGCAGGCGGCCGATCTCGGCGTCCACGCGGTCGCCGTCGCGGACGCCGGCCGGGCGCGCGCCCTCGAGCGGGCGCTCGCCGACGCGTGCGCCGGGCGGTCCGGCGCCCGGCCGTGCTCGCGGGACCGGACGCCGCCACGGAGCTCGCCGGGCGGGGGAGCGACGTCGTGCTCAACGGCATCACGGGCTCCGTCGGCCTCGGCCCGACGCTCGCGGCGCTGCGCGGCGGCTCGACGCTCGCGCTCGCGAACAAGGAGTCGCTCGTGGCGGGCGGCGCGCTCGTGCGCGCCGCGCAGCAGCGCGCCGACCAGATCGTGCCGGTCGACTCCGAGCACTCGGCCATCGCGCAGTGCCTGCGCTCGGCGCGCGCGCGAGGTGCGCCGCCTGGTGCTCACCGCGTCCGGGGGCCCGTTCCGCGGCTGGGCGCCCGACGCCGTGAAGGCCGCGACGGTCGACCAGGCGCTCGCCCACCCCACGTGGGCGATGGGGCCGGTGGTGACGGTCAACTCGGCGAGCCTCATGAACAAGGGCCTCGAGCTCGTCGAGGCGCACCTGCTGTTCGACGTCCCGGTCGACGACATCGTCGTCGTGGTGCACCCGCAGTCCGTCGTGCACTCGATGGTCGAGTTCGTCGACGGCTCGACGATCGCGCAGGCGTCGCCCCCGGACATGCGCCTGCCCATCGCGCTCGGCCTGAGCTGGCCGGACCGCCTCGACGTCGTGACCCCGCCGTGCGACTGGACGCAGGCCGCGTCGTGGACCTTCGAGCCGCTCGACGACGCCGCGTTCCCGGCCGTCGGGCTCGCGCGGGCCGCGGTCGCCGCGAGCGCGACGCACCCCGCGGTCTACAACGCCGCCAACGAGCAGGCCGTCGCGGCGTTCCTCAGCGGACGCGCAGGTTTCGGTGACATCGTCAGCACCGTCGAGAGCGTGCTGGGCGCCCACGAGGGAACGCACCGCGACGCCGTCACGTTGGACGACGTGTCGGGGGCGGAGCAGTGGGCGCGCACGCGCGCCGACGAGCTGCTCGTCCGGCGCTGACCGGCAGGCACGGTCCACCGACCGCTCCGGCGACCGCACCGCACCACCTGACCGCACCACCCGTGACACTGTGAGGACGGAACCATGGCGACGCTGATCGGGATCCTCGTGGTCGTGCTCGGCATCATCGTCTCGATCGCGCTGCACGAGGTGGGCCACATGGTCCCCGCGAAGCGGTTCGGCGTGCGCGTCAGCCAGTACATGGTCGGCTTCGGGCCGACCCTGTGGTCGCGCCGCAAGGGCGAGACGGAGTACGGCCTCAAGGCGATCCCGCTCGGCGGGTACGTCCGGCTCGTGGGCATGTTCCCGCCCGCTCCGGCCGGCGCGCGGCCCCGCGGCAACGGGTTCTTCGCCCAGGTCGTCGCGGACGCGCGCGACGCGAGCGCCGAGGAGGTCCGGCCGGGGGAGGAGCACCGCGCCTTCTACAACCTCTCGGCGCCCAAGAAGGTCGTCGTGATGCTCGGCGGCCCGTTCATGAACCTCCTCATCGCGTTCGTGCTCATGCTCGTGGTGTTCGTCGGCATCGGGCTCCCCGCCGCCACGACGACGGTCGCGAGCGTCACGCCGTGCGTCACGGACACCGTGACGGCGCAGGCCGGGTGCGAGAGCGGGGACCCCGAGTCGCCCGCGGCGGCCGCCGGCTTGCAGCCCGGTGACGAGGTGGTCGCGTTCGACGGTGCCCCGGTCACGTCCTGGGACCAGCTCTCCGGCACGATCCGCGGCGCCGCGGGCACCACGGTCCCGCTCGTCGTCGAGCGCGACGGCGAGCAGGTCGACCTGCAGGTGACGCCGGTCGAGGTCGAGCGGCAGGTGGTCGCCGAGGACGGCACGGCCGTCGTCGACGAGGCGGGCGACCCGGTCACCGAGCCGGTGGGCTACCTGGGCTTCTCACCGACGGTCGAGCGCCGGTCGGTCGGCGCCGGCACCGCCGTCGAGCGACGTGGCAGCAGGTGAGCGGCACGGCCGGGATCATCGTCACGCTCCCCGTCAAGGTCGCCGAGGCGGCCCAGGCGGCGTTCACCGACGCGCCTCGCGAGCAGGACTCCGTGATGAGCGTCGTGGGCGTGGGTCGCGTCGCCGTCGACGTGGCGGGGGCCGACAACCCGGTGCTCGACCGCGTCGTCACGATGCTCCTGCTGCTCGCCGCGCTCAACGTCGCGCTGTTCGTCTTCAACCTCATCCCGCTGCTGCCGCTCGACGGCGGCCACGTCGTCAACGCCGTGTACGAGGGCGCGAAGCGCACCGTCGCGCGCGTGCGCGGCCTGCCGCGGCCGGGGCCGGCGGACGTCGCGCGCATGATGCCCGTGGCGTACGTGATGTTCGTCGTGCTGGTCGGCGTCGGCGCGCTGCTCATCCTCGCCGACATCGTCGACCCCGTCCGTCTCACCTAGCGGCACGCCTGCGCGAGCCTGCCGCGGCGCGCCGTGCTCGTGGAGGCACCGCGAAGATGTGCCGGACCCACGGGGAAGGTGACGCCTCCGACGGTCTCGACGTGCGGTACCCGGGGTCGTGCAGGGGATACTGGTGACGTGAGCGTACCCATCAGCCTCGGAATGCCCGCCGCCCCGCCGCCGGTCCTCGCGCCGCGCCGCACGACCCGCAAGATCAAGGTCGGGAAGGTCGAGGTCGGCGGCGACGCCCCGATCAGCGTCCAGTCGATGACGACGACGCCGACCACCGACATCAACGCGACCCTGCAGCAGATCGCCGAGCTCACGGCCTCCGGCTGCGACATCGTGCGGGTCGCGGTGCCGAGCGCGGACGACGCCGAGGCGCTGCCGGCCATCGCGAAGAAGTCCCAGATCCCCGTCATCGCGGACATCCACTTCCAGCCCAAGTACGTCTACGCGGCGATCGACGCCGGCTGCGCCGCCGTGCGCGTCAACCCCGGCAACATCCGCAAGTTCGACGACCAGGTCAAGCAGATCGCGCGCGCCGCGTCCGACGCGGGCGTCTCCCTGCGCATCGGCGTCAACGCCGGCTCGCTCGACCCGCGCCTGCTCGCGAAGTACGGCAAGGCCACGCCCGAGGCGCTCGTCGAGTCGGCGGTGTGGGAGGCGTCGCTGTTCGAGGAGCACGACTTCCACGACTTCAAGATCTCCGTCAAGCACAACGACCCCGTCGTCATGGTGCGCGCCTACGAGCTGCTCTCCCAGGCGGGCGACTGGCCCCTGCACCTCGGCGTGACCGAGGCCGGGCCGGCGTTCCAGGGCACCATCAAGTCGGCGACCGCGTTCGGCGCGCTGCTGAGCCAGGGCATCGGCGACACGATCCGCGTCTCCCTCTCGGCGCCGCCGGTCGAGGAGGTCAAGGTCGGCAACCAGATCCTCCAGTCGCTCAACCTGCGCCCGCGCAAGCTCGAGATCGTCTCGTGCCCCTCGTGCGGCCGCGCGCAGGTCGACGTCTACTCGCTGGCCGACAAGGTGACCGCGGGCCTCGAGGGCATGGAGGTCCCGCTGCGCGTCGCCGTCATGGGCTGCGTCGTCAACGGCCCGGGCGAGGCCCGCGAGGCCGATCTCGGCGTGGCCTCCGGCAACGGCAAGGGCCAGATCTTCGTCAAGGGCGAGGTCGTCAAGACGGTGCCCGAGGCGCTCATCGTGGAGACGCTCATCGAGGAGGCCATGCGCATCGCCGAGACGATGACGCCCGAGAACGACGCGCAGGCCGGGTCCCCGGTCGTCACCGTCGGCTGACGGGCGTGTCCCGCTGGCGCCGCTCGGTCCCGGCCCTGCGGACGTGGGCCGAGGCCGAGGCGCGCGAGCTCGACGACACGGACGTGACCGAGGCGCTCGTCGTCTGCGCGGCGGACCCGGTCGCGTCGGCCCTCGCCGCGGCGCGCTTCGAGGTGGCGGCGCGTCTCGGCCTGCGCGCCGCGGGCGGGCAGGCGTGGGGCTTCCCCGCGGACGGACCGCTCGAGGCGGTCTGCTGGGCCGGCGCCAACCTGGTGCCGGTCGTCCCGGCGTCGCTCGGGGAGGCCGGCCGGCGCGCCGCGGTCGCCGGCTTCGCCGCCCTCGCGCGCCGCGCCGGACGCCGGTCCTCGTCGGTCGTGGGGGAGCGCGACGCCGTGCTGGCGCTCTGGGCGACGCTCGCGGAGACGTGGCCCGCGCCGCGCGAGGTCCGCGCGGAGCAGCCGTCGCTCGCGATCGACCGTGCGCCCGCCGTGGAGCCCGACCCGGGGGTGCGCCGCTCGGTGCTCGCCGAGGTCCCCGTCGTGCTGCCCGCGTGCGTGCGGATGTTCACCGAGGAGGTCGGCTACTCGCCGGTGGAGGGCGGCGGCCGGGCGTACGAGGAGCGCGTGCGCTCGCTCGTGGCCGCGGGGCGTTCCTTCGTCCGCCTGGAGGGGTCGGGGACGGGCGCGCACGTCGCGTTCAAGGCCGAGCTCGGTGCGGTGACGGGGCGGGTCGCCCAGGTCCAGGGCGTGTGGGTCGACCCGCGCTACCGCGGGCGGGGACTGGCGGCGCCGGGCATGGCGGCGGTCGTCCAGCTCGCGCGCGCGGCCGCGGACCCGGCCGCGGCGGCCCCGATCGTGTCGCTGTACGTCAACGACTACAACGTGCGGGCGCTCGCGACGTACCGGAGGGTCGGCTTCGAACGGGTCGGCACGTACGCCACGGTGCTGTTCTGAGCCACCGTGCTGTCCTGACCGGTGTGCCGACCGTGGCGGTCGGCACGCTCACCGGAGCAGGCGCGAGAGCCGGCGGTCGGCGAGCACCTGGCCGCCGGTCTGGCACGTGGCGCAGTACTGCAGGCTGCGGTCGGCGAAGCTCACCTCGCGCACCGTGTCGCCGCACACGGGGCACGGCTGCCCGGTGCGCCCGTGCACGCGCATCCCGGCGCGCTTGGCGTCCTTGAGCTCGGCCGCCGGCCGGCCCGACGCCGCGGCGACCGCGCCGGACAGCACCTCGCCCACGGCGGCGTGCACGCGGGCGACCTCGTCGGGCGTGAACGAGCGCGTGAGCTTGAACGGGCTCGTCCGGGCGGCGTGGAGGATGTCGTCGGAGTACGCGTTGCCGATCCCGGCGATCGACGACTGGTCGCGCAGGAGTCCTTTCACCTGCTGGTTGCGCGCGGCCATGAGGCCGGCGAGGACCTCGGGCGTGAAGGCCGGGTCGAGCGGCTCGACGCCCAGCGTGGCGATCGCCGTCACCTCGGCCGGGTCGCGCACCACGTGCACCGCGAGGCGCTTGCGCGTGCCGGCCTCCGTGAGGTCGAAGCCGGAGCCGTCGTCGAACCGGACCCGCAGCGCGAGCGCGGCCACCTTCCCCCCGCCCCCGCCGCCGAGGCGGGGGCGCACGGGCGTCGTCGACGCCTTCTCCGACCATCGCAGCCACCCGCCACGGGCGAGGTGGAAGACCAGGTGCAGCGCGTCGTCGCGCACGTCCGACGACGGCGCCGGCGCGACGACGAGGTCGAGCCACTTGCCGTGCCGGCGGGCGCCCGCGACCGTGCCGCCGACGAGCGCGCCCACCGGCGGGTCGAAGGTCTTGAGCGCTGCGATCTGGGCCACGTCGGCGGCGACGACGGTCCGTCCCGTCGCCCGGTCGTCGAGGAACCGGACGAGGGCCTCCACCTCGGGCAGCTCGGGCATGGGGCCATCCTCCCCGCCGGTAGGGTTGGGCGCATGTCTTCCGTCACGTCCGGGGAGTCGCCCGCGTCCCTCGCGGTCGCCCGCCCCGCCGACCTCCTGCGCCTGTCCACCCTGTTCGTCCGGACGCTGCGCGAGGACCCTGCCGACGCCGAGGTCGCGAGCCACCGGCTGCTCGTGCGCGCGGGCTACATCCGCCGCGCGGCGCCCGGCATCTACACCTGGCTCCCGCTCGGTCTGCGCGTGCTGCGCAAGGTGGAGGCCGTCGTCCGGGAGGAGATGGCCGCCGCCGGCGCGCAGGAGGTGCACTTCCCGGCGCTGCTGCCCAAGGAGCCGTACGAGGCGACGGGCCGCTGGACGGAGTACGGGCCGAACATCTTCCGGCTGAAGGACCGCAAGGAGGCGGACTACCTCCTCGCGCCCACGCACGAGGAGATGTTCACCCTCCTCGTCAAGGACCTGTACTCGTCGTACAAGGACCTGCCGCTGACGATCTACCAGATCCAGACCAAGTACCGCGACGAGGCCCGGCCGCGCGCCGGCCTCATCCGCGGGCGCGAGTTCGTCATGAAGGACGCGTACTCGTTCGACGTCACCGACGAGGGCCTCGAGCGCTCGTACGAGGCGCAGCGCGCCGCGTACCGGCGCATCTTCGAGCGCCTGGGGCTCGAGTACGTCGTCGTCGCGGCGACGTCGGGTGCCATGGGCGGGTCGCGCTCGGAGGAGTTCCTCACCCCGACGGCGATCGGCGAGGACACGTTCGTCCGCTCGCCGGGCGGCTACGCGGCGAACGTCGAGGCGGTCGTCACGCCGGTCCCCGAGGCCGTCGACTACGCCGACGCGCCGGCCGCCCACGTCGAGGACACGCCGGGCACCCCGACGATCGACTCGCTCGTCGCGTTCGCCAACGCGCACCACCCGCGCGCCGACCGGCCCTGGACCGCGGCGGACACGCTGAAGAACGTCGTGCTCGCGCTGACCCACCCGGACGGACGGCGCGAGGTCGTCGTCGTCGGCCTCCCGGGCGACCGCGAGGTCGACCTCAAGCGCGTCGGCGCGGCGTTCGAGCCGGCCGAGGTGGAGCCGGCGACCGACGCGGACTTCGCCGCACACCCCGAGCTCGTCAAGGGCTACATCGGGCCGGGCGTGCTGGGCCCCAACGCGCACCGTGAGCCGCCCCTGCCCGGCGACGCGCCCGAGGTGGCCGCGCAGGGCGAGCCGGTGCGCCACTCGGTGCGCTACCTGCTCGACCCGCGGGTCGTCGCCGGCACGCGCTGGATCACCGGCGCGGACGCCGACGGCCGGCACGTGTTCGACCTCGTCGCGGAGCGCGACTTCGCCGCCGACGGCACGGTCGAGGCCGCCGAGGTGCGCGCCGGTGACGAGGCGCCCGACGGCTCGGGCCCGCTCGAGCTCGCGCGCGGCATCGAGATCGGCCACATCTTCGCGCTCGGGCGCAAGTACGCGCAGGCGCTCGGGCTCACGGTGCTCGACGAGAACGGCAAGCAGGTCGTCGTGACGATGGGCTCCTACGGCATCGGCGTCACGCGCGTGCTCGCGGCGCTCGCCGAGGCCAACCACGACGACGCGGGGCTGGCCTGGCCCGCGCACGTCGCCCCCGCGCACCTGCACGTCGTCGCGACGGGCAAGGACGCGGCGGTCTTCGACGAGGCCGAGCGGCTCGCGACGGAGCTCGTCACGCGCGGTGTCGAGGTGGTGTACGACGACCGCCCGAAGGTGTCGCCCGGCGTGAAGTTCAAGGACGCGGAGCTGCTCGGCGTCCCGCTGCTGCTCGTCGTGGGCCGCGGGCTCGCGGACGGCGTCGTCGAGGTGCGCCCGCGCGCCGACGAGGCCGTGCAGGTGCCCGTCGCGGACGCGGTGGACGAGGTCGTGCGGCGCGTGGAGACCCTCCTGGGCTGATCCCCGGCGACGCTCAGGAGCCGGCCGGCGCGGCCCCGGCCTGCTCGGGCAGACCGGGGAAGGCCGCGAGGGGCGCGCCCCATGCGAGCGCACCCTGCCAGGAGTCGACGAGCAGCACGAGGACCTCGCCGCGCGACGTCGGCGCGGACGTCGCCACGAGCGACGCGTACGACTGCGCCAGCTCGGACTCGAGGCGCTGGGCGAGCGCGGCGGTGTCCTCGTCCTCGGGCAGCTCGTAGGCGACGCGGCGCGGGTCCTGGTCCGTGCCGTCCGTCCCGGCGGCGCGCGCCCACGCCTCGGCGCGCGCCCGGTGCTGCGCCGCGCGGGCCACGGCGGCCGCGCGGACGTCGCCGTCGGCCTGGGCGCCGCGCACCTCGTAGGCGTACCCCGCGGCGTCCTCGGCCGCGACGAGCGTCGCGAGGTCCGCGGCCCCGACGCCGGTGGGTGCCGCGCCGACCAGGGCGGTCCCCAGGGTCAGCTCGGCCGCCGCGTCCGAGCCGGTGGCGGCCGCCAGGCGCTGCGCGGACACGTGCTCCGACGTCGCGACCGAGGCGAGCAGGCGGGCGAGGCCCGGGTCGCGTGCCGCGTCCGCCGACGCCCGGGTCCGCTGCGCCGCGCCGACGAGCGCGGCGACCACGTCGTCCGTGGTCGGCCCGGCGTCGGACGCCTCCTCGTCGGGCGCATCCTCGGTGTCGGGCGCCTCCTCGGCGTCCGCTCCCGCGTCCCGGGCGCCCTCCGCGACCGCCGCGGCGTCGGCCGGGGTCGTCGTCACCTCCGTGGGGGACCCGGCCGTGGCGCCCGCGGTCTCGCCCGGGTCCGGGAGGCCGGAGTCGTAGACGCCGCCGAGCGCGTCCACGTGCTCTCGTGCGAAGGCCGCGATCTCGTCGACCAGCGCCCGCACCGCGGGGTCGGCGGCGGACGGCGCCACCTCGTCCGCGAGGCCCGCCACCGTCAGGGCGTCGTCGACCGCGGTGCGGCGCACGACCTCGCGCGCACCGGGGCTGGGCTCCGTGGGGGCCGGCGTCTCGAGCCGCACGCCGCACCCGGCGAGGACCGCGGCGACCACGACGAGGACGGCCGCGAGGGCCGCGCGGGCGGGGTGGGCGGCGTCCGCCGCGGTCGCGTGGGGTCTCATCGGGGGCGATGATGTCATGCCCGGGGCCCGCGAGTCGTTACGCTGGTCCCTGGTCAGCAGGCAGCACAACAACACACCGGTCGTATCCGTGCCCGGCGTGGGAGCGGACGGGAGTCGAGTCATGGCAGGGCAGGCGGGCGGACGGTCCGGGAAGGGGCCCGACGGCGGGGCCGCCGAGGCGCTCCGGGAGGGCGTGCGGCGCGGGATCGAGCCGGTGGTGCGCGACGCGGGGCTGTTCCTGGAGGACGTCTCGGTCTCGCGTGCAGGGGCGCGCTCCGTGGTGCGCGTGGTGGTGGACCTGCCCGAGGACGCCTCGGGAAGCCTCGACCTCGACACGGTGGCCGAGGTCTCGCGACCGATCTCCGCCGTCCTCGACGACGTCGACGTGCTGCCCGGGGCGTACACGCTCGAGGTGTCGACGCCGGGCACGGACCGCGCGCTCACGGAGCGGCGGCACTTCCGTCGGGCACGCGGGCGCTCGTGCGCCTCGTCCTCGCGGACGGCGGCACGGTCGAGGGCCGGCTGCGCGACGTCGACGACGCCCTGCACCTCGAGGTCGCGGGCCCCGGGGGTCCGCGCAGGAGCGCGTGGTGGCGCTGGACGACGTCGTGCGCGGCCAGGTGCAGGTCGAGCTCCGTCGCGCCCTGGCCGCCGACCTGCCCGAGCTGGACGACCCGACCGCCGGTGGCGGTCCCGACGCCGAGGAGGCCTGACGATGGACATCGACATGAGCACGCTGCGGCTGCTCGAGCGCGAGAGGGACATCAGCCTCGACGTGCTCGTCGCGGCGATCGAGCAGGCCCTGCTCTCGGCGTACCACCGCACGCCCGACGCGTACGCCCGCGCGCGCGTCGAGCTGGACCGCCGGTCCGGGCACGTGACCGTGTGGGCGCGCGAGGAGCTGCCCGCACCCCCCACCGACGACGAGGACGCGCCGCGCGGCCCGGTCGAGTACGGGCCCGAGTTCGACCACACGCCGGCGGACTTCGGGCGGATCGCGACGTCGACGGCGCGCCAGGTGATCGTCCAGCGGCTGCGCGACGCCGAGGACGACCAGATCCTCGGCACGTTCCGCGGCAAGGAGGGCGAGGTCCTCGCGGGCGTCATCCAGCAGGGCCGGGACCCGCGCGTCGTGCTCGTCGACGTCGGCGGCACCGAGGCGGTGCTGCCGCCGCACGAGCAGGTACCGACGGAGGAGTACGTGCACGGCGAGCGCCTGCGCGCCTACGTGCTCGAGGTGGCGCGGGGAATGAAGGGCGCGCAGATCACGTTGAGCCGGACGCACCCGAACCTCGTGCGCAAGCTCTTCGAGCTCGAGGTGCCGGAGGTCGCCGAGGGCGCCGTGGAGATCACGGCGATCGCGCGCGAGGCCGGTCACCGGACGAAGGTCGCGGTGCGCTCGACGGTCCCCGGTCTGGGGGCCAAGGGCGCGTGCATCGGCCGATGGGCTCCCGCGTGCGGGCCGTCATGGCCGAGCTGCACGGGGAGAAGATCGACATCGTCGACCACAGCGACGACCCGGCGCGGTTCGTCGCGAACGCCCTGTCGCCGGCGCGCGTGTCCTCGGTCACCGTGGTCGACGCGGAGGCCCGCGCCGCCCGTGTCGTGGTGCCGGACTTCCAGCTCTCGCTCGCGATCGGCAAGGAGGGGCAGAACGCCCGCCTGGCCGCCAAGCTGACGGGCTGGCGCATCGACATCCGCTCGGACGAGGGCGGCCCGGAGGCCGGGACGACGGCCGAGCCGGGTGCCGTGGGCGGTGCCGCTCCCGCCGGTCGCGGGCCCGTCGACCGGTAGCGCGCCGGGTGGTACGGTCACGCACGACGGGGCAGCGCGCTAGACTGTCCACGACCGGGCCGCGTGCCCGCACGCCGACCATGCCCCCGGACACCCACCCCGACCCGCGCACCGCGGGGACGGGTCCCGTCCGGACGTGCGTCGGCTGCCGGGAACGCGACCTGAGGTCCGTCCTCCTCCGTCTGGTCGTCGACCGGTCCGGCACGAGCACCGACGAGCCCCGGCTCGTGGTCGACGCCGGTCGGTCGCTGCCGGGCCGCGGCGCGTGGCTCCACGCGTCTGCGCGGTGCCTCGAGGCGGCGGAACGCCGGCGGGCCGTCCCGCGGGCCCTGCGCGTGGCAGGGCCGCTCGACCTCACCGCCGTCCGTGCCGCGGTCGAGCCGGGCGGGGAAGCATGAACGACCGTCACGACCGAGACCTCGGATCCTCCGTGGTCGCCGGCCGCACTGCACGACACGTCGACAAGGAAGCGGGTCAGAAGCCGATGGGCACCCGATGAGTCCCCTGCGATGAGCACCCAGCACTAACGACGGTCCTCCCTGTCCGGGGCGGGCCGAGACAGGAGAGTTGTGGCAAAGGTCCGCGTCTACGAGCTCGCGAAGGAGCTCGGGGTGGAGAGCAAGACCATCATGACCAAGCTGACGGAGCTCGGTGAGTTCGTCCGCTCGGCATCCTCGACCATCGAGCCACCGGTGGTCCGCAAGCTGCGCGACGCCTTCCCGGCGGGCGGCGGTGCGCCGGCGTCCAAGCCGGCGGCGCCCAAGGCCGGCGCCCCGAAGGCGGCCGCGCCGAAGCCTGCCCCGAAGGCGGAGCCGCGCCCGGCGGCGCCGGCTCCCGAGAGCCCCGCACCCGCGGAGCGAGCGCCCGAGGCACCGGCGGCCGAGGCCCCCGCGCCGTCGGCTCCCGCGCCGAAGCCTGCGCCGGAGCAGCCTGCTGCGCAGGCGCCGACCCCCGGCGAGGCGCAGAAGCCCACCGCGTCGCCCAAGCCCGGCGGCGGCACGAACGCGCCCGCGCCGCGGCCGGGTGCCCGTCCGGCGCCCCGCGCCCCGGGAACAACCCGTTCGCGTCCAGCCAGGGCATGCCCCGGCAGGGTGGCCCGCGCCCCGGCGGTGGCCGTCCGGGCGCGCCGCGCCCGGGCAACAACCCGTTCGCGTCCAGCCAGGGCATGCCCCGGCCGGGCTCGCGCCCCGAGCGGTCCGACGCCGCGGGGTCGGGCGAGCGCTCGGGCGGGCCGCGCCCCGGCGGCCCGTCCCGCACCGCGTCCTGGTGGCGCGCGCCGAACCCCGGCATGATGCCGGGCCGCACCTCGGTCGGTCGTCCCGGTGAGCGTCCCGCTCCCGGCGGACGCGGCGGTGGCGGCGGCGGCGGTCGGCGGCGGCTTCGGCGGTCGCCCCGGCGGCGGTGCCCCGGGCGGCGGCTTCGCCGGTCGCCCCGGCGGCGGCGGTCGCGGTGGTGCCGGTCGCGGGTCGACGCAGGGTGCCTTCGGGCGCGCCGGCGGTCGCCCGGTCCGGGGCCGCAAGTCCAAGCGCGCGAAGCGCCAGGAGTTCGAGCAGATGCAGGCGCCGTCGCTCGGCGGCGTGCAGGTCCCCCGCGGCAACGGCTCGACCGTCGTGCGGCTGCGGCACGGCTCGTCGCTGAACGACTTCGCGGACAAGATCGACGCGAACCCCGCGAGCCTCGTGACGGTGCTGTTCCACCTCGGTGAGATGGCCACGGCGACGCAGTCGCTCGACGAGGACACGTTCGGCACGCTCGCGTCCGAGCTCGGCTACGTCATCGAGATGGTCTCGGCCGAGGAGGAGGACCGCGAGCTGCTCGGGTCCTTCGACATCGACCTGGACGCCGAGCTCGAGGCCGAGAGCGACGACGAGCTCATGGCCCGCCCGCCGGTCGTGACCGTCATGGGTCACGTCGACCACGGAAAGACCAAGCTGCTCGACGCGATCCGCTCCACCGACGTGGTCGCCGGGGAGGCCGGCGGCATCACGCAGCACATCGGCGCCTACCAGGTGCGTCACGAGCACGAGGGCAACGACCGCGCCATCACCTTCATCGACACCCCGGGTCACGAGGCGTTCACCGCCATGCGTGCCCGCGGTGCGCAGGTGACGGACATCGCGATCCTCGTCGTGGCCGCCGACGACGGCGTCATGCCGCAGACCATCGAGCGCTCAACCACGCCCAGGCGGCCGACGTGCCGATCGTCGTCGCGGTGAACAAGGTGGACAAGGAGGGGGCCAACCCCGACAAGATCCGCCAGCAGCTCACCGAGTACAACCTCGTGGCCGAGGAGTACGGCGGCGACACGATGTTCGTCGAGGTCTCCGCCAAGCAGCGCATGGGCATCGACGACCTCCTCGAGGCCGTCCTGCTCACCGCCGACGCCTCGCTCGACCTGCGTGCCAACCCCGACAAGGACGCACGCGGCGTCGCGATCGAGGCCAACCTGGACAAGGGTCGCGGCGCCGTCGCGACCGTCCTCGTCCAGTCCGGCACGCTGCGCGTCGGGGACGCGATCGTCGCCGGCACGGCCCACGGCCGCGTCCGGGCGATGTTCGACGAGCACGGCACGGCCGTGACCGAGGCAGGCCCCGCCCGCCCGGTCCTCGTGCTGGGTCTCGCGTCCGTGCCGAGCGCGGGCGACACGTTCCTCGTGGCGCCCGACGAGCGCACGGCGCGCCAGATCGCCGAGAAGCGCGAGGCCGCCGAGCGTGCCGCCCTCCTGGCCAAGCGCCGCAAGCGCATCAGCCTCGAGGACTTCACGCAGGCGCTCCAGCAGGGCAAGGTCGAGACCCTCAACCTCGTCCTCAAGGGCGACGTGTCCGGTGCCGTCGAGGCGCTCGAGGACGCGCTGCTCAAGATCGACGTCGGCGAGGAGGTCCAGCTGCGCGTCATCCACCGCGGCGTGGGTGCCATCACGCAGAACGACGTCAACCTCGCCACCGTCGACAACGCGGTGATCATCGGCTTCAACGTGAAGTTCGGCGAGCGCGTCGAGGAGCTGGCGGACCGCGAGGGCGTCGAGGTCAAGTTCTACTCGGTCATCTACCAGGCGATCGACGACGTCGAGGCCGCGCTCAAGGGCATGCTCAAGCCGGAGTACGAGGAGGCCCAGCTGGGCACCGCGGAGATCCGCGAGATCTTCCGCTCCTCGAAGTTCGGCAACATCGCCGGGTCGATCGTCCGGTCCGGCGAGATCCGCCGCAACGCCAAGGCGCGCGTCCTGCGCGACGGCAACGTCGTGGGGGACAACCTCACGGTCGAGTCGCTCAAGCGCTTCAAGGACGACGCGACCGAGGTCCGCGAGGGCTACGAGTGCGGTATCGGGCTCGGGTCCTTCAACGACCTGCAGGTCGGCGACACGATCGAGACGTGGGAGATGCGGGAGAAGCCGCGATCCTGACGTGATCGGTGACCGGGGGTGGGCGGCTTCGCTCGCCCCCGGTCGTCGTCTCGCGGCCCGGTCACCTCCGGGCCGTGCCTCCGCAGGGCGGCGGCGGGTCTACCATCCGCCCGCTCGTCCCTCGCGGGCTCCCGCCAGACCCGCCACGACCCGCCGCCGCCCTGCTGCGGCCCGGCCCGCGTCGTCCACACGCACGGGTCCCGGGCCACATTCCGGCGTACGGTCGTCGGAGCTGCAGCCGGTTCCCGTCCCGGCACGAAAGGAAGAAGCCATGGTCGACCACCCTCGGGCGAGGAAGCTCGCCGACCGGATCAAGGTCATCGTCGCGCAGATGCTCGACAGCCGGATCAAGGACCCGCGGCTCGGGTTCGTCACCGTGACGGACGTGCGCGTGACCGGGGACCTGCAGAACGCGTCCGTGTTCTACACGGTCTACGGCTCGGACGAGGAGCGCGCCGGCACGGCCGCCGCGCTGGAGAGCGCCAAGGGGCTCATCCGGTCCGAGGTCGGCAAGCAGACCGGCATCCGGCTCACGCCGACGATCGAGTTCCACCTCGACGCCGTGCCCGAGACGGCCGCGCACCTCGACGCCGCGCTCGTCGAGGCCCGGCGACGGGACGCCGAGCTCGCCGCGCTGCGCGAGGGCAAGGCGTACGCGGGAGAGGCGGACCCGTACCGCGCGCCCGAGCAGGGCGATGAGCCCCAAGACTGACCGGACCGACCGTCCCGCCGCCCCCCGGCGCCCCACGGCGCCGGACGGGCTGCTCGTCGTCGACAAGCCCGGCGGCTGGACCAGCCACGACGTCGTCGGACGCACCCGCCGGCTCGCCGGGACGCGCAAGGTCGGCCACGCCGGGACGCTCGACCCCATGGCGACGGGCGTGCTCGTCCTCGGGGTCGGCCGCGCGACCCGGCTGCTGACGTACCTCGTCGGGGCCGACAAGGAGTACACCGCGACGGTCCGGCTCGGCGTCGCGACCACCACAGACGACGCCGAGGGCGAGGTGACCTCGCGCGCCGACGCGTCCGGCGTCGCGCGGGCCGCGCTCGACGCGGAGGTGGCGCGGCTGACGGGCGACATCCAGCAGGTCCCGAGCACGGTGAGCGCGATCAAGGTCGACGGGAAGCGCGCCTACGCGCGCGCCCGCGCCGGCGAGGAGGTCGAGCTCGCCGCGCGCCCGTGACCGTCTCCCGGTTCGACGTGCACGACGTGCGCGCCGTGCCGCCCGGCACCGACGGCGTGCCCGGCGACGCGCCCGGGGCCCTCGACGTCGACGTCACCGTGGTCTGCTCCTCGGGCACGTACGTGCGCGCCCTCGCGCGCGACCTCGGCGCCGCGCTCGGTACCGGAGGGCACCTCACGGCCCTGCGCCGCACGCGCGTCGGCGGCTACGGCCTCGACCTCGCGGTCACCCTCGAGGACGCGGAGGCGCAGGCCGACCGCGACGGCGTCCTCGCGACCGTGCCCCTCGCGACCGCCGCGCGCGCCGCGTTCGCGGTGCGGGAGCTCACGGCCGCCGAGGCCGCGGCGCTGTCCTACGGGCAGTGGGTGTCGCCCTCCGGGCAGCCCGGCGCCGTCGCGGCGATCGGGCCCGGCGGCGAGCTCGTCGCGCTCGTCGAGGACACGCGGCGCCGCGGCGAGGACCTCGCGCGCCCGGTGCTCGTCCTCGCCCCGGCCTGACGCGCCGTGGCAGTCTTGTCCCGCGCGACCGCCGCCGTCGCCCGGTGCGACCCGCCGGACCCCCACCACGACCACCTCGAGGAGCTCTGCGTGCACCTGTGGACGGACCTGAGCCAGGTTCCCCCGGGATACGGCCCGACGGTCGTGACCATCGGCAACTTCGACGGCGTCCACCGCGGTCACGTGCAGGTGCTCGGCCGCATCGTCGAGCTCGCCCGTGCGCGCGAGTCCCACGCGGTCGCGGTGACGTTCCACCCCCACCCCGCCGCCGTGCACCGGCCCGACGACGCCCCCGAGCTGATCACGGGCATCGCCGACCGGGTGGAGCTCCTCGGCGCCACCGGGCTCGACGCGGTGCTGCTCGTCGACTACACGCTCGACTTCGCGCGCCAGACCCCCGAGGAGTTCGTCCGCACCTACCTCGTCGACGGGCTCCGGGTCGGCACCGTCGTGGTGGGGCACGACGTGCGCTTCGGCCGGGACAACGCCGGCACGCTCGCGACGATGGAGGAGCTGGGGGAGCGGTACGGCTTCGAGGTCGTCGCGATCGACGACGTCGGCCAGCACCAGGGCGTGCCCGTCACCGACGACGACGAGGCCGGCGGCCACCACGACGCGCGGTGGTCGTCCACGGGCGTGCGTGCGCTGCTCGCCGCCGGGGACGTGCGCGAGGCCACCCGGATCCTCGGTCGCCACCACCGCGTGCGCGGCACGGTCGTGCACGGCGACGCGCGCGGGCGCGAGCTGGGGTACCCGACCGCCAACCTCGGTGGCATCTCCGGCATGGTCCCGGCGGACGGCGTCTACGCCGGCTGGCTCGTGCGGCCGCAGCTCGCCGGCGCCGACCCCCGCCACGCCGACGTCCGCCTGCCGGCCGCGATCTCCATCGGGACCAACCCGACGTTCGACGGCCAGGAGCGCCGCGTCGAGGCGTACGTGCTCGACCGCACCGACCTGGACCTGTACGACGAGGAGGTCGTCCTCGAGCTCGTCGACCGGCTACGGCCCACGCTGCGGTTCGACGGGATCGAGCCGCTCGTCGCCCAGATGCGCGACGACGTCGAGCGCGCCCGTGCGACGCTCGCCGGCGCGCCGGCGTGACCGGGGCGGGCCTCGCACCGGGGGCGGCGGCCGTCGTCGCCCGGCGACTGCGCGTCGGCTACGGCGAGGCGCCCGTGTGCGCGCCGGTCGACCTCGCCGTCGCGCCGGGGGAGGTGCTCGCCGTCGTGGGGCCGAACGGCAGCGGGAAGTCCACCGTCCTGCGCACGCTCCTGGGCCGGCTCGCGCCGCTCGGCGGCACGGTCGAGATGCTGGGCCGCCCCGTCGACGAGCGCGAGCGCGCGTTCCGCGCGCGCGTCGCGGGCGTGGGCGACGACGACGCGTACTTCCCCGGCCTGAGCGTCCGCGAGCACCTCGTGCTCCTCGCGCGCGGCCACGGCGTCGCCGAGGCGGGACGGGTCGTCGACGGCGTGCTCGACCGGTTCGGCATCGCCGCGCGCGCCGACGCCGCGCCCACCGAGCTGTCCTCCGGCCAGCGCCGGCGCCTCCTGCTCTGCGCGGCGTTCGTGCGCCCGCGCGACGTGCTCGTGCTCGACGAGCCCGAGCAGCGCCTCGACCCGGGCACCCGGAGGTCCGTCGCCGACCTGATCGCCGCCGAGGCCGCGCGCGGCGTCGCCGTGGTGCTCGCGACGCACGACCCCGAGGTGGCGACGCGCGCGGGCGCGCGCGGCCTGCTCGTGGGCGACGAGGCCTGCACCGACGTCGAGCGCGAAGACCTGGGCGACGTCCTCGCCGCCGTGCGATGAGCGCTCCCGCCGCCGCACGACCGCGCACGGACCCCGACGAGCAGCTCACGGGGCGCGAGCTGCGCCGCCTCACCGCGCGCGTCGCGGCCTCGCACGCGGGCCGCGGCGCGGTCCAGGTCGTCACGGACGTCGCCTACGTGGTGGTCTCCGTCCTGCTCGCCGCCGGGCTCGTGCTCGGGGTCGTCTCGGCGGTGGGCGACGCGGTCGCGATGGACCAGGGCTGGACGGTCGGGGGATCGGAGGGCGCCTGGCGGGGCGGTGGGACGCCGCCGTCGCCCGGTCTCCTGCAGGCGCTCCTCGCACTCGTCGCCGTCGCGCTCGTCGGCTCCGCGGCGGCCCGTCTCGGACCGGCCGGGGTCGGGACGGCGGGCGTCCACTGGTGGGTCTCCACGCCGGCGGACCGCCGCGGGCTGCTGCTGCCGTCCGTCGCGGCGGGTGCGGGCGGGGGAGCGCTCGCCGGAGGTGTCGGCACCGCGCTCGCGGGCCTCGCCGCCGGGGCGGACGGGCGCTCCGTGCTGCTCGGCGCGCTGCTCGGCACCGCCGCAGGGGCCGTCGTCGTCGCCGTCGCCGGGCTGCTCCAGCCGCGCCCGTCCGGGCCGCGCGCCCTCGGGGCCGTGAGCGACGTGCTCGTCGCCGCCGTCCCCGTGCTGGGGGTCGTGCTCGTCGGGTCCGGCGCCGAGCTGCGCCCGCCCGGCACGTGGCCGGCCGCCGCGACCGCGGTCGCGGCGGGGCTCGGGACGGCCGCCGTGGTGCTCGTGGCGCGGTGGGCCGCACGCGTCGACCGGCTCCCCCTGCCCGCGCTGCTCGGTCGCAGCGGCGCGGTCGACCGGCTGTCGGCCGCGCTCCTCTCCGTGGACACGCGGGACCTGGGCCGCGCGCTCGACGCGGGCGGGCGGCCCCTCCGCCCGCGCCGTGCTCACGCCTTCCGGCGCGTGCGCGGCCCGCGGGGCGCGCTCGTCGCCGCGGACGCGGTGCTGCTCGCCCGCACGCCGTCGTCGTGGGCCCAGCTCGTCGGGCTGGCCGCGCTCCTCGTGCTCGCGCACGACGTGCCGGCGCTCGCGGCCGGGCCGGGGCTGGCGCTGACCGTTCTCGCGGTCGGGACGCGCGCGGCGCGGCTCGGTGCGGCCGGCGCGGGCATGGCGGAGATGGTCCCGGCGCTCGACGCGTCCCTCCCGCTCTCCGCGCGGGCGGTCCGGGCGGCGCGGACGGTCCTGCCGGCGCTCAGCGGCGCGGCGTGCGTCGCGGTCGGTCTCGTGCCGCTCGCGCTCGCGACCGGCTCGGCCTGGTGGGTGGTGCTCGGCGCGCTCGTCGGCGTGGGGTGCGGAGCGGGCGCGCTGCGCGGGATGCTGCGCCCCGAGCCCGACTGGTCCGGCCCGCTGCTCGCGACCCCTGCCGGCGCGGTGCCGGTCGACGCCGCCGCCGTGGCGCGCCAGGGGCCCGACCTCGTGCTGCTGACGGCCCTGCCGTTCGCCGTCGCGGCGCTCCTGGGCGTCGTCACGCCGGCGCTCGTGGTGGCCCAGGCGCTCGTCGCGCTCCTGGCCTGCGTCGTGGCCGCGCAGCCACCGCGACGCCGCTGAGGCCGGGCCCGGGGCGCGCGCGCCCCGCCTGGTAGGATCGATGCGCCGTCTGGACGGCCGCGGACCCAGAGAGCCCGGGACCACCGACCCGGAGCGCCGCGCAACGAACCCCTGAAGGAGAGCCGTGCCGCTCGACACTGCCACGAAGCAGCGCATCATCACCGAGTACGCGACCAGCGAGGGCGACACCGGCTCGCCCGAGGTCCAGATCGCGCTGCTCTCGCAGCGCATCCGTGACCTGACGGAGCACCTCAAGGAGCACAAGCACGACCACCACAGCCGTCGTGGCCTGCTCCTGCTCGTCGGCCAGCGTCGCCGCCTGCTCGGCTACCTGCAGAAGGTCGACATCAACCGCTACCGCAGCCTCATCGAGCGCATCGGTCTGCGTCGCTGACACCACGCCGCCGGCCCGGTCCCCGCAGGGCCGGGCTGGTCCGGTGTGACGTACCCGTAAGCAAGACACACCCACCGCGCCGCCGGCCCCTCGTTCGGTCCTCGGTAGTGGCCCACGGACCCGTGCCCGTCACGGAAGCCGTGGACCTCGATCGAAGACCGCCGAGCGTCGAGCGCGTCCGGTGCCCCGCACGCCCGGCGTGCGCGGGCGCGGGACCGGAACCCTCGACAGGGCGACCGGGCGGCACTTCGAGAAAGGGAGGGCACCCGTGGAGGGTCCCGAGATCCAGTTCGCCGAGGCGACGATCGACAACGGTCGCTTCGGCACCCGCACCGTCCGGTTCGAGACCGGACGCCTCGCGCGTCAGGCCGCCGGCTCCGTCGCCGCGTACCTCGACGACGAGACGATGCTCCTGTCCGCCACGTCGGCGGGCAAGCACCCCAAGGACCAGTTCGACTTCTTCCCGCTGACGGTGGACGTCGAGGAGCGGATGTACGCCGCGGGCCGCATCCCCGGCTCGTTCTTCCGCCGCGAGGGCCGCCCCTCGACGGACGCGATCCTCGCGTGCCGCCTCATCGACCGCCCGCTGCGCCCGCTCTTCGTCAAGGGCCTGCGCAACGAGGTCCAGGTCGTCATCACCGTGCTCGCCATCCACCCGGACGACGCGTACGACACGCTCGCGATCAACGCCGCCTCGGCGTCGACGCAGATCTCGGGCCTGCCGTTCTCCGGCCCGGTCGGCGCGGTGCGCATCGCGCTCGTCGACGGCCAGTGGGTCGCGTTCCCCAAGTACTCCGACAAGGAGCGCGCGGTCTTCGACATGGTCGTGGCCGGCCGTGCGGTCGGTGACGACGTGGCGATCGCCATGATCGAGGCCGAGGCCACCGACAACGCGTGGGGCCTCGTCAAGGACGAGGGCGCCACCGCCCCGACCGAGGAGATCGTCGCCGAGGGCATCGAGGCGGCGAAGCCGTTCATCAAGGCGCTGTGCGACGCGCAGTCGGCCCTGGCGGCCCAGTCGGCGAAGCAGGTCCAGGAGTTCCCGGTCTTCCTGGACTACCAGGACGACGCGTTCGCGGCGGTCGAGGCCGAGGTCACGACGGACCTGCGCGACGCGCTCGCGATCGCGGACAAGCAGGACCGCGAGAACCGTCTCGACGAGATCAAGAACGAGATGGTCGGCAAGCTCCAGGCTGGCTTTGACGGCCGCGAGAAGGAGCTCTCGGCGGCCTACCGCTCGCTGCAGAAGAAGCTCGTGCGGCAGCGCGTCCTCACGGACGGCGTGCGCATCGACGGCCGCGGCCTCGCGGACATCCGCACGCTCTCGGCCGAGGTCGAGGTCCTCCCGCGCGTGCACGGCTCGGCGCTGTTCGAGCGCGGCGAGACCCAGATCATGGGCGTCACCACGCTGAACATGCTCCGCATGGAGCAGCAGATCGACTCGCTCGGTCCGGAGACGCGTAAGCGCTACATGCACAACTACAACTTCCCGCCCTACTCGACCGGCGAGACCGGCCGCGTGGGCAGCCCGAAGCGCCGCGAGATCGGCCACGGCGCGCTCGCCGAGCGCGCGCTCGTGCCGGTGCTGCCGAGCCGCGAGGAGTTCCCCTACGCGATCCGTCAGGTGTCCGAGGCGCTCGGCTCCAACGGCTCGACGTCCATGGGCTCGGTCTGCGCCTCGACGCTGTCGCTGCTCAACGCGGGTGTGCCGCTGCGCGCGCCCGTCGCGGGCATCGCGATGGGTCTCATCTCCGACACCGTCGAGGGGGAGACGCGCTACGCCGCCCTCACCGACATCCTCGGGGCCGAGGACGCGTTCGGCGACATGGACTTCAAGGTCGCCGGCACGCGCGAGTTCGTCACGGCCATCCAGCTCGACACGAAGCTCGACGGCATCCCGGCGTCGGTCCTCGCCGGTGCGCTGACCCAGGCCCGCGACGCGCGCCTGACGATCCTCGACGTCATCGCCGAGGCCATCGACGTGCCCGACGAGATGTCCCCGAACGCGCCGCGCGTCATCACGGTGAAGGTCCCGGTCGACAAGATCGGCGAGGTCATCGGTCCCAAGGGCAAGATGATCAACCAGATCCAGGAGGAGACGGGCGCGGACATCTCCATCGAGGACGACGGCACCGTCTACATCGGCGCCACCGACGGCCCGTCGGCCGAGGCCGCGCGCGCCGCGATCAACGCGATCGCGAACCCGCACGTGCCGGAGGTCGGCGAGCGCTTCGTCGGCACGGTCGTCAAGACGACGTCGTTCGGTGCGTTTGTCTCGCTGTCCCCGGGCAAGGACGGTCTGCTGCACATCAGCCAGATCCGCAAGCTCGTGGGCGGCAAGCGCGTCGAGAACGTCGAGGACGTGCTCTCCGTCGGCCAGAAGGTCCAGGTCGAGATCGGCGAGATCGACCCGCGCGGCAAGCTGTCGCTGCACGCGGTCGTCGAGGACGGCGCGGAGGACTCCGAGGGTGCGGCGGCGGACGCCGCCGCGACGGAGCCGGCCGAGGCCTGACGTGACCTGGCACCTCCCGCTCGTCCCCGCCGGCGAGCCCGGTGCCGAGCTGACCGCCGGGCAGGACGCTGCGACGATCCGTCGCAGCGTCCTGCCCGGCGGGGTCCGCGTGCTCACCGAGACCATGCCGGGCCTGCGCTCGGCCACGATGGGCGCGTGGGTCGGCGTCGGCTCGCGCGACGAGACCGACGGGCACTTCGGCTCCACGCACTTCCTCGAGCACCTGCTGTTCAAGGGCACGGCGCGCCGCTCGGCGATGGACATCGCCGAGGCGTTCGACGCCGTCGGCGGCGAGGCCAACGCCGCGACCGGCAAGGAGCACACGTGCTACTACGCGCGCGTGCTCGACACCGATCTGCCCATGGCGGTCGACGTCATCACGGACATGGTGACGTCCGCGCGGCTCGACCCTGCGGAGCTCGAGACCGAGCGCGGCGTCATCCTCGAAGAGCTGGCGATGAACGACGACGACCCGTCGGACGTCGTGCACGAGCAGTTCGCCGCCGCCGTGCTCGCGGGGCACCCGCTCGGGCGCCCCATCGGGGGCACCCCTGACACCATCACCGCCGTCCCGCGCGACGCCGTCTGGGAGCACTATCGGTGGCACTACCGGCCGGAGACGCTCGTCGTCGCGGCCGCGGGCGGCGTCGACCACGACGTGCTCGTGGACCAGGTCGTCCGCGCGCTGCGCGACGGCGGCTGGTCCCTCGATGCGTCCGCCGCGCCCCGTCCCCGCCGCGACCCGCACGACCCCGCGCTCGAGGGCGTGGGAGCCGACGGCGTCGAGCTCACCGTCCGCCGTGCGGTCGAGCAGGCGAACGTGATCATCGGGGGCACCGGGCTCGCGGCCACGGACGACCGGCGCTTCGTCCTGTCGGTCCTCAGCGCGGCCCTGGGCGGCGGCATGAGCTCGCGCCTGTTCCAGGAGATCCGCGAGCGGCGCGGGCTCGCGTACTCGACGTACTCGTTCGCGTCCGGGCACGGCGGGACCGGCACGTTCGGCCTCTACGCCGGCTGCGCGCCGGTGAAGGTCGACGAGGTCACCGCGCTGCTGCACGGCGAGCTCGACCGCCTCGCGGACGAGGGCATCACGCAGGCCGAGCTCGACCGCAGCATCGGCCAGCTCGCGGGCGGGCTGGTGCTCGGTCTCGAGGACTCCGGCTCCCGCATGAGCCGGCTCGGCAAGGCGGAGCTCGTCTACGGCGAGCTGCTGAGCCTCGAGGAGTCGCTGACGGCGATCCGCGAGGTCACCACGGACGACGTGCGCAAGCTCGCGGGCGAGCTCGCGTCGCGCCCGCGCTCGGTGGTCCGCGTCGGGCCGTTCGGCGACTGACGGCGCGACCCTCCTCGACGGCCGTCCCGGGAACGGGGCGGCGTCGTCGTCCCGTTCCCCGTGGCGACCCGTCCCCGTGGCCCTCCCGATAGGCTGGCGCCCGTGACCTCGCACGACGACGCCCCGCAGCCCACTGCCACCGAGCCCGCCGCGCGGCCCCCCGCCGCGGCGCCGATCCGGGTGGCGGTGCTCGGGGCCGCCGGGCGCATGGGGTCCACCGTCTGCGCGGCGGTCGACGACGCCGCGGACCTCGAGCTCGTGGCCCGCCTCGACGCGGGCGACGAGGTGTCCGCGGACACGCTCGGTGGCGCGCACGTCGCCGTCGACTTCACCGTGCCGGGCGCGACCGAGGCGAACGTCCACGCGCTCGTCGATGCGGGCGTCCACGCCGTCGTCGGCACCACCGGCTGGACGGACGCCAGCCGTGGGCGCGTCGCGGACCACCTCGCCCGCGCCGCCGAGCAGGGCCGGCCCGGCATCGGGGTCCTCATCGCCCCGAACTTCGGGCTCTCGGCCGTGCTGGCGATGAGGTTCGCCGCGACCGCGGCGCGCTACTTCGAGTCCGCCGAGGTGATCGAGCTGCACCACCCGCAGAAGGTCGACGCGCCGTCGGGCACGGCCCGCCACACCGCCGCGGCGATCGCCGCCGCCCGCGCCGACGCCGGGCTCGCGGCCGCGCCGGACGCCACGGAGACGGGGTGGGAGGCACGCGGCGCGGACGTCGACGGCGTGCGGGTGCACGCCGTGCGCCTGCGGGGGCTCGTCGCCCACGAGGAGATCCTCCTCGGGAACCCCGGTGAGCAGCTCGTGATCCGCCAGGACTCGTTCGACCGGGTGTCGTTCATGCCCGGGGTGCTGCTCGCCGTGCGCGAGGTCGGCACCCGGCCGGGGCTGACGGTCGGCCTCGAGAACGTCCTGGACCTCGCGTGAGCGCAGCCGACGGTCCGGACCACGACGGGCGCGGCGAGAGCTCCGCGGCGCCCGGCGCCCGTGGAAGGGGATCGCCGGGGCGTTGCTCGTCACGGCGCTGCTCGCGCTGTACGTGTGGGCGGTCGCCGGGCGGGCGGTCGCGCTGGTGCGCACGGGCGAGCCGGTCGCCGTCGGGATCGGGGCCGCGGTCCTCGTGCTGCCGGTCCTCGTGATCGGGCTGGTCGCGCGGGAGATGCGGCTGGCCGTCACGGTCCAGCGCATGGCGGACGAGCTCGCCGCGTCGGGCCGGCTCCCCGCGGACGACCTGCCGCGCTCGCCCGGCGGCCGGATCGACCGCGCGGCCGCGGACGCGGCGTTCGGCCCGTACCGTGACGCCGTCGAGGCGGACCCCGAGAGCTGGGCGGCGTGGTACCACCTCGCGTTCGCGTACGACGCGTCGGGGGACCGGCGCCGGGCGCGCGAGGCGCTGCGCAGGGCGGCCGGCCTGTACCGGGCGGCGCACCGGTCCTCGGCGCGCTGACGGCCGTCGCCGTGCGGCGCCCGCCGGCGTCCGGGCGCGCGACGAGCAGGGATCTCAGATCTCGGCGACCCACCGGCGCTCGACGACGTCGCGCGGCCCGGTCGCCAGGGTGCGGGTCCGGCCGTCGGGGCCGAGCCCCGAACCGCCGAGGAACGCCTCGCGCGCCGTGTCCCCGTCGAGCACCCACGTGACGACCTCGTCGGCCCCGTCGCGGCGCAGGCGGTCGACCGCGGCGGACAGCAGCCGTGAGCCGTGGCCGCCGCGCTGGTGGCCCGGCTCCACCTCGAGCGCGACGAGCTGACCGGGCGCGACGGCGGCGAAGCCGACGACGTCCGCGCCGGCGCACGCGACGAGCACCGCGAAGCCCGGGCCGGGGGGCGAGGAGATCGCCGCGGCCCACTGCTCGCGCATCCGGACGCCGTCGAGCGCGTCGAGGACGTCGGCGCCGAGCACGTCGTCGTGGGCGGTGCGCCAGGCGCGGACCTGGATCGCGGTCATCGCGACGTCGTCGCCGGGCACGGCGGGCCGCACCGAGACGTCGGCGGTCTCGCGGAAGAGGCTCACGGCGACCAGCCTACGTCCGCCCGGCGTGCTCAGCCCCAGCCGAGCGCGCGCAGCCCGGCGGCGGTGACGGCGGCGAGCACGACGACGACGACGAACGGCGCGCGCAGCGCGAGGGCCACGGCGGCGACCGCGACGGCGGGCAGGCGCGCGTCGACGGCGAGGGCACGTCCGTCGCCGAGGGTCTGCACCGTGACGAGGGCGGCGAGCAGGGCCGCGGTGACGAGTGCCGCCGTCCGCGCCACGCGCTCGTTTGCGAGCCAGTGCTGAGGCACGAGATGGCCGGCGAGCTTGAGCGCGAAGCAGACCGCGGACGCGGCGAGCACGACGGACCAGACGGTGGTGGGGGACATCAGGCTCCTTCCGGGCGCTGCGCGCGCGACGTCGCCCGTCGACCTGTCCCACGACGACGGCGGCCGCGGCCGCGGCGAGCACCGGGACGCCCGGTGGGGCGAGCGGGATGAGCGCGGCCGACACGACGACCGCGGCGGCGGTCGCCGCCTGGACGGCGCGCGCCGCGAGACGGGGCCAGAGGAGGGCCAGGAACGCGGCGGCCGCGGCGGCGTCGAGACCCCACGCGCGCGGGTCGCCCAGCGCGTCGCCGGCGAGCGCGCCGACGAGCGTCATGAGGTTCCACAGCACGAAGACGCCGGCGCCCGTCGCCCAGAAGCCCGCGCGGGCCGCGCGCCGCGAGCGCTGCGCCGTGGCGACGGCCGCGGACTCGTCGATCGTCAGCTGCGCCGCCCCGACCTTCTGCCACGCGCGCAGGGCGAGGAGCGGGCCGAGCTGCGCGCCGTACAGGGCGTTGCGCGCGCCGAGCAGTCCCGCCGTGGCGACGGCGGCGCGGCCGTCCCGCCGGAGCCCACGATGCCGACGAGCGCGAACTGCGACCCGCCGGAGAACATGAGCAGCTCAACGCCATGGTCTGGGCGACGTCGAGACCGGCCACGACCGACAGCGCCCCGAACGACACGCCGTACAGGCCCGTCGCGACCGAGACGGACACGGCCTGGCGGACCGCGGCGCGCGTCTCGGCCTCGACCACGGTCTCGACGGCGTCGACCACCTCGCCGGCGGGGTCGTGCGCGGTGTCGTCCGGCGACGAGCCGTCGCGCGGCGCGTCGGCGGGTGCGGGCACGGGCGTCAGGCTACCAACGCACTCCCTGACGCCCTTCCTGACGCCCTCCCGGACGTGCTCTCAGAGCGCGACGTACACGGTCTCCTGGAACTCCTCGAGGCCCGCCTCGCCGCCCTCGCGGCCCAGCCCGGACTGCTTGACGCCGCCGAAGGGCGCGCTCGCGTCGGAGACCATGCCGCGGTTGACGCCGATCATGCCCGCCTCGACCTCCTCCGAGACGCGCACCGCCCGGTCGAGCGACCTCGTGTACGCGTACGCCGCGAGCCCGTACTCGGTGGCGTTCGCGAGCTCGATGCCCTCGTCTCTCGCCGAACGCGACGACGGGGGCGACCGGGCCGAAGATCTCCTCGGTGACCACGCGCGCGTCGGGGTCGACGCCCGACAGCACGGTGGGGGCGTAGAAGTGGCCGACGTCGCGCACGCGCTCGGCGCCGATGAGCACCTGCGCGCCGCCGTCGACGGCGGCGTCGACCAGCTCCGCCACGCCGTCGACCGCCTTCGCCTCGATGAGCGGGCCCACCCGCACGCCGTCCTCGAAGCCGGGCCCGACGCGCAGCTCGGAGAAGGCGTCGGCGAGCCGCCGGGCGAACTCGCGGGCGACGCCGTCCTGGACGAGGAAGCGGTTCGCGGCGACGCAGCTCTGCCCGGCGTTGCGCAGCTTCGCGACCACGGCGCCCTCGACGGCCGCGTCCAGGTCGGCGTCGTCGAACACGACGAACGGCGCGTTGCCGCCGAGCTCCATGGAGGTGCGCAGCACCTGCTGCGCCGCCCCCTGGAGCAGCGTGCGCCCGACGGCCGTCGACCCGGTGAACGAGAGCTTGCGCAGGCGCGGGTCGGCCATCAGCGGCTCGCTGATCTCGGACGCGCGCGAGGACGGCACGAGGTTGACCACGCCCGTCGGCAGCCCGCGGTCGGCGAGCTCGGAGCGGATGACCTCCGCGACGAGCGCCGTGGTCAGCGGCGTCAGGCGCGCGGGCTTGATCACCACGGGGCACCCGGCGGCGAGCGCGGGCCCGATCTTGCGGGTCGCCATCGCGATGGGGAAGTTCCACGGCGTGACGAGCAGCGCCGGCCCGACGGGGCGGCGGTGCACGAGCTGCCGGTTCCCGCCCGCGGGGGCCGTGCGCACGAGGCCCTCGGCGCGCACCGCCTGCTCGGCGTACCAGCGCAGGAAGTCGGCGCCGTAGAGCACCTCGGCGCGCGCCTCGGCGCGCGGCTTGCCGCACTCGGCGGTGATGAGCGCGGCGACGTCGTCGGCCCGCGCGACGAGCCGCTCGTACACCGCGCGCAGCACCTCCGCGCGCTCTCGCGGCGGGGTGGCGCGCCACGCGGGGGCGGCGCGGTGGGCGGCGTCGAGCGCGCGCAGGGCGTCCTCGCGCCCGCCGTCGGCGACGTCGAACAAGGACTCCTCGGTCGCCGGGTCCTCCACCTCGAACGTGGCGCCGCCCGCGGCGGGCCCCCAGTGGCCGTCGACGAGCAGGCCGGTGGGGACGTGCGCGACCAGCGCGGGGGACAGGTGCGACGCGGCGGCGGGGCGAGACATGCTCCGAGTATCGCCCTGCCCGGCGAGCGGTCGCACGCGGGCCGGGCGCCCGCCGGCCTGCCCGCGCAGCCGTCGGGGGCGGACCGGCGGCACGGTAGTTTGTGCACATGGTCCTTCCCGCCACGCCTGCGCGGCCCTTCGGCGCCGTCCTCACCGCCATGGTCACGCCCATGAGGCCCGACGGCACGGTGGACCTCGCGGCGGCGGCGCGGCTGGCGACACGGCTCGTCGACGACGGCAACGACGGCCTCGTGCTCAGCGGCACGACGGGCGAGTCGCCGACGACGCACGCGCCCGAGAAGGCCGAGCTCGTGCGCGCGGTCGTCGACGCCGTCGGCGACCGCGCGGCCGTCCTGGCCGGCGCGGGGTCGAACGACACCGAGCACGCGATCCGCATGGCGGTCCAGGCGGCGGAGGCGGGCGCGGACGGGCTGCTCGTCGTGTCGCCCTACTACTCGCGGCCGAGCCAGGACGGCCTGTACCGGCACGTCGCCGCGGTCGCGGACGCGACGCCGCTGCCGGTGATGCTCTACGACGTCCCGGCCCGCACCGGCGTGCGGATCAGCGCCGCGACGTACGGGCGCGTGGCGGCGCACGAGCGCGTCGTCGCGACGAAGGACGCGACCGGCGACGTCTACGCCGCCGCCAAGCTCGCCGCGTCCACCGGGCTCGCGTTCTACAGCGGGGACGACGGGCTGCTGCTGCCGTTCCTCGCGCACGGCGGCGCCGGCATCGTCTCGGTGGCCGCGCACGCGGTCGGCGGGCGGTTCGCCGAGGTCGTGCGCCGCTTCGACGCGGGCGACCACGCGGGCGCGCTGGAGACCTTCCTCACCACGACGCCCGTGATCGACGCGGTCAACGGCGGGGGCTTCCAGGCCGTCATGGCCAAGGCCGTCGTCGAGGTCCTCGGCGTCACCGACAACCGCCACCTGCGCCTGCCCAACGTCGCGGCGAGCGAGGAGGAGTCCGCCCTGGTGCGCGACGCGCTCGCCGCCGCCGGGCTCCTGCCCGTCGCCGCGACCCCCGCGACCCCGGCGCCGTAGCGGCGCCCCCACGACACCGTCCCACCGGCTCAGCCACGACAGGAGGCCCCGTGAGCCACCCCCACCCCGAACTCTCCCTGCCCCCCGCCCTCCCCGCCGGAGGGCTGCGCGTCGTGGCCCTCGGCGGGCTCGGCGAGGTCGGGCGCAACATGGCCGTGCTGGAGTACGACGGCCGCCTGCTCGTCATCGACTGCGGGGTGCTCTTCCCCGAGGACGACCAGCCCGGCGTCGACCTCATCCTGCCGGACTTCGACTACATCCGGGACCGCCTCGACGACATCGAGGCGATCGTGCTCACCCACGGCCACGAGGACCACATCGGCGCCGTGCCCTACCTGCTGCGCCTGCGCCGCGACATCCCGCTCGTCGGCTCGCAGCTCACGCTCGCGTTCGTCGAGGCGAAGCTCAAGGAGCACCGCATCTCGCCCGTCACGCTCGCGGTCAAGGAGGGCCAGGTCGAGCAGCTCGGGGTGTTCGGGTGCGAGTTCGTCGCCGTCAACCACTCGATCCCCGACGCGCTCGCCGTCGCGGTGACGACGGGCGCCGGCACGGTGCTGCACACGGGCGACTTCAAGATGGACCAGCTCCCGCTCGACGGGCGCATCACCGACCTGCGCGCGTTCGCCCGGCTCGGCGAGCGCGGCGTCGACCTGTTCATGGTCGACTCGACGAACGCCGAGGTCCCCGGGTTCGTCACGCCCGAGGTCGAGATCGGCCCGGTGCTCGACAACGTGTTCGCCGCGTCCGAGAAGCGCATCATCGTGGCGTCGTTCTCCTCGCACGTGCACCGCGTGCAGCAGGTGCTCAACGCCGCGCACCACCACGGCCGCCGCGTCGCGCTCGTGGGCCGCTCGATGGTCCGCAACATGTCGATCGCCGCCGAGCTCGGCTACCTCGACGTGCCCCCCGGCGTGCTCATCGACCTCAAGAAGGTCGACTCGCTGCGCGACGACGAGATCGTGCTCATGTGCACCGGCTCGCAGGGCGAGCCCATGGCCGCGCTGTCGCGCATGGCGAACGGTGCCCACCAGGTGCAGGTCGGGCACGGCGACACCGTGATCCTCGCGTCCTCCCTCATCCCCGGCAACGAGAACGCCGTCTTCCGCATCATCAACGGCCTGACGCGCCTCGGCGCGCGCGTCGTGCACGGCGGCAACGCCAAGGTGCACGTCTCCGGGCACGCGAGCGCCGGTGAGCTGCTCTACTGCTACAACGTCCTGCGGCCGAGGAACGTCATGCCGGTGCACGGCGAGGTGCGTCACCTCGTCGCCAACGGGGCGCTCGCGGTGCGCACCGGGGTCCCGGCCGACCGCGTCGTGCTGGCCGAGGACGGCGTCGTCGTCGACCTCGTCGACGGCCGGGCGTCGGTCGTGGGCGCGGTCCCGTGCGGCTACGTCTACGTCGACGGCTCGAGCGTCGGCGAGATCACCGACGCGGAGCTCAAGGACCGGCGCATCCTCGGCGAGGAGGGGTTCGTCTCGGTGTTCGCCGTCGTGGACTCCGCGACCGGCAAGGTGCTCGCGGGCCCGCAGATCCTCGCGCGGGGCTTCGCCGAGGACGACGCGGTGTTCGAGGACATCCGCCCCGACGTCGTGCGGGCGCTCGAGGAGGCGATCGCGGGAGGCGCGACCGACACGCACCAGCTCCAGCAGGTCATGCGCCGTGTGATCGGGCGGTGGGTGTCGAACCGCCTGCGCCGCCGTCCGATGATCGTCCCCGTGGTCGTCGAGGCGTAGGGCCCGCGGTGTCGCAGCACGACCCTTCCCAGGCCCACCCTCCGCACCAGCAGGTCCCGACGGGCCCGCCGCCGCCCGCGTACGGCCAGCACGCCCCGCCGCCGCCCGCGTACGGGCGGTACGCCCCGCTGCCCACCGGGTACGCGAACCCGGGCGCACCGTGGGGCGGTCCCGGGCCGTCCCTGCGGGTGCCGTCCGGGCTCGCGACGGCGACGGTCGTCCTCACCGTCGCCGTGACGGTCGTGCAGGTGCTCTCGTGGCTGACCTCGTTCGGCGCGGCGGACGAGTACGCGCGGGCGGCGCGGCTCGGCGTCCCGAGCGTGGAGGTGTTCACGGCCTACGACACGGTCGCGCTGCTCCTCCTGCCGCTCCAGCTCGCCGCGGCCGTCGTCACGTGCGTCTGGCTGTGGACGAGCCGCCGCATCGCCGAGACCGTGGCACCCGGGTGGCACCACGCGCGCAGCAGGGTGTGGGTCTGGCTCGGCTGGTTAGTCCCGGTGGTGGCGTACTGGTTCCCCTACCAGGTGGTGCGCGACGTGCGCGGCGCGACGACGACCGTCCCGCGCGCGGGCCTGGGCTGGTGGTGGGCGGGGTGGCTCGTCTACCTCGTCGCGACGAACGTCACCGCCCAGGTGTCGGCGAGCGCGTCGAGCCGTTCGGGCGACGTCTTCTCCACGCTGCCCGTGGTCGAGACGCTCGGCACCGCGGGTGCGGTCGTCGCCGTCGTGCTCTGGGTGAGGACCGTCCGCGAGATCACCGCGGGTCAGCGCGCCGCCCTCAGCCCTGCGTCGTGGTGACGAGCCCACGGCCGACGGCGCCCGTCGCGGCCGCGTAGCGCGCGGCCCGGGCGCCGTCGTCGCCGGGCACGAGCCCGGCGAGCTCGAGCGACACGAGCCCGTGCACGAGGCCCCAGAGGCCGAGCGCGACGTCCCGCGCGGTGTCGAGGGGAGCCTCGGGGGCGAGCCGCCGGACGGCGTCGCGCAGCGTGACGAACGTCGCCTGCTCGACGGAGTCCGGCGCGTCGGCCGCCGGGCGCACGCCACGACCGAACATCACCGCGTAGAAGTGCGGGTCGGCGAGCGCGAAGTCGCGGTACGCGCGCGCCAGCGCGGCGAGGTCGGCGGCGGGGTCGGTGGTGCGCGCGACCGCGTCGAGGTGGCCGGCGAACCGCCGGAAGCCTTCCGCGGAGACCGCCGCGACGAGCTCGTCGCGACTGCCGAACAGCGCGTACACCGCCGACGCGCTCGTGCCGGCGTCCGCGGCGACGGACCGGACGGTGACCGCGGACTCGCCGTGCTCGGAGATGGTGCGCGACGCGACGTCGAGGAGCCGCCCGCGCAGGGCGGCGTCGTGCACGCGGGGTCGGGCCATGGCGGGAAGTCTACGGCCTTGACGCGGACACCGTAACGCTGTTCTATAACGGTGTTCGCAATCGTGCTCCCGTCATCCGGTCCCGGAGTGCTGGAGGTCACCGTGCTCGAGCTCACCGACGCCGCCCGCGTCACGGCGGGGGTCGTCCTGCTCACCGTCGTCGGCATCGAGTCGGGCGGCGCCTTCCTCCTCAAGGTGGTCACGGGGCGCGTCGCCGCGACACCGTTCCAGACGGCGTTCTTCCGCGCCGGTCACGCCCACGCCGGCGTCCTCGTGATCCTCGGCCTGCTCTGCCTGCTCCTCGCCGAGCGACCGCGCTCACCGGGTTCTGGCGCTGGCTCGCCGCCACGGGCGTGCTCGTCGCCGCGATCCTCATGCCCGCGGGGTTCTTCCTGTCCGCGACCGGCACCGGCCGCGAGTCGCCGAACGGCGCGGTGGTCCTGCTGCCCGCCGGGGCGGTCGTCCTCGCCGCCGCGGTCGTCACCCTCGCCGTGGGCCTGCTTGCCGGCTGAGGAGCGCGTCGAGCTGCTCGGCGTGCCAGTCGGCGACGTACCCGTGCAGCCGGTCGTCGGCGACCTCGCGGCCCGGGCCTGCGACGGCGTGCTCGAGCGCGTCGAGGTAGGCCCGGTCCGCGGCGAGCCGTGCGGCGAGCGCGCCCTCGCCGCGCGCGGGGCTGCCGTGCCCCGGCACCAGGACGTGGGCGCCGCGCGCCGCGTCCTCGATCAGGTCGAGCGCGGCGCGGTAGGTGCCCAGGGGGTCCGACGACGCCACGTCGACGAGCGGCACCTCGACGTCGGAGAGCATGTCGCCGGCGATCACCGCGCCGCGCACGACGAGCGCGGCGTGACCCCGCGCGTGGGCGTCGTGCGCGACGACGCGCGGACGGTCGGGCCCGTTCGCGTCCGGTCGCTCGGGCCAGGGGAGGGACGTCGCCCCCGCGGGGAGCGGGTCGAGCGCACCGACGAGCGCGGGGTCGTGCCCCGGCGCGTCGGCCTCGGCCGCGGCGCGGGCCGCGTCGCGGTCGTGGGCGGCCGCGACCGCCGCCCGTGCGGTCGCCCAGCGCGGGACGTGCCCGAGCGCCGGGTGCCACAGCACGTGGTCCCAGTGCGGGTGCGTGGAGAACCCGGCGGTCACGCGCCAGCCCCGGGCGCGCACGGTCGCGGCGAGGGCGGCGAGCTCGGCGACGCTCACGCCGGGATCGACGACCAGCGCGGTGCCGTCGGGGCCGACGACGACCGTCGACGTCGTCGCCCACAGCCCCGCGGTCGCGACGTGCACGCCCGGGGCGACCTCGACGAGCTCGCGCCCGCCGGGGCTCTCCGCGGCGCCCGCCGGCGCACGGTCCTCGCGGTCCACGTCGTCCCTCCCGTGCGTCTCGTCCGGTCCCCGCCGGGCCGCGCCCGCCGGTCCCGCCGCCGGGCCGGACACGCGACCTCGGCTCCGCGCCCGCGCCGTCCGTCCCGGGTAGGTTAGGACCACTATGGCGACCCGCACGCCCCCGCAGGCACGTCGGACCGCGAGCAACCGCACGGCAGCGCCCCGCACGGCGCGCGGCGGTGCGACCGCGGCCCGCGGCTCGTCGCGCTCCGGCGGCGGCCGTCCGGCGTCCGGCGCGAGGCGTGCGCCGGCCGGCCGGCCCCCGGCCCGGCCGCCGTGGCCTATCCGCGCGCTGCGCGGCGTGTGGCTCGGCGCGGCGCACGGCGTTGGGGCGCTGACCCGGACGATCGGCAAGGGAGCGAAGGACCTGGACCCCGCACATCGGCGCGACGGCGTCGCGTTCCTCCTGCTCGCCCTCGCGGTCGTCGTCGCGGCCCGCGAGTGGTGGGGCATCTCCGGCGCGTTCGGGCGGGCCGTGCACGGCGTCGTCGCGGGCACGTTCGGCCTCGCCGGTGTCGCGGTGCCCGTGCTGCTGCTCTGGCTCGCGGTGCGCATCATGCGCCACCCGGAGCGCGCGCAGGCGAACTCGCGCGTCGCCATCGGGCTCACGCTCGTCGTCGTCTCCGTCTGCTCGCTCGTCCACCTGGCGGAGGACCTGCCCGCCCCGCGCGACGGCTTCGCCGCCGTCCAGGACGCGGGCGGGATCGTCGGGTACCTCGCCGCGACACCCGTCGCGACCGGCCTCACCGTCTGGTTCGCCGTGCCGATCTTCCTGCTGCTCGGCTTCTTCGGCCTGCTCGTCGTGACGGCCACGCCCGTGCACCGCATCCCGAGCCGGCTCCAGGCCGTGTACGACACGCTCACCGGCAACCACCGCACCGGCGGTGCGGACGCGGAGGACGCCGACGGGCTCGCGCTCGCCGAGGGCGTCTCGCGCCACGACGGCACGGACGAGGAGCCCGGCGGTCGGCGCCGTGGGCGCAAGCCCCGTCGGACGAAGGCGCAGCGTGCCGCGGAGGCGGCCGAGCTCGAGAAGCCCGAGGGCGGTTTCGCCGGCGACGAGGCGTTCGAGACCGCCGCGTTCCTCGACCGCGAGGAGTCCGCACCGCGCCGGCAGCGCGGCCGCCGGTCCGGCGACGCGCCCGCCGCCCAGCCCGACTGGGCTCCCACCGGCTCGCCCGCCACCGGGCCGACCGAGGCGGTCCCCGCGCTCGGTCAGGGCGCCGCGCAGGACACGGCGGCCGCCGGGCTCGGCGCCGTCGCGCCCGCGCCGGACGACGGGGCCGCGCCGGTGCCCCCGCCGCCGAACACGCCCGTGCCGCGCGGTGTGCAGCCCATGCTCGAGGGCGACACCGTCTACCTCCTGCCGAACGAGGACTCGCTGGTCAAGGGCGCACCGCACAAGGTGCGCTCCGCAGCGAACGACCGGGTCGTCGACGCCCTCACGCAGACGTTCGAGCAGTTCGAGATCGACGCCAAGGTCACGGGATTCACGCGCGGCCCCACGGTCACGCGGTACGAGGTCGAGGTCGGGCCCAAGGTCAAGGTCGAGCGCATCACGTCGCTGTCGAACAACATCGCCTACGCCGTCGCGAGCGCGGACGTCCGCATCCTCGCGCCGATCCCGGGGAAGTCCGCGATCGGCATCGAGATCCCGAACACCGACCGCGAGACGGTCGTGCTCGGGGACGTGCTGCGGTCCTCGGCCGCGCGCCGCACCGAGCACCCCATGGTCATGGGCGTCGGCAAGGACGTCGAGGGCGGCTACGTCGTCGCGAACCTCGCGAAGATGCCCCACATCCTCGTCGCGGGGGCCACCGGCGCCGGCAAGTCGAGCTTCATCAACTCGATGATCACGTCGATCCTCATGCGTTCCACGCCGGAGCAGGTGCGCCTCGTCCTCGTCGACCCCAAGCGCGTCGAGCTGACGATCTACGAGGGCATCCCGCACCTCATCACCCCCATCATCACCAACCCGAAGAAGGCGGCCGAGGCGCTCGAGTGGGTCGTGCGCGAGATGGACGCGCGCTACGACGACCTCGCCGCTTCGGCTTCAAGCACATCGACGACTTCAACGCCGCGGTGCGCTCCGGCAAGGTCAAGCCGCTGCCGGGCTCCGAGCGCAAGATCGCGACGTACCCGTACCTGCTCGTGGTCGTCGACGAGCTCGCCGACCTCATGATGGTCGCCCCCCGCGACGTCGAGGCGTCGATCCAGCGCATCACCCAGCTCGCGCGCGCCGCCGGGATCCACCTCGTGCTGGCGACGCAGCGACCGTCCGTCGACGTCGTCACCGGTCTCATCAAGGCGAACGTGCCGTCCCGCCTGGCGTTCGCCACGTCGTCGCTCGCCGACTCGCGCGTCGTGCTGGACCAGCCCGGCGCCGAGAAGCTCATCGGCCAGGGCGACGCGCTGTTCCTGCCGATGGGCGCGGCCAAGCCGATGCGCGTCCAGGGGGCCTGGGTCTCGGAGTCGGAGGTCCACTCCGTCGTCGAGCACGTGAAGTCGCAGCTCAAGCCCGTGTACCGCGAGGACGTCACGCAGACCGCGGCGAAGAAGCAGATCGACGAGGACATCGGCGACGACCTCGACCTGCTGCTGCAGGCCGCGGAGCTGGTCGTGACGTCGCAGTTCGGCTCCACCTCGATGCTCCAGCGCAAGCTGCGCGTCGGCTTCGCCAAGGCGGCCGACTCATGGACCTGCTGGAGTCGCGCGAGATCGTCGGACCGTCCGAGGGTTCCAAGGCGCGCGAGGTGCTCGTGACGCCCGAGGAGCTGCCGGCCGCGCTCGCGCTCATCCGCGGGGAGCCCGCCCAGGAGGTCTTCGACGGGCAGGCGGAGCAGTCGTCGGCGAGCACCCCGCCGGCGGGCGGTGGTCACGACTACGGCGAGGGCACGGACGGGCACATGCCCCCGGTCGCGCAGGAGTACCACGACGGCGCGGACGTCGAGTCCGGCTGGCGCTGACGGCGGACCGGACGCACTCCGGGCAGGATGACGCGGCGCGCGACGACGGGCGCACGCCGGGTCACCCTCTAGGCTGGAGACGTGGTCACCGCCGTCCCCTCCCCGTGGAACTCCGCGAACGTCGTCACCATGGTGCGGATCCTCCTCGTCCCGTTCTTCGCGTGGGCGCTCCTCGTCGACGGCGGGGAGTCGGTCACGTGGCGTCTCGTCGCGACGGGACTGTTCGCGGTCGCCGCGATGTCGGACCGGCTCGACGGCTACCTGGCACGGCGCTACGACCTCGTCACCGACCTGGGCAAGCTGCTCGACCCGATCGCCGACAAGCTGCTCGTCGGCACCGCGCTCGTGCTCCTCGCGTGGCCGCTCGGCGAGCTGCCGTGGTGGGTCCCGGTCGTCATCCTCGCGCGCGAGCTCGGCATCACCCTCATGCGTCTCGCGGTGCTCAAGTACGCGGTGATGCCCGCCTCGCGCGGGGGCAAGCTGAAGACGGTGCTCCAGTCGGTCGCGATCACGCTCTTCCTGCTGCCGCTGTCGGAGCTGCCCGACTGGCTCGGCGTCGTCGCCTGGGTCGTGCTCGCGGCGGCGGTCGTCGTCACGGTGGTCACGGGGCTGGAGTACGCGTACCAGGGCTGGCGGCTGCGCCAGCGCGCACTGCGGGCCGAGCGGGTCACCGCGGGCGAGTCGCACGCGCCGTGACCACGGCCGCGCGCCTCGTCGACGCACTGGTGCGTCGCGGGTGGACGGTGGGGGTGGCCGAGTCGCTGACGGGCGGGCTCGTCGCGGCGGCGCTCGTCGACGTCCCCGGCGCCTCGCGCGTCCTGCGCGGGGGAGTGGTCGCGTACGCGTCGGACGTGAAGGCGTCCGTGCTCGGTGTCGACCCCGGTCTGCTCGTGCAGCGCGGCGCGGTGGACCCGGACGTCGCGGCGCAGATGGCCGCGGGCGTCGTGCGCGCGCTGCGGGCCGACGTCGGCGTCGCGACGACGGGCGTCGCGGGCCCGGACCCCCAGGACGGGCACCCGCCCGGGCTCGTGCACGTCGCGGTCCGCACGCCCGAGGGCACGGCGGGTCGGACGCTGCACCTGGACGGCGGGCGGGACGCCGTGCGCCGCGCGAGCGCGCACGCCGCGCTGGTGCTCGCCCTGCGGCTCGTGGAGGACGACGACGAGGGCGCCGACGTGCTCCCGCGTGCGGCGCCGAGCGGCTGAGCCACGGCCTCGCGCAGGCCGTGCGTGACGCCGGCGCGTCCGTACCGTGGAGGCCCGATGGATGTCGGGCGCGTGGCGCGCGGGCGTCCGACGCGGGAACAACGCCCTCCGACGGCGCGTTGGACAGCACGTGATCGCCAACAGGACCGCCGCACGGCCGGCCGGCCGCCTCGACGTCGCTCCGCAGGCACGCCCCGGGCGCCGCCCCGGGGACCCGAGCGGGCCGGCGGCGGGGTACGGTAGGACGACCCCCGCCGTCGGGGGACGGAGCAGTACCAGCACGAAGAGTTCGAAGAGTTTGCGCACCCCGGTGGTAGCCCGGCAGGCTCCCGCCAGCGCACAGGACACGGAAGGGGGTCGCCAGATGATTGTTCTTCGACGTGAGATCGGGGACGTGCTGCGAGACGCTCGTCAGCGTCAGGGGCGCACCCTGCGAGAGGTGTCCTCCGCCGCGCGGGTCTCGCTCGGGTACCTGAGCGAGGTCGAGCGTGGCCAGAAGGAAGCGTCGTCCGAGCTCCTCGGGTCCATCTGCGAGGCGCTCGACATCCCGCTGTCGCTCGTCCTGCGCGAGGTCAGCGACCGCGTCGCCGTCGCCGAGGGCCTGCTCATCCCGGACACGATCCCCGCGGACTTCGCGACGGCCGTGCTCGGGCGCCAGAACCCCGAGGGGACGACGCGCCGCGAGGACCTGCAGCCGGTCGGCTGACGGTCCTCACCCGGGCGGCCGCTGGCACCCGGGGCACCAGAAGATCGGACGGTCGTACGGCGGGTCGTTCGCCGAACCGACCTCGACGGGCGTGCTGCACGTGCGGCACGCCCGTCCTGCGCGTCCGTGGACGCGCCGTTCGTAGCCGGCCCGCGGGTCGAAGCCGTGGCGCACGGTGCGGGCCATGAGCTCGCGGGCGGCGACGAGGATGCCGGGGAGGTCCGGGACGTCGCGCACCGGGGTCCAGGGCCACACGCCGCGGGCGTGCAGGGACTCCGCCGTCCAGATCGTGCCCAGCCCCGCGACGGTGCGCTGGTCGAGCAGGGCCTCGGCGACGGGCACGCCCGTCGCGACGCGCTCGGGCTTGTGCCGCGGCCCGAGGCCGCCCGCGGCGTCGTCCGCGCGCAGCCGCTCGACGGCGTCGGTCAGGCCCGTCTCGAGGAAGGCGTCGCCGAGGACGTCGGGACCGAGGTGACCGACGAGGCGGTGCTCGTCGACCGTGCGCAGGACGTGCAGCATGCCGATGCGCACGCCGACCGCCGTCCACCAGGCGTTCGCCAGCACGACCCGCACCGTCGGGCCGGCGCCCCGGGCGGAGGCCGTGCCGGTGCGGGCGACGTGCCACTCGCCCTCCATGCGCAGGTGCGTGTGCAGGGACCAGCCGTCGTCCAGCCGCGTGAACAGGTGCTTGCCGTAGGGCACGTTCGCGAGCACCGTCCGCCCCACGAGGTCCGTCTCGGCCGCGGAGGGCCATCGCAGCTCGGAGCGCACGAGCTCGCGCCCGGCCAGCGCCTCGTCCAGCCGGGCCGCCGTCAGCCGGACCACGTCACCCTCGGGCACGGCTCACCGCCCTCGCTCGTGCGGGCACGTGGGGCACGTCCGGGCACGTCCGGGGTGGGTCGTCCTCATGCGGCGCGCAGCCCGCGCGGCGTCGCGCGGAAGCCCGCGTCGAGCAGGGCGCGCGCCGTCTCGTCCGCCGGGGTGCTGGCGGTGCCCGCCCCGGCGAGCGCGTCGACGCCGTCGATGCGCTGGACGACGACCTTGCCCAGCCGCCCGGCACGGACCGCGTCGGCGAGCGCGGCGCACGCCTCGACGAGCCGTGGACCGTCGACGAAGGACAGCACGGAGCGGCCGCCGCGCTCGACGTACAGCGCGAGGTCTCCCTCGCTGAGCACGACGACCGCACCGGCCTTGCGTCCCGGCCGGTGTCCGCGCGTGCCCTCCTCGCCGGTCGCGGGCGCCGCGCCCGTCGTCGTCCCCCCGGCGGTCCGGGCGGGCCAGGCGAGCGCGGCGCCGTAGGGGTTCGCGGGGTCGGTCGCGGCGAGCACGAGCGTGCCCGGGCGGGTCCCGGTGCGCGCGGTGGCGCCGGGTCCGGCGTCGAGCGCGCGCTCGCGGTCCTGCCCGTCCGTGCGGAGCTGGTCGACGGCACCGGGCAGCGCGAACTGCGACCCGCCGAGGTGCTCGACGAAGTACCCGCGGCGCGCGGCGCCCGTCGCCTCGAGCTCCGTGAGCACGCGGTACACGTTGCGGAAGGAGCCCGCGACGCCCTCCGCCGGGGCGACGGCGCGCGTGAGCACGCCGTGCCGGTCCAGCAGCACGCGCGCGAGGGCGTGGGCGCGGCGCGTCGGGTCGGGCTCGCGCGCGGGCAGCGCCGACCACCGCCCGCCGCCCCCGCGCAGCGTCGTGTCCGCGGTGGCCGGGGGGCGCAGGCCGGCGAAGCGCGAGCGCGCCATCGGTCGCGCCCGCGCGGGGGAGCGCGGGGCGCGGTGCGCGCCGCCCGCGGCGCCGAGACGGGACCGCAGCGCGCCGAGGCCGTCGTTCGTGACGTGGCCCGACCACACGAGCTCCCACAGGGCGTCGAGCGTCGGCCCGATCTCCGCGCCGGCGCGCTCGGCCAGCGCCGACAGGAAGTAGCCGCCGGAGCCGCGCAGGAGGTCGAGGAGGGCCAGCGGCAGCTCCTCCTCGGGCGCCGGCGCCTCGTCGGGCAGCGTCAGCGGTGCCCACTCGGCCAGGTGGAGGCTGACGAGCCCGTCGCCACCGCCCGAACCGGGGAGCGCGGAGTGCCCGCACCACACGACCTCGCCCGCCGTGGTCAGCTCGTCGAGCATCGTCGGCGTGTAGTCGGTGACGCGGGCCGGGAGCACCAGCGTCTCGAGGGCTGACGCGGGCACGGCTGCACCGGAGAGCTGCTCGACGACGCGCAGCACACCGTCCGTGCCGCGCAGCCCGCCCAGCGCTGCCACCGCGGCAGGAACACGCCGAGCGTCTCCGACGCACCGGTTCGACCTCGGCGCGCAGCGCCGCGAGCGACCGGCGCCGGAGCACGCGCAGCACCTCGCGTCGCACCAGTCGTCGCCCGTCCCGCCGATCGCCTCGGGGCGCAGCCGGCCGCGCACCACGAGGCGCGCGGCCTCGAGACGCTCGAGCGCGTGCACGACCACCGCGACGCCGAGCCCGAGGCGCGCCGCGAGGTCGGGTGCGGTGAACGGGCCGCGGGTGCGGGCGTGCCGGCGCACCAGGTCGCCGAGCGGGTCGGGCACGGGCTCGGTGAACACCTCGGGGATGCCGACGGGCAGGGCGACGCCGAGCGCGTCGCGCAGCCGGCCCGCGTCCTCGACGACCGCCCACTGCCGTGCGCGCTCGTCGGGCACGCCGGCCAGACGCACGGCGATCACGCGGCGCGCGGCCTCGAGCTCGCGCAGCCACTCGCCGACCGCCGGGCGCACGTCGGTGCGGGTGCGGGCCGCGAGCTCGTCCTCGGTGAGCGGGCCGAGCCGGCGCAGGACGTCCCACAGGTCCTCCGCGTGCCGGGCCTGACGCTCCGTGACGAGCGCCCCGAGCTCGGCCTCCGTGCGCTCGATCGCGGCCGGGTCGAGCAGGTCGGCGAGCTGTGCGGTCACCCCGTCACCACCGAGCAGCTCGGCGAGCAGCGTGGGGTCGAGGGAGAGCGCCGCCGCGCGGCGCTCGGCCAGCGGGGCGTCGCCGTCGTACAGGAACTGCGCGGTGTACCCGAACAGCAGGGACTGCGCGAACGGCGACGGCGTGGGCGTCGTCACCTCGACGAGGCGGACGCGCCCGTGCTCGAGGTCGCGCATGAGCGCGGCGAGCGCCTCGACGTCGAAGTCGTCCTGCAGGCACTCGCGCGCGGCCTCGAGCACGATCGGGAACTCGGGGTACTGCGACGCGACCGACAGCAGCTGGGCCGAGCGCTGGCGCTGCTGCCACAGCGGCTGGCGGCGGTCGGGCCGGCGGCGGGGCAGCAGGAGCGCACGGGCGGCGGCCTCGCGGAAGCGGGACGCGAACATCACCGACCCGCCCAGCTCGGTGCGCACCGCGTCGAGCACCTCGTCGGCGTCGACGAGGAGGTCCTCGACCGGCACCGGGACGTCGCGGCCGGCGCGAGGGCCGTCGTCGGTGTCCGCGCCCGCCGCGTCGAGCCACGAGTCACCCGTGTCCGGCAGCCGCAGGACGATCCCGTCGTCGGCGTGCATGGCCGCCGCGTCGACGCCGTACCGCTCGCGCAGGCGCGCCGCGAGCACCAGCGCCCACGGCGCGTGCACCTTCGCCCCGTACGGCGAGTGCACGACGACGCGCCAGTCGCCGAGCTCGTCGCGGAACCGTTCGACCACGACCGTCCGGTCGTCGGGCACGCGACCGGTCGCCGCGCGCTGCTCGTCGAGGTAGGCGACGAGGTTGTCCGCCGCCCACGCGTCGAGCCCCGCCTGCGCGAGCCTCTCGCGCGCGGCGTCGCCGTCCCGCGCGACGAGCGCGTCCGTCTCGCGCACCCACGCCCCGAGCACCCGGCCCAGCTCGGCCGGCCGGCCGGGGGAGTCGCCCTTCCAGAACGGGAGCCGGCCCGGGATGCCCGGTGCGGGCGTGACGAGCACGCGGTCGGGCGTGATGTCCTCGATCCGCCACGTGCTCGACCCGAGCGTGAACGTGTCGCCCACGCGCGACTCGTAGACCATCTCCTCGTCGAGCTCGCCGACCCGCTTGCCACCGCGCGATGCGCGCTCGCGCGCGGTCCCGTCGCCGCCGCCGTCCGCACCGTCCCCCGTGGCCGTGGCCGTGGCCGCGGCGTCGGTGGCGAGGAAGACCCCGTAGAGCCCGCGGTCAGGGATGGTGCCGCCGCTCGTGGCCGCCAGGCGCAGCGCGCCGGGGCGGCCCGTGAGCCGGCCCGACGCGCGGTCCCACACGACGCGCGCGCGCAGCTCGCCGAAGTCCTCGCTCGGGTAGCGGCCCGCGAGCATGTCGAGGACCGCGTGCAGCGACGCGTCCCCGAGGTGCGCGTACGGCGCGCTGCGGCGCACCACCGCCGCGAGCTCGTCCACCGTCCACGGGTCCACCGCGACCATCGCCACGACCTGCTGCGCGAGCACGTCGAGCGGGTTGGACAGCACGTGCAGCTCCTCGATGCCCCCGGTGCGCATGCGCTCCGCCACCACGGCCGACGGCACGAGGTCGCCCCGGTGCGTCGGGAACACCACGCCCCGCGAGACCGCGCCGACCTGGTGCCCGGCGCGGCCGATGCGCTGCAGACCGGAGGCGACCGACGGCGGGGCGCCGACCTGGACGACGAGGTCGACGGCGCCCATGTCGATGCCGAGCTCGAGGCTCGACGTCGCGACCACCGCGGGCAGGCGCCCGTCCTTGAGCTCCGTCTCGGTGCGGGTGCGCTCGGCGCGGCTCATCGACCCGTGGTGGGCGCGCGCGATGACGGGCTCCACCCCGGAGCTCGCGCCCGACTGCGCCTGCACCTGGCGGCGGTGACCGTCCCGGGGTCGAGCACGTCCTCGCCCTGCCGCTCGGCCCACAGCTCGTTCATGCGCGCCGTCAGCCGCTCGGCGCCGCGCCGCGAGTTCGTGAACACGAGCGTCGAGCGGTGCCCCGACACCAGGTCCACGACGCGCTCCTCGACGTGCGGCCACACCGACGGGCGTGCGGGCCGGGCGAGGTCCGACCCGGTCGGCCGGGACGTCGCCGGACCGGACAGGTCCCGCTCGCCCGGGGGCAGCGGGACGAGTCCCGGCAGCCCGTCCGGGCCCGTCGGCGCGGTGCCGGAGAGGGCGGCCGCGCCCGTCCCCGGGCCGGTTGCCTCGCCGGTTGCCTCGCCGGTTGCCTCGCCGGTCGCCGCTCCGTCGTGCGGCTGCGCGCCCCGCGCCGGGGCGGACAGGTCGGCGAGGTCGGGCACGGGCACGACCACGTCGACCTCGATGCGCTTCGCGGCGGGCGGCTGCACGACGACGACTCGCGCCCGCCCTCCGACGCCGGGCGGTTCCCGCCGAGGAAGGACGCGACCGCCTCGACGGGACGGACGGTCGCCGACAGCCCGACGCGCTGCGCGGGCGGGCGCTCGTTCGCCTCCAGCAGCGCGTCCAGCCGCTCGAGGGACACCGCGAGGTGCGCGCCGCGCTTCGTGCCCGCGACCGCGTGGATCTCGTCGACGACGACCGTCTCGACGCCGGCGAGGCCTGCGCGCGCCTGCGACGTGAGCACGAGGAAGAGCGACTCCGGCGTCGTGATGAGGATGTCCGGCGGGTGCGTGGCGAGCCGGCGCCGCTCGGACGTCGGCGTGTCGCCCGTGCGCGTGCCCACGACGACGTCGGGCACCTCGCCCCCGAGCCGGGCCGCGGCCTGGCGGATCCCGGCGAGCGGCGAGCGCAGGTTGCGCTCGACGTCCGCCGCGAGGGCCTTGAGCGGCGAGACGTACACGACGCGCAGGCGCTGCTCGCGCTCGGGGACGGGGGTCGTCATGATGCGGTCGAGCGACCACAGGAACGCGGCGAGCGTCTTGCCCGACCCGGTCGGTGCCACGACGAGCGCGTGCCGGTCCCCGGACACCGCCTCCCACGCACCGGCCTGCGCCGCCGTCGGCGCGTCGAACGCGCCCGCGAACCACGCGCGCGTGGGCGCGGCGAAGCGCGCGAGCGGGTCGGTCCCCGCGGCACCGGGCGAGGTGCCGGGGGAGCCGGCGGCGGGGCTCCCGGGAGAGGAGGCGGGCGGGGCGGGCGTCACCGGGCCATTCTCGCCGCGGCCGCCCACACCCGCCCGGGCACCTCGGTGGCGGGGTCCGGACCGGCGGGCGCGTGCGCCGTGCGCCGGCGCACGTGGCAGGCTGGTGCCGTGCGCTACCGCGAGTTCTGGGAGCTGGTCGACGAGGTCTTCGGCGACGCCTACGGGCGCACGCTCGCGCGCGACCAGGTGCTCACGGAGCTGGGCGACCGCACGGCCGCCCGGGCGATCGACGACGGCGTCGAGCCGCGCGTCGTGTGGCACGCCCTGTGCGACGCGCTCGACGTCCCCGACGCGCAGCGCTGGGGGCGCGACGAGCACCGGCAGGCCCCGCCCGCCCGCTGAGGCGTGCGCGGCGGTCCCGCGCACCGGGGCCGTGCGTCGCGCATCATGGGGCCATGACCGACGCACGACGCGCGACCGGGCGGACGGTCCCGGTCGTGACCGCGGCGGACGTGCGCGGCGCCCTGTGGTCGCTCGTGTCCACCGCGGCCGGGCTCGGGATCGCGGCGTGGGTCGTGCCCGGCGCGGAGGTCACGGCCTTCGCGGCGCTCCTGCTCGCGGCGCTCGCGGTGGGGGTCGGCGACGTCGTCCTGCGCCCGCTCCTGCGCCGGGTGGCGGCACGCCTGGGGGTCGTCGGCGCTCTCGTGTCCGGCGTCGCGGCGCAGGTGCTCGTCGCGGGGGCCGCGCTGACCTACCTGCCCGGCCTGCGCACGTCGTCCTGGGCGACGGTGCTCGCGGTCCTCGTCGTCGCGGGAGTCGTGATGGCGCTCGGGCGGTGGGCGGTCGGCGCGAGCGACAACGAGTACGTGCTGGGCGACCTGCTGCGCCGCGCTCGGCGCCAGGCCGGCGGGCCGCACGCGGTCCCGGTCCCCGCGGACCCGTCCGGGACGGGCACGGGCGGCGGGACGCCCGGTCCCGACGGGCGGCCGGCGGGGATGCTCGTGGTGGTGCTCGACGGCGTCGCGCGCCCCACGCTGGACTACGCCCTGCAGGCGGGGCTCGTGCCGACGCTCGCGCGCTGGCTCGGCAGCGGCAGCCACCGGCTCGCGACGTGGTGGGCACGGGTCCCGGCGACGACGCCCGCGAGCACGGTCGGGATCCTGCACGGGACGACGGAGCACGTGCCGGCGTTCCGGTGGTGGTCGCGCGAGCTCGGGCGGCTCGTCGTGACGAACCGGCCCGCGGACGCCGCCGCGGTCGAGGCGCGGTCGGGCGACGGCGCGGGCCTGCTCGCCGGCGGCGGGGCCGCGGTCTCGACGATGTTCTCCGGCGACGCGACGACGACCCTGCTGGTGATGAGCCGCGCGTCCGCGGGACTCGGCCCGGGACAGCCGTTCGTCCGCTTCTTCGCGGGGCCGTTCGTGCTCGTCCGCGCGGTCGTCGGCGCGACGGGCGAGCTCGTCAAGGAGCTGTACCAGGGCTGGCAGCAGGCGGTGCGCGGCGTGCGCCCGCGCGTGCCGCGGCTCGGCTGGTACCCGGTCCTGCGCGCCGGGACGAACGTCGTGCTGCGCGACCTCAGCACGACGCTCGTCGCCGAGCAGCTCGTGCGCGGCGCCCCGGTCGTGTGCGTCGACCTCGTCGACTACGACGAGATCGCCCACCACGCCGGGCCGCTGCGCCCGGAGTCGTTGCGCGCCCTCGAGGGCCTCGACCGCGTCGTCGGGCTGTGGGAGCAGGTGGCCGCCGTCGCGCCGCGCCGCTACGAGGTGGTCGTGCTCTCCGACCACGGGCAGTCGCTCGGCGCGACCTTCGAGCAGGTCGTCGGGCGCACGTTCCTCGCGGAGGTGCGCCGCCTCATGGCGCCGGGCGCCGCCGGGCCGGACGAGCGTCGTGACGCGGACGGTGCGGTGCGGCCCGGGGCGGGCGGGCCGCCCGTGCCGGGCGCGGCCGGGCGGGCGCGACCCGCCGGACGTCGTCGGCCCGCGGCGCCGGACACGGAGGAGTGGGGCCCCGCGAACGCGGCGCTGCACGCGTTGCGCGGCCCCGCCCGTGGCCCGGACGACGCGGGCCGGATGATGGTCGGCCCGGACCGGACGGAGCGCGAGCCCCGCGCGGCCAGGGCGCACGACGAGCTGCCCGAGGTGGCCGTCGTGGGGTCGGGGAACCTCGGCATGGTGTGGTTCCCGCGCGAGGCCCGCCGGCTGACCGGGGACGAGGTCCGCGACCGCTGGCCCGCCCTCCTGGACGGCCTGCTGGCGAACCCGGCGGTCGGGGTCGTCGTCGTCCACGAGCGGCCCGCGGCACGCCCGGCCGGGACCGTGGTGGCGCACGGACCCGGCGGGACCCGCGACCTCGTCACGGGCGAGGTCGACGGGGACGACCCGCTCGCGCCCTACGGCGTGCGGGCGGCGCCGGACCTGCTGCGCGTCGCGCGGCTCGCCGACGCCGGCGACCTCGTCCTCCTCTCGCGCGTCGACGACGTCGGCATGGTCCACGCGTTCGAGGGCCTGGTCGGTTCGCACGGCGGCCTCGGCGGGGCGCAGAACGCGGCGGTGCTCGTGCACCCCGCCCGCCTGCACGTCCCGGACGACGAGCTCGAGGACGTCGACGGGGAGCCCGTGCTCGTGGGCGCCGAGGCGGTGCACCGCCGGCTCGTCGCGTGGCTCGAGGACCTGGGGGTCCGCGCTCCGGGATTACCGGACGGCGCGGCGGCGACCGCGCAGGACCGGCCGGACGGGGACGCCCGGCCGGGCGAGGCCGTGGCGACCGAGCCGCCGGGGGAGACGGGACGGTGAGGCTGCGCGTGACCTGGCTCGGGCACTCGACGGTGGTCCTCGACGTCGAGGGCGGGCCGCGTGTGCGACTCGTGACCGACCCGCTCCTGCAGCGCCACGCCGGGCTGCTGCGCCGGCGGGGCGAGCGCCCCGCGCCGGCGTGGCGCGACGCGGACGCCGTCCTGCTCTCCCACCTGCACCACGACCACGCCGAGCTCGGGTCCCTGCGGCTCCTGCCGCAGGTGCCCGTCCTCACGGCGCCCGCCAACGCGCGGTGGCTGCGCACGAAGGGGCTGCGCGGGGTCGGGCTCGGCGACGCGTGGTACCCGGTGGGCGGCGACGCCGCGGTGGACGGCGGTGCGGACGGCACGGGCGCCCCCGTGGCCGAGGTGCGGCTGGTGCACGCGGTGCACGGGCACCGGCCGATGCCGCACCGGCCGAACGCGGCGAACGGTCACCTCGTGCGCGTCGGTGCGGCCGGGGGGTCCGACGTCGGCACCCGGGTCTGGGTCGTGGGCGACACGGAGCACTACCCGGGGATGGTGCACCTGCCGCGGCTCGCCGACGGCCCGGTCGACGTCGCGCTCGTGCCCGTCGGCGGCTGGGGGCCGCGTCTCTCGGCCGGCCACCTCGGCCCGATGCAGGCCGCGCGCGTGTGCGCGGAGGTGGGCGTGCGCGTGGCCGTCCCCGTGCACTGGGGGACGCTGCACGCGCCGGGCGGTCGGCACGTGCCGCGCGGCTGGATGGACCACGCGGGCGCGGCCTTCGAGGCCGCGGCGCAGCGGCACGCCCCGGGCACGCGTGTCGTCGTCCTGCGTCCGGGGGAGTCGTGGTCGACGGCGTGAGGCCTCGGTGACGCCGGGGTGCGCGGCGCCGCGGCGGTCGCGACGACACGCCGACCCGCGCACGGGTGTCGAACAGGTGTTCGGCTAGAGTTGTGCACAGGTGCCGCCGCCGCGTCCCGCCTCCGGGCCCGACGGCGTCGGTCCACAGGTCCGCGGGCCGCCCGCGGCGCGTGTCGGTGGCTGCCCGTAGCGTCGGGCACGACGAACGACAGACCTGAACCCGCCGGGCCGAGCGGCCCCGGCGACCGAAGCACGGCGTCCGGCCACCACCGGGTGCCCCGTCCACGAAGGTGACCGACATGCCTGCACCCGCAGACCGCGAGAAGGCGCTCGAGGCGGCTCTCGCCCAGATCGACCGGAGCTTCGGCAAGAACTCCGTGATGCGGCTCGGCGACGAGGGTCGCGCGCCCGTCGACGTGATCCCCACCGGCTCCATCGCGCTCGACGTGGCGCTCGGCATCGGCGGCCTCCCGCGCGGCCGCGTCGTCGAGGTGTACGGCCCCGAGTCGTCCGGCAAGACGACGGTCGCGCTGCACGCCGTCGCGAGCGCGCAGCGCGCGGGCGGCATCGCCGCGTTCGTCGACGCTGAGCACGCGCTCGACCCGGAGTACGCGAAGAAGCTCGGCGTCGACACCGACGCGCTGCTCGTGTCCCAGCCGGACACGGGGGAGCAGGCGCTCGAGATCGCGGACATGCTCATCCGCTCCGGCGCGCTCGACATCATCGTCATCGACTCCGTCGCGGCGCTCGTGCCCAAGGCCGAGATCGAGGGCGAGATGGGCGACAGCCACGTCGGCCTCCAGGCGCGCCTCATGTCGCAGGCGCTGCGCAAGATCACCGGTGCGCTCAGCGCGTCGGGGACCACGGCGATCTTCATCAACCAGCTCCGCGAGAAGATCGGCGTCTTCTTCGGCTCGCCGGAGACCACGACGGGTGGCAAGGCGCTGAAGTTCTACGCCTCCGTCCGGCTCGACATCCGCCGCATCGAGACCCTCAAGGAGGGCACCGAGCCGGTCGCAACCGCACCCGCGTCAAGGTCGTCAAGAACAAGATGGCCCCGCCGTTCAAGCAGGCCGAGTTCGACATCCTCTACGGCGTGGGCATCTCGCGCGAGGGTGGCCTCATCGACATGGGCGTGGAGCACGGGTTCGTGCGCAAGTCCGGCTCGTGGTTCACCTACGACGGCGACCAGCTCGGCCAGGGCAAGGAGAACGCGCGCGGGTTCCTGCGCGACAACCCGGACCTTGCGAACGAGCTCGAGAAGCGCATCAAGGAGAAGCTCGGCGTCGGGGCCAAGGTCGACGCGCCGGCCGCGCCGGCCGCGGACGCGACGGCACCGGCCGACACCGCGGCCGTCCCTGCCGCAGCGAAGGCACCTGCCGCCGCGGCGGCGAGGGGGAAGAAGTCGCCGTTCTGACGAGCGACGGCCAGCCACGCGGGCGCCGGGCGGGGGGCACGTCCCCCGGCCGGCGCCCGCGCCCGTCCCTGCACGAGCTCGTCGAGAGCGGCGAGATCTCGGACGCGAGCTCGCGGAGCGCGCCCGGGAGACGCTGCTGCGCACGCTCACCGCGGCGCCGAAGAGCCGTGCCGAGCTCGCGCAGTCGCTCGGCCGCAAGGGCTACCCCGAGCGGGTGGTCGAGCCGCTCCTCGACCGGTTCGAGGACGTCGGCCTGGTCGACGACGCGTCCTACGCCGAGATGCTCGTGCGGACGCGGCACGGCGAGCGCGGTCTCTCCCGGCGCGCGATCGCGACGGAGCTGCGCCGACGGGGCCTGGACGACGAGACGGCCGCCGCCGCGCTCGGGCAGGTCGACGACGACTCCGAGGCCGAGGCGGCGCACGAGCTGGCGCGGGCACGCCTGCGCCGCACCGCCGGGCTCGACCGGGACGTGCGGATCCGCCGCGCCGTGGGCGCGCTCGCCCGCAAGGGCTACTCGCCGTCGCTCGCGTTCGAGGTCGTGCAGCGCGAGCTCGACCGCGAGGAGGGCGGCGACGGCGGAGCCGACGGGCCGTGGTGACGGTCCGTCGGCGTCGGCCGTCCCGGCGCTAGCGACCCCGGCCGTCGGCCTCGCCCGCGGCCGTGACCACCTGCCCGCCCTCGGCGGGGACCGTCGGGTTGCCCTCTCCGGGCCCCGCGGCCGTGGCCCCGGCCGTGCGGCCCTTGAGGAACCGCGAGAGCCACTGCGCCAGGCTGGTCAGCGCGAAGTTGATGACGATGAACACGACCGCGGCCACCGTGAGCGACTGCAGGTTGTTGCCGTTGCCGTTGCCGAAGATCTGCGCGGCCCGCAGCAGCTCGGAGTACACGATGATCTGCCCCAGCGCCGTGTCCTTGAGGACGACGACGAGCTGCGAGACGAGCGCGGGCAGCATCGCGATGAGTGCCTGCGGGAGCTGGATGGAGCGCAGGGTCTGACCGCGCGTGAGCCCGACCGCCAGCCCGGCCTCGCTCTGGCCGCGGGGCAGGTTGCCGACGCCCGAGCGCACGAGCTCGGCGATGACCGACCCGTTGTAGAGGACGAGTGCCAGCACGACGGCGAGGAACGACGGGTTGGGCACGTCGCGAAGCCGAAGAGCAGCCAGAAGAAGATCATGAGGAGCAGCACCGGCACGGCGCGGAAGAACTCGACGACGACGCCGGACAGCCACCGCAGCACGCGCAGGTGGGACAGCCGCCCGGAGCCGAAGAGCAGACCGAACGCGATCGCCCCCACGATCGCGAAGCCGGCGGCGCGCAGCGTGTTCCGCAGACCGGGCAGGTAGTAGTTCTCCCAGGCGTTCGCGGTGAACACCGGGCCCCACAGGTCCCAGGAGAGCTGCCCCTTGCGCTCCAGCTCCAGGAGGACGAGCGCCGCGATGCCCAGGACGACGAGCGCGCCGACGACGTTGCCGATCGCGATGTTGCGCCGCGCGCGCGGCCCAGGGGCTCGAAGAGGACGGACTGCTGGGAGCTCATCGGCGCACCGCCAGTCGGGTCGAGAGGGACGTCGTGAGCAGGCCGATCGGGATGACGAGGATGACGAACCCGATCGCGAAGATGAAGAAGATGCCGAAGATCACGCTCGAGTTGTTCTCGATCATCTCCCGCATCAGGGTCGCGGTCTCGGTCGAGACGCTCGCGGCGACGGCGACGGTCGAGTTCTTCAGCAGGGCGATGAGCGTGTTGCCCAGGGGCGCGATCGCTCCGCGGAACGCCTGGGGGAGGATGATCAGGCGGGCGGCCGGGAGGAACGGCAGCCCGATCGCGCGCGCCGCCTCGGCCTGGCCGAGCGGGACCGTGTTCACGCCCGAGCGGATCGCCTCGCACACGAACGCCGCGTGGTAGATCGTGAGGCCCACGACCGCGAACCGGAAGAAGTTCGTCGCGAAGTCCTGCGCGAGGCTGATCTGCAGCTGGGTCCAGATGCCGAGGACCATGAACGTCATGATGATCGTCAGCGGCGTGTTGCGGAGCACGTTGACGTACGCGGCGCCGGCCCACTGCAGGCTCACGATGGGCGAGATCCGCATGAGCGCGAGCACGGTGCCGAGGACGAGCGAGAGGATCGCGGCCCAGAACGTCAGCTGGATGTTGACCCAGAACGCGCCGACGATGTCGTACTGGCTGAAGAGCTCGGCGATCTGGGACAGGTAGTCACCCACGGTTCATCTCTTCCTCCGGGCGGCGTGCAGCGGCAGCGGCCGCGACGGGCAGGCGAGGGGAGCGGCGCGGTGCGCCGCTCCCCTCGGGGCGTCGGTCAGGCGCAGGCGTCGACCGACGGCGGGTTCTCGCTCGCGTTCGGCGTGTACCCGGTGCCCTCGGTGTTGGCCGTCACGAACTCCTCCCAGGAGCCGTCCTCGATCATCTGCTCGATCGCGGCGTTGACGTCCTCGCAGACGTCGTTGTCCTGCGGCAGGCCCACGCCGTACCGCTCCGTGGAGAACGGCGCGCCGACGACCTTGACCTGGCCCTGGTTCGCGGGCTGGGCGGCGAGGCCGGCGAGGATGATGTCGTCGGTCGTCACCGCGTCCACCTGGCCGGCGGTGAGGGCGGTGACGCACTCGGCGTAGCCCGGCCGCTCGAGGAGCTGCACGCCCGCGGCGTACTCGTCCTTGATGCGCTGCGCGGACGTCGATCCCGTGACGGAGCACAGGTTCTTGCCCTCGAGCGACTCGGGGCCGGTGATGTCGGTGTTGTCCTCGGCGACGAGCAGGTCCTGGCCGGCGACGAAGTACGGACCCGCGAAGGCCACGGACTCCTTGCGCTCGTCGGTGATCGAGTACGTCGCGAAGATCATGTCGACCTGGTTGGTCTGGAGCATCGTCTCGCGCTGCGCGGACGGTGCCTCGACCCACTCGATCTGGTCCTCGGAGTACCCGAGCTGCTCGGCGACGTAGGTCGCGACGTCGACGTCGAAGCCGGTGTACTCGCTGCCGTCCTGGTACCCGAGACCGGGCTGGTCGTACTTGATGCCGATGCGGATGGTGTCCCCCGCGTCGTTGGTGTCGGCCTGCTCGGGGTCGGTCGTCGTGCTGTCCGCCCCGATCTCGCTGCTGTCGCCGCACGCGGCGAGTGTGAGAGCCGTCAGCGCGGCCAGGACGGCGGCACCTGCGTGTCGTGTGCGCATCGTTCGTACCCTTCGTGAGAGGTGGTCGCCTGCCGAGGAGTGCTCGGGGACGGCGCCCGGGGGTGGGGGCTGGAGGACGTCAGTGGGTGAGGATCTTGGACAGGAAGTCCTTGGCGCGCTCGCTGCGCGGCGCCGTGAAGAACTCCTCCGGGTGGGCCTCCTCGACGATCTGCCCGTCGCTCATGAACACGACGCGGTTCCCGGCCTTGCGCGCGAACCCCATCTCGTGCGTGACGACGATCATCGTCATGCCCTCGCGGGCGAGGGCGACCATGACGTCGAGGACCTCGTTGATCATCTCCGGGTCGAGCGCCGAGGTCGGCTCGTCGAACAGCATGACCTTCGGGCGCATCGCGAGCGCGCGGGCGATGGCGACGCGCTGCTGCTGCCCGCCCGAGAGCTGCGCCGGCATCTTCTCCGCCTGGTTCTTCACGCCGACCCGGTCGAGCAGCGCGAGCGCGCGCTCCTTCGCGTCCTTCGACTTCTCCCGGCGCACCTTGACCGGCCCGAGGGTCACGTTGTCGAGGATCGTCTTGTGGGCGAAGAGGTTGAACGCCTGGAAGACCATGCCGACGTCGGCCCGCAGCCGCGCCAGCGCCTTGCCCTCCTCGGGCAGCGGCTGTCCGTCGATCCGGATCTCGCCCGCGTCGATCGTCTCGAGGCGGTTGATCGCGCGGCACAGCGTCGACTTCCCGGACCCCGAGGGGCCGATCACCACGAGGACCTCGCCGCGGCGCACCGTGAGGTCGATGTCGCGCAGCACGTGCAGGTCGCCGAAGTGCTTGTTCACGCCGTGCAGCTCGACGAGGGGTTCTCCGAGGTCGGGGGAGCTCGCGGACGCGTCGGGGTGGGCGTCCTGCGCGCTCCCGCGCGCGTCGGACGGCGATGGGGTCTCGTCGGCCATCCCTGGACCATAAGACCAGTGTGTTGCGGCGTGCCACCCGATCGGGCAACAGTCGGGCAACAGTTCCGTAACACGCGCGGGCGCGCCGTACCCTGGACGGTGATGTCCACGATCGCCCCCGCACCAGCGCCAGCAGCCGCCCCCGCCCCCGGCGCCGTCGTGCCGACCGCGCCGGCGCCGACGGCGAGGCCCGCACCTACGTCGTGCGCACGCTCGGCTGCCAGATGAACGTCCACGACTCCGAGCACATGGCCGGCATGCTCGAGCAGGCCGGCTACACGCGCGCGAGCGCGGAGGACGAGGCGGCGAACCGTGCGGACGTCGTCGTCATCAACACCTGCGCGGTGCGCGAGAACGCGGCGACGCGCCTGTACGGCAACCTCGGCCAGCTCGCGTCGGTCAAGGCGCAGCGCCCCGGCATGCAGATCGCGGTCGGCGGGTGCCTCGCGCAGAAGGACCGCGGCACGATCGTCGACAAGGCGCCGTGGGTCGACGTCGTCTTCGGCACGCACAACCTCGACGCGCTCCCGGTCCTCCTCGAGCGCGCGCGGCACAACGAGGCCGCGCAGGTCGAGATCGCGGAGTCGCTGCAGGTCTTCCCGTCCACGCTGCCGACCCGGCGCGAGTCCGTCTACGCCGGGTGGGTGTCCATCAGCGTCGGGTGCAACAACACGTGCACGTTCTGCATCGTGCCGCACCTGCGGGGCAAGGAGCGCGACCGCCGTCCCGGCGAGGTGCTCGCGGAGGTGGGGGCGCTCGTCGAGGCCGGGGCCATCGAGGTCACGCTGCTCGGCCAGAACGTCAACAGCTACGGCGTCGAGTTCGGCGACCGCGGGGCCTTCGCCAAGCTGCTGCGCGCGTGCGGGACCGTCGAGGGCCTGGAGCGCGTGCGCTTCACCTCGCCGCACCCGGCCGCGTTCACCGACGACGTGATCGCCGCGATGGCGCAGACGCCGAACGTCATGCCGCAGCTGCACATGCCCCTGCAGTCGGGGTCCGACCGCGTGCTGCGCGCCATGCGCCGTTCGTACCGGTCCGAGCGGTTCCTCGGCATCCTCGACCGTGTGCGCGCCGCGATGCCCGACGCCGCGATCACCACGGACGTGATCGTCGGCTTCCCCGGCGAGACCGAGGAGGACTTCGCCGAGACCCTGCGCGTCGTCGAGGCGTCCCGGTTCGCCTCCGCCTTCCTGTTCCAGTACTCGCCGCGGCCGGGCACGCCCGCCGCGACGATGGAGGGACAGCTGCCCAAGGAGGTCGTCCAGGAGCGCTTCGAGCGGCTCCAGGCGCTGCAGGAGCGGATCGCCGCCGAGGAGTCCGCGCGCCAGGTCGGTCGCACGATCGAGGTGCTCGTCGGCGAGGGCGCCGGCAGGAAGGACGGCGCGACCCACCGCGTCACCGGTCGCGCCCCCGACAACCGGCTCGTGCACCTCGCCCTGCCCGCGGGCGTGGCGCTCGGCGCGCCCGACCTGGAGGAGGCGTCCGCGCCGCACGCGCCGCGGACGACCCACGGCTCGCGGACGTGCCCGACGCGCGGCTCCCGCGCCCGGGCGACGTGGTGACCGTCGCGGTCACGCGGTCCGCGCCGCACCACCTCATCGCCGACTCGGCGCTCGCGGGCGGCCCGTTCACGGTGCGTCGCACCCGGTCGGGGGACGCGTGGGCCGCGCGCGAGCGGGCGCTGCTCGGCGGTGCGGACGACCACGGGCACTCCCACGGCGGCGCGTCGCCGGCCGGTCCGGTCGTGCTCGGTCTGCCGTCCGTGCGCCGCTGAGCCCGCGCGTCCGTGCGCCGCTGAGCCCGCGCGGCGGGTGGTCAGTCCTCCACGACCCCCGGCGGCAGGTGCGCGGCGATCGCGTGGAAGAGCTGCACCGCGGTCCCCAGCCCGCAGGAGACGGTCTGCGCGAGCTGCGCGTCGCTCGCGCCGTGCTCGAAGTCGACCGACACCTCCGCGTACACCGCGAGCCGGCCGGCCTCCTCGCGCAGGTAGACCTTCGGCCAGATGCGCTCGCGGTTCCAGTCGTTGACGGCCTGGAGGGTGGGCAGGCGCGCCTCGACGGGCAGCGTGGTGGACCAGCGCCCGCGGACCTGCACGATCTCGGAGCGCTCGCCGAGCAGGAGGAACCAGAACCGGTGGCCGTCCCAGGTGCCGGTGATGTCGCCGTCGTCGTCGACGCGGAAGTGGTAGCCGCGCCGCGTCAGGTGGTCGCCGACCCGCGACATCGACAGCGGCCGGGGCACGTCGCGAGGGCTCCCGGCCGGCTCGGGAGGCTTGGGGCGACGGTTGCCGAAGAGGCGGGCGAACCAGCCGGTGCGCGCCGAGCTCACGGTGCCTGCCTCGCCGGGTCGGGGTAGAACTCGTCGAGCGCGTCGAAGAACATCGACCCGGTGCTGAGGCCGCACTGCAGGAGCTGGTCCAGCTGGTCGTCCGTGACGCCGTGCTCGAGGTCGACCGTCATCTCGGTGAACACCTGGATCATGCCGTTGTCGCGCACGCGCGTGTACGTCTTGGGCCAGATGCGGTCCGCGTTCCACTCGTTGCAGAACTCGAGCACCTCCTCCAGGCGCTCGATCGCGAGGTCGCGGTTCCACTGGCCCCGCACCTGGAGGATCTCGTCGCTCTTGCCGAAGAGCAGGAAGTAGAACAGGCGTCCGTGCCACAGCCCGCCGACGTCGCCGTCGGAGTCCACGAAGTAGCTGTACCCGCAGTCGGTGATCCACTCGACGACGCGGTCCAGGGCCAGCGGGGTCGGCACGCGCCGGTCCTCCGTCACGACCTGGCCGAGCTCGCGCTCGAGCAGCTCCTCGACCTGGGACCGCAGCGCCTCGTCCCCGTCGGCCCCGCCGCCCGACGCGTCGCGCCCGTGGCCCTCCTCCCGCCGGTCGTCGTCGCGCCCACCGAAGAACCTCACCGTCCCACCGTACTCGCGACCGGTGCGCGGCGTCGCGCCGCCCGGGCGGACCCAACGGCCCCGCGCTCGTCGGGCCCACGTCTCGCTACCGTGGGCCCGTGACCCTGCGCGCCGTCGTCCTGCCCGCCACGCCGCTGCTCGTGCCCGGCGCGGCGGGCGCCGCCGAGGGCCTGCGCGAGGCGCGCGCGGAGGTCCTCGCGGCGCTGCGCGCGACCGCGGCCGGCGACGGCGCGGTCACCGTCGTGGCGTGGGACCGGACGCGGCGTCGCACGCCGCGACCGGCGTGCCGGCCGCGGGACCGGCTCGGGCGTCGCTCGCCGCGGCCGGGATCGCCGACGTCCGGGTGGCGCCCGCGTGGCGCGCGGCGCTCGCGCAGGACGAGGCCGGAGCGGCGCGCACGGCCGGGACCGGCGCGTCGGTCGCGCTCCTCGCGCTCGGCGCGGCCGGGCGCACCGGCGCGGTGGACGTCGTCGAGCTCGGCCCCGACGCCGCGGCGGACGCGTCCCGCGATCTCGGGCGCCGCCTGCGCGACGGCGGGGGTGCGCTCGTCGTCGCCGACGACCCCCGCTGCCCGGCGCTCGCCGCCGTGCTCGAGGGCTACGTGGACCGGGGCTGGCGCCACGGGCGGGCGGTGCGGCCCGGCCCGGACGGCACGAGCACCGTCGAGGTCGGGTGGTTCGCGGCGGACGTCGGCGCGGAGGCGGGCGCGGGGCACCGCCCGCCGTCCGGGTAGCGTTCCGCCCGTGAGCGCTGAGCAGGACCGCGGACCCGACGCCGCGACCGCCGTCGTCGTCGCGGTGGTGGGCCCGACCGCGACGGGCAAGTCGGACCTGGCCCTCGACCTCGCCGAGCGGCTGGGCACCGCGCAGGCACCGGCCGAGGTCGTCAACGCCGACGCGTACCAGCTCTACCGCGGGATGGACGTGGGCACGGCGAAGGTCCCGGCGGCCGAGCGGCGCGGCGTCGTGCACCACCTCCTCGACGTGCTCGACCCGGCCCAGGACGCCTCGGTGGCGCGCTTCCAGGAGGACGCCCGGCGCGTGCTCGACGAGATCGCCGCCCGCGGGGCGCGGGCCGTCGTCGTCGGCGGTTCCGGGCTGTACGTGCGCGCGCTCCTCGACGACATGCGCTTCCCCGGGACGGACCCCGCCGTGCGCGCCGCGCTCGAGCACCGCGCGGAGCGCGAGGGCACGCGCGCGCTGCACGACGAGCTGGCCCGGCTCGACCCGGCGGCCGCGGCGAGCATCGGCCCGGCGAACGCGCGGCGCGTCGTGCGGGCGCTCGAGGTCATCGAGCTCACCGGCGAGCCGTTCACCGCGAACCTGCCGCGCCAGGAGTACGTGCGGCCGACCCTGCAGATCGGCCTCGACTGCGACCGGGCCGTGCTCGACGCGCGCGTCGCCGGACGCGTCGAGCGCATGTGGGCGGGCGGGCTCGTCGACGAGGTGCGCCGGCTCGACGCCGCGGGCATGGGCCGGACGGCCCGTCGCGCCGTGGGGTACGCCGAGGTGCTCGCGCACCTGCACGGGCAGGTCACCGAGGACGCCGCGCACGAGGCCGTCGCCGCGAACACGCGCCGGCTCGCGCGCAAGCAGATGGGCTGGTTCGGACGCGACCCGCGCGTGCACTGGCTCGACGCGCAGTCGCCGACGCTCGCCGAGGACGCGCTCGCGCTCGTCCGCGCCGCCGACACCGGTGCCCTGCGCCCCCCCGTGACGGACCCGTACGAGGCCGAGGACGGCGCTCCCGTCCGCCGTAGGCTGGGCTCATGACGCGCACCCGGTTCACCAAGGGTCACGGGACCCGCAACGACTTCGTGCTCCTCGCGGACACGACCGGCGAGCTGGACCTCACCCCCGAGCTCGTCCGGGCGCTCGCGGACCGGCGTGGCGGCGTCGGGGGCGACGGCGTGATCCGCCTGGTGCCGACGGCGCTCGTGCCCGAGTCCCGCGAGGTGCTCGCGGAGGACCCGCACGCCATCTGGTTCATGGACTACCGCAACGCCGACGGGTCCGTCGCGGAGATGTGCGGCAACGGGGTGCGCGTCTTCGCGGCGTTCGCGGAGCGGCTCGGTCTCGTGAGCTTCGCGGGCGGCACCGAGGTGCCCGTCGGGACGCGGGCCGGCGTCAAGCGCGTCCGCAAGGAGGACGACGGCTGGTTCGCCGTCGACATGGGCCGCTGGTTCCTGCCCGGGGGACGGGACGCGCTGCGCGACGGGTACGACGCGACCGTCGTCGTGCGCGGCTGGGACGTCCCGCGGCCGGCCCTGAGCCTGGACCTCGGGAACCCGCACACCGTGCTGGCGCTCGCCCACGACGCCCTCCTCGACGACGCCGACCTCACCGGTGCCCCGGTCGTCGACCCGGTGCCGTCCCGCGGCACCAACGTCGAGCTCGTCGTCCCCCTCGGCGAGACCGTGGCCGAGGACGGCAGCGTCGTCGGGCGCGTGCGCATGCGCGTCCACGAGCGCGGCGTGGGGGAGACCCCGTCGTGCGGCACCGGGGCGTGCGCGGCGGCCCTCGCGGTGCGCGTGTGGGGCGGCCAGGACGCGCCCGACACCTGGCTGGTCGACGTGCCGGGAGGGACCGTCCGCGTCCGGGCGCTCGCCGGGGACCACGTGGAGCTCGCCGGTCCTGCGGAGCTCACCTTCAGCGGCGAGGTCGACCTGACGGCGCTCGTGGTCCCGGACGGCCCCGCGCGGGTCGGGGAGGCACCCGACGAGACCTCACCGCCCTCGGGCGCACCGGCCTCGGACGGACCCTCCGCGGCCGCACCGGCGCCCGAGCCGGGCTCGAGCACCGCGACCGCCGCGCGGTAGCCCGAGCGCGTCCGGCGCGGTGGCCCGAGCGCAGGGTCGGCGACCGGTCAGACGGTGGGCGCCGCGACCTCGAGCACCCGGAAGCCCTTGGCGCTCGCGGTGCGCTCGACGCGCACGCCCGGCATCGCCGGCGCGAGGTGCTCGACGAGCCAGCGCTGGAGCGAGTCGCGCCGAGGTTGCGCTGCACCACGAGGTGCGCGCTCGCCCCGGGCGCAGGCGCGGCAGCCAGCGCAGCAGCATCGCGTGGAGCACGTCCTTGCCGACGCGGATCGGGGGGTTCGACCACAGCGCGGCGAGGGCGACGTCGTCGGGCACGTCGTCGGGCGTGACGGCGCGGACGCCGGTCAGTCCCAGCCGCTCGGCGTTGCGGCGCACGAGGTCGAGCGCGCGCTCGTTGACGTCCACCGCCCAGACCGTCGCCGCGGGCGCCTCGAGCGCCATGGTGAGCGCCACCGGCCCCCAGCCGCAGCCGAGGTCGAGCAGGTGCGCACCGGCGCCCGTCGCGTGCGCGGCGTCGAGGACGGGGCCCAGCGGCGGCACCGTGCGCAGCAGCACCTGCGTGCCGAGGTCCAGGCGCCCGGGGGAGAAGACGCCGGACGCCACCTCGACCTCGACGTCGCGGCCGGCGAGCCGGACGGCGAGCGTGCGGCGCTCCGCCGCCGAGGCGGGCCGCGCGGTGAAGTAGTGTTCCGGCTCGTCGCTCACGAGGCGTGATCCTACGGCGCGCGCCCGCCCCGCTCGGCGCAAAGCGCTGGCTCCGGGACGAAATCCCGTGCCACGCTTGTTGCACCACCAGGACGCAGGACGCGCCCGGAACCGACGGAAGGCGGCACATGACCCAGACCCCGGCGAACACCACGACGGCTCACGGAGAGCCGGCCGACGTGCCGCGGGACCTCGCGAGCGACGTCGTGGCGCGGGTGCTCGCTCGGGCCGGGACGGCGCGCGCCGAGGGCGGCACGGTCCACGCCGAGCACGACGGCGAGCAGCTCGACCTCGCGGAGCGCAGCGCGCTGCGGCGCGTCGCCGGCCTGTCGACGGAGCTCCAGGACGTCACGGAGGTCGAGTACCGGCAGCTGCGCCTGGAGAAGGTCGTGCTCGTCGGGCTCTGGAGCCCCGGCACCGACCCCCGCGAGGACGGCGCCGCCCGGACCGCGCAGGAGGCCGAGGTCTCGCTGCGCGAGCTCGCCGCCCTCTCCGAGACCGCCGGGTCCCAGGTGCTCGACGGCGTCATCCAGAAGCGTGCGAAGCCCGACCCCGGCACCTACCTCGGGTCGGGCAAGGCCGAGGAGCTGGCCGACGTCGTCGCCGCGAGCGGTGCCGACACGGTCGTGGTCGACGGCGAGCTGGCGCCCTCCCAGCGGCGTGCGCTCGAGGACATCGTCAAGGTCAAGGTCGTCGACCGCACGGCACTGATCCTCGACATCTTCGCCCAGCACGCGAAGTCCCGGGAGGGCAAGGCGCAGGTCGAGCTCGCGCAGCTCGAGTACCTCCTGCCGCGCCTGCGCGGCTGGGGCGAGTCGATGTCGCGGCAGGCCGGCGGCCAGGTCGGCGGCGCCGGCGCGGGCATGGGCTCGCGCGGCCCCGGCGAGACGAAGATCGAGCTCGACCGCCGCCGCATCCGCAACCGGATGGCCAAGCTGCGTCGCGAGATCGCCGCCATGGCGCCGGGTCGCGAGACCAAGCGGTCCTCGCGACGCCGGCACGCCGTCCCGTCGGTCGCGATCGCCGGCTACACCAACGCCGGCAAGTCGAGCCTGCTCAACGCGATCACCGGGGCCGGGGTGCTCGTCGAGAACGCCCTGTTCGCGACGCTGGACCCGACCGTCCGGCGCACCCGGACCGAGGACGGCCGCGTGTACACGCTCGCCGACACCGTCGGCTTCGTGCGCGCGCTGCCGCACCAGCTCGTCGAGGCGTTCCGGTCCACGCTCGAGGAGGTCGGCGACGCGACCTGCTCCTGCACGTCGTCGACGCGTCGCACCCCGACCCCGAGGGGCAGATCGCCGCGGTGCGGCACGTGCTCGCCGGCATCCCCGGCGTCGAGGACGTCCCCGAGGTGGTCGTGCTCAACAAGGCGGACGTTGCGGACCCCGAGGTGGTCGACCGCATCCGCCGCCGGGAGCGCCGCACGGTCATCGTGTCCGCGCACACCGGTGCGGGCGTCGAGGAGCTGCGCGCGCTCATCGCCCGCGAGCTGCCGCGCCCCGACGTGGCGATCGACGTCGTCGTGCCGTACAGCCGGGGCGACCTCGTGCACCGCGTGCACACCGAGGGCGAGATCGACCACGAGGAGCACACGGCCGACGGCACGGTGCTGCGCGGCCGCGTCGCGGAGGCGCTCGCGGCCGAGCTCGCGGGGGCGTCCGTCCGCGGCTGAGGCGCCGGGACCGCGTCGCCGCGTCCCGCCCGACGGCAGCGTCCCGCACGGCGACGAGAGCCGTCCACAGGGCCGCGCCACCACCCCGGGGCGTGGGCGTGCGACCGTAGACTCGGTCGGTGCCCCCCGTCCCGCCCGCCGCGTCCCGTCCCGCTGCCGCCGACACGAGCGAGGCCGGCGCCCCTGCCCCGCGCGACGCGGCGTCCGGCGCCGGGGTGCCGGACGTCGACGCGCTGCTCGACTCGCCGTCGGGAGGCTCGGGGGCGCGCGGCGCGACGGGCAGCACGCCATGGCGCGCGCCGTCGCCGGCTCGATCGGGAGCGGCGAGCACCTCGTCGTCCAGGCCGGCACGGGTACCGGGAAGTCGCTCGGGTACCTCGTGCCGGCGGTCCGGCACGCCGTCGCGACCGACGAGCGCGTGGTGGTCTCGACGGCGACGCTTGCGCTGCAGCGCCAGGTCATCACGCGCGACCTGCCGCTCGTCGCCGAGTCGGTGGGCGACCGGCTGCCGCGACCGGCGACCATCGCGCTCCTCAAGGGGTGGCACAACTACCTGTGCCTGCACAAGATCGCGGGCGGGTACCCGACGGACGAGCCGACGCTGTTCGACCTGCCCGGGGAGTCGGCCGGCGCGGTGGACCACCCGCCCGCGCGCGGCGAGGGTGCTGCCGTCTCGCTCGGGGAGCAGGTCCTGCGACTGCGCGAGTGGGCCGAGCAGACACCCACGGGGGACCGGGACGACCTCGTGCCCGGCGTGAGCGACAAGGCGTGGCGTCAGGTGTCGGTCACCGCGCTCGAGTGCCTCGGGCAGCGGTGCCCCCTGCTCGCGGAGTGCTTCCCCGAGCGGGCGCGGGCGGCGGCGCGCGAGGCCGACGTCGTCGTGACGAACCACGCGATGCTGGGCATCGCCGCGATGGGCTCGCCCGGCGTCCTGCCGGAGCACGACGTGCTCGTCGTCGACGAGGCGCACGAGCTCGCCGACCGGGTGACGGCGGCGGCGACCGTGGACCTCTCGGTCCCCGCGATCGAGGGCGCCGCCCGCCTCGCCCGGCGGCACGGCGGCGTGACGACCGAGGCGCTCGACGCGGCCTCGGCGGCGTTCGGCAGCGTCGTCGGCGCCCTGCCCGCGGAGCGCTTCCCCGAGGGCCTGCCGGACGGCGCGCGCACGGCGGTCGCCGCCGTGCGCGACGCGGCCCGCGAGGTCCTCACGCGGCTCAAGCCCGAGACGGGCGCGACGAGGCCGGCGACTCCCGACACCGGGATGAAGATGGCCCAGTCGGCCGTGCTCCAGCTGTTCGAGGTGGCCGAGCGCATGGCCGCCGACCCGACCGGCCACGACGTCCTGTGGTGCTCACGCCCTGGCGAGGGTGCGTGGTCGTCGCCGGACCGCTTCGGCGAGGGCGCCAGTCGCCTGCACGCCGCGCCGCTCGGTGTCTCTGGCCTCATCCGGGCGCACCTCCTGGCGGAGCGCACCGGCGTCTTCACGTCGGCGACGCTCGCCCTCGGCGGGACGTTCGACGCGGTGGCGCGCACGTTCGGGCTGGGCGGCCCGGCCGCGGAGGAGGACAGCCCGCCGTGGCGCGGCCTCGACGTCGGCAGCCCGTTCGACTACGCGCGGCAGGGGATCCTCTACGTCGCCAAGCACCTGCCGACGCCGGGTCGCGAGTCCGCGACCGAGCACCAGCTCGACGAGATCGCCGCGCTGGTCGAGGCGGCCGGCGGTCGGACCCTCGGGCTGTTCTCCTCCCGGCGCGCGGCGGTCGCCGCGGCCGAGGCGATGCGTGAACGGCTCGACGTGCCGGTGCTGTGCCAGGGCGACGACCAGCTCCCGACCCTCGTCCGCCAGTTCGCCGACGACCCCGCGACGTGCCTCTTCGGCACCCTCTCGCTGTGGCAGGGCGTGGACGTCCCGGGACCGTCGTGCCAGCTCGTGCTCATCGACCGGATCCCCTTCCCGCGCCCGGACGACCCGGTGCGCTCGGCGCGTTCGCGCGCCGTCGAGGCGGCCGGCGGCAACGGGTTCATGCAGGTCTCCGCCACGCATGCCGCGCTCCTGCTCGCGCAGGGTGCCGGGCGTCTGGTGCGCTCGACGAGCGACCGCGGCGTGGTCGCGGTACTCGACCCCCGCCTCGTGACCGCACGCTACGGCACGTTCCTCACGCGGTCGATGCCCGGGTTCTGGCAGACGACCGACCGCGAGGTCGCCACCGCTGCGCTGCGGCGCCTGGTCGCCCTAGGCTGACCCCGGAGCGACGAGACGGAGGCACGATGACGAGCACGGCACCGCAGGACCGCGACGGGGCGCAGCCCGGCGCACCGGGGGCCCGGCCCGGGGGCACCGGGTCGCGGACGACGAAGCTCGCGATCGTCGGTGCCGGAGCCGTCGGGTCGACGCTCGCCTACGCGGCCCTCATGCGCGGCGCCGCACGTACCGTCGCGATGCTCGACGTGAACCGCGCCAAGGTCGAGGCCGAGGTGCTCGACCTGCAGCACGGGATCCAGTTCATGCCGATGGCGCACGTGGAGGGCTCCGACGACGTCGCCGTGTGCGCCGGGGCCGACGTGGTCGTCGTGACGGCCGGCGCGAAGCAGAAGCCGGGGCAGACGCGGCTCGACCTCGCCGGCACGACCATCGGCCTCATGCGGTCGATCCTGCCCGGGCTCGTGGAGGTCGCACCCGACGCGGTCTACGTCATGGTGACCAACCCCGTCGACATCGTCACGTACGCGGCGCTGAAGATCTCCGGTCTGCCGCCGCAGCGCCTCGTCGGCAGCGGCACGGTCCTGGACTCCTCCCGGCTGCGCTTCCTCGTCGCGCAGCAGTGCGGCGTCGCGGTGCAGAACGTGCACGCCTACGTCGCGGGTGAGCACGGCGACACCGAGATCCCGCTGTGGAGCTCCGCGACCGTCGGCGGCGTCCCGCTGCTCGAGTGGTCCGGTCTCGCCGGGCGCGGCGGTCTGACCGAGGACGTCCGGGACCGCATCGCCCGCGAGGTCGTGGAGTCGGCGTACCGGATCATCGAGGGAAAGGGCGCGACGAACTACGCCGTCGGGCTCGCGGGGACGCGCATCATCGAGGCCGTCCTCGGCGACGAGCACCGCATCCTGCCCGTCTCGACGCTGCTCGACGGCGACCACGGCATCGAGGACGTGTGCCTGTCGCTGCCGACCCTCGTGGACCGGCGCGGCGCCGTCGAGCGCGTCGAGGTCCCGCTGGCCGCCGACGAGCTGGCGGGGCTCCGGGCGTCCGCGGACTCGTTGCGCGCCGCAGCCCGACGCTTCGGTCTCTAGCCGCGAGCCGCGAGCCGCGAGCCGCGCGCCGCGAGCCGTCAGGTGCGAGGCGAGGCGCGGTGGTGCGCGCTGCGGGGCTGCGCGTGAGCCGGGTCCGGTCCAGCCCGCCGGGAGCCCTCAGAGGCTGCGCAGCACCGACACGACGCGGCCGAGCACCTGCGCCTCGTCGCCGAGGATGGGCTCGTACGCCGCGTTGTGAGGCAGGAGCCAGACGTGGCCGTCGGTGCGCTTGAACGTCTTCACTGTGGCCTCGCCGTCGATCATCGCCGCGACGATCTCACCGTTCTCGGCGACGTTCTGGCGGCGCACGACGACCCAGTCGCCGTCGCAGATCGCGGCGTCGACCATCGAGTCGCCCTGGACCTTGAGCAGGAAGAGCTCGCCGTCCCCCACGAGCTGGCGGGGCAGCGGGAAGACGTCCTCGACGACCTGCTCCGCGAGGATCGGCCCGCCCGCCGCGATGCGGCCGACGACGGGGACGAACGACGGGGCAGGGTGCGCGTCGTCGTGCGCCGGTACGGGCGGCGCGACGACCGTCGCGAGGAGTGAGGACGAGGAACGGCGTGCGTCCTCGGGCTGCACCACCTCGATCGCGCGCGGCCGGTTCGGGTCGCGGCGCAGGAAGCCCTTGCGCTCCAGCGTGGTGAGCTGGTGCTTGACCGAGGACGGGCTCGTCAGGCCGACGGCCTCGCCGATCTCGCGCATGCTCGGCGGGTAGCCGCGCTGCTCGACGCACGAGCGGATCGTCTCCAGGACGAGACGCTGGCGCGGCGTCAACCCGTCGCCGCCGGTGGCGCCGTCGGGCAGCTCGCGCACCTCGGCGAGCCCGTCGCTCGTGTCCCTGCCTCGTGCCGCCATCGTCGTCTCCACCCTCGTCGCGCCACCCTCGTCGCGCCGCCGTCGCCGTGCGGCCCGCCGGCCGCTCGGCGCACGCGCGGCCGTCCTGGTCCGTGGCGCCCCGCCGACGGACATGTCCGGCGAAGCGACCTGTCCCCAGGCTAGGGGAGAGCGGCACCGGAATCAAACACCTGTTCGAGGATCTCTCGACTGTGTCGGCGCGACGTGGTAGACATTCGTACAGGTGTTCTACATACAGGTGTTCTACGTACAGGTGTTCGACCTCGCGAGGGTCGACGAGAAGGTGTGCGCGGCGCCGGAGCGACCGGGGAAGGCGCTCCGGTGCCGCGGGCAGGACGGGGGTCGAGATGAGCAGCATGACGACGACGTGGGTCGGACCCGTGGCGGGTCGAGCGACGCGCGGCGCGGGTGCGAGTGCGCGGCCGGCCACCGGCCGGCTCCGGCTGACCCGTCGCGGGCGCGTGGTGCTGGTGCTGCTCGTCGCGGTGGTGGCGTTCCTCGGCGCGCGGGTGGGTGCAGCCGTGGCCGGGGGGCCGGCCGAGCCGGTCGAGGTGCGTGTCCACGTCGTCGCGGCGGGGGAGACGCTGTGGAGCCACGCGCAACGGCTCGCCGCGCCGGGGGAGGACGTCCGCGACGTCGTCGCGGACATCGTCGAGCTCAACGGCCTGTCCTCGTCGGGCCTGGCCGAGGGGCAGCGTCTGCTGCTGCCCGTGGGCGGCTGACCGGCCCGTGGGCGGCTGCACCCCGCCTCGTGCGCACGGCGCGGCGCGGCCTGCCCGCGCGCACGTCCGCGCGCTCGGCGTGCGCGTGCTCGTCGGGGGTTGCGCTGGCGCTTAGGAGGTCCTAAGTTAGTCGTACCTCACTCGCCGGGCTGGGGGGCCGGGCAGGAGGTGAGGACCCGCGGTACGTCGCGGCTCCTGAGCACGTCGCCGCGCGCGAGGCGAGTCGCGCGCGAGATGGGGACGGGGGCGTCCCGACGGGGGCGACCGGTGACGGTCGCCCCCGTTCTGCTGCCGCAGAGCACGAGTGCGCGGTCGTCCCGCGCGGCGTGTTGCGTCGCCGCGGCATGACCGCATACTTTCGGTCGCGCCCCGCCGGGCTCGAGCGCCGGCGCGGCGCCCCTGCTCGAGGAGACCGTCATGCACTGCCCCTTCTGCCGCCACGCGGACTCCCGCGTCGTCGACTCCCGGACCTCCGACGACGGCGCGTCGATCCGACGGCGCCGGCAGTGCCCCCAGTGCCAGCGTCGCTTCACCACCATCGAGACGGCGAGCCTGTCCGTGGTCAAGCGGTCCGGCGTGACCGAGCCGTTCTCGCGCGAGAAGATCGTCAACGGTGTGCGCAAGGCCTGCCAGGGGCGTCCCGTCAACGAGGACGACCTCGCGCTCCTGGCCCAGCGCGTGGAGGAGACCATCCGGGCGAGCGGCAGCGCCGAGCTGGACGCCTACGAGATCGGCCTCGCGATCCTCGGCCCTCTCCGTGAGCTCGACGAGGTCGCCTACCTCCGCTTCGCGAGCGTCTACCAGGCGTTCGACTCGCTCGAGGACTTCGAGAGCGCCATCACGTCGTTGCGCGTGGACCGCGCCGAACGGGCGGAGTCGCGAGCGAGCGCGTCGGAGGCGGCGGCGGTCAGGGAGGTCGCCGGGGGCGGCGAGCCGGAGGGCGACGGGGCGGGCGGCGGGACCGGCGGCGCCCCGGGCACCGGCCCGGCCCCCGAGGGCGCGCCGACGGGCCGGTGAGCGTCCGGGCGTCGTGCCTGCCGGCGGGCGCGCCGCCGGCGCGGAGCCGAGGAACCGACGCGACACCGGGTCGCGGCCCTCAGGCGGCGCCCGGCGCCGCCCTCACAGGTCGCTCGAGCGGGAGGCCCAGAGGTTGATCCCGGTGTCGCGCGGGATCGCCTCGACGGCGGCGATCTCCTCGTCGGACAGCGGAGGGTCCTCGAGGGCCGCGAGGCTGTCGTCGAGCTGTCCCACCGAGCGCGCGCCGACGAGCACGGTCGTGATCCGTGGGTCGCGCGCCGCCCAGGCGATCGCCGTCCGGGCGAGCGGGCGTCCCTGGGCCCGGGCCAACGCGTCGAGCCGGCGCACGTGCTCGAGGTTCTGCGGCGAGAGGAACTCCGGACGCAGCGGTCCGCCACGGGCGGCGCGCGAGCCCTCCGGCGTGCCGCGCAGGTACCGGTCCGTGAGCATGCCCTGAGCCAGCGGCGAGAACGCGACGACGCCCATGCCCGACTCGTGCGCGACCTCGAGCACGCTGCGTCCCGAGGCGTCGGGCTCCTCGATCCACCGGTTGAGCATCGAGTACGACACCTGCGTCACGACGAGGTCGAGACCGACCTCCGCCGCGACGGCCAGCGCCTCGCGCGTGCGGCGTGCGGAGTACGACGAGATGCCGGCGTACCGGGCGCGGCCCGAGCGCACCGCCGTCGCGAGCGCACCGATCGTCTCGTCGAGGGGCGTCGTCGGGTCGAAGCGGTGGCTGTAGAAGATGTCGACGTGGTCGAGCCCGAGCCGGCGCAGCGACGCGTCGAGCGAGGACAGGAGGTACTTGCGCGAGCCGCCCTCACCGTACGGGCCCGGCCCCATGCGGTACCCGGCCTTGGTCGTGACGACCAGCTCGTCGCGCAGGGGTCGCAGCTCGCGCGCGAGCAGCCGGCCCAGGGTCTCCTCGGCGGCCCCGCCCGGAGGGCCGTAGTTGTTGGCGAGGTCGAGGTGCGTCACGCCGCGGTCCACCGCGTGCAGCACGATCTCGCGCTGGGTCGCGACCGGGTCGGCGTGGCCGAAGTTCTGCCACAGGCCCAGCGACACGACGGGCAGCGTGAGGCCGCTGCGCCCCAACCGGCGGTGAGGCGGTCGGGGACCGGTGGACGGCGGGTGCGCGGAGGCTGTCACGCGACACGACGCTACCCGAGCGCGGCGCCCGTTATTGCGCTGGCGCCGCACCGGACGCGTGGGGCACGCTGAGCGGGCGGTGGACGGCCCGTCGAGGGCCGGCCACCGACCACCGAGCGAAGGAGACGGCCATGCGTCCGACGAGCAGCGACCTACCCCGACCGGGCCCAGCGAGGAGGCCCGGGCGAAGTTCCGCGAGGCGCTGGACCGGAAGAACGCCGCGCGGCACCGCAGCGCCGACGGCGGGACGAACACCGGCGCCGTGCACGGCTCGGAGACCGCCGGTCCCGTGCAGCGCACGTTCCGGCGCAAGTCCGGCTGACGCCGGGGCCGTGGCCGGCCGGGCCCTGCCCGGTCCGGCGCCCGCGTCGCCCGCCGAAGCCCGCGGCCTGTCAGTCCAGGACGCGCAGCGCGATCGTCTGCTCCATGGCGGCGAGCGCCTCGACGACGGCGGACTCGACCCGCGACCCGACGTCGGTCACGACGTACCCGAGGTCCCCGCGGGTCGCGAGAAGCTGGCCCTCGATGTTCGTCCCGTGCTCGGCGAGCGTCGCGTTGACCGCGGCGAGCACGCCGGGCGTGTTGCGGTGCAGGTGCGTGATGCGGGTGATCCCCGTCGTCTGCTCCAGCGCGAGGTTGGGCAGGTTGACGCTGAGCGTGGTGGAGCCGGTCGTGAGGTAGTCACGGAGCTTGGTCGAGACGAACTGCCCGATCGCCTCCTGCGCCTCCTCGGTCGATCCGCCGATGTGCGGCGTGAGGATGACGTTGGGCAGCCCGCGCAGCTCGGAGTGGAACGCGTCGCCCTTGCGCTTGGGCTCCTCCGGGAAGACGTCGACGGCCGCGCCCGCGACGTGGCCCGCGAGGATCGACTCGCGCAGCGCGTCGTAGTCGACGACGAAGCCCCGCGAGAGGTTGAGGAAGATCGCGCCCGGTCGCATGCGCGCGAACTGCTTCGCGCCGAACATCCCCGCGTTCCCCGTGCGCCCGTCGACGTGCAGCGTCACGACGTCGGCGGTCTCGAGGAGCTCGTCGAGCGTGTCCATGCGGCGCGCGTTGCCGAGCGAGAGCTTCTCGGCGGTGTCGTAGAACACCACCGACATGCCGAGGTTCTCCGCGACGACCGAGAGCTGGGTGCCGATGTTGCCGTACCCGACGATGCCGAGCGTGCGGCCGCGCACCTCGTGCGCACCCGTCGCCGACTTGTCCCACACGCCGTCGTGCAGGGCCCGGTCGCGCTCGGTGAGCCGGCGCGTGAGGGCGATGATCTCGGCGAGCGCGAGCTCCACGACGGACCGGGTGTTCTGGAACGGGGCGTTGAACACGGCCACGCCCTGCGAGGCGGCCGCCCGCAGGTCGATCTGGTTCGTGCCGATGCAGAACGCGCCGAGCGCGACGAGGTCGGGCGCGTTCTCGAGCACGTGCGCGGTGACGTTCGTCTTGGACCGGATGCCCAGCAGGTGGACGCCCTGGAGAGCCTCGACGAGCTCGGACTCGTCGAGGGCGCCGGTGCGGACGGTGACGTCGATCCCCGCGGCCTCGAGGTTCGAGGCGGCGAGCGGGTGGAGGTTCTCGAGGAGGAGGGCGCGTAGCACGGCACCATGGTGCGCCTCGTCCGCGTCGTGGGCCAAACGGGTCTTGACCCCTGGACGCGCGCGGCCGCAGGGCGGCCGCGGTCAGGCGGTGGGCACCGCGAGACCTTCCGGCAGCGCCCCGGCGTGCACGACGACGAGCCGCTGCGTCGGGCGCGTCATCGCGACGTAGAGGTCGGAGGCACCGGACTCCCCGGCCGCCACCTCCGCGGGCTCGACGAGGACGACCGCGTCGAACTCCAGCCCCTTGGCGGCGACGGCGTCGAGGACGACGACGGGAGCGTCGGGGTCGTCGTCGGCGAGCCCCAGCGCGCCGCGCACGGCTGCCGCGGTCCCGGGCGCGGTGACCACCGCCACGCGACCCGCGCCGCCCGTGACGAACTCCGCGCGCGCCGCGGCGGCCTCGCGGCGGACCGCGTCCAGGAGCGCGTCGCGCGCCGAGCCCTCGGCGGCGACGGCGGGCACGACGCGCAACGATCCCTCCACCTCGCGTGCCGACGTCAGCGGCGAGACGGGCAGCCCGGCGTGGACGGCGACCTGCCGGGCGGTGTCCGCCACGGCGGCCGGCGTGCGGTAGTTCACCGTGAGCTCGGCAAGGCGCCAGCCGTCGCGCAGCACGGGGTCGAGCGCCGCGGCCCACGACCGCGCGCCCGCGAGGGACGACGTCTGGGCGACGTCACCGACGATCGTGAACGAGCGCGTCGGGCACCGCCGCACGAGCATGCGCCACGCCATCGCCGACAGCTCCTGCGCCTCGTCCACGACCACGTGCCCGTAGGTCCAGCTCCGGTCCTGCGCGGCGCGCTCGGCGGTCGTCAGGCGGGGACCGGTGGCGGCGAACCGCCCGGCCAGCACCTCGGCGTCCACGAGGCCGCCGCCCGCGCCCGAGGACTCGAGCACCTGACGCGCGTACTCGAGGTCCTGCGCGCGCTGCGCGGCCTGGGCCGCGGCGTCCGCCCTCGACGCCTGGTCGTCCTCGCCGAGCAGCTCGGCCGCCTCGTCGAGCAGGGGCACGTCGGCCGGGGTCCACGGCGCCCCCTTCGGACGGGCGAGCAGACGCCGCTCGTGCGCGGACAGCTCCGGCGCCGCCTCGGCGAGCCGGTGCGGCTTGACGTACAGGTCCTCCACGAGCCGCTCGGGGGTGATGGGCAGCCAGGCGAGGTTCAGGGCCACGCGCACGTCGCGGTGCGCCCGCAGGTCCTCGAGCACGAGTGCGCGGTCCTCGCCGGCGAGCGGCTCGCCGAGCGCGGCCGCGTACTGGTCGGCCAGGCGCGCCAGCATGTCGCGCACGAACGTCACGCGGGCGAGGTTGTGGGGCTTGTGCGTCCGGCGCGCCTTCGCGATCGCGTCGCGCACGTCGCGCCGCCGCACGACGAGGTCCCGCCCGTCGAGGCGGACGGGCACGTCCGCCGCGGGCACGCGCTCGCGGGCCCGGACGGCGCGCCGGACCGCCCGCGCCATGACGGCACGCCCCTTGACGCGCGCGACGTGCGGGTCCTCGTCGCCGTCCGCGACGACCCCGGGGAGCAGGTCCGCGACCGTCGTGCTCACGACGCCCGTCTCGCCGAGCGACGGCAGCACCTGGTCGATGTAGCGCAGGAAGGAGTGGCTGGGGCCGACCAGCAGCACACCCGAGCGCTCGAGCACGCGCCGGTGGGCGTACAGCAGGTAGGCGGCGCGGTGGAGCGCGACGGCCGTCTTGCCCGTCCCCGGCCCGCCCTGGACGACGAGGGCCCCGCCCAGGCCCGAGCGGATGATCGTGTCCTGCTCCGCCTGGATCGTCGCCACGATGTCGCCCATGCGCCCCGTGCGCCCCGCGGCCATCGCCGCGAGCAGCGCGCCCTCGCCCGACAGCGTCGAGGCGGACACCTCCTCGCTCGCGTCGAGGTCGAGCAGCTCGTCCTCGACACCGGTCACGCTCCTGCGCCGGGTCACGAGGTGCCGCCGGCGGACCACGCCGTCGGGCCGGGCGGCGGTGGCGCGGTAGAACGCCTGCGCCGCCGGGGCGCGCCAGTCGGTGAGCAGCGACGAGTGCTCGGCGTCCGTGAGGCCGATGCGCCCGACGTAGCGACGCGTGCCGTCGTCGAGGTCGAGACGCCCGAACGCGAGGCGGTCCTCCACCGCGTCGAGCTGCGCGACGCGGTCCTCGTAGAGCGTCGCGAAGGCGTCGCGCTCGCTGCGGTTCTGCGGCGAGCCCGAGGGCCCCGAGCGCCGGACGCGGTCCAGCCGCGCGCGGGCGGCTGCGCGCAGCTCGTCCAGGCGCGCGTAGAGGGTGTCCACGACCTCCTGCTCGAGCCTGAGCTCCTCCGAACGTCCCACGCTGTCCCTTCGTCGCGGTCCCGGGGGACCGTGCCCCGCGTCGCGCCGGGCGGCGGCGCGGCCGTCCATTATGGCGCACGGGACGGGAGCCTCCACCGGCCCCGGACGGCGTGCGGCTAGGATCGGGGGCCATGGCGACCAGAGGGGAGCGCTCGTCGTGACCGCGGCGGACCCGCGCGCTCCCGTCCCGGGCCCTGCGCACCGTGCCGACACGGGGGGCGCGGGGCGCGCGCCGCTGCCCGCTCTCGTGATGTCGACCGACGTCCTGCGCATCCTGCTCGTCGAGGACGACGACGGGGACGCGATCCTCGTCGAGGAGCTCCTGTCGGACGCCAGCCTCAAGGTCGAGCTGCACCGCGCCACCACCCTTGACCACGCCCTCGACCTGCTCCCGGACCGCTCCGTGGACTGCGTGCTGCTCGACCTCGGCCTGCCGGACTCGGTGGGCCTGTCGGCGGTCGAGCGGCTGCGGGCCGGGTCGAGCCCGCCTGCGCTCGTGGTCCTCACAGGCCACTCGGGCATCGACCTCGGCGTGCAGGCCGTCGCGGCGGGCGCCGACGACTACCTCGTCAAGGGGGAGGTCGACGGCGACCTGCTCGGCAGGTCCGTCCGCTACGCCGTCCAGCGACGCAAGGCGGAGGAGCAGCAGCGCGCCCTGTACCGCAGCGAGGTGCGCGCGGCCGAGACGAGACGTCTGGAGCGCGCCCTCCTGCCGACGCCGCTCGTGGGGGACGAGCGCCTCTCCGTCATGGTGGGGTACGTCCCGGGCGGCAACGGGCTGCTCGGCGGCGACTTCTACGACGCCGTGGAACGGCCCGACGGCTCGGTCCTGTGCGTCATCGGCGACGTCGCGGGCCACGGCCCCGACGAGGCGGCGCTCGGCGCGACCCTGCGCACGGCCTGGCGCACGATCGTGCTGACGGACGCGGAGCCCGCGGCCGTCCTCCCGCTCCTCGAGCGCGTCCTCGTCCTCGAACGTGCGCGCCCCGAGGTCTTCGTCACCCTCTGCCAGGTCGTCATCGACCCGCATCGTCGGTACGCCGACGTCTACCTCGCCGGCCACCTCGCGCCGCTGCTCCTGCGCGACGCCGCGTCCGAGATCGCGGCGACCGCCCGCGGGCGCGCGCTCGGCATCCCGGTCGACGGCGGCTGGGCGCCGCAGCGCGTCGAGCTCGGCGACCGGTGGGCGCTCGTGCTCTACACGGACGGCCTCGTCGAGGCCACCCTCGCGCAGCCCGGCGCCGGCCACGCCGACCCCTCCGCCGCGCACCGACCCGCCCGCCCGGACCGGCTGGGCACCGACGGGCTGCGCCGCACCGTCGACGTGGCGCTCGCCGACGGCACCGAGGGGATCGTCGAACGGGTCATCCGCCGCGTCCGCGACCTGCACGGCGGCCCCCTCGCGGACGACGCGGCGCTGCTCGTCGTCGGGCGCTCCGACGACGGCGGGCCGGGGGAGCGCACCGCGACGCTCGCCGACTCCGACGAGTGGTCGCGGTGAGCGCCGCGGCCGCCACGGACCGGGTGCCGGCGGGGACGCTGCGTCGCCGGCTCGGCGCCGCCCTCGTCGGCGCGGGCCTCGTCGTCCTCCTCGTCCTCGCGACGTCCGCCTTCGCGCTCTCGCGCGTGCTCGCGCTCCAGGAGGAGGTCACCGGCCCGTACTTCGAGGCGGTCACCACGGGCGACACGGTGTCCTACGCGCTGGTCGACGCGGAGTCCTCGGTGCGCGCGTACGTGCGCAACGGGGACCCGACCGCGCTGGAGTCGCTGCGCCGCGCCCTCGGGAGCGAGGAGCACCCCGTCGTCCCCGACCTCACCGCCATCGACGGGTTCGAGCCGGAGCCGGCGCTCGTCGCCGCCGGCGACGAGGCGCGCGCCGCCGTCGATGCCTGGCTCGACGACTACGCCGTGCCCGCGATCACCGCGGTCGCCGAGGAGGGCGTCGGCTCGGTCCGCGCCGTCGACCGCGCACGGGGGGCAGAGCTCTTCGCGCAGGCGCGGCTCGCCACCTCCGCCTACGTGGACGAGGTGCGGTCCGAGCGCCAGGACCGCCTCGACGCGCTCGAACGCTGGGACCGCGTGCTGTTCGGGAGCGTCCTGGTCCTCGTCGCGGCGGCGCTCGCGGTCGGCGCCGTCCTGTGGGTCTTCCTCAAGCGGTGGGTGACCGAGCCCCTCGCGGGCCTCGCCCACCGCGTCCGGCGCGTGAGCTCCGGACACCTCGACGAACCCGTCGAGACCACCGGGCCGGCGGAGATCGCCGACCTGGCGCGCGACGTCGAGCAGATGCGCGTCGCGCTCGTCGGCCAGGTGGCCGAGATCCGCGCCTCGCACGAGGAGGCCGCGCGCTCGCACGAGCTGCTCGCGGAGCAGGCGGAGGAGCTGGAGCGCTCGAACCGCGACCTCGAGCAGTTCGCCTACGTCGCCTCGCACGACCTGCAGGAGCCGCTGCGCAAGGTCGCGAGCTTCACCCAGCTGCTCAAGAAGAGGTACGGCGGCCAGCTCGACGAGCGGGCGGACCAGTACATCGACTTCGCCGTCGACGGGGCCAAGCGCATGCAGCGCCTCATCCAGGACCTCCTCGGGTTCTCCCGCGTCGGGCGCACCGGGACCGAGCGCGTCGACGTCGACCTCGAGCAGGCGCTCGCGACCGTGCTCGGCGACCTCTCCGAGACCCTCGAGTCGTCGGGCGCGACCGTGACGCACGACCCGCTGCCCGTCGTCGTCGGCGAGCGCGCGCTCCTGCACCAGCTGCTGGCGAACCTCGTGGGGAACGCCGTGAAGTTCCGGCACCCCGACCGCGCGCCCCGCGTGCACGTCGGGGTGCTGGCCCACGCCACCCACTGGGAGCTGTCGGTCGCCGACAACGGCATCGGGATCGACCCCGAGTACGCGGAGCGGGTGTTCGTGATCTTCCAGCGCCTGCACGCGAAGGACGTGTACGAGGGACCGGCATCGGCCTCGCGCTGTGCAAGCGCATCGTCGAGTACCACGGCGGCCGCATCTGGATCGAGCCCCGCGCGGACGGCGAGGAGGGCACGACGATCCGCCTCACGCTCGCGCACGCGTACACCTACGCCGAGGTCGGCTACGCTCGCACCGACCACGAGCCCCCCGGCGGGACGCGCGACGACGAGGAGATCACCGCATGAGCCACGGCACGAAGCCGATCGACGTCCTGCTCGTCGAGGACGACCCGGGCGACGTGCTCATGACGCGCGAGGCGTTCGAGGACCACAAGGTCACGAACCGCCTGTCGGTCGTCTCCGACGGCGTCAGCGCGCTGGAGTTCCTGCGCAAGGAGGGCGAGCACGCCGGCGCCCCGACCCCGGACCTCATCCTCCTCGACCTCAACCTGCCGCGCATGGACGGCCGCGAGGTCCTCGCGGCGCTCAAGGCCGACGAGGCGCTGCGCAAGATCCCGGTCGTCGTGCTCACGACGTCCGAGGCCGAGGAGGACGTCGTGCGCAGCTACTCGCTGCACGCGAACGCGTACGTGACCAAGCCGGTGGACTTCGACCGCTTCATCGACGTCGTCCGCCAGATCGACGACTTCTTCGTCTCGGTGGTGCGGCTTCCCGGTCGCTGAGACGCGCCGGCACCGCGGCTCGCGACGGCCGCCGTCGCCGGGAAGGATCCGTGGGTGCGGCGCGTTGTCGACGACAGGCCCTCCGGCCGTGGACGGTCGCCGGACGGGCAGCAGACGTGACGAGGAGGAAGCATGCTGGATCCTCGGGGGATCTACGAGCTCGACGAGGACGCCGTCGCGCGCCTGTGGCCGAGCCCGCCGGAGCCCGGTGCGGGCCCGGCCCTGCTGCACGCGGTCGCCGGGTTCGTCGACGCGGGCAGTGCGGGGGAGGTCGCCGTCGAGCACCTGCTGGAGATCGGTGAGGTCACGCGTGTCGTGACGTTCGACGCCGACCAGCTGCTCGACTACCGCTCCAAGCGCGCGACGATGACCTTCAGCACGGACCGCTGGTCCGACTACGACGAGCCCCACCTGGTGATCGACCACGTGCGCGACGCCGAGGGCACCGGGTTCCTGCTGCTGCACGGCGCGGAGCCCGACGTCCAGTGGGAGCGCGTCGTGGCCGCGGTCCAGGACGTGGTCGAGCGGCTCGGCGTCTCGCTGACCGTCGGCTTCCACGGGATCCCGATGGGCATCCCGCACACCCGACCGCTCTCGGTGACCGCCCACGCGACCCGCACGGAGCTCCTCGGCGAGCACTCGTCCTGGTTCGGCACCGTGAAGGTGCGGCGAGCCTCGCGGCGCTCCTCGAGCTGCGGCTCGGCCGCGCCGGTCACGACGCCGTGGGGTACACCGTGCATGTGCCGCACTACCTCGCGCAGTCGTCGTACCCGCCGGCCGCCGTCGTGGCCCTCGACCACGTCCAGCGGCTCACGGGTCTCGACCTCGCGACCGGGGGGCTGGCCGGTGCGGCGCAGGAGGCGACCGCCGAGGTCGAGCGGCAGGTCCAGGACTCGGAGGAGGTCGCCGCGGTGGTGCACGCCCTGGAGGAGCAGTACGACGCGTTCGCGCGCGCCGTGGGGCGCACGAGCCTGCTCGCGGAGTCCGCACCGATCCCGACGGCGGAGGAGCTCGGCGACGAGTTCGAGCGGTTCCTGGCCCAGCAGTCCGGGGACTGAGCGCACCCGGCGCCGAGCGCCCGGGAGCGGGCGTCGCCCTCCCGGTGGTGCCGTCGCGCGCCGACCCGACCGGTGGTGCGGCTCTCGTGGAGCGCCGTCCTGTGCGGGTATGTCCGGAAAAATAGCCACGAGACGTCGCCGTCCTCCGTGGCGTAGCACACAGTGTCCGTGCCAGACTGGCACCCGTTGCAGTGGCGTGCTCGCGCACGACCCGGTGGCGAGCACCGTTCCGGCCCCGCCCGGCTGGTCCACCGGCGAAGGACGTGGGACGCGGCACTGCGGCGCACGGGGTGGACGAAGGGTCCGCTCGCTGGTGTCCCCGGATGGACAGAAGGTCAGAGGAACAGCATGGCGCAGGGTTCTGTGAAGTGGTTCAACGCCGAGAAGGGCTACGGCTTCATCGCGCAGGACGGCGGCGGTGCCGACGTCTTCGTGCACTACTCGGCGATCGAGACGCAGGGGTACCGCACGCTCGACGAGGCGCAGCGGGTCGAGTTCGAGATCACGCAGGGCCCCAAGGGCCCGCAGGCGGAGAACGTCCGCCCGCTCTGACGGCCGCGCCCGGCGCCCCCGCGGGCGCCTGCGGTCGCCGCGCAGGAGCCGCGTCCCGACCCCGGGGCGCGGCTCTCGTGCTGTCCGGATCACGATCCGCGGGGCCCGGGATCCGGGCTCCGGGCGCGGACCCGATCAGGCGGCGGGGCCGTGGGCGGGTGCGCCGGCCGCGCCGGTGCGCGTCCGCAGAAGATCCTCGGGCGGGTCCTCGAACGGTGCTGCCGAGCCGGTGAACGTGTCGAGCTCCGGGCCGACGAGGACGCGGGCCGGCACCGGGAGGCTGCGCGACGCGCGCGCCAGGGCCGCGGAGCCGAGGTCCGGGCCGTCGGCTCCGGGACGGACGGCGACGAGCACGACGTTGCCGTAGCGGCGTCCCTTGAGCTGCGCCGGCTCGGCGAGCGCGGCGACGCGTGGCGCGTCGTCGCCGTCCGCCACCTCCCCGTCGTCGGTCGCGGCCACGGCGGCGAGGGTCGCGAGCTCGCGGCGCGCGGCGGTCAGGGGAGGTCGGTCGGCGCAGTTGACGAGGTAGGTGCCCCCGGGACGCAGCACGCGCCGTACGTCGCGCGCGGTGCCGGTCGTGACGAGGTGCGCGGGCGTCGCGTCGCCGGCGAACACGTCACGCACCACCACGTCGAAGGACGCGTCCGGGAAGGTCGTCACGGCGTGCCGCGCGTCGTCCGCCCGCAGCCGCAGCCGGGGCGAGCGCGGGAGGTCGAACCACTGGCGCACGAGCTCGAGCAGCCGGGCGTCGAGGTCGACGCCCACCTGGGCCGAGCCGGGCCGGGTGTGCTCGACCCACCGCGCCAGGCTGCACCCCGCGGCCCCCAGGTGCAGCACGCGTAGCGGCCCGTCCGGGAGGAGGTCGACCACGGCCGCCATCTGCTGCATGTACTCGAACGCGAGGAAGCCGGGGTCGTCGAGGTCGACGTGGGAGCTCGGGACGCCGTTGACGTGCAGCGTCATGGCGCGAGGTCGGTCGGGGTCGCGTTCCAGGCGCGCTGAGCCGGTGCTGGTCGGGACCTCGTCGGCGGGCAGGTCGTCGTCGCGGCGTGCCGCACGGGACCCGCGGCGCCGGGGTGTGGGTGGCTCGGCGGACGCTGTGCGGGAGGTCCGGGGGGCGCGACGAGCCATGGCTCCACCGTACGCGGTACGGGGCGCCGGGACGTGACACGGGTCGAACAGGTGTTCGATAGTGGATCCAGGAGGTGCACCATGGCGCGGAACCCAGCGACAGGTACGGCGGCGGGCACGGGCGGGCACGGGCGGCCCGGTGCGGCGCTGGTCCCGGCGGACGTCCGGCGTCTTCTCGCGCGTGCGGACGCCGAGCTGGTCGCCGCCGCGCTCGCGGGCGACGCCGCCGAGCGGTTCGTGCGCGCGCACCTGGGGGCGCTGCGTGCGGCGGCGGCCGTCGTGGCGCTGCGCGGGCACGCGGAGCGCCGAGGTCGTGCCCGGCCGGTCTGGGACCAGCTCGCCGACGCCGAGCCGTCGCTCGCGGCCTGGTCCGTGTACTTCGCCGGGGGAGCGCGGGTGCGCGCCGCCGTCGACGCGGGGCGGGCGGACGTGGACCCGCGCCGCGCGGACGAGCTCATGGCCTGCGCGGAGGACTTCCGCGACGAGGTCGCGATGCTGGTCGACCCGGACGCCGCGTTCGTCCGCGTCCCCGGCCTGCGCACGGTCGCGTCATGAGCCGTCCGCCGCGCCGGGCGCGGACCGGGGGGCAGGGATGAGCCGCGGCCCGCGGGCCGCCGTCCGCCGGGACTGGGGCGACGACGAGGACGGCTGCTCGATCCTCCACGTCGACATGGACGCGTTCTTCGCGTCGGTGGAGCTCGCCCGCCGGCCCGAGCTGCGGGGCCGGCCGGTCGTCGTCGGCGGTGCGGACCGTGGCGTCGTCCTCGCCGCGACCTACGAGGCGCGCGCGTTCGGGGTGCACTCGGCGATGCCGATGGCGGTGGCCCGCCGGGCGTGCCCGCAGGCGGTCGTCGTGCGCCCGGACCATCGGCGCTACCTCGAGGTGTCCCGGTCGGTGATGGGGATGCTCGGCGAGATCACGGCCCTCGTCGAGCAGGTGAGCGTCGACGAGGCGTTCCTCGACGTCAGCGGTGCGCGGCGCCGGCTCGGCCCGCCGACCGTGATCGGCGCCGCGCTGCGTCGTCGGGTCCTCGCCGAGCACGGCGTCACCTGCTCGGTGGGGATCGCCACGACGAAGTTCGTCGCGAAGCTCGCCTCGACCCACGCCAAGCCGGACGGCATGCTGCTCGTGCCCGCCGGCTCGACCGTCGCGTTCCTGCGGACCCTGCCGGTCGGCGCGCTCTGGGGGGTCGGGGAGCGCACGGAGGGCGCGCTCGCCCGGTGGGGCATCCGCACCGTGGCCGAGCTCGCGGACACCGACGTCGCGGTGCTGCAGGCCGCGGTCGGGAAGGTGTCCGGTGCGCACCTGCACGATCTCGCCTGGGGCCGCGACCCCCGGCCCGTGCAACCGCGCCGGGCGGAGCGCTCCATCGGCGCGGAGACGACGTTCGAGCACGACCTGCGGGACCTGGACGTCGTGCAGCGCGCGTGCTCGAGCTCGCGGACCGGTGCGCGTCGCGGCTTCGTCACCAGGGTCTGGTCTCCCGGACGGTGAGCGTGAAGGTGCGCACGAGCGACTTCCGCACGGTGACCCGGGCCCGCACGCTCGGCGCCCCGACGGACGTGGCGCGGGAGATCTACCTCGTCGCGCGCGAGCTCGTGGCGTCCGTCGACCTGCACGGGCTCGCCGTGCGGCTCGTCGGGGTGCGTGCGGAGGGGCTCGCCCCGCGCTCGGGGGCCCTCGTGCAGCCGACGCTGGAGGAGGCCGTGGGCGAGCACGGCCACGCGCGGCGCCGTGCCGAGGAGGCCGTGGACGCCGTCCGGGGCAGGTTCGGGGTGAGATCGATCGCGATGGGACCGCGCGGGACCCGCTCGACTACCACCCCCGCAGATGTCGAACTATCCTGAGGGTGACACTCGACCACCGCGAAGAAACGGGGTGCTCATGCCTCTGTCTGAGTACGAGCAGCGGGTATTGGAGCAGATGGAGCGAGCGCTCACCTCGGACGACCCGCGGCTGGCGAACACGTTCCACGCACCGCGTCGGCGCTCGGTGCTGCGCTACGTCCTCGCCGGAGCGGGCGTGGTCGGCGGCCTGCTGCTCCTCGTCCTGGGTGCGGCCACGTCGCAGACCTGGCTCGGGGTCGTGGGCTTCGTGCTCATGTTCGCGGGCGTGGTGCTCGTGTTCCAGTCCCCGCGCGGTGCGCGCAAGGGCCCCGTCGGGACCGTCGGCGCCGACGGTCGCGTGCGGCCCTCCGCCCCGAAGAAGCAGGCGGCCCGCCAGCCGTTCCTCAGCCGGCTCGAAGAGCGGTGGGAGCGGCGACGCGAGCAGGGCGGTCGCTGAGCGCACGCTCCACCCCGGCCACCGCGGTCTCGACGAGCGTTCGCAGGCCCGCGGCTCGGGGGACCGCGCCGGGGGCGTAGCGCTCCGTCTCGAGCGCGGTGCAGAGCCCGACGAGCGCCTCGACCGTCTCGTCGTCCAGGCCCGCGCCGGAGCGGGCGTGCACGGTCGAGGCGACGACGGCCGGAACTCCTCGCGGCGTCGTCGACGACGGCCACGTCACCTCGAGCGCCGCGAGCCGTCGCACCAGGTCGCGCCAGGCGTCCTCGGCGTCGTGGATCGCGTGGTCCCGCGTCCGACGGCGGAGCACCAGCCAGGCGGCGGCACCGACGAGCAGGACCACCGTGAGGCCGGCGACGAGCAGCACGGCGCCCCGGTGTCGTCGGCGCCGACCGACGCGGACCCGTCGCCCTCGAAGGTGGGCGCGGGCGAGACGGGTGCTGACGGTTCCGGCTCGGCACCCGGGGTGAGCGCGTCGTCCGGGGCCAGGAAGCCCGGGGTCGCGGTGTTGCCGGTCGGCGTCGCCCAGCGCGGGGCCGGACCGGTCTGCTGCGCGGGCGTCGGCTCGAACCGCACCCAGCCGAGGCCCGCGAAGTACAGCTCCGGCCACGCGTGCGAGTCGCGGCCCGTGACGCGGTAGACGCCGTCGCCCTCGCTCTGGCCGGGCAGGAAGCCCACGCCCAGCCGTGCCGGGATGCCGAGCGTGCGCGCCATCATGGTCATCGACGTCGCGAACTGCACGCAGTAGCCCGTGCGGTGCTGCAGGAAGTCCCACACCGCGTCCCCCGACTCGCCGGGCGGGACCTGGGTCGAGTACGTGAAGGTCGACGTGTCGCGGAAGAAGGTCTGCAGCGCGAGCGCCTGGTCGTACCGCGAGGGCGCGCCCTCCACGACCTGGGCGGCGAGGTCGCGGATCTCCTGCTCGTGCTCCGACGCCGGGACGTCCACGTAGTTCGGGTCGTCCGGGTCGCCGCCCGCCGCCGACCGGAGCGCCTCGGCGTCGAGCGCGCGGGGGTAGGCCGTCACCGCGTACGTCGTCCCGGCGTCCGTCGCCCGGTCGCCGACGACCTCGTCGCGGACGGCGTCGTAGCGCCAGTCGCCGGCCGCGTCGAGGGTGCGGGGCTCGGTGGGCAGCGGGAGCTTCGTGTCCCGCAGCGACTCGAGCGTCAGCTCCAGCCGGGTGGGCGTCTCGCGGGGCGCGTCCTGCGGCCACAGGAGCGTGTCGCCGTCCTCGACCGGCTCGCCGTCGCGGTCGTCGCCCCGCCGCCAGTTCGTGCCGTCGAACCCGGTCAGCGTGAACACGCGCAGCGGGCCGACGTCGTCGCCGTCGGTGCGGTAGCGCAGGACCACCTCGTCGGATCGCTCCGCGAGGTCGCGGCGCATGTCGAGGTCCGCGGAGAGCCGCACCGTGCTGCCCGTCGAGGAGAACAGGCGCGACCACGACGAGGACGCCACCTCGGGCAGCGTCGCGCTCGCCGAGCCGACGCCGAGGGCGACGACGGCGACGGCGAGGGCCGTCCCCACGGCCGTCGCGGCGCGCGCGCCGACCGCCGGCCCGCGGTGGCGGGCACCGTGGTGCGCGACGGCGCGCGGCGCCGCGCGGTGCGGGTTGTCGACGGCGAGCAGCGCCACGAGCGCGGTGACGGTGAGGACGAAGGCGACCGGCGGCACGTCGCCGACGAGGACCAGCCCGGGGATCCACAGCGCCAGGAGGGGGACGCCCACGCCGGCGCCCAGACGCAGTCCTCCCGCCATGAGGTCGGCCACGAGGAAGACGAGGACGGCGCCCCCGACGGCGAGCAGCTCGACGGGGAGGCTGGGGTCGATGGGTGCGACCTCCGCGAGGGTCAGCTCGCGCGCGGTCTGCAGGCGGGTGACCAGGCGCTCGACGTTCGACAGCCCGATGAGCGCGGAGAAGCGGTCGGTCGGCCCGCCGTACAGCCCGAGCAGCGCCCACGCGCCGACCACGAGCCCGGCGGCCGAGGGGAGCAGGGCGGCGGGCGGGGCGAGCGGCTCGCCACGACGCGTGGAGGACCGCTCGAGCGCGTAGCGGGACAGGCCGGTGACCAGGGCGAGCACGAGCAGCGTGCGCACCGCCGTCCGGGTCCACTCGCCCGGTCCGATGACGGTCCCGAGCGCGTAGGTGGAGGCGGCGACGGCGACGGTGACGCAGAGCGTCGTCCCGAGCACGCGTGCCGCGAGCCCGGCGTGGTCCGCGCCGGGTCCTCCCGCCCTCCGGTCGGTCGTCATCGCGCGCCCTCCACGAGCCGGGTCCACGCGCGCTCGACCGGTGTGCCGGCCTCGACCGGCTCGACGTGCCACCCGGTCGCTCGCAGCGCCGTCACGGTGTCGTGCGCCTCCGCCTGGTGCGCCGACGAGCGCGGGAGGACGACGAGGGCCCAGTGCAGCATGTCGCCCGCGAGCGATCCGACGGTGTGCCGCGCCACGGCGCCGAGCGGGCCGAGGACCGCGACGGTGATCTCGCCGGGCCGGCGACCGGTGCGCAGCGCCTCCGCGGTCGCGGCCGCCGCCCGGTCGGTCTCGGACAGCCCGTGGTGGCCCCGGAGGTCGACGGTGGCGTCGAGGACGTCCGCGGGGCCCTCCCCGGCGCGGTTCGTCGTGTAGCCGGAGGTGTCGATCACGGGGGCGAGGGACGTCGGGACGAGCCGGACGGGGTGTCCCGCCTGCAGGAGCGAGACACCGACGGACGCGGCCGTCTCGACCGCCCACTCGCCGTCCGCGAGGGCGTGCCCGCCCCGCGCGACGTCGGGGTGCGGCAGGAGCCCGCGGTCGAGCAGGACGGTGACGGGCGGCAGGCTCGCGCTCTCGTCGGCGCGGACCATGAGCTGACCGTGCCGGGCGGCGCTGGCCCAGTGGACGCGCCGCGGGTCGTCGCCCGTGACGTAGTCGCGCAGCACGGAGTCGTCGCTCGAGGACAGGCGCGCTCCTGTCGTCGACCGCTCCTGCTCGCCGAACGCGCGCGTGCCCCGCACGGGCAGGGACACGGTGCGTGGCCAGACGGCCACCGACGTCGGCTCGCCGAGCTCCTGGGTCGCGCTGACGAGACCGAAGGCGTCGACGCGCGTGACGAGGAGCGGCCCGAGGGGCCAGCGGCCGCGGCGCAGGGGGCGCAGCGCGTACCGCACGGCGACGTGGTCCTCGCGCGTGGTGACCTGCGCCCGCAACGACCCCTGGTCGGACAGCTCGTGGGCGGCCTGCTCGCTGATCCGCAGGCGTGCGAGCATGCTCGCCCCGGCGGCGGTGCGGCGGGCGGCCTCCACGGTGAGCCGCGCCGACGTGACCTGGCCCCGCGTCGCGGGGTTCGGCTGCACGCGCCGGGACACGCGCAGCGCCCCGCGCCCGCGGTCGACGCGGCGCAGGACCATCCAGGCCCAGGCGGCTCCCACGACGAGGACGCCGGCGGCCCCGAGCCCCACGACGTCGGGCAGGCCGAGCGTGACGCCGGTGGCGACGAGGACGGCGCCGGCGACGAGCAGGGCCGCTCCGCGACGGGTCAGGCGCGCGCGGGCGAGCCGGCGGCGCAGGCCGCGCAGCCGCGTCAGGCCGGGGAGGGCGCGCACGTCAACGCCGCTCGGTCGCGTCCCGGGCGGGGATCGGCGTCTGCGCGACGATCGACGACACGACGGCGGGGGCGTCGTGGCCGGCGAGCCGGGCCTCGGTCGTGATGACGAGGCGGTGCGCCAGGACGGGCACCGCCAGGTACTGGACGTCGTCCGGCAGGACGTGGTCACGGCCGGCCATCGCGGCGACGGCCTTGGCGGCCCTCAGCAGCTGCAGCGACGTGCGCGGCGAGGCGCCGAGCCGCAGCGCCGCGTGCCGCCGCGTCGCGGTGACCAGGTCGACCACGTAGCGCTTGACGGACGGGGAGGCGTAGACGGACCGCACGGCGCGGGCGAAGCGGGGGATGGAGGCGCCGTCCGTGACGGGCGTGAGGCGGGCGAGCGGGTCGTCCGCCTCCTGCCGCTCGAGCATCTCGAGCTCGGCGTCGACGTCGGGGTAGCCGACGGTGAGACGGGCCATGAACCGGTCGCGCTGCGCCTCCGGCAGCGGGTAGGTGCCCTCCATCTCGACCGGGTTCTGCGTGGCCACGACGAGGAACGGCCGCGGCAGGAGGTGCGTGGTGCCGTCGACGGTGGTCTGGCCCTCCTCCATGCACTCGAGCAGAGCGGACTGCGTCTTGGGGGAGGCCCGGTTGATCTCGTCGCCGATGACGATGTTGGCGAACACCGGCCCGGGGCGGAACTCGAACTCGTGGTTCGCCGCACGGTAGATGTTGACGCCGGTGAGGTCGCTGGGCAGCAGGTCGGGCGTGAACTGGATGCGCCCCACGTGACAGTCGATCGTGCGTGCGAGCGCTTGGCGAGCGTCGTCTTGCCGACGCCGGGCACGTCCTCGAGGAGCAGGTGGCCCTGCGCGAGGAGGACCGCGACCGTCACCGTGACGAGGTCGGGACGGCCCGTGACGACGGACTCGATCCCCGAGCGCATCCGCGCGGTGGTCTCGACGAGCTCGTCCAGCGCGGCCGGTTCGCGCTCGTCGGGCGTCGCGACAGGGGCGATGTCGGGGAGCACGGGTGACCTCCGTCGTCGGTGGCGCGGGGCTGCGGCCGAGGACCGCAGGTGCCACGAGCCTAGTTGACGCCGCCACCGGTGCCCGACCAGGTCCTCCACCTTCCTCCACCCCGGGGGCCGGTCGGGGCGTGCACGAGGTCGGCGGACGCGGCGGACGACGCGCGGCGCACGCGGGTGGACCGGCTCCCTCCACGTCCCTCCACCGGGGGTGACCTGCGCAGATCCTGCGAACAGGGGTGAAGTTTCCGCGTTTCACCAGGAGCGGTGGAGGGTTGTGGAGTACCGTGGAGGAACTGGGAGCAGGAGGGGAGGTGCCAGGTGCATGTCCGGCTTCGCGGACGAGGTGCTCGGCGGTTCCTCCGGCCTGCTCCTCGGGACCTTCACACCTCGTCTGGACGACAAGGGGAGGCTCATCCTCCCCGCGAAGTTCAGGCCCCGGCTGGCGCCGGGGCTCGTCATGACGCGGGGACAGGAGCGATGCCTGTTCCTCCTGCCGATGGACGAGTTCCGGCGCATGTACGACCAGATCCGGCAGGCGCCGGTGACGAGCAAGCAGGCGCGCGACTACCTGCGCGTGTTCCTGTCGGGGGCGAGCGACGAGATCCCGGACAAGCAGGGCCGGGTCTCGATCCCCGCGCCCCTGCGGGCGTACGCGGGCCTGGACCGCGACGTCGCGGTGATCGGCGCGGGCACCCGCGTCGAGATCTGGGACGCCGAGGCCTGGGAGACGTACCTCGCGGAGCAGGAGAGCGCCTACTCGGACACCGCCGAGGAGGTGTTCCCGGACCTGCGCTTCTAGGACGGTCACGGGCCCCGTCCGGTGAGGTCTCCTCCCGCCCGGTCTGGCGCACTTCCCCGGTGCCAGAAAGGACGCGGAGGGAGACCTGACCGGACGGCCCCGGCCGCGAGCACGACGGCGGGCCGCACGACAGGCACGCACCACCACCACGGCGCAGCAGGCGTCAGGAGCACAGGAGGAGGACCGATGAGCACGACGCCCGACGACGCCGCCGAGCGGCACGTGCCGGTGCTCCTCCAGCGCTGCGTCGACCTCCTGGCGCCGGCGCTGGCCGAGCCGGGGTCGGTCCTCGTGGACTGCACGCTGGGCATGGGCGGGCACACGGAGGCGGTCCTCGAGCAGGTCCCGACCGCGCGCGTCGTCGGCATCGACCGCGACCCGCACGCGATCGAGCGCGCGTCGCGCCGCCTCGCGCGCTTCGGCGACCGGTTCCGCGCCGTGCACGCCGTCTACGACGAGGTCGCCGACGTCGTCGCGGAGGCGGTCGGGTCGCCCGTGCAGGGCGTGCTCATGGACCTCGGCGTCTCGTCGCTGCAGATCGACGAGCGCGACCGGGGCTTCTCCTACGCGCACGACGCCCCGCTCGACATGCGGATGGACCCGACCGGGGGCCGCACCGCCGCGGACGTCCTCAACACGTACGACGAGCGCGCGCTCACGCGCGTCCTGCGGGAGTACGGCGAGGAGCGGTTCGCCCAGCGCATCGCCCGTGCCGTGGTGCGCCGGCGCGAGGAACGTCCGTGGACGCGCAGCGCCGAGCTCGTCGACCTCGTCCGGGCCTCGATCCCCGCCGCCACGCGCACGACCGGTGGCAACCCCGCGAAGCGGACGTTCCAGGCGCTGCGCATCGAGGTGAACGGCGAGCTCGAGGTGCTCGCCCGGGCGGTCCCGGCGGCGGTGGACGCGCTCGCGGTCGGCGGGCGGATCGTCGTCGAGTCGTACCACTCGCTCGAGGACCGCCTCGTCAAGCGCGAGCTCGCGGCCGGCGCGACGGTGAGCGCGCCGGCGGGCCTTCCTGTCGTGCCCGAGTCCGACCAGCCGTACCTGCGGCTCCTGACCCGCGGCGCCGAGGAGGCGCCGCCGGACGAGCGCGAGAGCAACCCGCGGTCGGCCTCCGTCCGGCTGCGGGCCGCCGAACGCGTGCGCCCCACGCCCGCCCACCGACGACCACGCACCACCAGCACGAACCGACCGGACCGACCGGGGGAGAGAACACCATGAGCGCACTGAGGTCCACGGCGGCCGCCCGACCGCTGCCGCGCACCGGGCGCCCCGGAGCGACGCCCGCACCCCGTCCCACGCTGACCGCGCTCCCCGGCGGCGCGACCGAGCGCGGCGCCCGCTCCCGCCTCGAGCTGGTCCGGGCCCCGCTCCACGCGCGCTCGCGCGTCCCGTTCCTCGTCGTCTGCATGTCGGTGCTCGGTCTGGCGCTCCTGTGTGCTCTCCTGGTCAACACGACGATGGCGCAGAACTCCTACGAGATGTCGGGGCTGCGGCGGGAGGTGGGCCAGGTGGAGCAGGACACGCAGCGGCTGCAGGCGCTCGTGCGCGACCAGGAGGCGGCGCTGCACGACACGGCGCGCAGGTACGGCATGGTCGAGTCGCCGGCGCCGGGCATGATCCGGCTGGCCGACGGCGCCGTGGTGCTCGGCGCCGAGGAGGGGGCCGGGCAGTGACGGCCAGGGGCGCCGACGGCGGCAGGGGGCCGCGGGCCACGGCCTCCGGTTCCCGCGGCGACCGCACGTCTCCCCGGGGTGCCGCCGGGGGCGTGTCGCCGCGCGCTGCCGCCCCGCGCACCTCGTCGACAGCGCGCACCTCGTCGACACCCCGCACCCCGTCAGCGCCGCGTGCGGCGTCGGCACCGCGATCGGCGTCGGCTCCGCGCACCACCTCCAGCCGCGCCGCGGCACCGCGGTCCGGCACGAGCCGGGCCGTACCGTTCGGGAGCGGCGCGGCCGCCCCGCCGGCGCGCGGCGGCGGGACCCCGCCCCGCGGGCCGGCGCGTCCCGCGCCCGAGCCGGGACGCCCCGAGCAGCGCCAGCGCTGGCTCATGGGCGTCGCGACGCTCGTCGTCCTGCTCTTCGTCGCGCAGCTGGTCAACGTCCAGGTCATCCAGGGTCCCACGCTCGCGGGCGAGGCGCGCGACGACCGGCTGCGCAGCTCGACGACGCTCGCGCACCGTGGCGACATCACGGACGCGGACGGCGTCGTGCTCGCCACGTCCGTCGACCGCTACACCATCGGCGCCGACCGCACCGCGATCCAGTCCTTCACGCCGGGCAGCCGCACGCTGGCCGACGGGACGCCGCTCGAGGCGGGCGGCGCCGCCGGCGTCGCGAAGCTGCTCGCGCCGGTCCTCGGCGAGTCCGCGCCGGACCTCGCGGCGCGGCTCAACGGCGAGGGGTACGTCGTCCTCGCCAAGGAGGTCACGCCCGAGGTCCAGCGGGAGATCGCCGAGCTGCGTCTGTCCGCCTACATCCGGGCCGACGCGACCAGCGAGCGCAGCTACCCCGCCGCGACCGTCGCGGGCAACCTCGTCGGCTACGTGGACGCGGAGCAGACCGGCATGGGCGGGATCGAGGCCGCGTACGACGACGCCCTCGCCGGCACGCCCGGCTCGCGGGAGTGCGAGGCCGGTCGCGGAGGCGAGCTCATCCCCACCGGGCACTGCGAGACCGTCGCGGCGGTGCCGGGGGAGGACGTGCGCCTCACCGTGGAGCGCGACGTGCAGTGGAAGGCCCAGGACTCCGTGGACCGCGCCGTGCGCGAGTCCGGCGCCGACTTCGGCATCGCCGTCGTGCAGGACACCCGGACCGGCGCGATCCTCGCGCTCGCCGACTCCGGGACGGTCAACCCCAACGACCGGTCGACCGCCGCGGTCGCCCGCCCGAGCCGCGCGGTGTCCAACATCTTCGACCCCGGCTCCACCGGGAAGGTCGTCACGATGGCCGCGGCGCTCGAGGGCGGCTTCGCCGAGGCGGACACCCAGTTCGAGGTGCCGTACTCCTACACGACGCCGAACGGGCAGACGTTCAGCGACTCGCACGAGCACGGGCTGGAGCGGTTGACGCTCGCGGGCGTCCTCGCCGAGTCCTCGAACACCGGGACGGTCCAGGTCGGCGAGCGCATCCCGAAGCAGGTGCGCTACGACTACCTGCACAAGTTCGGCTTCGGCCAGCCCACGGGGCTCGGCCTGCCCGGGGAGTCGGCGGGCATCCTGCACCCCGCGGAGTCCTGGGACGGGCGCACCGAGTACGCGGTGCTCTTCGGCCAGAGCGTCTCGGTCAACGCGGTCCAGGCCGCGAGCGTGTTCTCGACCGTCGCGAACGGCGGGCTCCGCAGCGCGCCGCGGCTCGTCGCCGGCACGACGTCGCCCGACGGGACGTTCACCCCGGCCCCCGTCGAGGAGCCCCGGCGCGTGGTGTCGCAGGAGACCGCCGACACGGTGCTGCGGATGATGGAGTCGGTCGTCGAGGAGGGCACGGGCGCGGCGGCGGAGGTGCCCGGCTACCGGATCGCGGGCAAGACCGGGACCGCCGAGGCGGCCGGGGCCGACGGGCAGCTCTCGGGGATCATGGCCTCGTTCATCGGGGTGGCGCCCGCCGACGACCCGCGCTACACCGTGGGCGTCTTCCTCAAGAACCCCCGCACGTCCATCTACGGCGGCGTGGTCGCGGCCCCGGTCTTCAGCGAGATCATGGGCTTCACGCTCGAGCACCAGAACGTCGGGCCGAGCACCGAGCCGTACGTCCCGCTGCCCACGACGTGGTGATCGCCGGGTCCCGCCGGCGCGGTCGTGGTGAAGGTCCCGTGAAGCGCACCGCGACGCCCCCGGCGTGGCCGGGCGACGCGCACCGGCACGGTAGGTTCTTCACGTGACATCCCCGATCGACCGCATCCGTCCTGCCGCGGCCACCCGCCGCACGGTCGGGGACGCGGCGGTCCGGTTCGGTCTGCGGGTCGTGGGCGGCGCCGCGTCCTCGGATGCCGAGGCGGTCGAGGTCTGGTCCGTCGCCTCCGACGACCGCACGGCGGCCGACGGCGACCTCTTCGTCGCGCTGCCCGGAGCGCGCGCGCACGGGGCGCGGTTCGCTCCCGCCGCCGTCGAGCGCGGCGCCCGCGCCGTCCTCACCGACGAGCGTGGCGCGTCCTTGCTGAGCGAGGCGGAGGTGCAGGTGCCCGTCCTCGTCGCGGAGGACCCGCGGGCGCTGCTCGGCCCGCTCGCCGCGTGGGTGTACGGCGGCCCCGCCGAGCGCCTGACGACGTTCGGCGTGACGGGGACGAACGGCAAGACGACGACGACGTACCTGCTCGACCACGCCCTGCGCGCGCTCGGGTGGAAGGGCGGTCTCGTCGGCACCGTCGAGATGCGCTCGGGCGACCGGGTGCTGCCGAGCCGGCTCACGACCCCCGAGGCCGCGGACCTGCAGGCCATGCTCGCCGCCATGCGCGAGGACGGCGTCGACACCCTGGCGATGGAGGTCTCGTCGCACGCGCTCGCCCTGCACCGCGTCGACGGGCTCGTGTTCGACGTGGCGGGCTTCACGAACCTCAGCCAGGACCACCTGGACTTCCACGGCGACCTCCCGGCGTACTTCGAGGCCAAGGCGGCGCTGTTCACCCCCGAGCACGCGCGTCGCGGCGTCGTGGTCGTGGACGACGCCTGGGGCGAGCGGATGGCGGACGTCGCCCGCATCCCCGTCGCGACGCTGCGTGTCGCCGCACCCGACGGCCCGGTCCCCGGCGGTCCGGACGGGTCGGGCCGGCTGCGCGACGCCGACTGGACCGTCGTGGACGCCGTGCAGGAGCGTGACGGCGGCACGTCGTTCGCCGTGCGCCACCGCGACGGGCGACAGGTGCGCACGCTCACGTCGCTGCCCGGTCCGTTCAACGTGGCCAACGCGGCGCTCGCCGTGGCGATGGTGCTGGAGGCGGGGACCGACGCGCGCGACCTGGAGGACGCGCTCGCCGCCGCGGGCGGGCTGTCCCCGGCGGTGCCGGGGCGCATGGAGGTCGTCTCGACGGCGCCGCACGCGCCGCGCGTCGTCGTGGACTTCGCGCACAACCCCGACGCGCTCGCGCTGGCCCTCGAGGCGCTGCGCCCGACGACGCGCGGCCGCCTCGCCGTCGTGTTCGGCGCGACGGCGACCGCGACCGCGGCAAGCGGCCGACGATGGGTGCGGTGGCGGTCGACGGCGCGGACGTCGTCGTCGTGACCGACGACGACCCGCACGGCGAGGACCCGGCGGCCGTGCGCGCCGAGGTGCTGCCGGGCGCGCTCGCGGCGCGCGACGCGGCGCGGGGCGCTGCGGAGCCGCGCGACGTCGTCGTGCAGGAGGTCGCGCCGCGAGCACGCGCGATCCGCGAGACGATCGCGGCGGCGGGCCCCGACGACACGGTCCTCGTCGCGGGCCGTGGGCACGAGGTGTGGCAGGAGATCGCCGGCGTGGACCACGCGCTCGACGACCGCGTGGAGGCGCGGGCGGCGCTCGCCGCGCGCGCGGCGGGCGCCGGCCGGCACGAGACGACGCACGACCTGAAGGAGCACCACGCATGATCCAGCTCACTGCGGCCGACGTGGCCGCAGCGACGGGCGGTCGCCTGTCCGCCGACCCCGGTCTGCAGGTGGAGGGACCGGTCGTCGTCGACTCGCGCCGGGTCGTGCCGGGCGCGCTGTTCGTCGCGCTGCCGGGCGAGCGGGTCGACGGTCACGACTTCGCGGCGGGTGCGGTCGAGGCCGGTGCGGCGCTCGTGCTCGCCGCGCGCGAGCTCGAGGTGCCCTGCGTCGTGGTCGAGGACGTGCAGGCCGCGCTCGGTGAGCTGGCGCGCCACTCCTCGCGCGGCTGCGCGAGGACGGGGAGCTCCGTGTCGTCGCGGTCACCGGGTCGGTGGGCAAGACCACGACGAAGGACCTGATGGGCCAGCTGCTGCGGGCGCAGGGGCCCACGGTGGTGCCGCAGGGCTCGTTCAACAACGAGATCGGCCTGCCGCTCACGGTGCTCGAGGCCGACGCCTCGACGCGCTTCCTCGTCCTCGAGATGGGCGCGAGCGGCGTCGGGCACCTGACGTACCTCACGCGCATCGCGCCGCCGGACGTCTCGGTCGTGCTCACGGTCGGCAGCGCCCACCTCGGCGAGTTCGGCGGCATCGAGGGCGTGGCCCGCGCGAAGGCCGAGATCGTCACCGGGCTCGCGCCGGGCGGCACGGCGGTGCTCAACGCGGACGACCTGCGCGTCGTCGCGATGGCCGACGTCGCCCCCGGCGAGGTCGTCACGTTCGGCACCATCCCGGCGGCGGACGTGCGCGCCGAGGACCTGAGCGTCGACCGGGCCGGGCGCGCCGCGTTCACGCTCCGCGTGCGCGCACGGGGCGAGGAGGTGTCGCGTGCTCCCGTGTCCCTCGCGCTCGTCGGCGAGCACCACGTCACCAACGCGCTCGCCGCGGCGACCGCCGCGCTGCGCCTGGGCGTCGCGCTGCCGGACGTCGCGGCCCGGCTGTCCGACGCGCGCGCCGTCAGCCCGCACCGCATGCAGGTCACCGACCGCGCCGACGGCGTGACGGTGATCGACGACTCCTACAACGCCAACCCCGACTCGATGCGCGCGGCGCTCAAGGCCCTCGCGGTCGTCGCGGGGCGCGACCGCCGCTCGGTCGCCGTCCTCGGCGAGATGCTCGAGCTGGGCGACGACGCGCGTCGCGCCCACGAGGAGATCGGCCGGCTCGCGGTGCGGCTGAACATCAAGCTCCTCGTCGCGGTCGGCGAGGGCGCCGGGGGCATCCACGACGGCGCGGTCCAGGAGGGTTCCTGGGGCGAGGAGACGCTGCACGTGGCCGACGTCGACGCCGCCGCCGCGCTCCTGCGCGACGAGCTGCGCGAGGGCGACGTCGTGCTCGTGAAGGCCTCCAACGGCTCCGGCCTGTGGCGTCTCGGCGACGAGCTGGCGGCCGCGGGGGCCCCCGGCGCGAGCGGGACGCGCGGGGAGAGCGCATGATCGCGGTCATCGTCGCGGCGGGCGTGTCGCTGCTCGTCGCGCTGTTCGGCACGCCGCTGTTCATCCGCTTCCTCGTGCACCGCAACTACGGCCAGTTCGTGCGCCAGGACGGCCCGACGGCGCACTTCACCAAGCGCGGGACGCCCACCATGGGCGGCGTCGTCATCATCGGTGCGACGCTGCTCGGCTGGGCGGTGTCGTACGTGGTGTCCGGGAGGTTCCCGAGCGTCTCGGCGCTGCTCGTGCTCTTCCTCATGACGGGCCTGGGGCTCGTCGGCTTCCTCGACGACTTCACGAAGATCAAGAAGCAGCGCAGCCTCGGGCTCACCGCGCGCGCGAAGATCGTCGGGCAGGGCGCCGTCGGCATCACCTTCGCGGTCCTCGCGCTGCAGTTCCCGAACGAGCACGGGCGCACGCCCGCCTCGACGCGCATCTCGTTCCTGCGCGACACCAACATCGACCTCGCGTTCGCCGGTGCCACCGTGGGGCTGATCCTGTTCGTCATCTGGGCGAACTTCCTCATCACCGCCTGGTCGAACGCGGTCAACCTCACCGACGGGCTCGACGGCCTCGCGACGGGCGTGTCGCTCATCGTCTTCGGCACGTACATCCTCGTGGGGATCTGGCAGCTCAACCAGACGTGCCAGCGGCTCGCGTCGGCCGGGCCGCGGTGCTACGAGGTCCGCGACCCGCAGGACCTCGCGATCGTCGCCGCCGCCGTCATGGGTGCCTGCTTCGGGTTCCTGTGGTGGAACGCGAGCCCCGCGAAGATCTTCATGGGTGACACGGGGTCGCTCGCGCTCGGCGGCGCGCTGGCCGGCCTGTCGATCCTCTCGCGCACGGAGATCCTCGCCGCGATCATCGGCGGCCTCTTCGTCATCATCGTCGTGTCGGACATCATCCAGATCGGCTTCTTCAAGATGACCGGCCGCCGGGTGTTCAAGATGGCTCCGCTGCACCACCACTTCGAGCTGTCCGGCTGGGGCGAGGTGACGATCGTCATCCGGTTCTGGCTCATCGCCGGCCTGTTCGCGGCGCTCGGCATGGGCGTGTTCTACGCCGAGTGGGTGGTCGGGTAGTGCGTCACCGCCACGACCTCGCGGTCCCGCTCGAGGACGCCCGCGTCCTCGTCGCCGGCCTCGGCGTGTCCGGGCGGGCGGCCGCCGCCGCGCTGCGCCCCCGCGCGGGCGCCGTCGTCACGCTCGACGACCGCGCGGACGACGCCGACCTGCACGACGCCGCGGCCGTCGACCTGGGTGACGTCGACCTGGTCGTGGTCTCCCCGGGGTGGCCGCCGAGCCACCCGCTCCTCGCGCACGCGGGGGAGCGCGGCGTGCCCGTGTGGAGCGAGGTGGAGCTCGCCTGGCGGCTGCGCGTGCCCGGGCCGTCGGGCGAGCCCGCGCCGTGGCTCGCGCTGACCGGGACGAACGGCAAGACGACGACCGTGGAGATGCTCGAGACGATCCTGCGCACCGCGGGCCTGCGCGCGGCCGCGGTCGGCAACGTCGGCGCCCCGGTGGTCGAGGCCGTGCTCGACCCGACGCTCGAGGTCCTCGCCGTCGAGCTGTCGAGCTTCCAGCTGCACTTCACGCACACGACGTCCCCCGAGGCCGGTGCCGTGCTGAACGTCGCGCCCGACCACCTCGACTGGCACGGCGGGCTCGACGCCTACGCCGCCGACAAGGGCCGGGTCTACGAGGACGCCCGCGTCGCGTGCGTGTACAACGCGGCGGACGCGCGGACCGAGGCGCTCGTGCGCGAGGCCGACGTCGTCGAGGGCGCGCGCGCCGTGGGCTTCACGCTCGGCGCCCCGGCTCGGGGCCAGCTCGGCGTCGTCGAGGACGTGCTCGTGGACCGGGCGTTCCACGCACCGGCCGACGCGCGCGACCGGCACGCGACCGCCGCCGAGCTCGGCACGCTGGCCGACCTCGCGCACCTCGCAGGCCCCGACGGCCGCGTGCCCGCCCACGTCGTCGCCAACGCGCTCGCCGCGGCGGCCCTCGCGCGGGCGCACGGCGTCCCCGCGGTCGCCGTGCGCGACGGGCTGCGCGCGTTCCGCACGGGCGCGCACCGCATCCAGCAGGTCGCGGTCGTCGACGGCGTCGCGTACGTCGACGACTCGAGGCCACGAACGCGCACGCCGCGTCGGCGTCGCTCGCGGCGTTCGCCCCCGGCACCGTCGTGTGGGTCGCCGGGGGGCTCGCGAAGGGCGCCTCGTTCGACGAGCTCGTCGCCGCGCGGGCCGACCGCCTGCGGGCGGTGGTGCTCATCGGTGAGGACGCCGAGCCGTTCGCGGGTGCACTGGCCCGACACGCGCCGGATATCCCCGTGGTGCGTGTCGACCCTGGCGACACTGGGACCGTGATGCCCCGCGCCGTCGACTCCGCCCGCCGTCTCGCCCGCCCCGGCGACACCGTGCTGCTCGCGCCCGCCGGGGCCTCGATGGACCAGTTCCGCTCCTACGCCGCGCGCGGGGACGCGTTCGCCGACGCGGCCCGGGCCCTGCCCGAGCACGGGTCGCCGTGACGCAGACCGTGGGCGCCGGGGAACGGCCGCGCGCGGCACGTCGCGCGCTGCGTCCGGGCGCGCGAGCGCGCGCGTCCCGCGCGGCAGCGGCGCGGCGACGCCGCAGCCGCCGGCCGAGCGGCAGTGGCTCGGGCAGTGGAACAGCACCGTGACGAGCTACTACCTGCTGGTCGGCGCCACCGGGCTCCTCACCGTCATCGGCCTGATCATGGTGTTCTCGAGCTCGGCCGTCACGGAGATCGCGGCCGGGAACTCGCCGTTCGCCGCGCTCGTGGGCCAGGGGAAGTTCGTCCTCATCGGCCTGCCCGTGCTGCTCGTCGCGGCGCGCCTGCCCGTGCGCTGGTACAAGGCGCTCGCCTGGCCGGCACTCCTCGTCTCCGTGGGGCTGCTCGTCGCCGTGCTGTTCGTCGGGGACAGCCGCGGCGGGAACACGAACTGGATCCCGCTCGGGTCGTTCTCGTTCCAGCCGTCGGAGATCGCCAAGCTCGCCCTCGCGCTGTGGCTCGGGCTCGTGCTCGGTCGCAAGCAGCACCTCCTCGGCCGGTGGTCGCACGTGATCGTCCCGGCGGTGCCGGGGGCACTCGCCGTCGTCGGCCTCGTGCTCGCGGGCCACGACCTCGGCACCGCTCTCGTCATCATGCTCCTCGTGGCGGGAGCGTTCCTCGTCTCCGGGGCGAGCACGCGCCTGCTCGCCCTCGGGGCGGCCGTGGCCGCGTTCGTCGTCGGGTACGGCTTCATCCTCAACCAGGACGGCGGGGACCGGCTGGGCCGGATCATGGCCACCTACGGCGAGTGCACGGACAGGCTCGGCGAGTGCTACCAGTCGCTGCACGGGCTCTGGGCGCTCGGCACGGGCGGGTTCATGGGCGTCGGCCTCGGCGCGAGCCGGGAGAAGTGGAGCTACCTGCCCGAGGCGCACAACGACTACATCTTCGCGGTCATCGGCGAGGAGCTCGGGCTGCTGGGCTCGCTCCTGGTCCTCGGGCTGTTCGTCGTCCTCGGCCTCGCGATGAGCCGCGTGGTGCGCCGCCACCCCGACCCGTTCGTCAAGATCGCCACCGCGGCGATCGCGTGTGGGTCGTCGGGCAGGCGTTCATCAACATCGGCGTCGTCATCGGGCTCCTTCCCGTCATCGGCGTCCCGCTCCCGCTCGTCTCCGCGGGCGGCACCGCGCTCATCATGACGATGGCGGCCCTCGGCGTGGTCATCTCCTTCGCGCGCTCCGAGCCCGGTGCGGCCGAGGCGCTCACCGCCCGGGGCAGCGCGGTGCGGCGGTCCCTCGCGGTCGTCGGCCGGGCCGCGCGGCCGCGCCGCCGCACCACCACCTGACCGGAGGGCAGGCGGCCGTCCACGGCCGTCGCCGAGGACCTGCACGACCGCCACCACGACGACATCCAGCAGACGACATCCAGCACGACGACATCCAGCACGACGACATCCAGCAGACGACCACGACGACCAGGACGCGGCACCGGCCGCACGGGAAGGGACGACGAGGCACGTGACGAACATCGGTGCGGTGGTGCTCGCGGGCGGCGGGACGGCGGGGCACGTGAACCCGCTGCTGGCCGTGGCGGACGAGCTGCGCTCGCGCGAGCCCGGCCTGGTCGTGACGGCGCTCGGCGTCGCCGGTGGCCTCGAGGACGACCTGGTGCCCGCGCGCGGGTACCCGCTGCGCCACGTGCCGCGCGTCCCGCTCCCGCGCCGGCCCAGCGCCGAGTGGCTCGACCTGCCGGGCCGCTTCCGCGCGGCGGTCGACGCGGCCGGCGCCGCGATCGACGAGACGGGTGCACGCGTCGTCGTCGGGTTCGGCGGCTACGTCTCGACACCCGCCTACGTCGCGGCGCACCGGCGCGGGGTGCCCGTCGTCGTGCACGAGCAGAACGCCCGCCCCGGTCTCGCCAACCGCGTCGGGGCACGGTGGGCCGCGCGCGTCGGCCTCACCTTCCCGGACACGCCGCTGCGGGGCGGCGTGGTCACCGGCCTTCCCCTGCGGCGCGAGATCGCCGACCTCGTCGCGGCCCGCGCGAGCGACGCGCGCGCGTGCGCGAGCAGGCCGCCGCGCGTCTCGGGCTCGACCCGGCCGCACGGACGCTCGTCGTCACGGGCGGGTCGCTCGGGGCCCGCAGCCTCAACGAGGCCGTCTCGGGCGCCGCCGCGGAGCTGCTCGCGGCCGGGGCCCAGGTGCTGCACCTCACGGGCAAGGGCAAGGACGGACCCGTGCGCGAGGCGGCCGCGCGGGCGGCGCGGCCGGGCGCCCCCGCCTACGACGTGCGCGAGTACCTCGCCGAGATGCAGCTCGCGCTCGCGGTCGCGGACCTCGTCGTGTGCCGCGCGGGGGCCGGCACCGTGAGCGAGCTCGCGGCGCTCGGCGTCCCTGCGGTCTACGTGCCGCTGCCGATCGGCAACGGCGAGCAGCGCCTCAACGCCGCGCCGGTGGTCGACGCCGGGGGCGGCCTGCTCGTCGACGACGCCGCGCTGGACGCCGCGTGGGTCGCGCGCGAGGTCCCGGCGCTCCTGCGCGACGGCGCCCGGCTCGGTGCCATGGCGACGGCCGCCGCGGGCGCCGGGGTCCGCGACGGCGCGGCCCGGGTCGCGGACCTCGTGGCGGACGCCGCCGGGGGGCGGCCGTGACCGGTCCCGCGGCGTCCGTGACCTCGCTCGACGCGCTCGGCACGGTCCACCTCGTCGGCGTCGGCGGGGCGGGCATGTCGGTCGTCGCGCGCCTGCTCGCCGCGCGCGGGGTCCCGGTGCAGGGCTCGGACGCGCGCGAGAGCGACACGCTCGCGGCGCTGCGCGCCGACGGCGTCCGCGTCTGGGCCGGCCACGACGCCGCGCACGTGGCCGGGGCGGACACCCTCGTCGTGTCGAGCGCGGTGCGCGAGACCAACCCCGAGCTCGCCGCGGCACGCGCCGCCGGCCTGCGCGTGCTGCACCGCTCCGAGGCGCTCGCCGCGCTGATGGCTCAGAGCCGCGCGGTGGCCGTCGCGGGGGCGCACGGCAAGACGACGACGTCGGCGATGCTCGCGACGGTCCTGCGCGGGGCCGGCCTGGACCCGTCGTTCGCGATCGGCAGCACGGTCGTCACGGCGGGCGGGCCCGTGGCGGGCGGGCACCTCGGCCGCGGGGACGTGCTCGTGGCCGAGGCGGACGAGTCGGACGGGTCGTTCCTCAACTACGCGCCCGACGTCGCCGTCGTGACGAACGTCGAGCCCGACCACCTCGACCACTACGGGTCGCGCGAGGCGTTCGAGCAGGCGTTCGTCGACTTCGCCGCGCGCGTCCGGCCGGGCGGCGTGCTCGTCGCGTGCGCCGACGACGCGGGCTCGCTCGCGCTCGCCCGCGCGCACGCCGCGCGCGGCGGTGCCGTCGTGACGTACGGCTCGAGCGCGGACGCGGACCTGCGCGTCCACGACGTGCGGCCTGAGGCGGACGGCGGCGTCGGCGCGACGCTCGAGGGCGCCGTCGCCGACCACGTCGTCGGACCGGCACGGCTGCGGCTGCGCGTGCCCGGCCGGCACAACGTGCTCAACGCGACCGCCGCGGTGGCGGCCGCGGTGCTGCTCGGCGTCGCGCCCGCCGACGCGGTGGGCGCGGCCCACGACTTCCTCGGCACGGGCCGCCGGTTCGAGGCACGCGGTACCGCGGGGGGCGTGCGCGTGGTGGACGACTACGCCCACCACCCGACCGAGATCGCGGCACTCCTCGCCGCCGCCCGGCCCGTGGCGGGGGACGGGCGCGTCGTCGTGCTGTTCCAGCCGCACCTGTACTCGCGCACGCGGGCCTTCGCGCGCGAGTTCGCCGACGCGCTGGGTGCGGCGGACCTCGTCGTCGTCACCGGCGTGTACGCCGCCCGTGAGGACCCGGACCCGACGGTCGGCGCCCGCACCGTCGCCGACCTCGTGCGGCCCGGCGTGGCGAGTGCCGTGGAGAACCGCCTCGAGGCGGCGCGCGTCGTCGCCGAGGCCGCCCGCCCCGGCGATCTCGTGCTCACGGTCGCGCCGGCGACGTGACCGAGCTCGGACCGGTCGTCCTGGACGTGCTCCGCGCTCGCACCCCAGGCGGGCGATCTCGTGCTCACGGTCGCGCCGGCGACGTGACCGAGCTCGGACCGGTCGTCCTGGACGTGCTCCGCGCTC
>NZ_MKKH01000065.1 GCF_001942335.1 Cellulosimicrobium sp. CUA-896 | reverse complement strand
AACGCCCGGTCCCATACCGAACCCGGAAGCTAAGCCTTCAGCGCCGATGGTACTGCCCTGGAGACGGGGTGGGAGAGTAGGACGCCGCCGGACAACCCTTCACCGAGGCCCACCCCCCACGGGTGGCCTTCGGCATGTCCGGAGCCTTTCCGGACGGGTCACCCCCTCAGGACCAGCCGTAGCCGGCGACCCAGCGCACCATCTCGGCGAAGTACCGCGCCCGCGGCACGGGAGCGGAGAGCGTCAGGTCGTGGATGCCACCGGGGATGCGCACGAGCGTCACCACCTTCCCGAGGTAGGAGGCGCGGCGGGCGAGCGGCTCGACGTCGAGCACCGTGTCCGCCGCCCGCATGTCCTCGGTCCACCGGGTGGCGAACAGCGACCGCTCCGCGAGCAGCACGAGGACGGGGCAGCTGATCGAGAGCCCGGCGGCCACCTGCGCGTGCCCGGCGATGATCGCGCGCAGCCAGCCGGCCCGGACCGGGAACGACGGCACGGGACGCCACGCGGGGTCGATCGTCCACGTCCCGTCGGGGCGGTCGCGCAGCGTGCGGGCGTAGTAGCCCGGGTCGACGTTGGGCAGGGGAGCGCGCGGCTGGAACCGTGCGAGCTGGCGGATGGCCGGTCCGGACACGGTGCGCGCGACGGAGCTCCCCTGCAGCTCCAGCCACGGGCTGTTGAGCACGAGCCCGCGCACCACGCCCGGGTTGCGGTGCGCCCAGAGCGCGGCGACCAGTCCGCCGGTGGAGTGCGCCATGACCATGACGGCGGCGTTGGCGCCGAGGTCCTCGTGGACGGCGGCGAGCGCCGCCTCGATGTCCGCGTCGTAGACCGTGAGGTCGTCGACGTACCCCGGGGTCTGGTGCGGACGCAGGCTGCGGCCGTACTTGCGCAGGTCGAGCGCGTAGAAGGCGGCGCCCTGGGCGTGCCAGTGCTCCGCGAGCTCCGTCTGGAAGAAGTAGTCGCTCCACCCGTGGAGGTACAGCACGGCACGCGCCGGGCGCACGGCCTCGGCGACGTGCCGCACGAGCGTCGCGACGACGGCGCCCTCCTCGTCGTCGGGCAGCGTGAGCGTGCGCCGCTCGTAGCCTTCACCGAGGACGTCGGGGAGCCAGGTCTCCTGCCGCACGAGCCGTCAGAGGAGAGGCAGCATGCGCCCGAGGTCGGGCACCGCCTCGGACGTGTGGACGGGGACGAGAGCGCGGGCCAGCACGTCGACGTCGTACGGGACGCGGCCTGCGGCGAGACGCACCCACAGGACCGGGTCCTGCACCTCGAGGCTCCATCCGCCGCGGGCGACGACCACACGCAGCAGCTCGTCCGCCACGACGTCGAGAGCGCGCGGGACGACCGGGACCGCGACGACCCCGGGGAACGAGCGCGCCAGGTCGTCCGCGTGGACGACGAGCTCGACGAGCCGGGAGACCACCATGTCGTGCGGGGTGATCGGGCCGCGCCGGGCGAGGACCGCGGTCTCGCCGGCGAGGCCGTCCAACCGTGCGAGACCCTGCGCCGCCAGCTCTTCGACACCGGCGAGCCGGTGCGGAGCGAGCCGGGCGTCCATCGCGCGCGTGGCCGCGGTGATCTCCTCGGCCCGGTCGGGATACGTGCCGAGGTACTCCGCGAGGTTCAGGGGCACGGTCCCGGGCGGCGCCGGTTCGCACCGTGCGAGCGTCTCCCAGACCTGGCCGAGGTGCGAGACGAGCTCGCCCAGCGACCAGCCGTCGAGCACGCTGGCCCGGTCGGCAGCCTGGTCGAGCGTCCCGCCGAGGTCCCGCAGCCACCGGTCGAGCGACGTCCACTGGTCCCTCAGGTGTCGGGCGGCGTCCGCGGCGTCGACGTGCATGACGGCCATCATGCCGTCCCGCCCCGTTCTTCGCGCGCACGGCTCGTGCGGAGCGTCCGCCGTCAGCCGCGGGCGCGGGTCCTCTCGCCGAGGAAATCGGCCATGATCGGGCCGAGCTGCTCGTGCTCGATGAGGAAGCCGTCGTGGCCGAAGTCGCTGCGCAGGGTCCGCAGCGGCTCCGCGCCCGGGATCCCCGCCGCGATGCGGGCGCAGTCGGAGGGGAGGAAGAGCCGGTCCGAGTCGACGGCGACGACGAGCGCGTGCGCCGTGATCGACGCGAGCGCGGCCTCGACCCCGCCGCGGTCGCGCCCCAGGTCGTGCGTGAGCATCGACTGGGTGAGCAGCACGTACGAGTTCGCGTCGAACCGCCGCGCGAGCTTGTCGCCGTGGTGGTCGAGGTACGACTGCACCGCGTAGCGCCCGTCGGTGAAGGGATCCTCGCCGCCCTGCGGCAGGCGGCCGAACCGGGCGTCGAGCTCCTGGGCGGAGCGGTACGTCGCGTGCGCGATCTGCCGGGCGAGCCCGAGGCCGAGGTGGGGTCCCTCGCCGTCGGGCGCGTCGTAGTAGTCCCCGCCGCGGAAGCGCGGGTCGGCGTGGATGGCGCCGATCTGCGGGTGCGCCCACGCGATCTGGTCCCCGGTCGTCTGGGCGGACGTCGCGATCGCTGCGAGCGACTCCACCTCGATGCCGGCCTCGGGCCCGAGGACCGCCCATTCGAGCACCCGGTGCCCGCCCATGGACGCCCCGACGACGAGCGCCCACGACCCGATGCCGAGCGAGCGTGCCAGCTCGATCTCGACCGCGACCTGGTCGCGCGCCGTCACACGTGGGAAGCGGCTTCCCCAGGGAGCTCCGTCGGGTGCGAGGGATGCCGGGCCCGTGGTGCCCTGGCACCCCCCGAGGACGTTGGGCGCGACCACGAACCAGCGGTCGGTGTCGATCGGCGCGCCGGGCCCGACCAGCTGCTGCCACCACCCGGCGGTGGTGTGCCCGGGGCCGGAAGGGCCCGTGACGTGCGAGTCCCCGGTGAGGGCGTGCAGGACGAGGACGGCGTTCGACCCGTCCGCGGCGAGCGTCCCCCACGTCTCGTACGACACGCGCACGTCGGCGAGCCGACCGCCGGCCTCGAGGTCGAACGTGCCGACGTCCGCGAACCGCCGGTTCCCGACGTCGTCCCCGTCGCGCCACGCGCCCGTCGCGGGGGCGGCGGCCTTGACGGCCGCGCGCGACGACGGGACCGCCCCCCGCGGGGACGCGGTGCGGGCGGGGCGGGGCTGGGGCAGCTCGTCGGTCGTGGGTGTCACCGCCGGCCACTGTACGGCCGGGGCGCCGGCGGCGCCCCGGCTGTCCAGATCCGTCATCGCGCGTCCTGCCGCAGCCTCAGGCGCCCAGCGCCGACTTGGCGGCCGTGAACCCGAGCTCGAGGTCCGCGAGGATGTCGTCGACGTGCTCGATGCCGACCGCGAGCCGCACGAGCCCGGGCGTGACGCCGGACTGCGCCTGCTGCTCCGGCGTGAGCTGGCTGTGCGTCGTCGACGCCGGGTGGATGACGAGCGAGCGGACGTCGCCGATGTTCGCGACGTTCGAGTGGAGCTCCAGCGCGGAGACGAACGCCTGCCCGGCCTCGGCGCCGCCGTCGAGCTCGAACGCGAGCACGGCGCCGGCGCCGCGCGGGAGGTACTTCTGCGCGTTCGCGTGCCAGGGGCTCGACGGGAGGCCGGCGTAGTGGACGGTGCGGACGTCGTCGCGCGCCTCGAGCCACTCCGCGACCCGCTGCGCGTTCGCGACGTGGCGCTCCATGCGCAGCGAGAGCGTCTCGATGCCCTGCGCGATGAGGAAGGCGTTGAACGGCGAGATCGCCGAGCCGAGGTCGCGCAGGAGCTGGACGCGCGCCTTGAGCACGTAGGCGAGGTTCGCGCCGAGGATGCCCCCCACGCCGAGGTCGCGGGCGTACACGATGCCGTTGTACGACGGGTCCGGCGTGTTGAAGCCGGGGAAGCGCTCGGGGTCCGCCGCGAAGTCGAAGGACCCGCCGTCGACGATCACACCGCCGATCGCCGCGCCGTGACCGCCCAGGTACTTCGTCGCGGAGTGCACCACGACGTCGGCGCCGTGCTCGAGCGGGCGTACGAGGTAGGGCGTCGCGACCGTGTTGTCGACGATGAGGGGCACGCCGCTCTCGTGGGCCACGCCGGCGACGGCCTCGATGTCGAGCACGTCGGCGCGCGGGTTCGGGACGGTCTCGGCGAAGAACAGCTTGGTGTTCGGGCGGACCGCGTCGCGCCACGCCTGCGGGTCGTGGGGGTCGGTGACGAACGTGGTGTCGATGCCGAGCCGGCGCAGGGTGTGGTTCAGCAGGTTGTAGGTGCCGCCGTACAGGCTCGGGGACGCGACGACGTGGTCGCCCGCCTCGGCGATGTTGAGGATGGCGAACGTCTCGGCGGCCTGGCCGGACGCGAGCAGCAGCGCGCCGACCCCGCCCTCGAGGGACGCGATGCGGTTCTCCACGACCTCCTGCGTCGGGTTGCCGATGCGCGTGTAGATGGGGCCGAGGTCCTTGAGCGCGAAGCGGTCGGCCGCGACGGAGGCGTCGGGGAAGACGAAGGACGTCGTCTGGTAGATCGGCAGCGCGCGGGCACCGGTGCCCGGGTCGGCCTGCTGGCCGGCGTGGATCTGGCGGGTCTCGAAGGACCAGGCGGGGGACTGGGGAGTGCTCATCGGTTCGCTCCTGCGGGACGGTGGGAGGCGCACGTGCGCCGGGACGACGGCCGCGGGAGCAGGTGGTGGGACCCGGCCGCGGCGGGGAGGCGCACGCGGGACGTGGTGCCCGGGGTCACGGTGCTGCCGACGTCGGCCGCACCGGCCACGAGGGCAGGCGAACGTGCGCTGAGGTCAGCAACACATTCGACGGGTCATGTGCCGACAGTAGGCAGGGACGGCGGCGCACGGAAAGGGTGTCTCGCATCGCGAGACCACATGTTGAGAAGCGTCCGCCGTCCCGATCGCCGGGCGGGCGCTGCGGGCAGACTGCGAGGGCAGCCGGATGAGAAGGACCGAGAAGGACCGAGAAGGACCGGGACGAGGTGGGACGGATGCGGGATCCGGCGGGCGCAGGACGCGACGCGGACCACCGGCGCGGTGACGAGCGCGCGCGGCGACCGGGTGGCGGCGCGGTGCCGGGAGCGGGTCGACTGGCCGGGGCGGCCGCCGCGACGGCGCTCGTCCTGGGGTTGGGGGTCGGCGTCGCCCCCGGCGCCCCCGCCGCTCCGACGCCCGGACCCGGTGCCGGGGACGGTGCCACGAGCGGCGACGGGTCCGCGCGCACCGACCGCGACGCGGCGGACGTCGAGGCCGAGCTCGCCGCACTGCGTGCCGAGCGCGGCCGTGCGCAGAGCGCGGTGCAGGGGGCGGCCGAGGACTACGCCACGGCCCAGGCCGCGCTCGCCGACGCCGAACCGAGCTGCGCGAGGCGCGCGAGGCGGCGGCCGCCGCCGAGGCGGCGCAGGGCGCGGCGCGGGCCACGCTCGGAGCGCTGTTCCACGCCTCGCGGCAGAGGGCGGACGGCCTCGACACGCTGCGCGCCGTGATCGAGGCGGACGGCGTCGCCGACGTCGTCGAGCGCGAGCAGGCCGCGCGCGGCCGGACGCACCGCGAGCCGCGCGGTCGAGGAGCACGCGGCGGC
>NZ_MKKH01000064.1 GCF_001942335.1 Cellulosimicrobium sp. CUA-896 | reverse complement strand
GTCGCCCAGGGCCTCGAGCGGTGCCTCGGTGCCGTCGCGCACGACCTCGCCGGAGCGGTCGGCACGCTCGACCGCGACGGCCGCGGCCCCGTCGCGGGACGCGACCTGCTCGCCGACGCCTCCCCCGCGACGCTCGCGGCGCTCGGGGGCACGGGCAGCGGCGGCGGTGCGGCGTTCGCCCTCGCGGCGCTCGGGGGGCGTCTCGTCCCGGCGGTGCGAGAGGTGGCGGACGCCGTGGGTCTCGACACGCGGCTCGCCGCGGCGGACCTCGTGGTCGTCGTCGCGGACGAGCTCGGCGCGCGCGAGCTGGAGGACGGTGCGACGCCCGAGGTCGCGCGCCGCGCCGCACGGCACGCGCTGCCCGTCGTGGTCGTCGCGCGCACGGTCCTCGCCGGGCGGCGGGAGCAGGCCGCCGCCGGGCTGAGCGGGGTCCACGCGTGGGGCGGCGGCTCCCCGCGGGCGCTGGTGGAGCGGGTCGCGCGCACGTGGTCGCGGGTCTGACGCGTGCCCCGCGGCGGCGGCCGCGACGTCCCCGCGGTGCACGCCCGCGCCCGGCCCGTCTCGACCGGACGTCGCGCGGACTCGTAGACTCGGGAACACGACCGGCACGGACGGTGTTCTTGGACCTGACGGGAGCTGCTGACGGACGTCTCGCAGCCCCGGGAACGCCGGCCACCACCGGGGCAGCGCGGCTGCCCCCGACAGCGCGGAGACGAGATGAGCGAGACCACCGAGACTGCCACCCACGGCGTCAACCTGACCGACGGGGCCGCGGACAAGGTCCGCACCCTCCTCGAGCAGGAGGGTCGTGACGACCTCCGCCTGCGTGTGGCGGTGCAGCCGGGCGGCTGCTCCGGCCTGATCTACCAGCTCTACTTCGACGAGCGGCTGCTCGACGGCGACGCGCTGCGCGACTACGACGGCGTGGAGGTCGTGGTCGACAAGATGAGCGTCCCCTACCTCGAGGGCGCGACGATCGATTTCGCCGACACCATCGAGAAGCAGGGCTTCACGATCGACAACCCCAACGCGGGCAGCGCCTGCGCGTGCGGCGGCTCCTTCAGCTGACCCGTCCGCGCTCCACGAGGCCCGGTCGCCGCACGGCGACCGGGCCTCGTCGTGCCCGGGGCGTCGTCGTGCCACGGCCCGGAGGGCGTGCCACGGTCACGGACCGGTGCCCGGACCGAGCTCGACGTGATCGCCCAGGCCGGTCCGTCGTCGGACACGGGCAGTGCGCGCTCGTCGACCACCCGGTGCCCGCGCATGCGCGCCCAGGCCGGCACGTCGTGCCGCGCGGCCGGGTCGGTCGACCACACGTCCAGCCGCTCGCCCCGCGCCCGGTCGCGCGCGGCCGCGGCCAGGCGGATCACCGGGAGCGGGCAGCGCAGCCCGCGCGCGTCCACGACGACCGGCTCGGACGCGGTCGCGGGACCGGGCGACGTCCCGTCCCCGGTCACAGGCCCTCGACCCCCAGCGCGGCGCGGACGCGCGCGACGGCGCCGGGCAGCACCGCGAGCAGGTGCTCGACGTCGTCCGCGGTGGTCGAGCGGTCGAGCGCGATCCGCACGTTGCCGTGCGTGAGGACCTCCATCGCCGCGAGGACGTGCGACGGCTCGAGGGTGCCCGACGTGCACGCGGAGCCCGAGCCGACGGCGACGCCCGCGCGGTCGAGCTCGGTGAGCAGCGCCTCGCCGTCGACGTAGAGGAAGGAGAACGTCACGACGTGCGGCAGGCGGTCGACCGGGTCGCCCACGACCTCCACGTCGGGCACGGTGGCGGCCACGGCGGTCCGCACACGGTCCACGAGCGCGCGACGCCGCGCGTCCTGCGCCTCGAGGTCGGCCAGCACCGCCTGCAGCCCGACGGCCGCGGAGAACGCGGCGGGGACGCTCACGCCGCCCGGCACCAGCGGGTCCGGGTCCTCCGGGAACGGGCTGCGCCGCCGCACCCGCGAGCGCAGCGCCAGGACCCCGACGCCGGGCGCTGCGCCCCAGTCCGCAGGATCGCCGGCGAGCACGTCCCATGCCCCGGCGACCGGGACGTGCCCCAGGCTCGCCCCCGCGTCCACGAGGAGGGGGACGTCCGCGGCGCGGGCGACGTCGTGCACGGCCTCGACGGGCTGGAGCGTGCCGACCTCGCCGTTGGCGTGCTGCAGGGCGGCGAGCGCGGTGCCGGGCCGCGCGAGGGCGGCGGACATCGCCCGTGCGTCGACGCGGCCGGACCGGTCCACGTCGACGACGTGGCGCTCGAGGCCGCCGTGGACCGCCGCGTGGAGCACCGCCGCGCGCTCGACGGCGCTCACCACCACGCGCGCGCCCGTGCGGCGCCGCCCGGAGGACACCGCCGCGATGGCGGTGTGCAGCGAGGCCGTGTGCGACGGTGTGAAGACGACCTCCTCGGTGCGCGCCCGAGCGCCCCGGCCACGGCCTCGCGCGCCCCGCCAGCAGGGCTGCCGCACGGCGGCCCTCGGCGTGCAGGCGGCGCGGGTCCGCCCAGCCGTCGTCGAGCGCCTGCTCGAAGGCCTGCCGGGCCAGGGGGTGCCACGGTGCGCGCCCGCCGTTGTCGAGCAGCACGCGCGGACGGGTGGTGTGCGTCACAGGGCCTCCGGCGTCGGGTGGCGGGAGTGGGCGGGCCGGCCGTCCGCCAGGGCGCCGTGCGCGGACGCGACGGCCGGGGTGCGACCCGTCCGGAACCGAGCGCTGGCGCGGAGAACTCCGGCAGCGCGCCGCGGACACGAGCACGGTATCGCGTGGCGTCGCGACGGCGGCGCGCGGAAGGATCTGACAGAGCGGCCGGTCCTGTGTCGAACCCCGGCGGAGGTACGGCGAACGTGGCAGGAATCTCCTCGTCCCCGGTCGCGTCCGGGGCCACGGAGCCCGGATCGGCGCGCTAGGCTGCGTGTGTCGAGGACGAAGGTCTTGTGCTGGGCTCGTGGAGACGGGCAGGTGCAGGACGTGACGTGAAAGGCCCCCCTTGCACTCGCAACCCCCTAGCCGCACACGGCGCACCGTTCTGCGGGCGACGGCCCTCGCCGTCACCGTCGCAGCGGTCGCGTCCGGCTGCGCCACCGACTCGGTCCAGCGCGGGTTCCTGCCCGGTTACGAGGGCGGGGAGGTGACCAACCAGACCGCCCGCATCACGTCGCTGTGGACCGGCTCGTGGATCGCCGCGCTGCTCGTCGGCATCGTCACGTGGGGACTGATGCTGTGGTGCGTCGCCGCCTACCGCAAGCGCAAGGACGACCACGTCCTGCCGGTCCAGACGCGCTACCACCTGCCGCTCGAGATCATGTACACGGCCGTGCCCATCGTCATGGTCCTCGTGCTCTTCGTCTACACGGACCGTGACATGACGGCCATCCAGGACCGCGACGTCGAGTCCGACATGACGATCCAGGTCATCGGCAAGCAGTGGAGCTGGGACTTCAACTACGTCGACGAGGACGTCTACGAGTCGGGCGTGCACCTCGCGGACGTCGGCGAGACGCTGACCGAGGACGCCGAGATCGACGGCGCGCCGGGCACCGGCGAGGTGCTGCCGACGCTCTACCTCCCGGTGGGGGAGAGCATCCGGTTCGAGCTCGAGTCGCGCGACGTCATCCACTCCTTCTGGATCCCCGCGTTCCTCTACAAGCAGGACATGATCCCGCACCGGACCAACGTGTTCGTCGTCACGCCGACGCGCGAGGGCGTCTACGCCGGCAAGTGCGCCGAGCTCTGCGGCGAGCACCACTCCGGGATGCTCTTCAACGTCGAGGTCGTCGACCGCGCCGAGTTCGACACGCAGATGGACGCGCTCCGCGAGCGGGGCCAGGAGGGCCAGATCCCCGTCCAGGCTTCAGCCGGCTCCAGGACCCGAACCCCGTCACCGCTACCACGGAGGGTGAGAACTGATGGTCGCCCAGGCCGAAGTCGTCCCCGGTCTCGCCCCCCGGCGCCAGACCCTCGGGCGGACCGTCATCAAGTGGGTGACGTCCACCGACCACAAGACGATCGGGTACCTGTACCTGATCTCGTCGTTCATCTTCTTCTGCATCGGCGGGCTCATGGCCCTCGTGATCCGCGCGGAGCTCTTCGAGCCGGGGATCCAGCTCGTGCAGAGCAAGGAGCAGTACAACCAGCTGTTCACGATGCACGGCACGATCATGCTGCTGCTGTTCGCCACCCCGCTCTTCGCCGGGTTCGCGAACGTCATCATGCCGCTGCAGATCGGCGCCCCCGACGTCGCGTTCCCGCGGCTCAACATGTTCGCGTACTGGCTCTACCTGTTCGGCGGCCTCATCGCGTCGGCCGGCTTCTTCACGCCGCAGGGCGCGGCGTCGTTCGGGTGGTTCGCGTACGCGCCCTTGTCGAGCACGACGTTCAGTCCAGGGCTCGGGGGAGACCTGTGGGTCTTCGGGCTCGCGCTCGCCGGCTTCGGGACGATCCTCGGTGCCGTCAACTTCATCACGACGATCATCACGATGCGCGCCCCGGGCATGACGATGTTCCGGATGCCGATCTTCACGTGGAACACGCTCGTCACGAGCCTCCTCGTGCTGATGGCCTTCCCCCCGCTCGCCTCGGCGCTCTTCGCGCTCGGCGCGGACCGACGCCTCGGCGCCCAGGTGTTCAACCCGGAGAACGGCGGTGCAATCCTCTGGCAGCACCTGTTCTGGTTCTTCGGGCACCCCGAGGTGTACATCATCGCGCTGCCGTTCTTCGGCATCGTGACGGAGATCCTGCCGGTGTTCAGCCGCAAGCCGATCTTCGGCTACAAGGGGCTGGTCTACGCGACGATCGCGATCGCGGCCCTGTCGGTCACGGTGTGGGCGCACCACATGTACGTCACGGGTGCGGTGCTGCTGCCGTTCTTCGCCTTCATGACGATGCTCATCGCGGTGCCGACCGGTGTGAAGTTCTTCAACTGGATCGGCACGATGTGGCGCGGCAAGCTGACGTTCGAGACGCCGATGCTGTGGTCGATCGGGTTCCTCGTCACGTTCCTCTTCGGTGGCCTGACGGGCATCATCCTGTCGAGCCCGGCGCTCGACTTCCACCTCTCCGACTCGTACTTCGTGGTGGCGCACTTCCACTACGTGGTGTTCGGGACCGTCGTCTTCGCGATGTTCGCCGGGTTCTACTTCTGGTGGCCGAAGTTCACGGGCCGGATGCTCAACGAGCGCCTCGGCAAGCTGCACTTCTGGCTGCTGTTCATCGGCTTCCACACCACCTTCCTCATCCAGCACTGGCTCGGTGTCGAGGGCATGCCTCGTCGGTACGCGGACTACGCGCCCTCGGACGGCTTCACCTGGGAGAACCAGGTCTCGACGATCGGCGCGTTCATCCTCGCCGCCTCGACGCTGCCCTTCCTGTGGAACGTGTACACGACGTGGCGCAACGCCCCGAAGGTCACGGTCGACGACCCGTGGGGCTACGGCCGCTCGCTCGAGTGGGCCACGTCGTGCCCGCCGCCCCGGCACAACTTCACGGCGCTGCCCCGCATCCGCTCCGAGTCGCCGGCCTTCGACCTGCACCACCCCGAGGTCGCGGCCATGGACCACGCGGAGCCCAGCCCGAACGTGCTCGAGCGCGTGTACGGCGAGGCCGACCGCCGCGGTGAGAAGAGCGTGGCGCTCGACCGTCTCAGCGGTGGATCCGAGAAGCAGGGCGACTCGACGACGACGAGGATCATCGACGAACCCGGGACCGCGGGTCCCGTCGACGAGAGCGAGGACGGCAAGTGAAGATCGAGTACAAGCTCTTCCTGCTCGGCGCGCCGTTCTTCGTGCTCGCAGGCATCGTCTACGGCTTCATGAGCGGCTGGGAGCCCGTCGGGTCCGTCGCGCTCCTGCTCACCGCGGGGCTCGTCGCGATGATCGGTGCGTACCTCGCGCTCACGGCCCGTCGCATCGACGCCCGGCCCGAGGACGACCCCGACGGCCTGATCGAGCAGGGCGCCGGCGACCAGGCGTCTACGCCCCGTGGAGCTGGTGGCCGCTCGCGATCGCGGCGACGGGCGCGACCACGTTCCTCGGGCTCGCGGTCGGCTGGTGGCTCGTCTACGTCGGCATCGCGCTCGGCGCGGTCGCCCTCGTCGGCTGGGTCTTCGAGTTCTCCCGCGGCCAGCACGCGCACTGACCCCTCCTCCGGGCGCGACGCGGCCCGGAGCGCGGCTCCGGTCGCCCGGTCGTGACAGGGCCCGGTTCTCCTCGCGGAGAACCGGGCCCTTCGTCGTGGGCGGAGCGGCCCGGCCGGCGTCCGAGGGACCCTGGTCCCGGCGTGCCGTCGCGTGACGAGCCGCGGAGGACGGTGGCACCCCGGGTTCCGCACGTGTCGCTGTACGTTGCGCCGTCGGGGGCGCCGAATCCGGGGTTGTGCGCGCCGGGCGTGCCGAGCCCTGGGTTGTGCGCCGCCGGGCGCGCGAACCCCGGTTGTGTGTCGTTCGAGGCCTTGAACGGCGCACAACCCGGGGTTCGGCGGTGGTGCGGGGTCCCGCGGTGGTCGGCGGGCTCGGTGGCCGACCGGGGCGGGGTGGGTGTCAGGCGGGGACGATGAGCCCGGCGGTCTGGGTGCGGGCGCGCTGGAGGCGGGCCTCGGCGTCGGACCAGTTGACCAGGTTCCACCAGGCGGTGACGTAGTCGGCGCGCACGTTCTGGTAGTCGAG
>NZ_MKKH01000063.1 GCF_001942335.1 Cellulosimicrobium sp. CUA-896 | reverse complement strand
GTCGGGTTGGGCGCGGGCTCGGTCAGCCAGTCGAGCGCGAGCCACCGGCGGCGGCCGACGCGACCGGCACGGCGCCCGTCGGGTTGGGCGCGGGCTCGGTCAGCCAGTCGAGCGCGAGCCACCGGATCCCGGCGCGGTCGGGTGCCGTCGCGGCGAGCGCCGCGACGGGCCCGCCGCCCAGGCCGGGGAGCACGGCGTCGGGGTCGACCTGCGACCAGGGCTCGAGCACGAACGCCCGCTCGTGGGCGCGCGGGTGCGGGAGCTCGAGGTCGTCGGCGACGTCCGTCAGCGACCCGTACACCACGAGGTCGATGTCGAGGGTGCGGGGGCCCCAGCGCTCGTCGCGCACGCGTCCGTGCGCGTGCTCGACGGCGTGGCACGCGTGGAGGAGGTCGCGCGCCGACAGGCGCGTGCGGGCCAGCAGGACGGTGTTGAGGTAGTCGGGCTGCTCCGGTCCGAGCGCCGCCGTCCTCGCGAGCGGCGAGACGTCCGTGATCTCGACGCCCGGGATGCGGTCGAGGTCCGTGATCGCCTCCCGCAGCGTCTGCTGCGGGTCCCCCAGGTTCGCGCCGAGCGCGAGGACGACGTCGACGAAGTCCGCCGGCACCTCGTCCATGCGGTCGCGCGGCCGCCCGGGCGCGGGCGCGTCCGTGGCGTCCCGGTCCGTGCCGTGACCGGGCACGGAGCCGCCCTGCTCCTCGGCGGGCGCGCCCGGCGCCACCGCACCTCCCGGGGCCTGCGGCCCGTCGGACGCGTCCGGCCCCGGCGCCTCGTGCGGTCCGTCCGGCCCCGCCGCCGACCGTCCCGGCTGCTCCCCGCCCGTCCCGGCAGCATCCGTGCCCGCGGCCGCCGGCTCGTGCGCGACCGGTCCGGTGCCGGCCGGACCGGGAGCCGGGACCGGGACCGGGACCGGGACCGGGAGGGAACGGTCCGTGGGCAGGGGGCCGGTCGGGACGGGGCCGGTCGGGGCGCTGCTCGGGTGCGCGCCGCTCGGGACGGCGCCCGCGGGGAGGGGCCCGCTCGGCCGGTCGGCCGCCGCCTCCCGCCCCGTGCGCGGGTCCGCGTCGTGCCCGTGCGCCGCGCCCTGGTCGTCAGCGACCTCCGCGTGACCGTCCGGGGACGCCGGGGCGTCACCGTCGTCGGGCAGCCGCGTTCCCGGGACCTCGTGGGCCCCGGTCGCGGCGCTCGTCGGCGGGATGCTCGGCGGCATGACGGGCGGCGCCTCGACGCCGTGGATGAGCGCCGGGGCCACCGACCCGACGGGGATCGGGGCGACCGTCCGGGGCTCCGCCGACCCGTCGTGCCGCCGCGCGAGCGGCGCGACGACCGGCGCGACCACGCGGTCGCGGCGGATGACGACCTCGACGTCGTCGAAGGGGACGGTGAGCGGCGCCTGCGGCTTGTGGACGGCCACGTCGACCGCGACGACGTCGGGGTGGACGAGGATCGTCGCCGCGATGCGCTCGGCGACCGTCTCGATGAGGTCGGCGGGCGAGCCGGCGAGCACGGAGACGACGTCCTCGGCGACGCCCGCGTAGCTCACCGTGTCGGCGAGGTCGTCCCCACGCGCGGCCTCGCGCGTGTCGAGGTGCAGCACGACGTCCGCACGGAAGAGCTGGCCGTCGGCACGCTCGTGCTCGAGGACGCCGTGGTGGCCGGTGGCGCTCAGACCCGTGAGCCGGATCCGGTCGAACGGCCGGCCGTCCGCGTCGAGGACCGCTCCTGCGAACGCTGTGGTCACGTCGTACTCCGTCCTCGCGACGGACCTCCACCGGTGAGGTGGCGGAGATCCCGTGTGCCGTGTTGTCAGCTGCCGTCAGCTGCCGGCCCCGTGCTGCGCGGACCGGCCGGCCGTGATCGGGCACGCCCTTGCCGCCCCATCCTGCTAGGTCGCGGCCCGCCCCGTCGAGTCGTCCCGTCCCGGCGCCGGGCCGGGCGTGGTCGCGCCACGCGCCCGCTGCCAGGCGGCGACGACGCGCACCGCGTCCGCCGAGGCGCGCACCGCATGGACGCGCACGCACCACGCCCCTGCCGCGGCGGCGAGCGTCGTCACGGCCGCGGTCGCGTCGTCGCGCGACAGCGGCGGCGCAGGGCGCCCGTCGGGTCCGGCGAGGAGGTGGCCGAGGAACCTCTTGCGCGAGGCACCGACGAGCACGGGGAACCCCAGCTCCTCGAGCTCGCCGAGCCGGGCGAGCAGCGGCCAGTTCGCCGAGCCCGCCTTGGAGAAGCCCAGCCCGGGGTCGAGGACGACCTGGTCGCGGCGCACCCCCGCCGCGAGCAGGGCCTCGACGCGCGCGGAGAGCTCCGCGCGGACGTCGGCGACGACGTCGTCGTAGCGCTCAAGGTCGTCCATGACGTCCGCGTGGCCGCGCCAGTGCATGCACACGTACGCCACCCCGGTACGGGCCACGACGCCGGCCATGTCCGGGTCCGCGAGCCCGCCCGAGACGTCGTTGACGATCCGCGCCCCGGCGGCGACGGCGCGCTCCGCGACGACCGCGCGCGTGGTGTCCACGCTCACCACCGCGCCGTCGGCGGCGAGCGCGGCGACCACGGGCAGGACGCGCGCGAGCTCCTCCTCGACGGGGACGCGGCCCGCGCCGGGCCGCGTGGACTCGCCGCCGACGTCGAGGACGTCGGCGCCGTCGTCGAGCAGCGCGCGACCGTGGGCGACGGCGGCGTCCGGCTCGTACCACTCCCCGCCGTCGGAGAAGGAGTCCGGGGTCACGTTGACGACGCCCATCACGAGCGTGCGCCCGAGCCCGGCCAGCTCGTCGAGCCCGGCGACGGCGGCCGTCGGCACGCCGCCGGACGGGTCGCCGGGACCGGGTGCTGCGTCGGGGACCACGTCCCTAGCGCCCCAGGATGAGGCTCATCGCCTCGGCACGGGTCGCGGCGTCGCGCATCTGGCCCCGGACCGCCGACGTCACGGTGCGGGAGCCGGGCTTGCGCACGCCGCGCATCGACATGCACAGGTGCTCGCACTCGACCACGACGATCGCGCCGCGCGGCTGCAGGTGCTCGACGAGCGCGTCGGCGACCTGGGACGTGAGGCGTTCCTGGACCTGCGGGCGGCGCGCGAACACCTCGACGAGGCGCGCGAGCTTGGACAGTCCGGTGATCCGGCCGTCGACGTTGGGGATGTACCCGATGTGCGCGACGCCGTGGAACGGCACGAGGTGGTGCTCGCACGTCGAGTACACCTCGATGTCCTTGACGAGCACCATCTCCTCGTGCCCGAGGTCGAACGTCGTCGTGAGGACGTCCCCCGCCTCCTGGCGCAGGCCCGCGAAGATCTCGCGGTAGGCGCGCGCGACCCGGGCCGGCGTGTCGCGCAGCCCCTCGCGGTCGGGGTCCTCGCCGACCGCGAGCAGCAGCTCTCGGACGGCGGCCTCGGCGCGCTCCGCGTCGTACGGCGGGACCTCGGCCGGCGCGGGCAGGTCCGCCGCTGCCGCGGCGCGCGTGATCGCGCCGTGCACGCCGTCCCCGGACATCAGTGCTGCCCCGGCCCCGACAGGTCCGCCACGCCGTCACCACGGGCCTCGCCACCGACCGAGCGGTCGAGCGGCGCGTCGGCCGGGACCTCGCCGACGCGCTCCGGCGGGAGCTCGTCGCTCGCCGCGGCCGCCTCGTCCTGCGGGATGACGGGGTGGCCGTTCTGCGCGGCGCGCTCCGCGTCGGTGAGGACCGGGCCGCGCTGCGAGACCGAGCGCTGCTCGCTCGAGAGCCAGACGTCGCGCGGCGCGCGCTTCTCGACGGGCGAGAAGACCCGGGCCAGCTCGGCCTGGTTGAGCGTCTCCTTCTCGAGGAGCTCCAGCACGAGCGTGTCGAGCACGTCGCGGTAGCGCGTGAGCACCTCCCACGCCTCGTCGTGCGCCGACTCGATCAGCTTGCGCACCTCGTGGTCCACCGTGCCCGCGACCGACTCGGAGTAGTCGCGCTGGTGGCCCATGTCGCGGCCGAGGAACGGCTCGCCCGAGCCGCTGCCGAGCTTGATCGCGCCGACGCGCTCGCTCATGCCGAACTCGGTGACCATCTTGCGGGCGATGGCCGTGGCCTTCTCGATGTCGTTCGACGCCCCGGTCGTCGGGTCGTGGAACACGAGCTCCTCGGCCACGCGCCCGCCCATCGCGTACGCGAGCTGGTCGAGCAGCTCGTTGCGCGTCGTGGAGTACTTGTCCTCCGTGGGCATGACCATCGTGTACCCGAGGGCACGCCCGCGAGGCAGGATCGTCACCTTGGTCACCGGGTCGGTGTACCGCATCGCGGCGGCGACGAGCGCGTGACCGCCCTCGTGGTACGCCGTGATCTTCTGCTCCTTGACGTTCATCACGCGCGTGCGCTTCTGCGGGCCGGCGACGACGCGGTCGATGGCCTCGTCGAGCGCGCGGTCGTCGATGAGCTGGGCGCCGCTGCGGGCCGTGAGCAGCGCGGCCTCGTTGAGCACGTTGGCGAGGTCCGCGCCGGTGAAGCCGGGGGTGCGGCGCGCGACCGCGGCGAGGTCGATGTCCTCGACGATCGGCTTGCCCCGCGCGTGCACGCCGAGGATCGCCTCGCGGCCCTTGAGGTCCGGGGCCTCGACGGCGACCTGCCGGTCGAAGCGTCCCGGGCGCAGGAGCGCGGGGTCGAGGATGTCGGGCCGGTTCGTCGCCGCGATGAGGATGACGTTCGTCTTGACGTCGAACCCGTCCATCTCGACGAGGAGCTGGTTGAGCGTCTGCTCGCGCTCGTCGTGCCCGCCGCCCATGCCGGCGCCGCGGTGGCGGCCGACGGCGTCGATCTCGTCGACGAAGATGATCGCGGGCGAGTTCTCCTTGGCCTGGTTGAACAGGTCGCGCACGCGGCTCGCGCCGACGCCGACGAACATCTCGACGAAGTCCGACCCGGAGATCGAGTAGAAGGGGACGCCCGCCTCGCCGGCCACCGCACGGGCCAGCAGGGTCTTGCCCGTCCCGGGCGGACCGTACAGCAGCACGCCCTTGGGGATCTTCGCGCCGACGGCCTGGAACTTCGCCGGCTCGGAGAGGAACTCCTTGATCTCGTGGAGCTCCTCGACCGCCTCGTCGGCCCCCGCGACGTCCGCGAAGGTGACCTGCGGCGTGTCCTTGGACACCAGCTTGGCGCGCGACTTGCCGAAGCCCATGACGCGCGACCCGCCGCCCTGCATCCGCGACAGCAGGAACCAGAACAGCACGCCGATGATGAGGAACGGGATGAGCAGCCCGAGCAGCGAGGACCAGAACGACGGCTGCGCGACCTCGGAGTTGTAGCCCTCCGGCGGCTCCGCCGAGACCACGGCGTCGACGACGGCCTCGCCCTGCGGCGCGACGTAGAAGAACTCGACGTTCGTGCCGTAGTCCTGCTCGTCGTCGGTGCCCTCGTCCGCCACGTACGGGTCGGACAGGGTGAGGCGGACGCGCTGGTCGCCGTCCACGATGAGCGCCTGCTCGACGGTGTCGCCGGCGAGCAGCTCGAGCCCCGCCGAGGTGTCGATGCGCTGGACCGTGGGGCGCGACAGCGTCGTGAACGCGATCCACAGGATCACGAGGCCGAGCACGATCCAGACGATCGGCCCACTGAGAATCTTCTTGATGTTCATCGGCGACGGGGCGCAGAGCCCCGGATCCCTCCGCTCGCGCAAGTGTTCGGGCTCGAAACTACACGCTCGACCTTGACGTCGGCTGTGGATCCGGTCCCTGTTCGCCCAGGGCGTGGCCGGGCGCCGCTGCGGGTCAGCTGGAGTACACGTGCGGGGCGAGCGTGCCCACGAACGGCAGGTTCCGGTACTTCTCCGCGTAGTCGAGCCCGTAGCCGACGACGAACTCGTTGGGGATGTCGAACCCGACGTACCGCACGTCGACGTCCGTCTTCGCCGCGTCGGGCTTGCGCAGCATCGCCGCGATCTCGACCGACTCCGGGCCGCGCGAGCGCAGGTTCGACAGCAGCCACGACAGCGTCAGGCCGGAGTCGATGATGTCCTCCACGATGAGCACGTTGCGCCCCGTGAGGTCGGCGTCGAGGTCCTTGAGGATGCGCACGACGCCGGACGACTTGGTGCCCGACCCGTACGACGAGACCGCCATCCAGTCCATCTCGACCGGGTGGCTCAGCCGACGCGCGAGGTCCGCCATGACCATGACCGCCCCCTTGAGGACGCCGACGAGCAGGAGGTCCTTGCCCGCGTAGTCACGGTCGATCTGCGCGGCGATCTCGTCGAGCCTGCTGCCGAGCTGCTCCTCGGTGAGGAGCACGTTCTCGAGGTCGCCAGCGACGTCCGATGCTTCCACGGGGGGTCACTCCTGGGGTGCGGGGGCGGGTCGGGGGGGTCTCCGCGACGGTCCGGGGGGCGGGTCCGGCGGGCCCAGGGACAGCCTGCCACACGACCGGGACGCCCGGCGGTCGCCCGGCAGGTGCACCGGACCCTGCCCGCGCCAGCGCGCGACGAGCGCGTCGAGCGCCGCGACGTGGACGGCGAACAGGTCGCCGTCCGGGCAGCCCGCGCGCAGCGCCGCCGCCCGCAGCGCGCGCCGGCGCAGCGCGGGGTGCGCGGCCGCGAGCGTGCCGACGTCCAGCTCCACGACGCCCGGCGACGCGGGGTCGTCCTGCCCGCCCGCGACGACCGCCCGGTCCAGCAGCTCGGCCGCGAGCGCGTCGAGGAGGTCGGCGTCGTCACGCAGCAGGTCGGCCGTGCGCGCGAGTCCCGGCACCGCACCCGGGCCGAGCACGTCGACGAGCGCCGGCACGACGGCGGCGCGCACGCGCGACCGCAGCGGCGGCTCGCCGGCGCCCCCCACCGCGTTGGTGGGGTCGTCCCACCACGGCAGGCCGAGCGCCGTGCACACCGCCTCGGTGTCGGTGCGGCGCAGGCCGAGGAACGGCCGCCGCCAGGCCCGCGCCGCGCGCATGCCGAGCGAGCGACCGCGCCCCCGCCCCGCGCGCGAGGCCGAGCAGGACGGTCTCGGCCTGGTCGTCGAGCGTGTGGCCGAGCAGCACGGCGTCCGCG
>NZ_MKKH01000062.1 GCF_001942335.1 Cellulosimicrobium sp. CUA-896 | reverse complement strand
GGCGACATGGCGCGTGACGATGCCCGTGCGCGAGCGGATCCACTCGTCGTTCGTCTCGACGAGCTGCGCCACGTCGTCGTTCGTCATGGTCCGTTCGGGCTCGGAAGTGCCCGAGCCCGGACGATGCGCCGGCCGGTGCCCCGGAGGGCCGGCAGACGTGGTGACGCCGGCTCCCTGACCGGCTCCGTCGCTCCCGGCGCGGCCGCTGCGGCCGCCCGCCGCCGTCTCCGGCGAAAATCCCTGGCGTCGGCCTCGACGCCGCCCTACCGTCGTGCTCGATGTGACGCACACCTGCCCCGACCGGCCCGTCCCCCCGAGCCCGGAGCCGCTGCCCTCCCGCGCCCCGCGCGCTCGGCAGGTGCCCGGGCAGCCCTGGCAGGTGATCGCATGCCCCCCGTCCTGCGCGCGTCCGACGTCCACATGTCCTACGACGGGCGCCCCGTGCTGCGCGGCGTCGACCTCGCCGTCGACCCCGGCCACCGTGCCGGCCTCGTCGGCGAGAACGGCGCCGGGAAGTCCACGCTGCTGCGCGTCCTCGCGGGCGTGACCGCCCCCGACTCCGGCACGGTGGAGCGACCGGCCGACCTCGGGTTCCTCCACCAGGAGCTCCCGTACCCGCCGTCGACCACCGTGCGGGCGGTCGTCGACGACGCGCTCGCCGCGGTACGTGCGCTGGAGACGGAGCTCGAGGACGCCGCGGCTGCTCTCGCCGACGTGTCAGCGCCACCGGACGCGCGGTCCGTGCGTGGTGCTGACACGTCGGCTCGCGAGGCCGCGTACGACCGCGCGCTCGCCCGTGCGCAGCTCGCCGACGTGTGGGACGCCGACGCGCGGGCCGCGCGCACGCTCGCGGGGCTCGGCCTCGACGTCGACGGCGCGGCGGGCCGGCCGGTCGGTTCGCTCTCGGGCGGGCAGCGCACGCGGCTCGGCCTGGCCGCGCTCCTCGTCCGCCAACCGGGTGCGCTCCTGCTCGACGAGCCGACCAACCACCTCGACGACGCCGCGGCCGAGTACCTCGCGACGGCGCTGCGCGCGCTGCCGGGCGCGGTCGTGCTCGCGAGCCACGACCGGGTGTTCCTCGACGAGGTGTGCACCGAGATCCTCGACCTCGACCCGGTGGCCGAGCCGCTGCGCGGGTCGTCGGACGGCGCGTCCGCCGGCGTCACGGCGTACGGCGGGACGTACGGCGACTACCTCGAGGCCCAGCGCGTCGAGCGGGAGCGCTGGGAGCAGCGGTTCGCCGTCGAGCAGGAGGAGCTGCGCGCCCTGCGGCGCGCGGTCGCGGTCACGGCGCGCGACGTGGCCAAGGACCGCGAGCGCGGCAACCAGGCGAAGATCCTCTACGACTTCAAGGGCGAGCGCGTGCAGGGCCAGGTCGCGCGGCGCGTGCGCAACGCGCAGCAGCGGCTGGACACGCTCGAGCGAGAGCAGGTCCGCCGGCCTCCGGTGCCGCTGCGGTTCGCGCCCCCGCGCGCCGAGGGTGTCCGTGGCTCCGGTGCGCCGCGCGGGGGCGACCTCGCCGTGTGGGCGCGGGGCGTCGTCGTGCACCGGGGCGGTCCCGTGCCGGCGGGGGAGCGCGCGGTCCGGCTCGACATGGCGGCGTCGGGCGTGCCGGCGCTCGAGGTCGCGCACGGCACGCGGCTGCTCGTGACGGGGGCGAACGGGAGCGGCAAGTCCACGCTGCTGCACGTCCTCGCGGGCGACCTCGAGCCCGACGCCGGCGCGGTCGGCCGGGCGCGCGGCGTCCGGGTCGGGCTGCTCGAGCAGGACATGCACCTCCACGACGACGCCCGCACCCCGCGCGAGCTCCTCGCGCTCGTGCAGGGCCGGTCGAGCGACGGGACGGACGTGCGCGTCGACGCCCACGGGCTCCTCGCGCCGCGCGACCTGGGGCGGCCGCTGGCGGACCTGTCCGTCGGGCAGCGACGGCGGCTCGTGCTCGCGATGCTCGTCTCGCAGGCACCGGACGTGCTGCTGCTCGACGAGCCGACGAACCACGTGTCCCTGCGGCTCGCGACCGAGCTCGTGGCGGCGGTGCAGGACTGGCCCGGTGCGGTCGTGGTCGCCTCGCACGACCGGTGGCTGCGCCGGCACTGGACGGGCGACGTCGTGCACCTGGACTGACGCCCGGGGGCGTGCGGGACCTCGCTGGCCCGGGGACGCGTCGGGTGCCTAGGGTCGGGGGCATGGACGACGGCGGCATGGACGACCGGGGCGCCTCGGGCAACGCGTGGAAGCAGGTCGTCGCCGCGCTCGCGGACGAGGGGCGGCTCGCGCTGTTCGGGCACGTGGTCGTCGACGCGCCCGCCGAGGCGGACCTGACCGCGGACGAGCGGCGCCGCCTCGCGCCGCTGCTCGCCGCGGGCGTCGTGGTGCGCGACGACGGCGGGTTCCTGCGCGCGGTCCCGGCGCGCTTCGCCGGGCTGCTCAGCGCGACGCCGTCGCCGCAGCCGACCGGGCCGAACCGGTTCCTGGTCGGCGGGCGGCTGCTGCGCAGCCCGAAGCGGCTGCGGGACCGCCAGCTCGTCGTGCGCTACCTGGCGGCGCAGGTGCTCCCGCTCGAGGAGCCGGTCACCGAGCTGACGCTCACGAAGCGGCTCGCGGAGCGCGCGGCCGATCCCGTCTCGCTGCGGCGTGCCATGGTCGACGCCGGGCTCGTGCACCGCACGCGCGACGGCGCGGAGTACTGGCGCACCGTCGTCACGGAGTTCGACGACGTCTGACGCCCGGCCGGGACGGGCTACGGTCGGTGCCATGAGCAGCGCAGAGAGCAGCGGGCCGGACGGGGCGCCGGGGGACGAGCGCGCCGTCGCGGCCCTGGAGGCGTCGGGCATCGGCTTCACCGTGACGCGCCACGGCCGGGTGTCGTCGCTCGAGGAGGCGGCGGCCGCGCGCGGCGTGGACCCGTCACGCGTGCTCAAGACCATCGTCGTGCGGCGCGCCGACGACGACTACCTCTTCGTCCTCGTGCCCGGCGACCGCCAGATCGCCTGGCCCCGGCTGCGCGCCCTGCTGGGCGTCTCGCGCCTGTCGATGCCCGACAAGGACGTCGCGCGCGACGTCACCGGGTACGAGCGCGGCACGATCACGCCGTTCGGCGCGACGCGCGCGTGGCCGGTCGTCGCGGACGAGCGCGTGGCCGCCGCCGACGGCCCGGTCTCGATCGGCGCGGGTGCCCACGGGACCGCCGCGACGGTGGACGGCGCGGAGCTCGTCCGGGTGCTCGAGGCCCAGGTCGCGGACGTCACCGACCCCCTGTAACGTCCCCTGTCGCCCGCGGCCGCACCGCCGTCCGGACGACCCTGCCGCCGGCAGGCCCGGACCGGTGGTGCGCGCGCGCGCCGGGTGCACACTCAGGGTGCCCCGGTCGACGGCGCCCGGGCGCGGCTGCCGACGTTCGTCCCCGTCCCGCCCGGGAACAGGGGACGTCCCCGGAGCGTTGGACAGGACCGGGTGGAGCCGGCAGCACGCAGGACGATCGAGAGACGGTGGAGCTGGACCGCATGGACACAGGCAGCGCGAGCGACCAGGCGAGCGGCATCGCCTACGCACCGGACGAGGGCGGCGTCGTCGTGACGATGTGGGGCGAGGTGGACGCCGCGTTGCGCGACCGCGCCAGCGAGGCGATGTCCTACGTCTCGACACCCGGGGGCCCGTCGTCGTCGACGTGTCCGGGGTCTCGTTCATCGACTCGTCGGGGATCGCCTTCATCATCCAGCTCTACATGCTGGGCGACGAGGAGCGCCGCGAGGTGGTGCTGCGCGACCCGTCGGACAGTATCGTCGAGCTCCTCGACATGATCGGCATGGGCGAGCGCATCCCCGTCGTCCGCACCGACGACGCGCCCAGCGGGCCGGTCGCCGTCGTCGGGGTCGGCTGACACCCACCGGCGCACGGCTCCCGCGCGGAGCGGACCCGGCGGCTCAGGCCGAGCCGTACGGCGGGTCGTCCGGCCTGCCGGCCGCGGGGGCGTCGTCGACCGGGCGGTCCGCGCGGTCGCGGGGCGGGACCTGTGCCGGCAGCCTGTGCCGGAACGCGCCCCAGTACAGCGCGAGGACGAACGCGCCGGCGAGGGCGATCCCCGCGGTGGAGCCGGGGAACCACAGCCGGGAGAGGGCGACGAGCCCCGCGTAGGTGACGGGCAGGGCGACGTCGAGCGTGCGTCGGTCCACGGGGTCCTCCGGGCGGTCGTGGCCGAGCGGGCGCGCGGCGGCCTCCGGGAGCGTACCGGGCCGTGTGGGAACCGGACGTTACGGTCCCTGCATGCGGATCCTCCACACGTCCGACTGGCACCTCGGGCGCACGCTCCACGGCGTGGACCTGCTGGAGCACCAGGCCGCTCACCTCGACCACCTCGTGGAGCTGGCGCGCGCCGAGCGCGTGGACGCCGTCGTCGTCGCCGGGGACGTGTACGACCGGGCGATCCCGCCCGTCGAGGCCGTCGCGCTGCTGTCCGACGCCCTGGCGCGCCTCGCCGAGCACGCCCACGTGGTCGTCACGCCCGGCAACCACGACTCCGCGATCCGCCTCGGGTTCGCCGAACGGCTCCTGCGCCCGGGGGTCCACCTGCGCACGCGCGTGTCCGACGTCGGCGCCCCCGTGGTCCTCGGGCCGCACCCCGGCGCGACCACCGGAGCGGGGGAGGCACCCCTGCTCGTCTACGCGCTGCCGTACCTCGACCCGGACGCGGCCCGCCACGAGCTCGCCGAGGACGCCCCGCTCGCGCGCTCGCACGAGGCCGTCATGGCCGCCGCGGTGCGCCGGGTCGGCGCGGACCTCGCCGCGCGGCGGGCCGGCGGGTTCCGCGGGCACGCCGTCGTCTCGGGCCACGCGTTCGTCGTGGGGGGCGAGCCTTCGGAGTCGGAGCGCGACATCCGCGTCGGCGGCGTCGACTCGGTGCCCGCCGGGACGTTCGGCGGGTGGGGCATCGACTACGTCGCCCTCGGTCATCTGCACGGGCCGCAGCGCGTGCCGGTGCCCGACGCCCCCCGGGGAACCGCAGGTCAGGCGGCCGCACACCCGACGGTGGCGCGGTACTCGGGCTCCCCGCTCGCGTTCTCGTTCTCCGAGGTGCGCCAGCGCAAGTCGACGGCGCTCGTCCACCTCGACCGGCTGCGCGGGGAGGGCCACGATGCGGTCGAGCTCGTGCCGGCGCCCGTGCCGCGCCGGCTCGCGGAGGTCACCGGACCGCTCGAGGACCTGCTCGGCGCGGCGGGCGAGCCGCACGTCGACGACTGGGTGCGCGTCGTCGTCACGGACCCGGCGCGACCCGCCGAGCTCTACGCGCGCGTCCGCGCCCGCTTCCCGCACGCCCTGCAGGTGACCCACCGCCCGCCGCAGCAGGCCGAGCGCGAGACCGTGACGGCCGTCGGGCCCGGCCGGGACCCGCTCGACGTCGCGCGCAACTTCGTCGAGCACGTGTCCGGGCACGCCCCGACCGCGGCGGAGGAGTCCGTGCTGCGCGACGCGCTCGAGGGTGCGCTCGCGGCGGAGCGGAGCGCCTGATGCACCTGCACTCGCTCACCTTCCAGGCGATCGGCCCGTTCCCGGGGCGGCACCGCATCGACCTCGCCGCCCTCGGGGCGTCGGGGATCTTCCTCCTCGACGGCCCGACGGGTGCGGGCAAGTCGACGATCATCGACACGGTCGTGTTCGCCCTCTACGGCAAGGTCGCGTCCGAGCAGGCGAGCGACGACCGCCTGCGCTCCGCGTACGCGGAGCCGTCCGTCGAGTCGTTCGTCGACCTGGTCCTCGAGGTGCCGGCGGGCGTGTTCCGCGTGCGGCGCACGCCCGAGTACCGGCGGCCGAAGAAGCGCGGCGAGGGCACGACGACGCAGCAGGCCTCCGTGCGCCTGTGGCGTCTGCCGTCCGTTCCGTCCCCGGCCGAGGAGGACCCGGTCGGGGAGCTGCTCTCCACCCGGCTCGACGAGGCGGGGGCCGAGATCCAGCGTCTCGTCGGCCTCGACCGCCGTCAGCTCGTCCAGACCGTCGTGCTGCCGCAGGGCGAGTTCGCGACGTTCCTGCGCGCGGACCCGGAGCGGCGGCGCGACCTGCTCCAGAAGGTCTTCGGCACCGAGCTCTACGACCGGGCCTCGGTGCGGCTCGCCGAGCTCGCCCGCACGGCGCGCGGACGGGTCGACCTCGCCCGGCAGGCGGTCACCGGGGCCGTCGAGCACTTCTGCGGCGCGTCGGGGCTCGCGACGGAGGACGCCCGCGGTCTGCGCGACGCGTGCCACGACGACACCCGCCTGCGGCGCGCGACGGACGACGAGGTGGACGCGCTGCTGGGCGACCTCGAGATGGACGCGCTGCTGGGCGACCTCGAGGCGGACGCGCCGGCGCCGGGCGTGCACGCCCTCGCGCTGGCGCACGCGCGGCGTCGCGAGGCGCTCGCGCAGGCCCTGGAGGCGGACGACGCCGCCGCCCGCGCCGCGCTCACCACGGCGCGCGAGCGTCTCGACGCCGAGCGGTCGACGGCCGCGGCGCTCGACCGACGCGCGGCGCTCGGCGCGGAGAAGGAGCGGCTCGCGGCCCGGGAGCCGCACGTCGCCGAGCAGGTGGCACGGCTCGACGCCGCCGGCCGGGCCGCCGTCGTCGCTCCGGCCGCGCGCGCCGCGCTCACGGCCGACCGCGCGCTCGCCGCTGCCCTCGAACGTCAGGAGCTCGCCCGGACGGGCGTCCCCGCGGACCTGGCCGAGGCCGACCCGGGCGCGCTCGAGGCCGTGCGGTCCGACGTGCTCACCGCCTCGGTGCGCGTCGCGCGGCTGCTGCCCGTCGGCGCCGGCCTGCCCGCGCGCGAGCGCGAGCTCGCGGACGGCCGCAAGGAGGTCGAGCGAGCGGCCGAGGAGCGGCGCCGGGTGCTCGCGGACGTCGCCGAGCGCCCCGCCGCACGCGAGGCGCTGCGGGCCCGGGTCGCGGAGCGGGGCGAGGCCGCGGCACGGCTCGACGCGCTCCAGGAGCGCGCCGGCCACGCGCGCTCCGTCGCCGCGGCGGCACGCGAGGTGCGGGTGCTCGAGGCGGAGCACGACCGGGCGGCGGACGCGCGGACGCGCGCCGCGGACACCGCGGTCCGGGCCGTGGGAACCGAGCGCCGGGTCCGCACGGCACGCATCGCCGGGATCGCGGGCGAGCTCGCGGCATCGCTCGTCGACGACGCCCCGTGCCCGGTCTGCGGGTCGCCCGAGCACCCTGACCCCGCGGGGCGCACGGACGACCACGCCACGCCCGAGGACGTCGAGGCGGCCGAGGCCGCGCGCGTCGCCGCGGAGGAGGCGCTGCGGGACGCGTCCGCCGACGTCGCGCGGCTCGCCGAGCGGCTCCAGGCGCTGCGGCAGACCGCGCAGGGCCTCGACGCCGACGCGGCGCAGGCGCAGGTCGCCGCGCTCGAGGAGGCGGTGGCCCAGGCGCGGACGGCGTCCACGGAGCGCGAGACGGCGGAGCGCGAGCTCGACGAGCACGACGCGACGACGCGCGCGCTGCACGCACGGGCCGCCGAGCTCGCCGAGACGGTCGCGGCGTCGACGTCGCGCCTGGACGAGCTCGCCGCCGCCCTCGCCGCCGACGTGGCCGAGATCGCCCGCGAGGCCGACGCCGCTCGGTCGCTCGTCTCCCTCGGAGGCGACCTGCCGACGTGCTCGGGCACGAGGGCGGCGCCCGCAACGCCGTCGCCGTGCTCGCCGCCGCGCTCGACGAGCGCGCCCGGTCGCTCACCGCGCTCAGCGAGGCCCACGCGGCCGTGGAGGACGCGCGGCGCGACGCCGGGCGTCGCGGCGCCGAGGTCGCGCAGCTCGTCGTCGACGGCGGGTTCGCCGACGCGGCGCAGGCTCTCGACGCCGTCCTCGGCGACGAGGAGCGGTCCCGCCTCGAGGCGGACGTCTCCCGGCACCGCGCGGCCCTCGCCACCCTGCGCGCCGGCCTGGCCGACCCCGCCGTCGCGGGCCTCGCGCCCGACGCGGTGG
>NZ_MKKH01000061.1 GCF_001942335.1 Cellulosimicrobium sp. CUA-896 | reverse complement strand
CCTCGACCTCCGGCGCGGCGGGAGCCGCGGCGGCGGTCGGGGCGGCGGCCGGCGCGGCCTGCTCGCCGGGCGGCGCGGGCGCACCGGGGAAGGGACGGTCACGAGCGACGCCCGTGCCTCACGCGTCGCCGTCGAGGGCCGCGCCGACCTCCTCGGCCATCGCGGTCAGCGTCGGCACGCCGCCGTTGATGATGTACCACGTGGTCGGGTCGAGGTAGACGACGTGGTCCTCCTGCCACGCGGTCGTGCGGTGCACCACCTCGTTGTCGAGGACCTGCTCGGCGTTCTCGGTACCCTCGCCCGTCGCGGCGTCGCGGTCGACGACGAACAGCCAGTCGGGGTCGGTCTCGAGCAGGAACTCGAACGACACGGCCTCGCCGTGCGTCGCGGCCTCGACGTCCTCGACCGCGGGCGTGAGCCCGAGGGAGTCGTGCAGGAAGCCGAAGCGCGACCCGGGGCCGTAGGCGGTGACCTCCCCGCCCGAGGTCAGGACGACGAGGGACGTGCCCGCCGACTCCGCCTTCTCCTTCACGTCCGCGACGGCGGCGTCGAGCTCCGTGACGAGGTCGGCGACCTCGTCCTCCGCCTCGAACACCGGCGCGAGCGTCTCGGCGTTGGCGACGACGGAGTCGTGGAAGGTGGCCCAGTCGTTCGACAGGTCGATGGTCGGCGCGATCTCGCTCAGCTGCGGGTAGGCCTCGGACGAGCGCCCCGCGACGATGATGAGGTCCGGCTGCTCGGCGGCGACGAGCTCGTAGTCGGGCTCGAAGAGAGTGCCGATGTCCTGCACGCCCTCGTCGGTCGCGTACTCCGCGTACGCCTCGGGCACGTTCTGCTTCGGCACGCCCGCCACGTCGACGCCGAGCGCGTCGAGCACGGAGAGCGCCGCGAAGTCGTACGTGAAGATCTTCTGCGGGTCGACGTCGACCTCGGTCTCGCCCTGCGCGTGCTCGACGACGACCGTCGCCGGGGCGTCCTCCGTCGCCGTCGCCGTCCCGGCGGTGTCCTCGCCCCCGGCGTCGGCCGACCCGGACGCGCACGCCGAGGCGACGAGGAGGACGCCGGCGAGCGCGGCGGTGGCAGGGGCGGTACGGGACGCCCTGAGGGCGCGCGGAAGGTTCACGGTGGTCTCCGAGGTCGGGAAGCAAGGTGAGGCTCACCTGAGCGAGCTGCGCCCACCATAGGTAAGCCTCACCTGCTTCCGGAACCACCGTCCCGCGATGCGGTCGTGCGAAATGTCACACGGCCGACGCCCGTCAGCCGCGGCCCAGGAGGATGCGCACGTCCGCCACGGTCACGACCGACCCCGTGACGAGGACGCCCGTGCCGCTCCCGACGCCGACCGGGTCCGCCGCCTCGGCGAGGTCGACCGCGACCTGCAGCGCCTCGTCGAGGGACTCCGCGCTGCGCACCCGGTCCTCGCCGAACACCTCGCCCGCGAGCTCGGCGAGCTCGGTGACGTCGGCCGAGCGGTCCGAGCTGTTGCGCGTGACCACGACCTCCGCGAGCACCGGCTCGAGCGCCGCGAGCAGCGCCTCGGCGTCCTTGTCCCCCATGATGCCGACGACCCCGACGAGGTGGCGGAAGTCGAACGCCTCGTCGAGCGCGGCGACCAGCGCCTCCGCGCCCGCCGCGTTGTGCGCGGCGTCGACGAGCACCGTCGGGCTCGACCGTACGACCTCGAGCCGGCCCGGCGACGAGACGTCGGCGAACGCGGCCTCGACGACGCTCCCGTCGAGCGCTCGCCCGCCCAGCAGGGTCTCGACGGCGGTGAGCCCGAGCAGCGCGTTGCGCCCCTGGTGCGGGCCGTGCAGCGGCAGGAACACCTCGGTGTAGAGCGCCGCGGGAGTACGCAGGTCGAGCAGCTGCCCGCCGACGGCCACGCGCCGCGCCGCGACCTCGAGCTCGGCGCCCTCCCGCAGCACGCGCGCGCCGACCTGGCGCGCCCGGTCGAGCAGCACCTCGAGGACCTCCGGCTCCTGCTCGGCGAGGACCGCGGTCGCGCCCTCCTTGACGATGCCCGCCTTGTTCGCCGCGATCTCCTCGAGCGTGCTGCCGAGCCACCGCTCGTGGTCGTGCGCGACGGGCGTGACCACCGCGACCTCGCCGTCCACGACGTTGGTCGAGTCCCAGGTGCCCCCGAGGCCGACCTCGACCACGGCGACGTCGACGGGCGCGTCGGCGAAGGCCGCGAGCGCCATGACGGTGAGCACCTCGAAGAAGCTCAGCCGCGGTCCGCCCTCGTCCTGCGACTCGCGGTCCACGACGCCGACGTACGGCGCGACGTCCTCCCACACCTCGACGAACCGTCGCGGGCTCAGCGGCTCGCCGTCGACCTGGATGCGCTCGGTGACGCTCGTCAGGTGCGGGCTCGTGAAGAGGCCGGTCCGCAGGCCGTGCTCGCGCACGAGGCGCTCGACCACCCGGGCCGTGGAGCTCTTGCCGTTCGTACCCGTCAGGTGCACGACGCGGTAGGCGCGGTGGGGGTCGCCGAGCAGCTCGAGGACGCGCTGGACGCGCGCGAGCGTCGGGTCGATGTCGTGCTCGGGCGCGCGCGCCATGATGTGCGCGTAGACCTCGCGCAGGTCCTCGGCCGCCGCGGCGTCCTCCGCCGCCTCGCGCGCCGCCGCTCCGGCGGGCTTCTTCCGGTCCTTCGCGCTCACGCGTCGACCTCCCCCGCGCTCGCCCGCTCGACACGGACCGCGCGCTCGTCGTCCTCCACCGGGGTCACCTGCACGTCGACCGCGAGCGTCTCCCGGGCGACCAGGTCGCGGTGCTCCTCGACCGCCGCGAGCCACCTCGCGGGCACGTCGAGCGCGAGGCGGATGCGGTCGGCGACGTCGAGCCCGGCGGCCTTGCGCGCGTCCTGGACGTCGCGGACGACGTCGCGCGCGTAGCCCTCGGCGAGCAGCGCGTCGTCGAGCGCGAGGTCGAGCACGACGAACCCGCCGCCGGCGAGCACCGCGGCGGCGACCGCCGGGCCGTCGGTGGCGGCGTCGCTCTCGCGCGCCGCGACGACGGTCGTCAGCTCGTACTCCGCCGGGAGCAGCGCGACGTCGCCGTCGTCGGTCGCCACGACGACCTCGCCCGCGTCGTCGACCCGCCACGCGCCGGCCTTCGACGCCTTGATGACGGCCTGCACGCCCCGGCCGAGGCGCGGGCCGGCGGCGCGGGCGTGACCGCGAGGCGCTGAGTGACCCCGAACCGCTCGGCGGCGTCCGACTCCGTCGACTCGAGCTCCACGGCCTTGACGTTGAGCTCGCGCGCGAGCAGGTCGGTGTACGGCGCGAGGGCGTCCGGGTCGTCGACGACGACCGTCAGGCGCGCGAGCGGCTGGCGCACGCGCAGCTGGTGCGCCTTGCGCAGGCCGAGTGCGGCCGAGGCGACGGCGCGCACCTCGTCCATCGCGGCGACGAGCGCGTCGTCGGCGACGAGACCCGCCTCGGGGACGTGCCGGACGGCGACCGCGTAGCGCCCCTCGGTCCCTTCGTACCGCTCGCCGACCTCCTCCGTGGTGGTCGGCCAGTCGGTGAGGTGCACCGACCGACCGCCCGTGAGGCCGCGCCAGACCTCCTCGGCGAGGAGCGGCGCGAGCGGGGCCATGACGCGCGTGAGGGTCTCGAGCGCGGTGTACAGGGTGTCGAACGCGTCGGCGTCCTCGGCCCAGAAGCGGTCGCGCTGCGTGCGCACGTACCAGTTGGTGAGGACGTCGAGGTGCTCGCGCACGGACTCGCACGCGCCCGCGATGTCGTACGCGTCGAGCTGCCCGGTGACGCGCGCGACGAGGTCGTGCGTGCGCGCGAGCAGGTACCGGTCGAGCGCGGGCAGCCCCGGGACGCGCCCGGGCGCGACGCGCTGCGCCACGTACCCGCCGCCGTCGGACCCCTCGCCCTCGGCCCCGGCCGCCGCGTCGCCCCGGGCCTGCGCCTTCGAGCTGTTCGCGTACAGGGTGAAGAAGTAGTACGTGCTCCACAGCGGGAGCAGCACCTGGCGCACGGCGTCGCGGATCCCGTCCTCGGTGACGACGAGGTTGCCGCCGCGCAGGATGGGCGAGCTCATGAGGAACCAGCGCATCGCGTCGGACCCGTCGCGGTCGAAGACCTCGTTGACGTCCGGGTAGTTGCGCAGCGACTTGCTCATCTTGCGCCCGTCCGAGCCGAGGACGATGCCGTGCGAGACCGCGGTGCGGAAGGCGGGGCGGTCGAACAGCGCCGTCGCGAGGACGTGCAGCGTGTAGAACCAGCCGCGGGTCTGCCCGATGTACTCGACGATGAAGTCGCCGGGGTTGTGGTGCTCGAACCACTCCGCGTTCTCGAACGGGTGGTGCACCTGGGCGTACGGCATCGACCCGGAGTCGAACCACACGTCGAGGACGTCCTCGACGCGCCGCATCGTCGAGCGGCCCGTGGGGTCGTCGGGGTTCGGGCGCGTGAGGCGGTCGACGAACGGGCGGTGGAGATCGGGGTTCCCGTGCTCGTCCCGCGGGAGCGTGCCGAAGTCGCGCTCGATCTCCTCGAACGAGCCGTAGACGTCGACGCGCGGGTGCTGCGGGTCGTCGGACTTCCACACGGGCACGGGGCTGCCCCAGAAGCGGTTGCGCGTGATCGACCAGTCGCGCGCGTTCTCGAGCCACTTGCCGAACTGCCCGTGCTGGATGTGGTCCGGCGTCCACGCGATCTGCTCGTTGAGCTCGACCATGCGGTCCTTGAACCGCGAGACCGCGACGAACCACGACGAGACGCCCATGTAGATGAGCGGTCGGCGGCAGCGCCAGCAGTGGGGGTAGGAGTGCGCGTACGACTCGCGGCGCAGCAGCACCGTGCCCTCGGTCACGGCACCGACGGCGAGGTCCGGGACCTGCTCGCCGCTGCCGGCTGCCGCGTCGCGGCGCGTGCGGCCCTTGAGGTGGTCGATGATCAGGGCGTTCGCGTCGAACACCTGCAGCGACTCGTAGTCGACGACGGGGAACGTGAACTTCCCGTCCGGGCCCACCGGCATGACCGGCTCGATGCCCTCGCGGTCGGAGACGACCTTGTCGTCCTCGCCGAACGCCCCGGCGCCGTGCACGAGGCCGGTGCCGTCCGTCGTCGTGACGAAGTCCGCCTCGACGACGCGGTGCGCGTTCGCGTGGCCCGCGTAGTAGGAGAACGGCGGCGTGTACGAGCGGCCGACCAGGTCGGCGCCCGTGAGCCGCTCGACGACCTGCGACGAGAGGTCGCCCTCGCCGCCGTCCGCCCCCGGGTCCGTGAGCTCGCGCGCGTACGCGTCCAGCCGCGCCTCGGCGATGACGTAGCGCTCCGTGACGCCCGTCGCCGACGACTCGACGACGACGTAGTCGACGTCCGGGCCGACCATGACGACGAGGTTCGACGGCAGGGTCCAGGGCGTCGTCGTCCACACGAGCGCGAGCTCGCCGGTCTCGAGGCGCAGCCCGACCGTGACGGCGGGGTCCTGGCGCACCTGGTAGACGTCGTCGTCCATGCGCAGCTCGTGGTTGGACAGCGGCGTCTGGTCGTTCCAGCAGTACGGCAGCACGCGGAAGCCCTCGTAGACGAGGCCCTTGTCGTGCAGGGACTTGAAGGCCCACAGCACCGACTCCATGTAGCTCGGGTCGAGGGTCTTGTAGTCGTCGTCGAAGTCGACCCAGCGCGCCTGGCGGGTGACGTACTCGCGCCACTCGCCCGTGTACCTGAGCACCGAGGCGCGGCACGCGTCGTTGAACCGCTCGATGCCGAGCTCGAGGATCTCCTCCTTGGTCTTGATCCCGAGCTGGTCCATCGCCTCGAGCTCCGCCGGCAAGCCGTGCGTGTCCCAGCCGAAGCGGCGCTCGACGTGGCGCCCGCGCATCGTCTGGTAGCGCGGCACGACGTCCTTCGCGTACCCGGTGAGCAGGTGCCCGTAGTGCGGCAGGCCGTTGGCGAACGGCGGGCCGTCGTAGAAGACGAACTCGTTGCCGCCGTTCTCGCCGGCGGGGTTGCGCTCGACGGAGGCGCGGAACGTGTCGTCCGCGTCCCAGTACGCGAGGACGTCGCGCTCGATCGCGGGCAGGTCCGGCGACGCGGGGATGCCGAACGACGCCCCGGGCTGGTGGCCGGTCGGGTCGGTGCTCGGGGCGCGGTGCAGCGGGTAGGCCATGGTCAGACGGCTCCGGTGGGTGCGGGACGGCGGTGGGTTCCGCCGCGGTGGTACGGGTCGGTCGTGCTCTCCTGCGAGGACGACTCCCCCACCCTGCGGGTGCGGACGCCGCGGTACCACCTCGCTTGCCGGCGCGTGCGCGCCGGCCGCTCGTCGACGGCTGTGACGGGCCTGCCCCGTCCGGTTCTACTGAGGACCGCTCGCCGACGGCTGCGCGACGGCGGAGGTCCGGTTCTTCCGGAGCTCGCCGGTGATGGCCGGGTCGACGCCTGTGCGTCCATCGTAGCCGGGGCGCGCAAGCGCGAGCGGCGGCGCGCGCTGTACGCGTCGATGTCGCGAGCGACGAGCCACTCGACGGTCAGGGGCGGCGTCGTGCTCGCCGGAAGGGGCGCCGGTCGCGCGGCGCGGGCCGCGGCGGTGGCGCGGACCTGGGTGGTGCGGAGGTGCTGGGCGGTGGTTCCGGGAAGGTACATGGTGCTCTCTCGCGTCCTGCGGGTGACGGGCGTCGGGGGTGCAGACCGGCGTCGGGAGCACGAGTCATCGGTGCGTCAGCGGCTCGATGGCTCGCACGGGGAGGCCGGCGACCGTCGCGCCCCGGTGCCCTGGGTGGGTCGTCACCAGGAGGGAGGGGCGGATACCTGCTCGCGGACGCCTGGTCGGCTGCGCGTGGCGCCGCGAGCCGTCAACAACAGGACGCGGAGACGAGGACCTGCGGGCGCGCGGGGACGAGCGAGGTGCTCGTGGGGCGCGCGGTGGAGGTCACGCGGACATGGTGCCAGGCCCGGTGCCGGTGCGACAACACCGTCCGCGGACCGGGCACCCCGCCGGGACGGCGGGGTCAGCGGACCGTGACCTCGACGTCGTGGTGCCCGCTCGCCCCGTCGGGGACGGGCGGGGCGACGTCGGCGGTCTGGACCGTCCCGTCGGCGTCGGTCGCGCGGACCGTCAGCCGGTGGTCCCCCGTGCCGACCGCCCCCGCGTCCCACACGTACGACCACTGCCGCCACGTGTCCGGGCCCACCGTCGCGGCGAGCGTCGCAGGCTCCCAGGGTCCGTCGTCGACGCGCACCTCGACGGCCGCGACGCCGGTGTGCTGCGCCCACGCGACACCCGCCACCGTGACGCGGCGCGCGTCCACCGACGCCCCGGCGCGCGGCGTGTCGATGCGCGACGCGAGCTTGATCGGGCCGCGCTCGGCCCACCCGCGCGTCGACCAGTACGCGACGTCGTCGGCGAACGTCGTGACCTCCAGCTCGGTGACCCACTTCGTCGCCGAGACGTACCCGTACAGGCCCGGGACGACGAGCCGCGCCGGGAAGCCGTGCTCGGCCGGCAACGGCTCGCCGTTCATCCCGACGGCGAGCAGGCACGCGCGGCCGGGGTCCGTGAGCACGTCGAGCGGCGTGCTCGCCGTCCAGCCGTCGGCGCTCGTGGAGAGCACCATGTCCGCGCCGCCCTGCACGCCGGCGCGCGCGAGCAGCTCGCGCACCGGGTACCCGAGCCAGCGCGCGTTGCCGACGAGGTCCCCGCCGACCTCGTTCGACACGCACGTGAGCGTCACGTGGTGCTCGACGAGCGGCAGGGCGAGGAGGTCGTCGAACGTGATCTCGAACGGCTCGTCGACGAGCCCCGTGACGCGCAGCGTCCACGAGTCCGGGTCGACCTGCGGCACGCGCAGCGCCGTGTCGATGCGGTAGAAGTCGTCGTTGGGCGTGACGTAGGGCGCGAGGCCAGGGACGTCGAGGTCGGCGCCCGCGGGCACCGCCGGCGCGGGTGTCGCCGGCGCCGGCAGCCGCAGCGCGTCCCGCGCGGCGGTCACGGCGCGCGTCCCGGCGGTCGA
>NZ_MKKH01000060.1 GCF_001942335.1 Cellulosimicrobium sp. CUA-896 | reverse complement strand
CGGCGCCGGGTACGAGCCCGGCCGACGCACCCGGCACGTGCGTCGTGCTCGGCGCGACGGGGAAGAGCGGACGGCGCGTGGCCGCGCGTCTCGACGCGCTCGGCCTGCCGGTGCGGCGTGCGTCGCGCGGCGGCGCCGACGCCTCCACGCGCTTCGACTGGGCCGACGAGACGACGTGGCCCACCGTCCTCGCGGGGCCGACGCGGTGTACGTCGCCTACGCGCCGGACCTCGCCGTCCCCGGCGCGCCGGAGACCGTGACCCGTCTCGCCGCGCTCGCCCGCGACGCGGGCGTCCGACGCCTCGTCCTGCTCTCGGGCCGCGGGGAGACCGAGGCGCAGCGGGCCGAGGCGATGGTCGGCGACGCGTTCCCGGGCCGCACCGTCGTGCGCTGCGCCTTCTTCGCCCAGAACTTCAGCGAGAGCTTCCTGCGCGACGCCGTCCTCGACGGCGCGGTCGTGCTGCCGGTGGACGGGGTCGCCGAGCCGTTCGTCGACCTCGAGGACGTCGCCGACGTCGCCGTCGCGGCCCTGACCGACGACGCGCACGCCGGCCGCGTGTACGAGCTCACCGGCCCGCGGGCGCTGACCTTCGCCGAGGCCGTGGCGGAGATCGCGGCGGCGAGCGGGCGCGAGGTCGCGTACGTCCCGGTCACGGCGGACGCGTTCGCCGCCGGCCTGCGCGCCGAGGGCGTCCCCGACGACGCCGTCGAGCTCCTCGAGTACCTCTTCACCGAGGTGCTGGACGGCCGCGGGACGCCCGTCGCGGACGGCGTGCGTGCGGCGCTCGGGCGCGAGCCCCGCGACCTGCGCGAGGTCGCGGAGCGCGAGGCGGCGGCCTGGGCGGCACCGGTGGCCGCGTCCGTCCCCGGCGCGCGGGCCGGCGGCACCGCGGGGGCGCAGCCGTGACGGCCTACGACCTGCTCGTCGTGCTCGCCGCCGTCGCCACGGGCCTGGCCGGAGGTGTGCTCTACGCGTTCTCGGCGTTCGTCATGGCCGGGCTGCACCGGCTCGAGCCCGCCGCCGGCGCCGCGGCGATGCGGTCCGTCAACCGCGCCGCCCTGCGCCCGCCCCTCATGGTCCTGCTCGCCGCGTCGGTGCTGCTGCCCGCGGCGGCGGCCGTCGTCGGGCTCGCCGGCAGGGCCGACGGCGCGTGGTGGGCGCTCGCGGGCGCGGTCGTCGCGCTCGTCGGGATCCTCGGCGTGACAGGTGTCGGCAACGTGCCGCTCAACGAGCGCCTCGACGCCGCGTCCGACCCGGCGGCGGAGTGGGCCCTCTTCGTCCCGCGGTGGCTCGCGTGGAACCACGTCCGCACCGCCGCCGGTGCCGTGGCGACGGCGCTGCTCGTCGTCGCGGCCACCGCCTGAGGCGTCCGTCCTCCCGGGGCGTGGACGACCGCGCGCACCGACGGCTGGAATGGCGGGGCGCGGCGTGCCGTTGTCACCGGCATGACGGACACCGAGCACGCGACGGGACGGCCGGCCGAGGACGACACGGTCCGCCGCGTCCTGCAGGAGACCGGGACGTGGGCCGTCGTCGGCCTGTCGAACAACACCACGCGCGCCGCGTACGGCGTCGCGCGGGTGCTGCAGCGGCACGGCAAGCGCGTCGTGCCCGTCCACCCGTCGGCCGAGACCGTGCACGGGGAGCAGGGGTACGCGTCGCTCGCGGACATCCCGTTCCCGGTGGACGTCGTCGACGTCTTCGTGCGGTCGGAGCTCGCGGGCGACGTCGCGGACCAGGCCGTCGCGATCGGCGCGAAGGCCGTGTGGTTCCAGCTCGACGTGATCGACGAGGACGCGGCGCGGCGCGTGCGCGACGCCGGGCTCGACATGGTCATGGACCGCTGCCCGGCGATCGAGCTGCCGCGGCTCGGGAGCGCGGCATGAGCGCGTGGTCGACCCCGGCACGAGCTCGGCCGGCGCGCCGCGGCCCGGCTGGCCGACGAGAGGGTGCTCTGGCTCGTGACCGTCGACCCGCACGGCGCGCCGCAGCCGACCCCGGTGTGGTTCCTGTGGGGTGCCGGCGGCGACGTCGTGCTGCAGAGCCAGCCGCGCACCGCCAAGCTGCGCAACGTGCGGGGGAACGAGCGCGTCGCGGTGCACCTCAACAGCACGCGCTCGGGCGGGGACGTCGTCGTGCTCACCGGCACCGCGGTCGTCGACGCCGCCGGCCTCACGCCCGCCGAGCGCGCCGCGTACGACGAGAAGTACGCCGACGACATCCGCGGTCTCGGCACGACGCCCGACGCCTTCCACGCGGACTTCTCCGTGACCGTGCGCGTGCGCCCCGAGCGGCTGCGCGGCTTCTGAGCGCGCCGGCTCCGCACCGGAGCCCCCGGGGGCGTCCCTCCCGGGTCAGTCCCGCGCCGAGAACGTGAGCACCGGCCGGCCGGTCCCCGGGTGCGTCAGCACCTCGGTCCGCACGCCGTAGACCGGGTCGAGCACGTCCGGCACGAGCACGTCGTGCACGTCGCCCGCCGCGACGACCCGCCCGCCGGACAGCAGCACCACGTGGTCGCACGTCTGCGCCGCGAGGGTGAGGTCGTGCAGGGCCGCGAGCACCGTCACGCCGTCGCCGGCGAGGCGGCGCAGCACGCGCATCGCGTCGAGCTGGGCCGCGATGTCGAGGTGGTTCGTCGGCTCGTCGAGCATGAGCAGCGCCGGCTGCTGCGCGAGCGCGCGGGCCATGTGGACACGTTGTCGCTCGCCGCCCGAGAGCGTCGCGACCTGACGGTCGCCGAGCTCCTCCATCCCGACGGTGCGCAGCGCGTCGCGCGCGACCTCGCGGTCGTGCGCCGAGTCGCCCGCGAGGAGGGAACGGTGCGGGATCCGGCCGAGCAGGACGGCGTCGAGCACCGTCAGCGGCAGGTCGGTGGTCGCGTCCTGCTCGACGAGCGCGAGCACGCGGGCCCGGCGCCGCCGCGGCAGGGCCAGCAGCTCGTCACCGGCGAACCGCACCCGCGCGGCGTCGTCGGACGGTGCCTGCACGCCCGCGAGCACGCGCAGCAGCGTCGACTTGCCCGAGCCGTTCGGGCCGAGCAGCCCGCTCACCGCACCGGCCGGGGCGGTGGCGTCGACGCCGTCGAGGACGAGGCGCCCGTCGACCGACCAGGAGACGCGGGCGGCGTCGAGCCCCGCCGCCCGGCCGTGCGCGGGCGCGCGGTCGGCCCCGGCGTGGGCGGAGGCCGGCGGAGCGGCAGGAGAGCCGACGGCCGGGACAGTCGTGGCGGGCGCCGTCGGGCCCCCGGTGCGCACGTCGGTCATGCCGCCCTCCTCCCGCGCCACAGCAGCAGCGCGAACACGGGTGCGCCGACCGCGGCGGTGACGATCCCGACCGGCAGCTCGCGCGGCGCGAACACGGTGCGGGCGAGCGTGTCGGCCCAGACGAGGAACGTCGCGCCGAACAGCGCCGAGAGCGGCAGCAGCAGCCGGTGCCGTGCCCCGGTGAGCAGCCGGACGGCGTGCGGCAGGATCAGCCCGACGAAGCCGATCGACCCCGACTGGGACACGAGCGCGCCGGTGAGCAGCGCGACGCCGACGAGCAGCGCCCAGCGCACGCGCGCGACGTCGACCCCGAGCGCCGCGGCGGCCGTGTCGCCGAACGTGAACGCGTCGAGCACCGACCCGGTCGACGCCAGCAACGAACCCAGGACGAGCGTCGCGGTGCCGGCGACCGCGACCGACGTCCACGTCGCGCCCGCGACGGACCCCATGAGCCACGACAGGATCTCGCGGTAGGAGTCGCCGGTCGCCGACCAGAAGATGACGAAGCTCGTCGCGGCGGCGGCGAGCTGGCTCACCGCCAGGCCGGCGAGGACCGTCCGCGTCGGCGTGATCGTCCCGATCGCCCCGGCGAGGGCGAGGGCCGCGACGAGCGCCGCCACCGCCCCGCCGAACGCCGCGACGGGCAGCAGCACCGTCCAGCCGACGACGAGCACGAGCACCGCGCCGAGCGACGCGCCCGACGACAGCCCGAGCAGGTACGGGTCGGCGAGCGGGTTGCGCGTGAGCGACTGCATGACGACGCCGCACACCGCGAGCCCGGCACCCACCGCCGCGGCGGTGAGGACGCGCGGCAGACGCAGCTGCCAGACCATGCCGTCCTGGAGCGCGGCGAGGGGCTCGAGGCCGAGCGCGCCGCCGAGCCCGAGGTGCGTCGCGACCGCGCGCCACACGTCGCCCACCGACAGGTCCGCGGGCCCGATCGTCACCGCGACGAGCACCGTGACGACGAGCGCGGCGACGGCGGCGGGCAGCCACCACGCGCCGCCGTGGCGCGCGCGGCGGACCGCCCCCGCCGTCGCGGGGGCCTCGGTGCGCTCGCGCAGTGCCGTCACAGGTCGAGCGCCTCCAGCTGGGCGGCGAGGTCGACGACCGCGTCGACGTTGCGCACGCCCGCCTCCGTCGCCGGGAACGGGACCGTCAGGTACCGGCCCTCGCGCACGGCGGTCATCTCCGCGGTCGCCGGGTTGGACTCCAGGCGCTCGACCTTCGACTCCGCGGTGTTCCACGTGGCGTCGACGAGCACGAGGACGTCCGGGTCGGCCGCGATCGCCTCCTCCCAGGCGAACGACGTCCACGTGTCCTCGACGTCGCCCGCGACGTTCTCCAGCCCGACGGCGTCCATGATCATCTGCGGCGCGCCGATGCCGGCGCCGACGTACGGGATGTCGTCGCCGGAGGAGTACCAGAGCGCGGTGAGGCCGCGGCCGTCGGGCGCGACGCCGTCGAGCGTCGCGCGCTGCTCGGCGACCAGCTCGGCCGCCGCGTCGGCGGCGTCGAAGATCTCGCCGACCTCGGTGATCTCGGCGAAGACGTCGTCGAAGGCCAGCCGGTCCGGCATGGAGCCGGGCGCCTTGCACGCCGCGGGGGAGACGTACGTCGCGACGCCGAGCTGCGCGAGCGTCTCGCGGTCGCCGGCGCCCTCGGCGGTGAGGTTGGACTCCCAGCCGGCGTAGACGAGGTCCGGGGCGAGCCCGAGGACCGCCTCGGCCCCGGGCACCTGGTCCGAGATCGGCTCCGCCACGGCGGGCACGTCCGCCGCGGCGTCGGCGAGCGACTCGGGGACCGGCCCGTCCAGGAACGCGGTCGCGACGATCCGGTCTCCCAGCCCGAGGGCGAGCAGCATCTCCGTGGTGCTCGACTTGATCGTCACCACCCGCTCGGGGGCCTCGTCGAACGTCACCTCGACCCCGCAGTCGTCGAGTGTGAGGGGGTACTCCGTCGCGCTCGCGGTGCCGTCGGCCGTCGTGCCCGACGACGCGGGTCCGCCGTCGTCGCCCGGGTCTCCGGTACCGGTGCCCGACGAGCACGCGGTGACGGCGACGAGGAGGACCGTCGCGCCGGCGACGGCGAGGTGCTGACGAGCGGGGCGGCGGGACGGGCGGCGGGACAGGGGACCAGGAAGGGGCACGCGGTTCACTCCGGCGGGGTCGGGCGCACGACGGCGCACCTCGGGGCCTGCCCGGGGGCGTGCGTCGTCGGCGGCTTCGGTGCTGTGCTGGGCGCGTCATCTCGCGCGCGCGGACCTGCGGCCCAAGTGTCGGGGCCGCCCCGCCGGGCCAATGCGTGCGGCCCGCGGTCCGCCTCCACCCTAGTACGACGCGGCGCCCGCGTGCCGCCCGGGCACCGGCTCGACGTCCGCGGTGCGCGGACCTGAGGTGCCAGGGTGCTCGCCGACGAGCGCTCGTGGCACAGTGTCGCCGTGACGGACCACGAGACGACGACCTCGCGAAGCGCGACGACGACCCCGCTGCGTGCCGTGGTGACCGGCGCGTCGTCGGGCATCGGCGAGGCGTGCGTGCGCCGGCTGCGCGACCTCGGCTGGGACGTCGTCGCGTTCGCGCGGCGCGCGGACCGCCTCGCGGACGTCGCGGAGCGCACCGGCGCGCACCCGGTGGTCGGCGACGTGACGTCCGACGACGACGTCGCCCGTCTCGTCGCGGAGGCCGGCGCGCGCGGACCGGTGCACGCGCTGCTCGACGTCGCCGGCTTCGCGCTCGGCGTCGACCACGTCGACGCCGCCGACCTCGACGGGTGGCGCGCGATGTACGAGACGAACGTGCTCGGCACGGTCCGGGTCACGAAGGCGTTCCTGCCGCTGCTGCGCGCGTCGGGTCGCGGCGACGTCGTGCTCCTGACGTCGACCGCGGGCCACGACGGCTACCCCGGCGGGTCCGGCTACGTCGCGTCCAAGCACGCGATGGTCGGCCTCGCGCGGACGCTGCGGCTCGAGCTCGCCGGCGAACCCGTCCGCGTCATCGAGATCGCCCCCGGCATGGTGCACACCCCCGAGTTCTCGCTCACCCGCTACGGCGGCGACCAGGAGAGCGCCGACGCCGTGTACGCCGGCGTGGAGAACCCGCTCACGGCCGACGACGTGGCCGACGTCGTCACGTTCGCCGTCACGCGCCCGCACCATGTCAACATCGACTCCCTGATCCTGCGACCCCTCGCCCAGGCGTCCACGACGTCGGTGTGGCGCGGCCCGCTCGTGCCGAAGGTCAGGCCCGAGTAGCCACGAGCTGCAGGTACTCCCACCCCATCGCACCGTCCGCGTCCAGGGAGCGGTCGCCGAGGTCGCGCAGCGCCGCGTCGAGCCCGGCGAGGCGCTCGGGCTGGTCGGCGAGCGCGCGTCGGACGGCGATCGTCGGCCCGTACCGGGAGGCGAAGAACTCGCGGAACGCCTCGCCGTCGGCGAAGGCCGTCACGGGCAGGGTCCGCACCGCGGTGCGCACGTCCCGGACCCGGTCCCCGAGGAGCGCGCGCACGTGGTCCTCGTCGCCCCACAGCGGCGGAGGCTGCGCGCCGGGCGGGGGAGCGGGCGCGAACGGCTTCATCGTCGCGAACATCTGCCCGATGAATCCGGTGGGCGTCCAGCTCGCGAGCCCGACCGTCCCGCCCGGCCGCACGACGCGCACGAGCTCGTCGGCCGCGTCCTGGTGGTGCGGCGCGAACATGACGCCGATGCTCGACAGCACCACGTCGAACGACGCGTCGTCGTACGGCAGCATCTCGGCGTCCGCCTGCTTCCAGGAGAGCTCCACGCCGCGCTCCGCCGCCGCCCGGCGCCCGACGTCGAGCAGCTCGGGCGTGAGGTCGGACGCGACCACGTCCGCCCCCGCCGCCGCGGCGGCGATCGCCGCGGTCCCCGTGCCGGCGCCCACGTCGAGCACCCGCTGGCCGGTGCGCACCCCGCACGCGGCGACGAGGTCCTCGCCGAGCGGGCGCACCACCTCCGCGACCGCCGGGTAGTCGCCCGACGCCCACATGGCGCGGTGCCTGGCCTTGAGGTCCGAGGGTGTCACGGTGTCCGTCATGTCCTGCTCCTGCTGTCGTGCCCGCGGGCGCGGGCCGTGGTGGGTCACGTCCGTCCAGCCTCGGCCGAGCCCGCGCCGGCATCCAGTTCCGGATCTGTACCCGCACCCGTGCCGTGGACCCGTGCCGTGGACCCATGCCGTGGACCCGTGCCGCGAGCCGCGCGGGCTCCTGCTCTCCGGCCCCGCGGGCACTGGTCGCCCGTGCCCGGCAGCGGTTCACTGGAGTCGAGGTGAGGAGGCCGCGATGTCGACGTACGGCCAGTTCTGCCCCGTCGCCAAGGCGATGGAGCTGCTCGACGAGAGGTGGACGCTGCTCGTCGTGCGCGAGCTCCTCGCCGGCAGCACGCACTTCAACGAGCTGCGCCGCGGCAACCCGCGGATGTCGCCCGCGCTGCTCGCCAAGCGCCTGCGCACGCTCGAACGGGCGGGCGTCGTCCGGCGCCACGACGACGCCGGCCGGCCCGTGTACGGGCTGACCGCGGCCGGGGAGGAGCTGCGCCCCGTCGTCGAGGCGCTCGGCGCCTGGGGCGTGCGGTGGATCGGCGAGCTGGGGGAGGACGACCTCGATCCCCACCTGCTGTTCTGGGACGTGCGCCGCACCGTCCCCGTCGAGACCTGGCCGCGCGAGCCGACCGTCGTCGAGTTCCGCCTCGACGACGTGGAACGAGCGGTGGCGCGCTGGTGGCTCCTCGTGCGCGGCGGCGAGGCCGACCTCTGCGACGTCGACCCGGGCCTCGAGCCGACGGTCGTGGTCCGGTCGGGCCTGCGCGTGCTCACGCGGGTCTGGCGCGGCGACACGTCGTGGGAGCACGCGCTGCGCAGCGGTGCCGTGGTGATCGAGGGGCCGGCGACCGCGCGTCGCAGCCTGCCCCGCTGGATCGGTCAGGGCGACTTCGCCCGCGTCCCGCGCCCCGCGGCCTAGCGTGCGAGGCTGAGGACGTGCCGGCCGAACCTCCCCGTACCGCGCCCGACCGTCCCGCTCCCGACCGCCCCGCACCCGACGGTCGGTCGCCCGGCGGTGCACCGCCGGCCCGCGCACGCCGGTCGGCCGTCCTGGCGGCGCTCGCGGGCGTGGTCGCCGCCGCCGTCGGGTTCGCCGTCGCCGAGCTCGCCGCCGCGGTCGTGGCCCCCGGCTCGAGCCCGCTGTTCGCCGCCGGCGCCGGCGTCGTCGACGTCGTCCCGGCACCGGTCAAGGACTGGGCGATCGCGACGTTCGGGACGGCGGACAAGGCCGTGCTGCTCGCCTCGATGGGCGTGGTGCTCGCCGCCGGCGCCGCGCTGAGCGGGTGGCTCGAGCTCCGCCGCCCGCCGGCGGGCGCGGCGCTGCTCGC
>NZ_MKKH01000059.1 GCF_001942335.1 Cellulosimicrobium sp. CUA-896 | reverse complement strand
GACGATCGCCCGCAGCCGGACCGCCTGCTCGAGCACGCGCACCGCGCGGCGTCGAGGTCGCGCGGCAGCTGCCAGCCGGGGCGCCGCCCGAGCGCAGGCCCGCGATCGCGCCCGCCGCGTCGTCGCGCCAGCGCGCCACGTCGAGGGTGTCGAGCGCCTGCGTCGCGACGAGCAGGGCGGTGCGCAGCTCCCGCTCGGCCTCCGCGAGGGTTCCCGTCGCGCCGAGCACGCGCGTCGTCCACGGCGCGACCGTCGTGACGTGCCACGTGACGAGGTGGCCGGGCTCGAGCTCGCTGCCGAACTCGGTGACGTCCGGGACGAGCGCCCACGACCCGGCCGCCGTCGTGACGAGCGCGCACTCGCCGACGTCGGTCGCGCTCGCCGCGGCCTCGGGCGGGACGCCGGTGACGTCGCCAGGCACGGGCGCGACGGCGACGACGGCGCTCGTCCCACCCCACCACGCGCCGACGAGGTCGGTCAGGCGGACGTCGCCGAGCGCGCCCGCGACCACGTGCGGCTCGTCGTCGCGCTCGACCGCGCGGACCGCGCGGGCGAGCGCCTCGTCGTCGCCCTCGGCCGAGCGGCGGGCGCGCAGCCACAGCGCCAGGAGGGCGCTGCGGGGCAGCGCCCCGGGGGCGGAGGCGGAGCCCGCCGCGGGGCCGTCGGGCGAATGGGAAACCACGTCGGCCAACCTATAGGGTCGGGAACCATGAGCGCGGTTCTCGACCTGAAGGGCGTCACCGTCCGACGCGGCGGCAAGGCCATCCTCGACGCGGTGGACTGGCGGGTGAACGAGGGGGAGCGCTGGGTCGTCCTGGGCCGCAACGGGGCCGGCAAGACGACGCTGCTGCAGGTCGCCGCCGCGCGCATGTACCCCTCGTCGGGCACGGCCGACGTGCTGGGCGAGCGGCTCGGGCGCGTGGACGTGTTCGAGCTGCGCACACGGGTCGGTCTGGCGTCGGCCGCGCTCGCCGAGACCATCCCCGGCGACGAGACGGTGCGCGACGTGGTGCTCACGGCCGCGTACGGGGTCACGGGCCGGTGGCGCGAGCGCTACGAGGAGCTCGACACCGAGCGCGCCGACGACCTGCTGCGCGCCTTCGGGGTGGACGCGTTGGCGGAGCGGCGGTTCGGCACGCTGTCCGAGGGCGAGCGCAAGCGCGCGCAGATCGCCCGGTCGCTCATGACGGACCCGGAGGTGCTGCTGCTCGACGAGCCCGCAGCGGGTCTCGACCTCGGCGGCCGCGAGGAGCTCGTCGGAGCGCTCGGCGAGCTCGCCGGCGACCCGCGCTCGCCCGTCCTGGTCCTCGTCACCCACCACGTCGAGGAGATCCCGCCGGGCTTCACGCACCTCATGCTCCTGCGGGACGGCGCGGTCCACAGCGCGGCCCGATCCGCGAGGTCCTCACGGCCGAGAACCTCAGCGACGCCTTCGGGATCCCGCTCGTCGTCGCGCACGGCGGCGGTCGCTGGATGGCGCGCGCCGCCCGTCCCTGAGTCCGCGGCGCGGGCCCGCACCCGGGGTACAGGGCGTGCGGGATCGCGAGGACTTCGGGTAAAGTCATCGTCAAGACCGCACGTCGGAACGGGGGTCGCGATGGACTGGCTGGTGTGGCTGGGAGCGGGGTTGCTCCTGGCGCTGATCGAGATCATCTCGCTCGACCTCGTCCTGGTGATGTTCGCAGGGGGCGCCCTCGCCGCGGCCGGCGTGAGCGCCGCGGGCGGGCCGCTGTGGCTGCAGATCGTGACGTTCGCCGTCGTCAGCGTGGTCCTGCTGCTCACGCTCCGCCCCTACCTCCTGCGCCACCTGCGCGACCGCGTCCCGCTCGCGGAGACCAACGTCGCCGCGCACGTCGGCCGGGCCGCGCTCGTCGTCGACCGCGTCTCGGAGATCGGCGGCCGCGTCAAGCTCGCCGGCGAGGTGTGGACCGCCCGCACCGAACCCGGCGCTCCCGAGGTCCCCGCCGGGGCCGAGGTCCGCGTCGTGCGCATCGACGGCGCGACGGCTGTCGTGGCGCCGTCGCCCGCGACGCATCCGAACGGCTCCTGACCGATGCGCGGCACCGTGCAGCACCGACGTCAGCACCTGTCGCGCCCGTCGCACCCGTAGCACCGACCGCACCGAATCCGCCCCGCCGGACCGCGGCCGGGCGCACGACCTTGGAGGTAGCCGATGAACGACCCCAGCCCCGGAACGATCCTCGCGTACGTCGTCCTCGCGCTCGTCCTGATCGTCGTGGTCGTGGCGCTCGTCAAGGCGGTGCGGATCGTCCCGCAGGCGGTGGCGCTCATCGTCGAGCGCCTCGGGCGCTACTCGCGGACCCTCGAGCCCGGCCTGCACCTGCTGGTCCCGTTCATCGACCGCGTCCGCGCGTCGGTCGACCTGCGCGAGCAGGTCGTGTCGTTCCCGCCGCAGCCGGTCATCACGTCCGACAACCTCGTCGTCAGCATCGACACGGTCATCTACTTCCAGGTGACCGACCCGAAGTCCGCGGTCTACGAGATCGCCAACTACATCACCGCCATCGAGCAGCTGACCGTCACGACGCTGCGCAACGTCATCGGGTCCATGGACCTCGAGCAGACGCTCACCAGCCGCGACCAGATCAACGGCCAGCTGCGCGGCGTCCTCGACGAGGCGACCGGCCGCTGGGGTATCCGCGTCAACCGCGTCGAGCTCAAGTCGATCGACCCGCCGCCGAGCGTGCAGGGCTCGATGGAGCAGCAGATGCGCGCCGAGCGCGACCGCCGCGCCGCCATCCTCACCGCGGAGGGCGTCAAGCAGTCCCAGGTCCTCACGGCCGAGGGCGAGAAGCAGGCGGCGATCCTGCGGGCCGAGGGCGACGCGCAGTCCCAGATCCTGCGCGCCGAGGGCGAGGCGCGCGCCATCCTCCAGGTCTTCGACGCGATCCACGAGGGCGACGCCGACCCCAAGCTGCTCGCGTACCAGTACCTGCAGATGCTCCCGCAGATCGCCAACGGCACCGCGAGCAAGCTGTGGGTCGTCCCCACCGAGTTCACGGCCGCGCTCGGCTCGATCGCCCAGGGCTTCGGGGCCCCGGGGGCGGCCGGGGCCACGGCGACGGGGGACGGCGCCTCCTCGGGACCCGACGAGGCGGCCCTCGCCGCCCGGCGCGAGCGCGACCGCGAGCGTGTCGAGTTCGGCACGCCGTCGCTCACGGACCCGGCCGAGGCGCTCGCGGAGGCGCGCCGGCAGGCGGAGGCGGCGACCGCCGACGCGACGAGCTCCGGGACCCGGTCGGGGCTGCCGTTCGACCCGCAGACCGAGCGCGGCCTGCGTCCCGGCGGCGAGGACCGGCCGTCGCCCGCACCGGGCGCTCCGACGCCGCGTCCGCTGGGCGGGCAGCCGGCGACCGCGCCGCCGCCGCCGGACCCGTCGACCGAGGACGAGCCGCCGGCGGGGTCGCCCCCGGCGTCCGGCACCGGTCGCTGAGCCCCGCCGTCCGCACGGCCCCGCGCCTTCGGGCGCGGGGCCGTCGTGCGTCCCGGCCGCGCGGGGTCTGCGCCGTCAGCGGAATGCGCTGGGCGCGGGACGGGGTCTCACCTAGCCTGGCCTCGTCCGACCACCCCCCACGCGTCGCGGACCGACGGCCCGCCCCGCCCGGCCCACGCGACAGGACCGCCCGTGCTGACCAGACTCCTGCGCACGTCCCTGCGCCCCTACGCGCCCTCGATCGCCGCGGTCCTCGCGCTGCAGCTCGCGCAGACGATCGCGACGCTGTACCTGCCGAGCCTGAACGCCGACATCATCGACCTCGGCGTCACGCGGGGGGACACCGGGTACATCGTGCGCACCGGTGGCGTGATGCTGCTGGTCAGCCTGGCCCAGGTCGTGTGCGCGGTCGTCGCCGTCTACGTCGGCGCCCGGGTCGCGATGTCGCTCGGCCGCGACGTGCGCGGCGCGCTGTTCACGAACGTCCAGCGGTTCTCCGCCCAGGAGATGGGCCGCTTCGGCGCGCCGTCGCTCATCACGCGGACCACGAACGACGTGCAGCAGGTGCAGATGGTCGTCCTGCTGGCCTTCACCATCATGGTGATGGCGCCGATCATGCTCGTCGGCGGTGTCGTCATGGCGCTGCGCGAGAACGTCGAGCTCTCCGCGCTGCTGCTCGTCGTGGTGCCGGTGCTGGGGCTGTGCGTCGGCCTGATCGTGACGCGGATGGTGCCGTACTTCCGCGCGATGCAGAAGCGCATCGACGCGATCAACGCGGTCCTGCGCGAGCAGATCGCGGGCATCCGGGTCGTGCGCGCCTTCGTCCGGGAACGGCACGAGGAGCGCCGCTTCGCCGTCGCGAACGACGCGCTCTTCGAGACGTCGCTGCGTGCCGGTCGGCTCATGGCGCTGATGTTCCCGACCGTCATGCTGGTGATGAACGCCTCCAGCGTGGCGGTCCTGTGGTTCGGCGGCCGGCAGATCGCCGCGGGGGACATGGAGATCGGGTCGCTGACCGCCTACCTGTCGTACCTCATGTACATCCTCATGGCCGTGATGATGTCGACGATGATGTTCGTCATGGTGCCGCGCGCCGCGGTGTCGGCGGAGCGCATCACCGAGGTGCTCGACGCGCGCGCGTCCGTCGTCGAGCCGGAGCGCCCGGTCCCGCTCGGCGAGCGCGTCGGGCGCGTCGCGCTCGAGGGCGTCGAGTTCCGCTACCCCGGCGCGGAGGAGCCCGTGCTCAACGACGTGTCGTTCGTCGCCGAGCCCGGCAGGACGACGGCGGTCGTAGGCTCGACGGGCTCGGGCAAGACGACGCTGCTCAACCTCGTGCCGCGGCTGTTCGACGTCACGGGCGGCGCGGTGCGGATCGACGGCGTCGACGTGCGTGACCTGGCGCGCGCCGACCTCGTGTCGATGCTCGGGCTCGTGCCGCAGAAGGCGTACCTGTTCTCCGGGACGGTCGCCGACAACCTGCGCTACGGGAAGGCGGACGCGACCGACGACGAGCTGTGGTCCGCCCTCGAGGTGGCGCAGGCCCGGGACTTCGTCGAGGCGCTCGACGACGGTCTCGCGGCCCCGGTCGTGCAGGGCGGGACCAACTTCTCGGGCGGCCAGCGCCAGCGCCTCGCGATCGCGCGGGCCGTCGTGCGCGACCCGGCGGTGTACCTGTTCGACGACTCGTTCTCCGCGCTGGACTACGCGACGGACGCGCGCCTGCGCGCCGCGCTCGCTCCGCGCACCCGGCGCTCGACCGTGATCGTGGTGGCCCAGCGGGTCGCGACGATCCGCGACGCGGACCAGATCGTCGTCCTCGACCACGGCAGGATCGTGGGACGGGGGACGCACGCCGAGCTGCTCGCGACGAACGAGACGTACCAGGAGATCGTGTACTCCCAGCTCTCCGTGGAGGAGGCGGCATGAGCCGCGACGTGTCCGCGACGCGCATCGCGGGCCGCCCGCGGGGCGGCCCGGGGCCGGGGCCCGGGGGAGGCATGGGCGTGCCCGCCGAGAAGGCGATGGACTTCCGGGGCACGTTGCGCCGGTTCATGGGCGCGCTGCGCCCCGAGCGCCTGCGGGTGGCCGCCGTGCTCGTGCTCGGCGCGGTCTCGGTCGCGCTCGCCGTGGCCGGCCCGAAGCTCCTCGGCGACGCGACGAACGTCATCTTCGCGGGCGTGGTGGGGTCGCAGCTGCCCGCCGGCGTGACGCAGGAGCAGGCCGTCCAGGGCCTGCGCGACCAAGGGCAGGACCAGGTCGCCGACCTCGTCTCGGGCGTGGTCGGACTCGTCCCCGGCGAGGGCGTCGACTTCGCCGCGCTGGGCGGCGTGCTGGCCTGGGTGATGGCGATCTACGTCGGCTCGTTCCTGTTCGGCTGGCTCCAGGCGCGCATCACGGCGGGCGTCGTGCAGCGCACGGTCCGCCGGCTGCGCGGCGAGGTGCAGGCCAAGCTCGGGCGCCTGCCCCTGTCGTACGTCGACCGCCACCCGCGCGGCGAGATCCTCTCGCGCGTCACCAACGACATCGACAACATCTCCCAGACGCTGACCCAGACCCTGTCGCAGCTCGTGACCTCGGTCCTCACGGTCGTGGGCGTGCTCGCGATGATGTTCTGGATCTCGCCGCTGCTGGCGCTCGTCGCGCTCGTCACGGTCCCGCTGTCCGTCCTGGTCACCGCGCGGATCGCCAGCGCTCGCAGCCGCAGTTCATCCGCCAGTGGTCGGCGACGGGGCGCCTCAACGCCCACGTGGAGGAGATGTACACCGGGCACACGCTGGTCACGGTCTACGGGCACCAGCGCACGGCGGTGGACGACTTCGAGCGCGAGAACGCGGCGCTCTACGACGCGAGCTTCCGGGCGCAGTTCATCTCGGGCACCATCCAGCCCGCGATGGGCTTCCTCGCCAACCTCAACTACGTCGTCGTCGCGGTCGTCGGGGGGCTGCGCGTCGCGTCCGGCGCGCTGACGCTCGGCGACGTCCAGGCGTTCATCCAGTACTCGCGCCAGTTCACGCAGCCCATCACGCAGATCGCGGCGATGATGAACCTGCTCCAGTCCGGCGTCGCGTCCGCGGAGCGCGTGTACGACCTGCTCGACGCGCCGGAGCAGACGCCGGACCCGGTGCCCGCGACGACCGTGGCGCCGGTGCGCGGACGCGTCGCGTTCGAGGACGTGTCGTTCTCCTACGACCCGGACGTGCCGCTCCTGGAGCACCTCGACCTCGTCGCCGAGCCCGGGCAGACGATCGCCATCGTGGGACCGACGGGTGCGGGCAAGACGACGCTCGTCAACCTGCTCATGCGCTTCTACGACGTCGACTCCGGGCGCATCACGCTCGACGGTGTCGACACGCGGGACATGACGCGCGACGAGCTGCGGTCGGCGGTCGGCATGGTGCTGCAGGACACGTGGCTGTTCACGGGCACGATCGAGGAAAACCTGCGGTACGGCGTGCGGGACGGACGCCAGGTCGACGACGAGGCGTTCCTCGCCGCGACGCGCGCCACGCACGTCGACCCGTTCGTCCGCACCCTGCCGGACGGCTACGCGACCGTGATCGACGACGAGGGCTCGAGCGTGAGCGCGGGGGAGAAGCAGCTCCTGACGATCGCGCGCGCCTTCCTCGCCGACCCGGCGATCCTCGTGCTCGACGAGGCGACGAGCTCGGTGGACACCCGCACGGAGGTGCTCGTGCAGCAGGCGATGAACGCGCTGCGCGCGGGGCGCACGTCCTTCGTCATCGCGCACCGCCTGTCGACGATCCGCGACGCCGACGCGATCCTCGTCATGGAGCACGGGTCGATCGTCGAGCAGGGGTCGCACGACGAGCTGCTCGCCGCCGGCGGGGCGTACGCGCGCCTGTACGAGAGCCAGTTCGCCGCGCCGTCCGGCGAGCAGGGCCCGGACGACCAGGACGCTGCCGGCGAGCCGGTGGCCGCACGGTCGCCCGTGCCGCCACCGGCCGGCTGAGGCGGGAGGGGTTCAGGCGCGGGTCGCCGGCTCCTGGACGTGGCCGCGCGCCGTCCAGCGCCGGTTGACCCACTTGGCGACCTCGACGAGGAGGAACACGACGACGGCGAGACCCGCCGTCTTGGCCCACTCGTCGAACGCCAGGGGCGCGGAGTCGAACCACGCGTGCATGAAGGGCGCGTAGACGAAGACCGACTGGAGCACGACGATCGACGCCGCGGAGATCCAGATGACGCGGTTGCCCCGCAGCACGTCCGGGGTCAGGCTCGACCGGTCGAGGAACCGGCAGTTGAAGAGGTAGGCGAGCTGGCCGAGGGCGAGCATCGTCACGGCGGTGGTCTGCGCCTCGGCCAGCGGCGTGCCCTGGGCGCGCTCGACGTAGAACACCGCCATCGCGGCGCCGCCGATGACGAACGACGCGACGAGGATCCGGCGGACGTACGCGGCGTCGAGGATCGAGGCGTCCGGGTCGCGCGGTGCCCGGCGCATGACGTCCGGCTCCGCCTTCTCGTAGGCGAGGGCGAGCGACAGCGTCACCGCGGTGATCATGTTGATCCACAGCACCTGGACGGGCTGCAGCGGCAGCGTGAGCCCGAACAGCACCGCGACGAGCACGACGAGCGACTGCGCGCCGTTGGTCGGCAGGAGGAACAGCACGGACTTGCGGATGTTGTCGTAGATCCGTCGCCCCTCCTCGACGGCACGCTCGATCGTCGCGAAGTTGTCGTCGGCGAGCACGACCTCGGCCGCCTCCTTGGTGGCCTCCGTGCCCTTGATGCCCATGGCGACGCCGACGTTCGCCTGGGTGAGCGCCGGGGCGTCGTTGACGCCGTCGCCCGTCATCGCGACGACCTCGCCGTGCGACTGCAGGGCCGAGACGATGCGGATCTTGTGCTCGGGGCTCGTGCGCGCGTACACGTTGACGTCGCGCACGACGGCGCGCAGCTCCTCGTCGTCCATGTCCTCGAGCTCGGCGCCGGTGAGCACCGCCGGCGCGTCGTCGCCGTCGCCGGACCGGTCGACGATGCCCATCTCGCGCCCGATGGCGAGCGCGGTGCCCGCGTGGTCGCCCGTGATCATCTTCACGCGGACGCCCGCGTCGCGGCACTCGGAGATGGCGTCGATCGCCTCCGGGCGGGGCGGGTCGACGATCCCGACGACGCCGCACAGCTCGAGGCCGCCGTCGACGTCGTCGAGGTCGAGCGTCGTCGTGCCCTCGTCGGCGCCGGTGCGCGCCGCGGCGAGCACGCGCAGCCCCTGGTCGCTCAGCGCGTCGATCTGCTCCTCCCAGAACGCGCGGTCCAGCGGCTCGGAGCCGCCGTCGGGCGTGACCTGGGACTCGCAGCGGTCGAGCACACGGTCCGGCGCGCCCTTGAGGTGCACGTGCAGCGTGCCGTCCGCGTCCTTGTCGAGCGTGGCCATGAACTTGTTCTCGGACTCGAACGGCACGACGTCGACCCGCTCCCACCCGGACGGGTCCACGCCGGCCTTCATGCCGAGCGTGCGCAGCGCGCCCTCGGTGGGCTCGCCGACCAGACGCCAGCCGTCGGGGTCCTCGTCGTCGCGCACCACGCGCGCGTCGTTGCACAGCATCATCACGGTCGCGACGGCAGCGAGGTCCGGCTCGTCGGCGAGGTCGACGCGGGGACCGTCGGCACCGTCGGCAGCGTCGGCACCGTCGTCCCCGGCCGCACCGGCGCCCCGGTCCCCGTCGTCGTCGGTCGCGCGCGTCACGTCGCCCTCCGGCGCGTAGCCCGCGCCGGCGACGGCGAACGTGCCGCCCGCCGTGCGCACCGAGCGCGCCGTCATCTCGTTCTTGGTCAGCGTGCCCGTCTTGTCGGAGCAGATGGTCGTCACGGCGCCGAGCGTCTCGACGGCCGGGAGCTTGCGCGTGATCGCGCGGCGGCGCGCCATCTGCTGCACCCC
>NZ_MKKH01000058.1 GCF_001942335.1 Cellulosimicrobium sp. CUA-896 | reverse complement strand
GACGGGCAGGTCACGCGCTTCTCCCCCGACGGCCCGGTCCCGGTCGGTCGACACGCTCGGCAGTGCGCCGCAGCCCCGGCCGGCGCCGGGCCTCGACGCGCCGCCCCCGGCCGCGGTGCTCACCGACCCCGACCCCGAGCCCGCGGACCCGGAGGCGGGCGGGGGCGGCCCGGTGCCGCCCGCGCCGGGCGCGCGTCCGTGCGTGCGCTGCGGCGGCGCCGTGGCCGCCGACGGCTACTGCACGGAGTGCGGTGAGCCCGCCGCGTCCGAGCGTGACCACTGGACGGAGCGCCCGGCCCCCCGGGTCGCCGGGGTCTGCGACCGCGGCGTGCGGCACGCGCGCAACGAGGACGCGATGGCGCTCGCGGCCGGCGACGAGAGCGGGGACGGCGATCGCGCGGAGGGTGCCGGGCGGTCCTTCGCCGCGCTCGTCGTGTGCGACGGCGTGTCCAGCGCGCCGGACTCCGACGTCGCGAGCCTCGCCGCGGCCCGCGCCGCGCGCGACGTGCTCGCCGCCGGCGGCCCCGGCGGCGCGTCGCCCGTCGACGGGGAGACGACCGTCCGGATGGGGACGTGGTCCGCGGTGCTGGGCGACGCGGTCCGTGCGGCGGACGACGCCGTCCGTGCAGCCGCCGGCGACGCGGTCCACCACGAGAACCCGCCGTCGTGCACCGTCGCGGCGGCCGTCGTCGACGGCCCCCTCGTCGTGACGGGCTGGGTGGGCGACTCGCGCGCGTACTGGCTGCCCGACGTGGGCGGCGCCCAGCAGCTCAGCGTCGACGACTCGTGGGCGCAAGAGATGGTCGACCGCGGCGTGCCGCGCGCGCAGGCCGAGGCCTCACCGCAGGCGCACGCCATCACGCGCTGGCTCGGCCCGGACGCACCCGACCCGACCGCGCGCACCGCCGTGACGCTGCCCGACGGCCCGGGCTGGGTGCTCGTGTGCTCGGACGGGCTGTGGAACTACTGCTCCCCCGCGGACGACCTCGCCGCGCTCGTGCGCACCACCGAGGCGACGGCGGGGCGCGACCCCGCCGCCCTCGCCGCGGCCCTCGTGGCCTGGGCCAACGCGCAGGGTGGGCGCGACAACGTCACCGTCGCGCTCGCCCGCTTCACGCCGCTCGAACCGCACCCCGCGACCCGATAGCCTGCCCGGACACCGCACCACCGAAGGAGCCCCCATGGCCGAGTTCTCCGCCGAGGTCTACCAGAACGAATTCCTGTCCGACGGCGGGACCGACGTCCACGCGATCGTCACCGTGACCTGCTCGGGGGCGGGGACGGCCGGCGGCGGGACCGCTGGCGGGGTGGCGGAGATCATCATGGTCGACACGTCGGGCTCGATGTCCGGGCGCAACATCGAGGCCGCGAAGCACGCCGCGCAGGTCGCGGTGGACCAGATCCTCGACGGGACGTGGTTCGCGATCGTGGGCGGCAGCCACGTCGCGCACCGCGCGTTCCCCTACCCCAACGCCCGCATGGCGATGGTGCAGATGGAGCCGGGGGCGCGCGCCGAGGCCAAGCGGGCCATCGCGATGATGGCGCCCGGGGGCGGTACGGCGATGAGCACGTGGCTGCGCCTGGCGGACCAGCTGTTCGAGACGGTGCCGCAGGCGACGCAGCGGCACGCGATCCTCCTCACGGACGGCAAGAACGAGTCCGAGCCGCGCGCCAACCTCTCGGCCGCCGTCCGGGACGTGACGGGACACTTCCAGTGCGACGCGCGGGGCGTCGGGTCGCGCTGGCAGGTCGACGAGCTGCGCGAGATCGCCACCGCCCTCCTCGGCACGGTCGACCTCATCGCCGACCCGAGCGAGATCGCCGCGGACTTCGAGGCCCTCATGCGCGCCTCCATGGGACGCGGGGTGGCGTCGGCGGAGCTTCGCGTGTGGGCCCCGCAGGGCGCGCAGGTGCTCTTCGTCCGCCAGGTCGCACCGACCGTCGAGGACCTCACGACGCGTCGGACCGAGGTGAACGCGCTCACGGGCGCCTACCCGACCGGCTCGTGGGGCGACGAGTCCCGCGACTACCACGTCGCCGTGCGCGTGGCCTCCAAGCCCGTGGGCTCCGAGCAGCTCGCCGCGCGCGTACAGCTCGCGGTCCACGGGGAGGTCGTCTCGTCCGGGCTCGTCAAGGCCCGGTGGTCCGACGACGAGTCGCTCACGACGCGCATCAACCCCGAGGTCGCGCACTACACGGGGCAGACGGAGCTCGCGGCCGCGATCCAGGAAGGACTCGCGGCGAAGGCCGCGGGCGACGAGGCGACGGCCACCGTCAAGCTCGGGCGCGCGGTCCAGCTCGCGCAGCAGACCGGCAACGCCGAGGCCACGACCCGGCTGCGCAAGGTCGTCGACATCGACAGCGAGGAGCAGGGCACCGTGCGGCTGCGGCGCAACGCCGACAAGCTGGACGAGATGGCGCTCGACACCGCCTCGACGAAGACGACCCGGGTGCGCCGATGAGCCCCGTCGTCTGCCCGAACGGCCACGCCTCCACCGCGACGGACTACTGCGACGTGTGCGGTGCGCCGCTGGCGGCCGCCACCGCGCCGTCCGCGTCGGTCCCGGGGTCCGCCGCCGCGGCTCGTCCGGCCGCGCCGACGCCGGGCGAGGAGCCGACCCCGCCCGCGCCCGCCGGCGCGACGTGCCCGCACTGCGGTGCGCAGGCGCCGGCCGGCGCGCTGTTCTGCGAGAACTGCGGCTACGACTTCACGACCGGCGCGCTGCCGGAACCGGTCGAGCCGCCGTCCGCGCTGTCGCTCGACCCGCCGGCGGCGAGCACACCCGCGGCGAACACACCGGCGGCGAGCACACCTGCGGCGGGCACACCCCCGCCGAGCACACCTGGACCGGGCGCCGCCGCGTCGGGTACGGCCGCCGCACCCGACGAGACCCCGTCCACCGGCGGGACGCGCCTGCCCACGCCCGCGGTGCCGGGACCGGACCAGTGGGTCGTCGAGATCTGGATCGACCCGGACTGGTACGCGGCCCAGCAGCCGGAGGACCCCATGCCGTCCGCCGGCCTGCCCGGGCTCGTCGTCCTGCGTGAGCGCAGCGTCCTGGTCGGCCGGCCGTCGGTGTCGCGCGGCATCCACCCGCAGGTCGACTGCGGGGCCGACACCGGCGTGTCCCGCCGGCACTGCCAGCTCAGCACCGACGGCAGCGGTGGTGGGTCGAGGACCTGCAGTCGTCCAACGGGACGTACGTGAGCCCGGCCGGGGACGTCCTGCCGAGCGAGCCGGTCCCCGCCGGCCAGCGGCGCGAGCTGGCCGACGGGGACCGGGTGTACCTCGGGGCGTGGACCCGCCTCGTCATCCGCAAGGCGCTGCCCGGCGAGGTCTGAGCCCGCTCTCAGCCCTGGTCGACGACGGGGCCGGACGAGCCGGCGCTCGCGCCCGACCGGTCCGGCGCGTCGCCGCCCGCCCCGATCTGGCTGGCGCCGCCGCCTGCGCGGTGCGCGACCTCGATGCGGCGGGGCCGAGCCTCCTCGCGACCGGGATCGTCAGCGACAGGACGCCGTCCTCGTAGGACGCCGCGATCCGGTCGAGCGCGAGCCCGCGGCCGACCGTGAGCTGCCGCGCGAACGTGCCGGCCGGGCGCTCGCGCGCGAGCCACTGCACGTCCGGGTCGGTGCGCGGGCTGCGCTCGGCGCGGATCGTCAGCGTCCGGTCGTCCACGGAGACGTCGATCGTGCCGGGGTCGACCCCGGGCAGGTCCATCGTCAGGACGTAGTGGTCCCCGGCGCGGAACAGGTCCAGGGGCATCGCGGCGGACGCCGTGGAGACGCGGCCACCGGGAGCCAGCTGGCCCATCAGGCGGTCCATCGCGTCCAGGGTGCTCGCGAAGGGGTCGGTCGTCGCAGCCACACCACTCACCTCCTCGTCCACGGTCCTGGACCTTCCAGGACCTGGGTGTCCCGCGAGGCAGGCGCCCCGCGGCGGCTACAGCATCGTTCTAGCACTCGAACCCCGAGAGCGCCAAGAGGTCCACGGGCCCGTGCCGCCCCGGCGAAAATCCCGTGCGCGCGGGCCGTACGGCGTGGTTGTGTGGGCACACACCGCGGTGGCGTCCGTCCGGTCCGTACCGGACGGCGGAGGGTCCGGCCAGACCCGCCTGTCCGACGTCACGAGAGTTGCACCATGCATCCCCTCATCACGTACGACGTGGCGGTCCTGAGCCGCCGCGAGCAGCTGCAGGAGCAGACCCTGCGCCGAGCCCAGCTGCTGCGCACCTCCGCCCGTGTCCCGGCGCGGACACGGCAGGCCCGCCTGCCGCGCCGCGCCGCATGACGCGCACCCGGCGCCCGCCGGCGAGGACCTCCTCCCCACGGCGTGCCGCACCCCGAAGGCCCCGCTCGTCCGGACCCCTCACGGTCCGCACCAGCGGGGCCTTCGCCGTCACCAGGGCGCGACGTGGCGCGACGCGGCGCGAAGGCGGCGACGAGCGCGCCCACCGCCCGGACTAGGCTGTCCGCGTGAGTCCCGTGAACGCCAACGAACGCATCGTCTGGATCGACTGCGAGATGACCGGGCTCGACCTGGGCGCCGACGCGCTGGTCGAGGTCGCCGCCGTGGTCACCGACTCCGACCTCAACGTGCTCGGGGACGGGGTCGACGTCGTCGTCCGGCCGCCCGCCGGGGCGGTGGAGCAGATGGGCGACTTCGTGCGCCAGATGCACACGACGTCGGGCCTGCTGGACGAGCTCGACGCGGGCGTCACGCTCGCCGAGGCCGAGCAGCGGGTGCTCGAGTACGTGCGCTCCTGGGTGCCCGAGCCCGGGAAGGCGCCCCTCGCGGGCAACTCGGTCGCGACGGACAAGGCGTTCCTCGACCGCGACATGCCGGAGCTCGTCGGGCACCTGCACTACCGCATCGTCGACGTCTCGTCGGTCAAGGAGCTGTCGCGGCGCTGGTTCCCGCGCGCCTACTTCGCCTCGCCGGAGAAGCACGGCGGCCACCGCGCGCTCGCCGACATCCTCGAGAGCATCGACGAGCTGCGGTACTACCGCGAGGCGGTCTTCGTCCCGGCCCCCGGCCCGGACTCGGCGTCCGCGCGCCGGATCGCGGCGCAGGTCAAGGCCACGTCCGTCGTGGCCGCGCGCGAGGACGGGACGGCTGACGCCGGCGCCGTCGTCGCCGCCGTCACGGACCCGACCGACGCCCCGAGCCCGCACGCGTCCTGAAGCACCCGGCGGAGCAGGTACACTTTTCGACGGCCGGTGCACCGCCCCGAGAGGGGCAGCGGTGACCGTCCGGTCCTGGTGGGTATAGCTCAGCTGGTAGAGCACCTGGTTGTGGTCCAGGGGGTCGCGGGTTCAAGTCCCGTTACTCACCCCAGCAGCACGAGGCCCGAGCGGCCGACCGAGATCACCGCGGTCGGCAGCCCGGGCCTCGTCGCTTCTCCGGGACCTCCGTCTTCCCCGGCACGCTGCGCGGCGCTAGATTCCGGCTGTGACCGAGAAGGTCGACCTCAAGAGGACCCTCGACGCCTACCAGGCGCGACGCGGCGCGTTCCGGCTCGTGGACGTGCCGGACACGCAGTACCTCATGGTCGACGGCCACGGCGACCCCAACACCGCACCGGCCTACGCGCAGGCCCTCGCCGCGCTCTACCCGGTGGCGTACACGCTGAAGTTCGCCAGCAAGCGCGAGCTCGGGCGCGACCACGTGGTCATGCCGCTGGAGGGCCTGTGGTGGGCCGACGACATGGAGACGTTCACCTCCGCGCGGGACAAGTCCCGCTGGGACTGGACGATGATGATCATGGTCCCCGACTGGGTCGGGCCGGAGATGGTCGCCGCCGCCGTCGGGAGGGTCGGCGCGACCGACCCTCCCGCGCGTCTCGCCGACGTCAGGTTCGAGTCGCTGTCCGAGGGCCGGTGCGTGCAGACGCTGCACGTCGGCTCCTTCGACGACGAGGCGCCCGTCCTGGCGCGCATGCACGACGAGTTCGTCCCCGCCCACGGGCTGCGGATGGTCGGCAGGCACCACGAGATCTACCTCAGCGACCCGCGCCGGGTCGCTCCCGAGAGGCTGCGCACGATCCTGCGCCAGCCGGTCCGCGGCGCGACGGCGGAATAGCCGCGAGCGGCACCGCGTTCACCGAGAGCGTACCGGGACGAAGGCGGCGTACCGCCGAGGGAGGACGCGGTCGCATCACGATGCGGGGCGCACCGGCGGATCGGCTCGCGCTCCGCCCGCGACTGTGGTCGGCTTGGTCGCCGGACCACCAAGTGTCGGGAGGCACCGCCCCATGATCGAGTTCCGATCGGTCACCAAGACGTACCCCGACGGCACGACCGCGGTCGCGGACTTCGACCTCGTCATCCCCCCGCACCGCACGACGGTGCTGGTCGGCTCCTCCGGGAGCGGCAAGACGACGCTGCTGCGCATGATCAACCGGATGGTCGAGCCGACCTCCGGCACGATCGCGATCGACGGTGAGTCGGTGCTCGACAAGGACCCGGTGCGGCTGCGCCGCAGCATCGGCTACGTGCTGCAGAACGGCGGGCTGCTGCCGCACCACCGCGTGGTGGACAACGTCGCGACGTCCTCCGGCTCGAGCGCAACCCGAAGGCCGAGGCACGCGCGCGCGCCCTGGAGCTGCTCGACACCGTGGGGCTGGACCGCGGGCTCGCCGAGCGGTACCCGAGCCAGCTCTCCGGCGGTCAGCAGCAGCGCGTCGGCGTGGCGCGAGCGCTCGCCGCCGACCCGAACATCCTGCTCATGGACGAGCCGTTCGGCGCCGTGGACCCGATCGTGCGCGCCGAGCTCCAGACCGAGACGCTGCGCCTGCAGCAGGAGCTGCACAAGACGGTCGTGTTCGTCACGCACGACGTCGAGGAAGCCTTCCTGCTGGGCGACCAGGTCGTCATCCTCGAGACGGCGGCGCAGGTCGCGCAGATCGGCTCGCCGAGCGAAATCATCGAGAACCCCGCGAACGACTTCGTCGCGAGCTTCATCGGCCTCGAGCGCGGGGCGCGCGCGCTGCGCCCGAAGACGACCGGCCGCGGCACGGTCCTCGTCGACACGGCGGGACGCACGCAGGGCGTGCTCGTCGAGGACGGCGCATGACCTGGGTCCTCGACAACCTCGACCTCATCGGCCGACTCACGGTCGAGCACCTGCGCCAGAGCGCCCTCCCGATCCTGCTCGGCCTGGTGGTGTCCGTCCCCGCGGGCTGGTTCGCCTACCGCTACCGGCTCACGCGCGGCCTCGTCCTCACGCTCGTCGGGCTCCTGTACACGATCCCCTCGCTCGCCCTCTTCGCGCTGCTGCCGCCGCTCCTCGGGATCAGCTTCCTGTCCGAGGTCAACCTCGTCGTCGCCCTGACCATCTACGCCGTGGCGATCATGACGCGGTTCGTGGCCGACGCCCTCGGCTCCGTCGACCCGGCCGTCCGGCAGGCCGCCCTCGCGGTGGGCTACGGCCCCTGGCGCCGGTTCTGGCAGGTGGACCTGCCGCTCGCCGGCCCGGTCGTGCTGGCCGGGCTGCGCGTCACCGCCGTCTCCACGATCTCGCTCGCCACCGTCGGCATCCTCATCGGCATCGACAACCTCGGCTACCTGTTCACCAACGGCTACCAGCGGCAGATCGTCGAGGAGATCCTCGCCGGGGTCGTCGCCGTCGTCGTCATCGCCCTCGTCGTGGACGGCCTGCTCGTGCTCGTCGGCCGGCTCCTGCTGCCCTGGACACGGAAGGCGCGCGCATGAACCTGTTCTCCGACGCGATCGCCTGGATCTTCTCCCCCGCCCGCCTCGAGGGCGCGCTCCCCCTCCCGGAGGCCATCTGGACGCACCTCGCGTTCACGTTCGCCTCGGTGCTGATCGCCGCGCTCGTCGCCATCCCGGCGGGCTGGCTCATCGGCCACACCGGCCGTGGCCGCGAGATCGCCGTCGCCCTGTCCGGCGCCGCGCGGGCCGTGCCGTCGTTCGGGCTCGTGCTCCTCCTCGTCCTCGTCTTCGGTGTGACGCACAAGGTGGCGGCGTCCACGACGGCGTTCGTCCTCCTCGCCATCCCGCCGATCCTCGCCGGGGCGTACGCGGGCGTCGAGGCGGTCTCCCCGCGCGTGGTCGACGGCGCCCGGAGCGTCGGCATGACGCCCTGGCAGGTCCTGCGCAAGGTCGAGGCGCCGCTCGGGCTCCCCCTCCTCATCGGCGGCCTGCGCTCGGCGACCCTCCAGGTCGTCGCGACCGTCACCCTCGCGGGCTATGTCGGCAACTGGGGACTCGGCTTCTACATCGTCCAGGGCATCCAGATCCGAGACTTCTCGCAGATCCTCGGCGCTGCGCTCGTCATCGTCGTCCTCGCCGTCGTGCTCGACGCGGTGTTCGCGATCCTCGAGCGCGTCGTCACCCCGCGCGGCGTGGCGGCCGGCCGCGCGCGCGACGACGCGCCGAGCCGTCGACGCCGGGGCGCGACCGCACCGGCCCCGACGTAGCCCGCGGCGCTCCCCGCCCCACCCGCCGCGCCCCGGCCCACCGGCGCGTCCCCGGCACCCGACCAGACCGAACCGACCGACCCGACCGAGCCCCTTGTGGGTCCACCAGAAAGGGATACACCCATGCGCACGACTCGACGCACCGCCGCTCTCCTCGCCGGGACGGCCACCGCCGTCCTCGCGCTCGGCGCCTGCGGCGGCGGCTCCGACCCGCTCGACGACTCCGAGACCTCCGACACCGGCGGAAGGTCCTCCGACACGATCGTCGTCGGGTCCCAGGCCTACTACTCGAACGAGATCATCGCCGAGATCTACGCGCAGGCGCTCGAGGCCGAGGGCTTCGACGTCGAGCGGAACTTCAGCATCGGCCAGCGCGACGCGTACATGCCGGCGCTGGAGGACGGCGAGATCCAGGTGTTCCCCGAGTACACCGGCAACCTCCTGCAGTTCTCGACCCGGAGACCACCGCGACCTCCTCGGAGGACGTGTACACCGCACTCCAGGACGCCCTGCCGGAGAGCCTCGCGGTCCTCGACCAGGCGTCCGCGACCGACCAGGACTCCTACAACGTCACGCAGGCCTTCGCGTCGGAGAACGGCGTCGAGAGCCTCGCCGACCTCGCCGACCTCGACGTCGACCTCGTCCTCGGCGGGCCGGCCGAGCTCGAGCAGCGGCCCTACGGCCCCCAGGGCCTGCAGGACGTCTACGGCGTCGACGTCTCCTTCGTCGCGACGGGCGACACCACCGTCCAGGACCTCGTCGCGGGCACCGTCAACATCGCCAACGTCTTCAGCGCCGATCCCCGCATCCAGACGGAGGACCTCGTCACGCTCGAGGACCCCGAGAGCCTCTTCCTCGCGTCCAACGTCGTGCCGCTCGTCGACGCGGACGTCGCCGAGGAGGTCGCGGACGTGCTCGACCCCGTGAGCGCGGCCCTCACCCCCGAGGGCCTCGTCGACCTCAACGTGCAGTCCACCGAGGAGCAGCGCTCCCCCGAGGACATCGCGGCCGACTGGCTCGCGGAGAACGACCTCGCCTGACGGCTCTCACGTCGCCCCGGTCGCCTTCTCGGCGGCCGGGGCGCGTTCGTGTCCGGGGCCGCCGGTCGCCTCCGGCGGTCGGGGCGCGTTCGTGTCCGGGGCCGCCGGTCGCCTCCGGCGGTCGGGGCGCGTTCGTGTCCGGGGCCGCCGGTCGCC
>NZ_MKKH01000057.1 GCF_001942335.1 Cellulosimicrobium sp. CUA-896 | reverse complement strand
CCCCGCGACGGGCGACCCGCACGACGTCACGCTTGAACTCAGGCGGGAACTTCTTGGGCACAGCGACATCCTTCCAGCAGGACCTCGTCCCACAGATGAAGTGTCAACCAATCCTGCAGCAGTCCCGTGACGATGTAGAGGGCGGTGTTGGCGGCGCGGTCTCCGCCGCGGCTGAGGCGGTGGCGGCCGGTCGTGCGGCCACTGCTGGCGGGTTGTGGGGCTACTCCGCAGAGCTTGGCGAAAGCGGCCTCGTTGCGGATGCGCTCGGGGTTGTCGCCGGCTGTGACGAGGAACTGGCCGGCGATCTCGACGCCGACGCCGTGCAGCTGCACGAGCTGCGGTGCTGCCGCTCGCACCAGGACGTCGATCTGTCGGTCCAGACTCTTGATCTCGTCGTCCAGGCTCTTCCAGCGGCGTGCGAGGTCGCGCAGGGAGGTCTTGATCCCTGCGAGCAGAAGGCGCTCGGGCTCGGTCGTCAGGGTGCCGAGGTCGTCGGTTTCGGGACGAAGCCGAAGGCAGCGGTTGACCAAGGTCTTCTTGGTCAGGTTCACCAGCTCGTCGCGCAGCAGCGAGGGTGCGCTGATCATCACGGCGAACAGCGTGTTGAACGCCTGAGTGCGTGCCTTGACTGCGCTGGAGCGGGTCACGCGCAGGGTGCGGATGACCTCAACGGTGCCGGACTTGGCCTTCGGGGTCGCGGTCGAGGTCTGAACCAAGACTGCTCGAGCGATCTGCTCGGCGTCGAGCCGGTCGGACTTGCCGTCCATGTGTCGGGCGAGCCGGTTGGGTCGGTTGACCTCGATGACCCGTTCTCCCGCCGCGGTCAGCGCGCGGGCCAGTGTGGCGCCGAACGAGCCCGTGCTCTCCACGCCGATCGCCTCGATCGTGCCGTGCGCGCGCATCCAGGCCAGCAGGTCCCGGTAGCCGGGGTCGGTGGCAGGGAACCGCTGATGCCCCAGCAGGCGGCCGTAATCGTCGATGACGGCGGCGTAGTGGGTGTGCTTGTGCGTGTCGACGCCGCCGATGACAGCGCCCGGTTCGGTTGTCATGCTGGATCTTGCTCCATCCGTGAGGGCTGATCTTGCGGAAGGAGGCGAACCGGCGGGACGGGCGACAAGTCTGTGACGGGGCTTCTGGACCAAGCTCCTATCAGGTCAGTTCCGTCTGGCCGGTGCGCGTAGCGGCGCTGCACCGGTGCCGGCCGACACATCGAACGCAGGACACCGTGGTCACACCTTGACCGGAGTCAGGCCGGCCCGGTGCAGCGCCGACTACCAGTCTTCACAGACCTTGCCTTGGGTGGTGGGGCGGTGCGGTCGGCCGTTCTTCTGGGTGATGCCCAGGCGTGCGAGCTCTTTCTCGAGCTTGGTGCGTCCACCTTGGCGGCCGTGACCGGCGAGGCGCACGGTGTAGACCATGCCGTTGTCGGTGAGGGTCGAGGCGGGGTATCCGTGCTGCTGGCAGGTGTGACGGAAGGTCTGGAGGACGATGTCGGCGGTGATCGCCGGGTGTGCGGACACGTGCAGGGCGTAGCGGGAGTGGTCGTCGAGCCAGGTGATGATCTCCACGTCGGGGCCGGGGGTGCCGTCGGGGTGCGTGAGGCGGTAGTGGGTGAAGTCGGATTGCCAGGTCTCGTTCGGCTGGGCGGCGGCGAAGCGGATGTAGGACGACTTGGGGCGTTTGGCGGGTGCGGGGGTGATGACGCCCTCGCGTGCCAGGACGCGGTGGATCGTGGCTCGTGCCACGCGCGTCTGGTGGTGGTGGGCCAGGTGCCAGGCGATCGTCTCGGCGCCGGCGTCCAGGCCGGCGTCGGTCAGCTTCTTGCGCAACGTCAGGATCTGCTGGACGACCTCGGCGCTGGTCGCGTGGGGGCGAGGTCTTCGGGGCGCGCGAGCGCGGTTCGAACGCGGCTTCGCCCTCGGCGCGGTAGCGGGCGAGCAGCGTGTAGACCCAGGAGCGGGCGACGCCGTAGTCGCGCGCGACCTGGGTGACGGGTCGTCCTTCGACGACGACGGCGGTGATGACCAGCCGGGCTCTCGACATGTGCGCTGATCATGGCGTGTCCGCGATGTTGGGAGACAGGGTGTCCTCGATGTCGAGAGACACCTGTCCTGGATGTCGTGAGCCTGGACACTGTCAGCCCGACGCGGGATCTGTGGTGTGGCGCCGGTTCTCGGCCAAGAGGACCGGCGCTCCGCTGTTTCGGATCACCGCGAAGCTCGCGCAGTCCGTGAGCGAACTGTGAGAGTCGACCGTCGTGTCGCTGCCGACTCGCTACGATCCCGCCATGTTCCCACCTGCTCCCGCGTTTCCGGATGAGTTCACGGTCAACCTTGAGACGGCGTCGAGCCCTGTCTGGGCAACTCTAGTGTCGCTGCTTTCCCCGCTCGTCGTCGCGACGATCGCGCTGGTGGGCGTCTTGTGGCAGGCAGGTCGCGCCCGAAAGTCGCAGCTCGATGCGGAAGCGGCGAGAGACCGGTACTCCCACGCGAATGACCTGCGCTCCGAGCGGCGTTCAGTGCAGATCGAAGCACTATTCGCGACCGCCGAGACTGTTCGCAAGTTGAAGGCTTTAACAATTCGATGAGCGGAAACCCTGGCAAGGGCAAGGCCGACAAGGCTTCAGCGCAGGCGCTGTCGGAGTGGTGGGGAAGCACCCAACACATCGATGCACTTAGCAACGCGGCGTTGGCCGTCGAGGTGTTCGGAAGTCCGCAGGTCGCGCTCCGAATCGATGCCGTTCGGGCGCGTGTCATCCAGTACCTGATGGATCTCAAGCCACCAGTGTTCAAGGGCGCTGTCGCAGACGAAGCCGAAGCCGACTTGGACAGGTTGGTCCGGGAACTAGTGTCGGAGATCCGGCGCGACCTAGGCGTCGATGAGCGCCTGCCAGTCGTCGTGCATCCCGAACGATAGTTTCGCCTCCTCCCCGCCGGTTCGCTGAACTTCAGTGGCACTCTCGTGTGAGCGACGACGGGGGCGCGGCCCGCGACGCGCGGGCGATCGGAGCTCAACCACTGGAGTCGTTTCGAGTCGACGCGTGGCGCGAGAGTCGTCTACCGCCAAGTAGAGTGCGCCCATGGCGATAGACCATCTGAACTTCGGCGACACCGTCGCGGCCTGCTCATCGACGGCGTAGCACAGACGCACTTCGTCGGCGCAACACTTGAGATGGTCGAGCCGCTCGGGCCGAGGCTCGAGGTGCCCTTTGTTCGCCACGACCCCAACGGTCAGTTCGCACACGTGAATCGCTGGTTCCAGGAGACTGAGCCGCCGAGAAACTTGATCCTCGTAGCGCATGGCATGTCACTGACGCTTTTTGATGTGCAGTGGTCGGGGCATACGCACGGCAGCGGCCTCGCCCTCGGTACGCTGCGACCGAGCGAAACGGTGCTGGCCGAACGCGAAGGCGAACTCGCGGATCCTCTCGAGTTCGATGTTCTTCGTAGCCGAATGGACGGGCTGAATCGATGGGCGGCCATGGAGGCCGTAACTTCAGACTATGACACAGACGAAAGCGGGTTGATCCAATCTTTCACGGCCATTGCGCGAAGCACGTTTGGAGAGTCGTGGCGACAGGGCGAGGCTGATCTCCGCCTCGTCGCGCATTGGGGAACGCTGCCCACAGAGGACGCATACGATCGTCGGATCGCGATAACGAATAACGTCGTACTCGAGAGCAGATTCCCGACCGCGCGACCCTTCGTGGACCACCTCGCGGAGCAGAGAAAGGTCGCGAATCTCCTAGTGTTGATGTTCGGCGCGCCAATTTCATTTCGCGAACACCGCATTCGTCACAATCGGTTCCCGACTCGGGTCCTAAGCGGTAGGATCATAGATCATCCGTTCGTCGAAATAGTGAGTGTAAGGACCGTCCGCGAACGAGCGATGCGAGTGCCCGCCACGAGTGAACGCCAGGATCCTCTCGCTACCGTCACTCAAATCGGACCTGATGGGATGACTGAGTGGTCGAACAACTATGACAAATGGCGGCGGTTCATCCTTCCCAGTGTTGCGGTCCTGGGCCGTCCCGATGCATTCCTCGAGGACATCGTCACGTCGACGTCGATGGCGATTGAGGCGGCTGGGTCGCTGGTGGGGTTTCGCGAGGGCGAGCAACCAACGTATGGAAGAACTGGTCGCCCAACCGCCGCGACGTATGCATATCGATGTCTTGATGTGATCGATGTCGAGTTCGGGGTTCACGCCGGAGGTCGGACGGAGTTGGCAAGAGCAATTGCAAACAACTATAACGCCGTAAAGCACTTCGACCGAGGCGATTTGCCCGACCATCGCGAAACGCATCTCATTGCTGAACTTAACTGTTGGATTGTTCGGCTCTTCGCGTTAACCCTTACGGGCAAGGGGAAAGAACTCATAGCCCCGCACCGACTGGCGCGTGAGCGCTGGAGGCTGGTGCAGTGGTTCGAGGCGTATCGGCTTCGCATCGATAGCGGTGGTAGATGGGTGCCGTCTCAGCAGGCTTCAGGAACCGTAGGGGATCACGCTGCGGAGCCCGGGGAGGCGACTCTCGGAACCGGATAGCGCGTTCCCGTTCATACTCGGTCGGCCGCTCGGCTATGGGAGCAGTAATGGATGTTACGTTCCAGCGGTACAGCCCCGCGTCGCGGGCATGCCGCTCTGGCTGCTGCACTACAGGATGGGTCGTGAACTGACTCAAGGGTTAGGCCGGATGCGTACCTCGGTCCGAGCATCTTCCAGGTTGCCGAGCGTGACGTGCGGACTTATGCAAATGGGCCGCTTCGTCAGGGTGCGCCTCAATCTTGCTGCACGCCAAGGTGAATGCTCGTTCGCCATGACTGCACCACCGCAATCCCAGGAGAAAGTCTCGCCTGTCGGGCGCGCGGTATCCGTCTGGACGTCTTTGATCGCGACTGGGACGCACGAGCGGAGGTACGCATGCGGCCGCGCCGATCTGTCTCGTCGCAAGGGCTCGAGTGCTGGCGTAGCATCCCGTGATCGCGGGTCGGGTGCCAGGGCGAGCCGCCGGAGTCAGTCGACGCACGCGGCATCACCGAGTGTGACTACTTGCGGTGGCAGGGACGGGGCCTCAAGGTCTCCTGAATCGGAGCGGCCTTGGTCGGTTGCGCATGCGCCGCCATCGCCAGCGTTTACCGGCGTGGTGTCTTTCGCCGATGTGGACCCACTGCGTGGCCGTGATCCGTTAGCACAACGTCGACGTCGTTGAGCGGTCTGGGTCTGGCACGGCCTGGGTGACGGTGCGCCGCTGGACGTGATCGAACCCGACCTCCCGGGCGGCGACGTATGCCTCCGCCCGGGAGAAAAAGTCAGAGCGCCGCAGCCTCGTCACCCAGTGTCGTCGTCGGGCCGTGGCCGGTGTGGACAACAGTCTCCGCGGGGAGCGTGAGCAGGCGCCGGCGGATCGAGTCCTTGATGACGCGCTCGTTGGAGTACGACCGTCCGGTCGCATCGGGGCCGCCCTGGAACAGGGCGTCGCCGCTGAACAGCATCGGAGTGTCGAACCCCTCGCGGATCCACAGGCAGGTCGAGCCAGGGGGTGGCCCGGCGTGTGGATCGCCTCGATGGTCAGCCCGGCGACCTCGATGGTGTCGCCCTCCCAGAGCTCGTGCGTGGCTCGTGGTCGGCGTGCGTCCGGCGCCACAGCGCCAGGTCGGCCGCGGTGAGGTACGTCGGCGCGCCGAGGAACGACGCGGCGCGCGGCGCCTCCGCCACGTGGTCGTCGTGACCATGGGTGAGCACGATGGCGACGACGCGGCGCTCACCGACCTGCTTGCTGATCGGGTCGACGTCGTGAACCGGGTCGATGACGACGCACTCGTCGTCGTCGCCGACGATCCACACGTAGTTGTCGACCTCCCACGAGCCACCGTCCAGGGTGAACACGCCGGACGTCTCGAGGTGTTCGATGCGCGCGCTCACAGTTCCGCCACCGATCGCAGAACGGAACCGTCCTTCATTGTGTCGAACGCCGCCACGTCGCCCAGCCCGATGCGCTCGGTGACGAAGTCGTCGAGGTCCAGCCTGCCCAGCCAGTACTGGTCCACCAGCATCGGGAAGCCGCGCGACGGCAGCGCGTCGCCGTACCAGGCGGACTTGAGCGACCCACCCCGGCCGAAGACCTCGTCGAGGGGGAGCGTGATCGTGGTGCCCGGGTCCGGGACGCCGACGAGGACGAGGCGCCCGGCGAGGTCGCGCGCCTCGAACGCCTGCTTGTACGTCACGGCGATGCCGACAGCGTCGACGACAAGGTCCGCAGCGAACGCCGGAGGGAACCTCGCCGGTCGGGCACGCGGCGTCGGACCCGATGCCGTGGGCCGCGACCATGCCGTCCGAGCAGCCGTGCGTGTGGCGGTTGTGCCGATCGCACGCGTGGTGACCGGCCCGCTCGAACGGTGCCGCGGAAGCGCTGTGGTCGGTGGCGCGGCGCGCCCGCTGTGATCGTCGACCGCCCGCTGCGCGGGCTCGTGTCAGTCGGCGGCATTGCGCTCAAGGTTCGGTCGAGCGGTCTGAGCTTCGTGCGCGAGGTCGGACGGCGGCCTAGGCTGAAGTGGAGCAGTCGGCGCCTACCTCGCGGAGGCTTTCATGCCCGGCTCCAGCATCACCGCGTGCCCGCTCCGCGGCCAGGTCGATCCGCGGCTCCTGCGGTTCAGCGCCGGGGCGACTGCGGGCGTTCTCGCCGTCGCGCTGCTCATCGCCCAGGTCGCTCGGCCGTTGAGCATCGGCCTGCTGGCCTCTCAGGTCGCGCTGTTCGCGTTCACCGCGTTCGTCAGCTTTCAGTGGTCGCTGTGGGCCCAGATCTATGCCCGTCTCATCTGGCCGCGGATCGGGCCACCGGCCAGACTGGAGGACGCGCGGCCGCCGAGGTTCGCGCAGCTCATCGGCTTCGTGCTCACCGCGATCGCGCTGGCCCTCTTCATCACCGGCCTCGACGGCGCCGCCTACGGCCTCACGCTGCTCGCTCTCGGCGTCGCGGCACTCAACGCGGTCACGGGCTTGTGCTTGGGCTGCAAGGCCTACCTGCTGATCCGCCGCCCGCGACCGGCCTGACCCCGACTAGATGAACGCCGGTACCGGGCGACCAGCACCGAGCCGTACGTCGCGCGTCGACGGGAACCCCTACGCTCGCTGCATGCCCACGCTCCTCCTCGTCCGCCATGGCCGCACCACCGCGAACGCCGGAGGAATCCTCGCCGGCCGAACGCGCGGCGTCCGGTTGGACGCCGTCGGGCGCGACCAGGCGATCCGCGCGGCCGAGCGCGCGGCAGGGGCGCCGATCTCTCGTGTGGCCACGAGCCCGCTGGAACGCTGCCGCCAGACGTCGCGGGCGCTCGTCGAACGCCAGACCGGGACACCGGAGCTGGTGATCGAGAAGGGCATCACCGAGTGCGACTACGGGCAGTGGCAGGGCCGGGCCCTGAAGGACCTCGCCGGTGAGCCGCTGTGGAAGGTCGTGCAGACCCAGCCGTCGGCGGCAGCGTTCCCGGGGGGTGAGTCGCTCGCCGCGATGCAGGCCCGCAGCGTGGAGGCGATCCGGCGGCACGACGCGGAGGTGGCCGGACGCTACGGCGCCGACGCGGTCTGGGCGGCCGTGTCTCACGGGGACGTGATCAAGTCCGTGCTCGCGGACGCGCTCGGCATGCACCTGGACCTGTTCCAGCGCATCGTCGTCGGCCCCGCGTCCATCTCGATCGTGCGGTACGGCCCGCACCGGCCGGACGTGGTCGCGACGAACACCGAGGCCGGTGACCTGTCGTGGCTGCGCGCGGCCGCACCGGCGGGCGACGCGCCCGTCGGCGGCGGCGCCGGCCATGGCGACCCCGAGGGCGAGGACGGGCCACAGCCGTCCTGCACGGCGGCGCGCTCGTAGAGTGGGGGCCATGCCTACCCTCGTGCACGCGTTCGACTGGCCCGACCGGGTCGTGGTCGGCACGGTCGGAATGCCCGGATCCCGCACGTTCTACCTGCAGGCCCGCGAAGGCACCCGGACGGCGGCCGTCGCGCTGGAGAAGGAGCAGTCCGCCGTCCTCGCCGAGACGATCGACCGCGTCCTCGACGAGCTCATGGACGACTCCGACAACAAGTGGAGCGTCCCCGCCGACGTGCCCGCCGAGCTCGTCGACGACGACCCCCTCGACCTCCCCGTCGAGGAGGAGTTCCGCACTGGGTCCATGCGGCTCACGTGGGACCCGCGCACGGCGCAGGTCGTCGTCGAGGCGTTCCCGATCGTCGACGTCGATGACCTCGATCCCGACGAGGAAGAGCCCGAGCCCGACGAGGCGCTGCTCGTCCGGATGCCCGTCGGGACGGCGCGCGCGTTCGTGCAGCGCACCCGCGCCGTCGTGCAGTCCGGACGCCCCCAGTGCCCGCGCTGCGGCCGCCCGATCGACCCCGACGGGCACGAGTGCGTGCTGCCCGACGAGGAGTGACCACCCCGCACGACGACCTCGACGCGGCACCGCTCGAGGTCGTCGGACGCATCCGCGTCGCGTCGAACGCGACCTACCGCGCCCGCATCGGTGAGGTCGACGTCGTCTACAAGCCGGTGGCGGGGGAGCGGCCGCTGTGGGACTTCCCCGACGGCACGCTCGCCGGCCGCGAGGTCGCGGCGTACCTCGTCTCCGAGACGACCGGGTGGGGCGTCGTGCCCCGCACCTGGCTGCGCGACGGGCCGCTCGGCCCCGGCATGGTGCAGCTCTGGCAGGCGTCGACGCGTCCCAGTCGCCGGTCGACGTCGTCCCCACGCCCGACGTCCCGCCCGAGGGCGTGCGGACGGTGCTCGAGGGCCTCGGCGAGGACGACCAGCCCGTCGCCCTCGTCCACGAGGACACGGCGGCGCTGCGCCGGATGGCGGTGCTCGACGTCGTGCTCAACAACGCCGACCGCAAGGGCGGGCACGTGCTGCCGCTCGCCGACGGGCGACGCCTCGGCGTCGACCACGGCGTGACCTTCCACGTCGAGCCCAAGCTCCGCACGGTGCTGTGGGGCTGGCTCGGCACGAGCCTCAGCGATGACGAGCTCGCGGGCGTCGAGCGCGTCCGGTCGGGCCTGGGCACGGACGACGACGGCGATCTCGCCCGCCGCCTCGCCGACCTCCTGACGGACGACGAGGTGGCGGCGCTCGCGGACCGGTGCGACGGGCTGCTGAGCGCGGCACGGTTCCCCGTGCCGTCGGGGGACATGCCCGCCGTCCCGTGGCCGCTGTTCTAGCGTCGCCGGTCTGCCCGGCTCAGCGCCCGTGCGGGTCCGAGGCGTTGAGCGTCGCGACGACCTGGTCGTAGTCGCCCCGCGCCTCGCCGTGGCGCAGGAACTTCACGCGCTCGACGAGGACCTCGTGCGCGTCGGGCTGGGTGCGCAGCAGGTCGACGACCTCGGTGACGAAGTCGTCGAGCGGCATGGCGATCGGGCTGGTGCGCTGGGTGGGCAGGAGGTCGGTCGCGACCGACGGCGGCACGAGCTCGGTCACGCGCACGCTGGTGTCGGCGAGCTGCAGGCGCAGCGCCTCGCTGAGCATGTGGATCGCGGCCTTGGACGCGTCGTAGCTCGGCGTCGCCGCGAGCGGGGCGAACGCGAGCCCGGACGACACGGTGACGATGGTGGCGTGCGGGCGGGTCTGCAGGTGCTCGACGAACGCGCCGATGAGCCGGATCGGGCCGAGCACGTTCGTCGTGAAGGTCTCCTCGGCGGTCGCGAGGAAGCCCTCGGGGTGGTGCCAGTCCTCGACGCGCATGATGCCGGCCATCGCGACGAGCGTGTCGAGGTCGGGGTGCCGCTCGAGCACCTCCTTGGCGGCCGACGCGATGCTCTCGGGGTCGGTGGTGTCGATGCGGACGGTGTCGATGCCGGGGTGCTCGGCGGCGATCTGCTCGAGCAGCTCGGTGCGGCGCCCGCCGACGACGACGGTGCTGCCCTGCTCGTGGAGCGC
>NZ_MKKH01000056.1 GCF_001942335.1 Cellulosimicrobium sp. CUA-896 | reverse complement strand
CGAAGCTCTGGATCACGCCGCTCGCCACGAGCACGACGCGGCGACGAACGCCAACCGCGAGCAGGACCGCACGACCACCGGTGAGCGGCCAGAGGTGCCGGACCGCGCGACTCGCGCGACCGGCGCCGGCGACGGACGCGGCGAGGAGGCGGCGCGGGCGAGGACGTGCCGATGGAGGTGCGCGTCGCCCAGACGCTCGCCGACCTCGCGTCCTCGACGGGGGGCGCGGTGACGGCGTCGGTGCTCAAGCGCACCCTGCTGCGCAAGGACCCGACGTTCAGCGAGGCGGACTACGGCTTCCGCACGTTCGGCGAGTTCCTGCGCTTCCTCGCCGACCGCGGCGTCGTGGAGCTCGCGCAGGGCCCGGCGACGGGCGACCCGGAGGTGTCGCTGCCCGAGCAGGGCGACACCGCGTCGTCGTTCGCGCTGCTGCGCTCGGTGGTCCAGGAGGAGGGCGGGTCCGCGGCCCTGTCCGGGCTGAAGAACGCGATCCGCAAGCGCCGGCCCGACTTCAGCGAGAAGGCGCTCGGCTACCGCGGCTTCCTCCAGTTCTGCAAGGCCGCGCAGGCCGGCGGCGCCGTCGCCCTGGCGTGGGACGACGACGCCGACGACTACCTCGTCACCGTGGCGTGACCCCCGCCGTGCCGTGGGCCCGGCCCTCGGCACGGCGGTCCGGGGTCAGCGCCCGAGGAACCCGAGCAGCGCCTTGTTGACGTCGTCCGCGTGGGTCCACAGCAGGCCGTGCGGGGCGCCCTCGACCTCGACGTACTCCGCGTCGGGGACGAGCGCGCTGAACCGTCGGCCCGTGGCGTCGATGGGCAGGATGTTGTCCTTCGTGCCGTGCAGGATGAGCGTCGGCTTGCCGGCGGCGCGGACGGCCTCGACGTCGGCGCGGAAGTCCTCGATCCACGACGGCACGACGGCGTACGCGGCCACGGGCGCCGACCCGACCGCGGTGCTCCAGCTCGCCCGCACGACCTCCTCGCTGATGTGCGACCCGAGGTTCTCGTCGAGGTTGTAGAAGTCGGAGTAGAACTGCGTGAACCAGGCGTAGCGGTCGGTGCGCGCGGACTCGACGATGCCGTCGAACACGGACTGCGGCACGCCCTCGGGGTTGTCGTCGCGCTGGACGAGGAACGGCTCGAGCGACGCGAGGAACGCGAGCTTCGCGACGCGGTCGTGCCCGTGGTTCTTGACGTACCGGGCGAGCTCGCCGGTGCCCATGGAGAAGCCGACGAGGACGACGTCGCGCAGGTCGAGCGTCTCGAGGACGGTGTCGAGGTCCTTCGCGAACGTGTCGTAGTCGTAGCCCGACCCGACCTTGCTCGACCCGCCGAAGCCGCGGCGGTCGTACGTGATCACGCGGTAGCCGGCGGCGAGCAGCTCGCGCGTCTGGAGCTCCCAGCTGTGGCCGTCGAGCGGGTACCCGTGGATGAGGACGACCGGCTGACCCGCGCCCTGGTCCTCGTAGTACAGCTCGATGTCGGTGGTGTTCTCCTGCCCGACGGTGATGTACCCCATGGCGTGCTCCCTTGTCCGGAAACCGTCGGAGAACGGTCGTTCTCCGTGTGCTCGCTACACTAGAGAACGCTGGTTCTCCGCGCAAGGGGTCCGGCGTGAACGGGAGGTGCACGATGCTCGACGACGCGACCGCGCGCACGGCGGTGACCGCCGCCGCCGACCGGCTCTTCTACGCCCGGGGCGTGCAGTCGGTCGGCATGGACGCCGTCCGCGCCGAGGCGGGGGTGTCGCTCAAGCGGATCTACGCCCTGTACCCGTCCAAGGAGGACCTCGTCGTCGCGGTCCTCGCCGGGCGCACGCAGCAGTGGGCCGACGGGCTGGACCGGTGGGCCGCGGAGGCGGACACGCCCCGCGAGCAGGTGCTCGCCGTCTTCGACTTCCTCGATGCGTGGTTCCGCGAGGACGGCTTCCGCGGGTGCGCGTTCATCAACTCCTTCGGCGAGCTGGGCGCCACGTCCCCGCGCGTCGCCGAGGCCGTGCGCGAGCACAAGGAGTCGTTCCGGCGGTACGTCGAGGAGCTCGTCCAGGAGGCCGGCCTGCCCGACGCCGTGGCCCTCCAGGTGGTGCTCCTCGCCGAGGGCGCGCAGACCACGGCGGCGATCACGCGCGACGCCGACGTGGCCCGCCAGGCCCGGGCCGCGGCCGAGGCGCTGATCGACGCCGCCGTTCCCGCCTGACGCGCACGACCGTTCAAGACCGCTCGTCCGGCGCCGCGGTAGACCGTCCTCGGCGCACCGTGCGCCGGGAGAGGAGCGGCACGCGATGGGTGGACGGTCGGCGACCGGGTTCGTCGGGCTCGGCACGATGGGCGCGCACATGGCGCTGCGCCTGCTCGCGGCGGGCGAGGAGCTCGTCGTCTGGAACCGCACGCCCGGCCGCGCGGACGCCGTCGTCCGGGCGGGGGCGACGCTCGCCGCCGACGTCGACGAGGTCGTCGCGCGTGCCGCGGTCGTCGTGCTGGCGCTCACCGACGAGTCCGCCGTCGACGACGTCCTCGGCCGCGGCACGTCGGCCTTCGCCCGGCGCGTGCGCGGGACGACGCTCGTCCAGGTCGGGACCGTGGCACCCGGCTGGTCGGCGCACCTCGCCGACGACGTGCGCGCCGCCGGCGGGACGCTCGTCGAGGCGCCCGTCTCGGGCTCGCGCGGACCGGCCGAGGCGGGCGAGCTCGTCGTCATGCTCGCGGGCGACGACGACGCCGCGCTCGCCACGGTCGAGCGGTTGATGGACCCGGTCGCCCGCGCCGTCGTGCGCTGCGGGCCCGTGCCGGCCGCGTCGCGCACCAAGATCGCCGTGAACACCTACCTCGTGGGGATGGTGACCGCCCTCGTCGAGGCGTTCCACGTCGCGGAGCGCACCGACGTGGACGCGCGCGTGCTCGAGCGCGTCCTCGACGCCGGACCGATGGCCTCGGCCGTCTCGCGCACGAAGGCCGACAAGCTCGTGCGCGCGGACCACGACGTCCAGGCCGCCGTCGACGACGCGTGGCGCAACGCGCGCCTGGCGCTCGCGACCGCCCACGACGCCGGGGCCGCGACCCCGCTGCTCGCGGCGGTCGAGGAGGTCTACCGCGCGACGTCGGCCGCGGGCCTCGGTGGCGCGGACATGGTCGCGACGCTCGAGGCGTTCCGCAACGCATCGCGCCAGGCGCCGGGCGGCAGGCCGTACGCCGAGCGGAAGGCCCGGGTGAGGTGACTCTGGTCGGCGAACCCCGCGAGCGCCGCCGCGTCGGCGAGGCCCGTGCCCGCGCGCAGGAGCGTGCGCGCACGGTCGAGCCGGCGCTGGGCGCGGAACCGGCTCGGGCTCGTCCCGAACGCCGCGCGGAACTGCCGGGCGAGCGCCCACCGGTCCGTGCCGGCGACGCGTTCGAGGTCGGCGGCGGTGTGCGCCGCGGTGGGGTCGTCGGCGAGCAGGTCGCGCACGCGCGTCACGGCACCGAGGTCGACCCGCGGCGCAGGCCGACGGCCCCGCGGTGCCCGGTCGGCCCGCCGCTCGAGCGTGTCGGCGACCGTCGCGGCGAGCTCGGCCGCGGCGAGGTCGTCGAGCGGCTCGTCGAGGCGGGCGAGGTGCGCGCCGAGGCCCGGCAGCGGCCCGCGCACGACGGGGTCGGCGACGAACGGCAGCGCCCGGCCGCCCAGCGCGGCCTGCACGAGCGCCGGGTCGACGTAGAGGATGCGGTAGCCGAACCCGCCGTCGGTGCCGGGGGCGCCGTCGTGCGCCTCGTCGGGGTGCAGCACGTGCCACTGGCCGGCGAGGCAGTGCCGCTGCTGCCCGCGGTAGCGGAACGTCTGCACGCCGGCCAGCGTCACGCCGACCGCGTACGTGTCGTGGCGGTGCGGCGAGAACGCCTCGCCGCGCAGCGACGCCTGCAGGCGCTCGATCCCGGGGGCGCCGGCACCGAACCGCAGCCGGACGCCCGCCGCTACCGTGTGCACGCGCCCACGCTACAGACGCCGCCCCCCGAGGAGGAGACGTGCAGGACCTGACGACCGACCGCAGCGCCGCCGTGCCGCCGGATGCCGCGCGCTACGTCGAGACGCTGCGCGTGCCCGCGATGAGCGTCGGCACGTACGTGATCCCGGCGGGCGCCCACGACCCGCAGGGCCCGCACCGGGAGGACGAGGTGTACGTCGTGCTCGCCGGGCGCGGCCGGCTGTGGACGCCGACGCGGACCGTCGACGCCGTCGCGGGGTCGGTGCTGTTCGTCCCGGCCGGCGAGGAGCACCGCTTCGTGGACGTCGTGGAGGACCTGACGGTCGTCGTGGTGTTCGCCCCGGCGGAGACGCGGCCCGGTGACGCGTCCTGACCGTGCGCCCTGACCGCGCCGCGCGTCACACGGTCGGCACCACGTCCTCCGGGGGCTCGTCGGCCGCCCCGTCGTCGCGCGCGGGCTCGCTCGGCCGGCCGCGCCCGCCGAGGCGGCTCGCCACCAGGGGGAACGTGACCACCGACAGGACGCCCGCGCCCACGATGGCGGCGCCCACGTCGGACGGCATGGACCCGTCGTCGACGGCGATCTGCGTGAGCGCGACGAGGAGCGGGAGGGTCGTCGTCGAGTACAGCGCGGCCTGCACGCGCTCGGTCCGGGGGAGCTCGCGGCGGAACCACACCAGCACCGGGCCGCCCCGGACGACGAGCATCGCGACGAGGAAGATCAGCGGCAGCAGCGGTTCCGCGACGATCGCGTCCACGTCGAGGCCCATGCCGGAGCTGACGAAGAACACGGGGATGAACACGCCCCACGCGACCGCGTCGAGCTTGCGCTCCAGCGCCTCGACGTCGCCCGGCGCCCAGCGGCGCAGCACCATGCCGCCGACGAACGCGCCGAGGACGGCGTCGAACCCCATGGACTGCGCGACCGCGAGCAGGGTGACGAGCAGGAGGACGGTCAGCCGCAGGGTGCTCTGACCGGTGCCGTGCTCGGACAGCGACATGAGCCGCCCGCCGAAGCCGCGACGGATCGGCTCGGGGACCGTGGCGAGCGCGAGCGCGAGCGCGGCGAAGGCGACGAGCAGCAGCGTCGCGGTGCCGGAGTTCCGCGTCCCGAGGAGCACCGCCATCGCGACGATCGGCCCGAGCTCGCCGAACGCCCCGAGCACGAGCACCGACCGCCCGAGCCGCCCGCCCTGCCGGCCGTCCTCCCGCAGGATCGGCAGGACGATGCCGAGCGCCGTCGTCGTGAGCGCGATCGCGCCCGCGGTGAGCAGCTCGGGCGGCTGGTGGCCCGGCAGGAGCATGAGCGCCGCGCCGCCGAGCAGGAACGACGTCGCCCACGCCCCGCCGGCCCGGCGCCCGACGGGGCGGCGCAGGAGATCGGGCTCGAGCTCGTAGCCGGCGAGGAGGAACAGGAAGCCCATGCCGAGGTCGGCGAGCAGCGTGACCGCGTCGGGGCCGGACGCGTCGAGGACCTGCGGGCCGATGGCCACCCCGCCGAGCAGGAGCAGGACCACCTGCGGCACGCGGGTCCGCACCGGCATCAGCCCGGTGAGCAGGGGAGCGGCGAGGGCCACCACGAACACCGGGACGAGGTCGGCGTACGGGTTCACACGGGCCTCCGATCGGCCGGCGGCGGGACGCGGCGGTGCCGGACCAGCATGCCGCACGGCCCGGCGCACCGCGCGGCGCCGCTCCGCGCGTCGGGCACAATGAGCGGATGACCTACCGGGTGCTGAAGCTCGTCCTGTCGCTGCTGGCGTACGCGCTGCTGCGTCCGCAGGTCACGGGCCGCACCAACGTCCCGCGCAGCGGCCCGGTCATCCTCGCGAGCAACCACCTGTCGTTCATCGACTCGCTCCTCATCCCGATCGTCGCGCCGCGCCACGTCACGTTCCTGGCCAAGGCCGAGTACTTCACCGGGCGCGGGCTCAAGGGCCGGCTGTCGCGGTGGTTCTTCACGAAGATGGGGCACATCCCCGTGCAGCGCGACGATCCCCGTGCCGGGCAGCGCTCGCTCGAGGACGCGCTCTCCGTGCTGACCCACGGCGGCGCGTTCGGCATCTACCCGGAGGGGACGCGCTCGCGCGACGGCAAGCTCCACCCGGGCCGCACGGGCGTCGCGTGGCTGGCCCTCGCCGGGCACGCGCCCGTCGTCCCGGTCGCGGTGCGCGGCACGGACAAGGTCCAGCCCGTCGGGGCGCGCCTGCCGCGCATCCACCGGGTGCAGGTGCACTTCGGCCGGCCGATCGACCCGTCGCGCCAGCTCACGTCCGGTGCGAGGCCCGCCCAGGCGCGTCGCGAGCTCACCGACGAGGTCATGGCGTCGATCCACCGCCTGAGCGGCCAGGAGCTCGCCGCCTGACCGCCCCGCGCCGAGCACGACCCTGGTGTCGTTATCGGCGGGATGACGACGTCAAGGTCGTGCTCGACGGCGACCAGCGGCGTGCTCGACGGCGACCAGCGGCGTGCTCGACGGCGACCAGCGGCGTGCTCGACGGCGAGGGCCCGCCCTCGCGCCCCGGCTCAGCCGCTGATCGCGCTCAGCCCGAACGCGGTCGCGAACCCGAGCACGGTGACGAGACCGGTGACCGGCCCGCCGAACTCCGTCGCCTCCGGGATCATCGTGTCGACGAGCATCGTCAGCAGCGCGCCGGCGGCGAACGCCTGCACGACGGCGACGGTCGCGCCCGACGCCGAGCCCAGTGCGACGTAGCCGACGCCGGCCGCGACGGCCGAGACCGCCGTCGTGCCGCCCCACAGCAGCCACAGGCGACCCCGCGACGTCCCCGCCTGGACGAGGCCCGACGTCGCGGACATCGCCTCCGGCAGGTTCGACAGGAAGATCGCCGCGAGCACCGCGATGCTCACGCCCCCTCCGCCGACCAGCGTCGAGCCGAGCACCACGGACTCGGGGATCCCGTCGAGCACCGTGCCGAGCGCGATCGCGCCGCCCTGGCCCTGCGCCTGGACGCCCGTCGAGCGCTTGCGCCCCTCCCCGCCGAACCGGTCGATGAGCAGGTCGCCGCCGAAGAACGTCAGCGCCCCCGCGGCGGTCCCGGCGAGCAGCACCCAGCCGCTCGCGCGCGTCGACGCGTCCTCGACGAGGTCGTACGCGACCGCGCTGATGAGCACGCCCGCGCCGAAGGCCATGATCAGCCCGATCAGGCGCTTGCCCGGCGGCCGCCACAGCACGAGCCCGGCGCCGATCAGCAGCGACGAGCTCGCGACGAGTCCCCACAAGAAGCCCTGCACGGTCCCAGTGGAGCAGCCCGGGGGCGAGGGCGCATCGCGGGAGCCGGCCCGCCGCGGCGGAGCGCGCCCGCCCCGGCGGTCGCCGCTGCGGGCGGCCCGAGCGGGTGCGACGATCGCCCGATGGACCTCTCCGTGCTGACCCGCCCCACCCGCACGTCCGTCCCGGCGACGATCGCGCGCGTCGCGCTCGGCCTCGCGCTCGTCGGCGCGGGGACGACCCACCTCACGGTCGCGCGCGACGAGTTCCAGGCGCAGGTGCCGAGCTGGTTCCCCGTCGACGAGGACGTCACCGTCCTCGCGTCCGGGGTCGTCGAGATCGTGCTCGGCGGGTCGCTCGTCGTGCTGTCGCGGTGGAAGGTCGCGGTGGGGCTGATCGCCGCCGCGTTCTTCGTCGCGATCTTCCCGGGCAACCTCGCGCAGTGGGCCGAGGCGAAGGACGGGTTCGGCCTCGACACGGACGAGAAGCGGTTCGGGCGCCTGTTCTTCCAGCCGGTGCTCGTCGCGTGGGCGCTGTGGTCGACGGGCGCGTTCGCCGCCCTGCGCAGGGCGCGCCGACGCGACTGACGCCACGGCGACGGGCGCCGCCGCGACCGACGCGCGCCCGCGGTCAGGACCGCGGCTCGACCGGCCCGTCCTGCCCCGCCACGAGGTCGCCGCACGTCGCCTCCTGCGCCGTCGTGACGACCGGGTCGTCCGGCCCCGCGGCGGTGGCGACCGTCTCCTCCTGCCCGTTCGTCGCGGTCCGTGCGTCCGCGTCGAGCTCGACGAACGTCCGGGAGACGGTGAAGGACGTCCCGTCCTCGGTCACCGCGTCCAGCCCCGCGAGGCGCAGCGCGTCCTCGGTCTTCGTGCAGCCCACCCCGGTGCCGAAGCCCGTGAAGCCCTTGTCGAACGTGTAGGGCTCGCCCTGCGCGTTCGCCGTCGGGGCGAGCGCGCAGCCGGCGGCCGAGAGCAGCAGGACCTCGCGGCCCGTGTCGACGAGCGCGATCGGCGCCGTCCCGCTGCCGGCCGCGACGAGGTTCACGACCGCGCTCGCGGGCTGCGGGCTCGCCGACTCCACGGGGGTCGAGAACGTCGCGCCCGAGGCGGTCGTGATGCCGAACGTGCGGTCGGCGCCGCCCGTGAGCCAGGCCGTGTCGGGGCGGCCGTCACCGTCGACGTCGACGACCTCGTGCGTGTCCGCGCCGTCCGGGGGGCCGTCACCGGTGGCCGGGCAGCCCTCGGCGGCGGGGGACGTCGTCGGCTCGCTCGTGGTGTCGTCCGGTTCCTCGTCGTCCGGGTCCTCGGTCGGCGACGGGGAGGTCTCGCCGGTCTCCGTCGGGCTCGGCGACGGCGAGGCGTCCGGCGCGTCGTCGGCCGGGCGCGTGACGAGCCAGACCACGAGCGCGACGACCAGCAGCGCCACGACCGTCAGCACGATCCACGGCCACGTGCGGCGCGACCCGTCGGTGGGCGTGGGCCCGTCGCCGTCGGGTCCGGGGGTCGGAGGAGCGCCGCTCGTCGTCGTCATCGCCTCAGGCAATCATCTCGACGACGGGACGGCACCTCGGGCTGCGGGTCCTACCGCGGCGGGGTGACCTGTCCGGCGAGCTCGGCGAGCGCGTCGAGGCGGGCGGACCAGAAGGCCTTGAGCGCCTCGACGTCGTCGGCCGACGCCAGCCCGCCGTGCTGCGCGCTCACGCGGACCTTGCCGGCGGGCGTGCCGTCGGGCGTCCGCGGCTGGTACAGGGTCACCGTGACGCGCCCCGGCCGGCTCGCGGGCGCCCCGACGGCGCCGGCGGGCCAGGCGAGCCGGACGGACGACGGCGGGGTGGCGCCGAGGACCTCGAGCGTCTCCCCGGCGCCGACGTCGGCGAGCGCCGGGCCGAGCCACCGCGCCCGGGAGTCGTCGTCGGCGACGAGCGCGTACACCTCGGGCAGCGTCCCGGCGACGGACCGGCTGGGGCTCACCTCGTACGTCCCGTCCGAGCGCTGGCCGGGGGCACGCATCCCGCGCTCCTGCTCGTACGCGACCGTCAGGGACTGCGCCCACCAGCCGTCGACCCCTGCTCGCGCACGAGCCACGCGGCGATGTCCTTGTGGGTCCACGTCGTCGCGTCCTGGGCGTCGAGCAGCGCGAACCACGTCGCCCGCGGCTGCCCGGTGGCGGCCGCGACGGCGTCGTCCCCGAGGGCCTCGGAGCTGCGTCGGACGGGTCCGGTGCTCATGCGCCCAGCGTCCCACCCCTGCACCGCCGACGCATCGGTGGACGGCGCGGGGCTCAGGTGCGGTAGGCGGCGAGCGCGTCGGCGAGGGACCGGGCGAGCGCGGCGCCGTCGGGCCCCTGCGCGGTGGGGACGGGCGCCTCGCGGTGCACACGGTCCGCGTCCTCGGCCGGGGCGGGCACCGGCGACCCGTGCGACAGCACCTGCTGCGCCGGGGTGAGCTGGCGGATCGCGACCGCCGCCACGTGGTCGGGGTGGCGGCGCGCGGCACGCGAGTAGATCTCGGGGTCGTGCTGGCCGTCGTCGCCGACGAGCAGCCAGTCGACGTCGGGCAGCTCGCGGACGAGCCGGTCGATCGACGTGTTCTTGTGCTCCTGGCCGCTGCGGAACCATCCGGTGTTGGTCGGCCCCCAGTCGGTGAGCAGGAGCGGGCCCGGCGGGTAGCCGTGGCGCTGGAGGAACCGGCGCAGGTTCGCCGCGGTGTTCCACGCGCCCGTCGACACGTAGACGAAGGGCGTGCCGGGCGTCGCGGCCGCGATGCCTGGTACAGCACGGCCATCCCCGGCACGGGCACGCGCGCGCTCGAGTGGCGCACGAACGTGTTCCACGCGGCGAGCAGCGGACGCGGCACGGCCGTCACCATCGCGGTGTCGTCGATGTCGGAGACCACGCCGAGGCGGCGCCCGTCGCCCACGACGAGCACGCGCCCGACGGCGACGTCGCCCGAGGCGGGGCGGAACGTCACGTCGTGCCAGCCGGGTGGCAGCGCGACGTCCACGCCCACGTCCACGTAGCCGCCGCGGTCGGAGACGACGTCGAGCGTCACGTCGCCCACGTGCACGCGGACCTCCTCGCGCGGCGCGGGCGCGGTGAAGAAGTAGCGCCACCCCCGCCGGTCGGCCGTGGTCGCCGGGTCGTACGCCGGGTTCGCGAGCAGGACGCGGCCGAGCACGCGGACGCGGCTCTGGCTGCCGTACCCCGTGAACGGCTCGACGCGCGGCCGCCACCCCCGTGCCTTCTGGAACCGCGAGACGACGGCGCGCCACCGGTTCTCGAGCCGGGCGGCCCGGTGCGGGCGCTGGGACGCGGACGGCTCCGTCGTGACGGTCGGCGCGGGCTCGGTCGGCGTGGTCGTGGTCGCGGTCATCGGCGCGGGGTCTCCGGTCGGGGGCGGGGCCGTCCACCCTGTCACAGGCCCCCGGAGCCGCGCGGTCCGGGACCGGCGGCCGGGACGGGGACGGGCGGGGTCGGGACGGGCGGGGTCGGGGACGGGCGGG